>CAYUOU010000037.1:0-37195 GCA_964446485.1 uncultured Desulfobacterales bacterium | reverse complement strand
GACGAAGGATGACGCGTAACGCAGATATCGGACTTTTTACGGAACCGTCAAATATCTGTGTGCGAAGGGGCCATGGCCAAATGACACGGGATGTTGTCGTTAACGACGGTTGGCCAACTCTCCGCTCGCATAGTATCCCGGCTCCCCCCACAACGCAAAAGGCCTGCCAGCGTTGCCGTTGCCGATACCGACCGTTACCCGTCCCGCACCTCGGGCGATTTCCTTCTGGTACTGGATCAGGTAGCGGTGCGGACGCGCATTGTCGTCTGCGTCCCCGAGCAGCAAGGTTTCCAGATAGTCGAAGTAGACGGCGTTGTTCACATGGCCGTTGGGGTCATAATCGCTGGAACGCGTTGTGATGTCCATCTGGATTTTGGTTTCCTTCACTTCCGGCGGCTTCCATGCGTCGAGATCGATGTCGGTGGCGCGTTGCGCCTCAACGGTAAAGGCCTCGGTGGTTTCCTTGGGAACACGGACGACGCGTTTTCGCTCCAGATCGAAGAATAGCCACCGACTGGTGGCGACGGCAACGACCTCATCGCCGGCGGTGAGACGAAAGTCTCGGTAGGCCATGAACCCTCGGGCGCCCCGGTGCCAGGTCGTGACGGTGATAGGTTCCAGGTAGGTGGGCCAGCGGTAGATGGTCATTCCCAGCCGGTTAAGGATCCAAGCGTTTTTAGCGGCGGCCAGAACCCTGGAACCAAAACCCACCTTCTCCGAGTGACTCACCGCGGCCTCCTGAAGCCGCCTGACCAGCACGCCCAGCTTGATGCGAAAGGCGGCATCGGCCTCTGCGTAGTCGACAATGCGGGTCTGCTCGATCATCATATCTCAAAACCTCAGCAGGCGCCGCTCTACGACCGGAATCGGTTCATAGCCAAAGATGGCGTTGAGATGATGAAGCAATGCGTGGCGCCCTTCCTCCTGCCACGTGGCAATGACCGCAGCGTCGATATCGCGGTACAGCGCCAGCCAGGTATCCATGTCCTCGGGTGTTTCGGAAACACCGGTTGCGCCCTTGGCCGCTTCAATGAGAGCCAACCACAGACGGCTTACGCCCTCGATATACATGGGCCATGCGCGCTGCATGGATGCGGACCAGTTGGCATCGCTGGTGGCCGACACCGCTTTTCCGCCGTCGGGGCCGCCCCACTGCCCTGCGCTCACTGAGGCGACAATCCCGGCATCCTGTAAACGCTTCAAAGATAGGCTTTCTTCGATGGCATGAGAGATACGAATGGCCGGGTCGGAAGGCGCATAGAAAAAAAATGAGAATTGATGGCCGGCGTCATCGTGACGGGCCCTTCGATGAAACCGCCACAGGGAAACGTTGCCTCCGTGCCGACGCAAAACGGGTGCCACCACTTCCTGGGCCAACAGGCTGTCCACGAACCACTGAGGTGCCGCGTCCGGCGCCCAGGCCATTCGAAACCGCACCACGTGCCACCGGCGATCGGCCAAGTCTTCCGGCAGCACCGCCGTGTATGGCACCACCACCACGGGCGGTGGCGATACGGTGGCGCAGGCCGCTGAAATGGTCCCCAGCAGCACCAGCGCCAGCCGGCGCCAGCACGCGCCGGTCCTGTCCAAGCGGGGGGCCAATCGTCCGGTTGCTGTGGTCATTTTTCGCCCTTTTCGGCCTTTCTCAGGAAGTTGTGTCGCCTCCGGGCGCCCCCGGCAGGCGAACGACCCGCAAGCCCAAGGTCGCGTATCCCAATTGTTGAGTGAACATGCGCTGATGCGCCGGCCGGCAGTCCTCAACCGCCGATTTCCAGCTGCCGCCCCGCCCGGGCTGTCGGGTGCCGACATCGGCATAGATCGATCGGCGACGCCGACCGGAGCGATAAATGACCGCCGCAGCGTTTTCTCCGCACCATTCCATGACGTTGCCCAAAAGGTCGTACAAGCCCAAGTCATTGGGCTGTTTCAATCCCACCGGTTGGGTGGACATGCCGCTGTTATCACGATGCCAGGCCTGCTGGTCGATATCCGCCGGCACCGACAACGGGTCCTCGCAACCGCCGTCGGTCGCTGCGTATTGCCATTGGATTTCCGTGGGCAGCGTAAACAGATAACGGTTCCCGTTCAGGGCGGCCAGACGTCGGAGAAAGTCGATGCACTGCTCCCAGGAGACGGTTTCCACGGGGTAGTTTTCCCCCTTGGCAAACATGGAAGGGTTGCTGCCCATGACCCGTCGCCACTGCCCTTGGGTGATCAAGGTGGCGGACATCCAAAACCCGCTCACGGCAACCACCGCCGCTGGGGGCGCCGTACCGGGGGAGGCAATGTGATGGTTGGGGCGGACATCGCTAGCGACACCGTCAGGAATCCAGGCAAAGGGGATGCGCACCGCCGGGTCGGTCCACGGGCGTTGATCTCGAGCCGCTACGATCGCCGAAGCCGGGCGGGCCCCCGTTCCGGAGCCGGAGTCCACGGTTTCGACGACCCGCTTGGCGATGGCGCCTGGACTCACGCGGTTGCCGACACCATAGCCGGGGTTACCCCGATGCTCCTCGGAAATGTCGTTGAGATGGGCGACCAGTTCGGCAAAACTGCCCGGTCGCTGCCGGGGGTCGTGGGCCAGGCAGGCGGCGATGAGTTGCCGAACGCCCACAGGCAGCTTTTTTCGTTGAAAGGGAATACCACCGGTTTTCATCAGCCTGATGCGCTCGACAAAATTCTCCTTGTCGTAGGGCAATCGGCCTTCTGAAATGAAATAGCTCACCAGTCCAAATGCAAATATCACCGACGGCAGCTGGGGCGTGGCGCCGTCGAGGATAAACTCTGGAGACGACCAGTTCGGCGTGTACTGTGGCGCCGCAACGGTCGAGGTCCCGCCAACACGCTTGATGCCGCCCAAATCCCCGATAAGGGGCCGCCCGACGTCATCCATGAGAATGTTGGACGGTTTGAGATCGGTGAGCAGGAAAACCTCTTCTGATTTTTCTGAAAGCCGCTGCAACACGTCGGCCACTGCGCGCATCAGCCGGAGCACGGCAGACGGCGGCAACGGATACTGTTCGATGACATAGTCCATCAGATTGAGTGGACACAACTGCATGAGAATGACCAGGATGGCCTCGGCCTTCTGGGCCGTCACATTTTTATCCATCAGGTGAAAGTCATAGATCTCGATGACACCCGGGCCCTTGATCTGATCGTAGTAGGCCTTCACTGCGTGAAAATCCCGGGAGACCTGGGAGTCGAGCGCTTCGGGTGTACGGCAATCCAAAGACCGCTCGATGCTGATGGGGACGATTTTTACCGCGCGCTCCTTGTAATCGTCGAAGACGCGATAAACGCTGCCGTAGATACCCTCGCCGATCTTTTCCCCGACGTGATAGGCCGGCAGGCAACTGGTGATGGTCTGTTCCATGGTCATTGATGAAGGCTTAGACGGTAATCGGTTGAACAGGCTGTCCTGCGGTGGCGGGTGGTTTTCCGTCCGGCACTGTGCGATGGAGTATGCCAAAATCGCCGGTGCCTGTAAAGCACCGCATCAGGGCATCAGGCGAGAGGCATAGTTGACGTACAGGAGCCGAACAATGGTGAGAAAAACCATGGTCAGAAAAACCGGTCGGATGAAGCCGGCACCACGGCGAATTGCCATGCGCGCGCCCAGCCGGGCGCCGATGGCCTGCCCTGCCGCCATGCACAACCCTATGGAGTAGATCACCTGACCCCCAAGGACAAACATCACCAGTGCGACGAAATTGCTGGTGAAATTCAGGACCCGTGTATGTCCAGCCGCCCGGGTCATGTTGAACCCCATGAGCAGGACGAAGGCGGCGGTCCAAAACGAACCCGTCCCCGGCCCGAAAAAACCGTCGTAAAAACCGAGGGCCATCCCAAAAACGGCATAAAAAACAGATGCCGGCATCCGCGCAAGGTTGTCACGAACGCCAAATTCTTTGACAACGAGGGCATAGCTGAACACGGCCAGCAGCATCACGGGAATGAGATGTTGGATGAACCCGGGTGCGATCATCTGGACGATCAGGGCACCGGTGGTGGCGCCGATCGCTGTCCAGACAATGCCGGAGACGACCGCTTTCAGGTACACTTGGCCGCTTCGGATATACTGCACCGATGCGGTAAAGGACCCGAAGCTGGATTGAAACTTGTTGGTCCCCAACGCCACTTGGGGCGGCAATCCCGCCGATAGAAGTATCGGCAGCGCAATGAGCCCACCGCCGCCAGCAATGGCATCCACAAACCCCGCAACGAGGCCGGTGGCGAAAAATCCCAGCAGCACCAGCACACTCATTCGTGGCCCGTTCCCGTTTCAGGGTGAAATTAATGCGGTCAAAGCGACCGGCTGCGACGGCGATATCTTTTCAGCGCATGAAAATGACGTCGTAGAGATGCCGGGCCAGGTCCGGGTCCCGGTCCTTGAGGATCTTGTACTGGTCGAAAGCATAGCTGACATCAGCCATTTCATTAAAGGCGATTCCTAGGGCATAGTTCAATCTAGCCTCGTCGGGATACACCTTCATCAATGATTTATAGACGCTCACCGCCCTGGACCGCTCCTTGCGTATCTGAACCAGGTTGCGCCCCAGCCCCAGCCCGCCCTCCAGATGATTTTTGTCCAGGCGCATCACTTGCTCATAGGCCGAGATGGCACGCTTGGTCAGGCCCTGTCCTTCGTAGGCGGCGCCCAGCAGCAGCCACGCCTCCAGCGGCACGTTATCATGTTGGGTCATCGGCCGAAGTAGTTTGGAGGCTTCGGTGAAATTCTCCTCGGCGATGAATTCCCGCGCCTGTGAGAGGCGCGCGTCATCAGCTGAAGCGGGCATCACAAACTGTGTCAGACACACGCCTGCCGCCAGCAGTGAAACACCAACGATATTGAAAAAGCCTTGCAGCAGCCCGGCGCACAAAGGGCTGCCAACTGGGATCGGTGTGATGCGTCGACACGGCATATCAAATTCCTCGTGGCGAAGTGATGAGTACACCGCTTTTCTCAAGCGGTCGAAATGTCCAAATTGGTTCGAAGAATCAATTTGGTCCGTTCGATGATCCGCTCATAGGATGTGGCGTTGCGGCGGACATAAAAAGTAGTATCCATGGCCGGAGACGCTTCCTGCCTGCGCTGGAGAAACGTTTCATAGGACCGGACCGTCGTAAACTGCCGGGCAAAAAGTTCCCCCCAGCTGTTCATGTATACCACACTGAAGTCGAGTTTTTCTTTCTGCCATGGCGACTTCTCGAGCCCCACAACCACCAGCAGCCGCGTCACCTGCTCGTCGTTTAAATAGTTGCTGTAATCGATATCGGCGGTCTGGTAATTGCCGAAACACTGATTGAGGCGCTCGCCAAGATTCATTATTTCCTGGTGCGTGATGCTGGAAGGATTGGGCCGCATCCGCACCTGATGGGCCGAAAACAAACGATTCCACACCACGAACGCAATGGCGTAGATGATGTCGGCGCTGCTGCAGATGGGGTTGGCCATGTCGTTGCCCGCCAGGACCTGCCACATGCCGTCGTGGAGATGGAAACTGACGCCGGGGATGTTCAAGTCGCCGGTGGGCCGCTGCAACAGTGACACTTTATGCTTCTTTTTCAAATAAAAGGCTGAAATCTTGCGGCCAAGTATCGTCAGATCACGGCGGCTGCTCTTCCCCTCAACGCCGGCATGCTCCGAAGCCATTTCACGATAAATTCCTAGAAGTAACGAAAACAGATCATCCCCCAACTGGAGCTGCTCTTTCAGCGGCCAGGAGGCCGCTCGCCGCAGCTTGGCCAGGCGCTCCTTGGAGATCCCAAAGGGCTTGAAAAAACCTG
Source organism: uncultured Desulfobacterales bacterium (assembly GCA_964446485.1). GTDB lineage: Bacteria > Desulfobacterota > Desulfobacteria > Desulfobacterales > JBDRRP01 > JBDRRP01. Next base: position 31,405 of record CAYUOU010000037.1, on the reverse strand, counting down.
CCGCCAACCGGTTCTTCATAGACTGATTGCTATTGTACGGGTTGATCTCGCACCGGATGTATAGGCATTCAATGAGAAACGGCATTTGCTCTGGCCGGGTTTGGCGGTAATCGTCGGCAACGGCTTCCATGGTAAAAATGCTGAAGTCCGGAAAAGACTCACCCACAGGGGAGGACAGCACCCGCTCCCGAAACTGATGGCACATCAGCTGGGCTTCGGAGGCATCCAGAAGCATCTTCAAAAGGCTCATTTTGAGAATAGACTTGAGGGGCCGGGAAAGCGATTTGTTGAGCTGCCACAGCGCGGCGCCAAAATACTCCCGCTGTTTGATCCGAGAGACATCCCCCAAGTCGACCAGATCGTATTCACCGAAGGCCTCGTCGGCAACGGCCGCCACCGCTTCATCATAATCGATGACCATCCGGGGATCCCAGCACAACCACCACAGTGGGATCTTTCCGCAAATGATCATGAAAGACCGGTAAAATTCTTCCTTGAGCACGTGTTGCTGTGCAGTGCCTGAACTCTCCGAGTCGACACTGCCAAATTGGCAGCGCTGAATGGCGGCGATGTCGGAAAGAAAAAAGTAAACCGGCATCCGGATGTTGACGTCGAACCAATCCCGGATCAGGTTGATCTTCATGTTGAGTTGCTGCCAGGTGGTGGCGTTGAATGTTTTTTTATCGATGCACACCCAGATGTCGCAGTCTGATCCACTGGTCTGGGTAATGCTCCCGACACTGCCGATCGTATAGAGGCCTATAATCGCACGGTAATCCGCCTCTCCGCGCAGCAGGGTCCCTTTTTGCGTGACGCCGAACTGGCGCTTGAATTGTTTTTCGCGCGCTTGAATACCCTTGTCGTAGTCGATGCCGTATACGCGAAACGGGTTTTCGATTTCAGGCACGTACCCGGGGCATTGGGGATCGTTGACGCTCAGCAGCCAGGGCAGGAGATAGAGTAGAACCTCACTGACCTCCGGGGCCAGCTCGGCGAAAAGAGACCGCCGGAAGGTCTGATAATTGAGAAAGATCCGACGGTTCCGCCGCAATATGCGCTGAATGCTTCGACGATGTTCGCCGGGCGGATCAAGTGCCTTTGCACCCGTTGGCGATTGGCGCTTTCTTAGAAGACCCAAGGCGCACCCATGTTTTTTTGCGCGATCGTTTCAGGGACAAGAAAGGTTTCAACGAGCCCGTTCAATTCGGACAAACACTCCTGGATGGACGGGTAGTGATATACTGCAAGTACTTCTCCATCCCTGTAGACCTCCGCCCCCGGCTTGTGCGGCGGCAAGCCGAACTGCACGTAGAGGATGGTGTTGTAATCCCCGCAACGGGCGCCGATCAGGAGCCCGACATCGTCGCCCGCCTCCTTGAGACCGTCTTTTGAAATCTCCGCCCCCTGCAAGCGGCCATCCGCCATCATGGTGCTGATAATGGAGGGCGGGATGTATATGATGCAGATATCATCGGGTACGATGATTTTCCGGGCCACGGCCTTGAGCACCTTGGCCTCGTCCCCCTGCAAATCATCATAGCTGGCCAACCGACCCGGAACCAATCGCTCCGCTTCGCGGATAAGCATCATTTCCAGGGCCTCCTGCCACCTTACCGCATCCGGATCTCTCCCAACCTGGAGGCGGAACTCTCGCGTCGCGGCGGCCTTTTGATGCTTCTCGAAAGCACTTTCAGACATGATAGACTCCTGTGGTCATGGGTTCAATCCAGGATGTCGGCTACCGTTTTCTCACGTCCAGTTTACCGATATACTTGTTGGCCAACATCTGGGCCACGGCAATTTGCATCTCGTCCACATAGACCGTTACCACCGGACTCTCACCGGTGCTGTTTCGCAGGTAATAGCCGACGCGCTCACTGACCTGACGAGCCTCTTCAAAGCTTAAATCGGCTGATACCTGAACATGGCACGTCTCCGGGGAAATCGTCTCCACCGCCGTGACCTTTCCACGATACGCCTCCATCAGCCCCTGCCGTGCCACACGCCACTTTTCCTCTTGCGCGGCGACGTCATCGGCAGTCTCCGTCTTTGTGATGACGTCACCGAATACCCCCATCTGACTGATCCACCCACTGCCGTTCTTGTGGGGTATCCGGTACCAGTTGATGTAAGTGCTGCCTTTGCGAACCACCGCCGTTTCCAAAACCGCTACCATCTCCCCCGGCGCTGCTCGCCCGATCATTTCTCCGGTGTCGGGGCGCTCAAGCACCTGCGGCGCCGGAAAGGCGACTTTGACGTAGGACTTTGCTGGCTTCGCCTCAGCGCCCTCGGCCTTCAACCGTTCTCGGTAGTACGCCAGTTTCTGCCGGTAGTTTTCGTTTTTCGGATCCAGGGCCAAGAGATTTTCATATCCCCGCACGTTGGCCGCCACCTGGTCCGCAGGGATCTTGCGGACCTGTCTTTCCAGATCGGCAATCATCTGGGCCTTGTCCACCTTGAAAGTCGTTCCGGTACCCTGGGATGAGGGGGAGGTGTCCGGTTTGAAAATAAAACGTGCGGCCAGTGAGCCGAGGCCGACCACTGCCAATATCACCAAAACGACCACCAGCAAGCCAGAAACAGCCGACATGCCTTTATTGTTGATTTTCATCTGGTTTCCTTCAGTACGGGGATGGATTGAAGCCCCCCCCTCGCAGCAATCAATCGGGATCGCACCCGCTGGCGGAGCCTTGGCGAACGCCTGCCGATGCTGCCCGTTGCCCGGGAGATTCTGCGGTCGGCGGGCATGAATATTTGGCCATTATGGCGGATGCATCCAGGTTCTTCAACCAAATTTCTTGCCCGCGTTCGCTGCGGTATGTATGGTGTGCCGGTGATGGGACCACTGGTGCAGGGCCTTCGCATGAACCGGCCCTGCAGCGTTCAACCCGGCGCGGCAACCGCCGCGCCCCCACCACCAAGAAGGAGTGCCACCTCATGGACGACGTCCTTCGGCGCAATATGTTGGCACAGGCCGCCGCTGAGCCATACGCCCGGAAACTGGCGTTGCAGGTCACCGAACTTGAATCCGGGCGCGCCGTTGTCGAAATGCCCTGCACGGCGGCGATGGACAATATTTTTGGGATGATCCACGGCGAGGCGATTTTCAGCCTGATGGACGAGGCCTTTCAACTTGCCTGCAACAGCCATGGCACCGTCGCCGTGGCGCTGAATGTGTCCGTTACCTATTTTTCCCCTCCCGAGAAAGGGACGGTGCTTCGTGCTGAAGCGATCGAGCAGCACCGCTCCCGCCGCACGGGCTCCTATCTCATTACCGTCACGGATAATCGCGGCCTGCCAGGCCCTGGCCTACCGCACCGGAAAGCCCCTGCCCTTCACATGACCTGACGGCGAGATTACCCGGCAGGAACCGGCAGTTCCTCCAGAAACTGTGCCTTGGGGCCTTCCAACCTCAAGCGACGGCGGTGGTAGCGGGCAAGTGCTGCCCGGTGCCCCACGGAGATGACCGAGGTCTCCGGCAGGCGTTCGCGCAGCAGGCGCAGCAGCGCATCCTCGGTTTCCCCATCCAAAGCCGATGTGGCTTCATCCATGAACAACCAGCGCGGCTTTTGGAGCAGCGCACGGGCAAAGGCCACCCGCTGCTGTTCACCACCGGAAAGCACACGGCGCCAATCGTCCACGTCATCCAGACGCTCCGCCAAATGACCCAGCCGGCACGTCTCAAGGGCATCCAGTAGCCGCGGACCAACTGCCAGACGCTGCGAAACCACCGGGCGTTGAATGGATGGCGGCTGTCGATCGAATGTGAAGTTTCCATTATGGGTCACCTGTGGGTTGGTATCGGCACAGCGATGGGGCCATGACACGGTAAGACCTGATCGTCACATCGGCACCGGGGTTGGCATGAGGCCATGGGTGCCGGTCCGATCATGCCAAGAGACGGTAAAACATCTCGAAGACCTGCCGCCGCAGATGAGACCGATCACCTGAATTGTCGATGACAATGGAGGCACGCCGTTTTTTTTCTTCGATGGGCATCTGGGCGTGAATACGGGCGTCCGCTTCGTCTGCAGAAATGCCGTCGCGTTGCATCAACCGCTGGCGCTGAAGGGATTCCGGGGCGTAGACCACGACAATTTCGGACAGGTCATCGTGTAATCCGGCCTCGAACAGGAGGGGCACGTCCAAGACCACCAGGGCCTCGGGGCGCCGTTTTTGGATAAGGGCGATTTCTCTGGACGTTGCCGCCGATACGTCCGGGTGGACGATCCCATCGAGAATCGCCTTTTGGGCCGCATCGTGAAAAACGACATCACCCAGTGCCTTTCGGTCGATGTTGCCATCGGGAAGCAAAATTTCCTCGCCGAAGTGCGCGACGACGCGATGGTAGGCCGGCCTCCCCGGCCGGACGACCTCCCGGGCCAATTTGTCGGCATCGATGACTTCGGCACCCAGTTCGGCCAATGTCGCCGACACGGTGGATTTTCCGGAAGCGATGCCGCCGGTGAGTCCGACGATGTTCATCATAGCTTTTCCCGTAGCGTTAGCATGAACTGCAACGTTTGGGTATATCTCACCAAAAGGCGGCTGCACAGGGCAAGACATACCGGAATGAAGATATACGAAAAAAGACAATCTGAGTACAATGATATCGCTGATCTGCAAGTTTGATGAAGCGGTAAAAGTAGCAAAAAGAACGATTTCGTAAAATGTTCGAGATCAAGGCTTGCGAATCCTGAGGAATGAGGAGTACTTACAGTACGCCGCAATGACGAAGGATGACGCGTAACGCAGATATCGGACTTTTTACGGAACCGTCAAGTTTCACAGCGTTGACTTTACCACATCGCTTCCCATAGGATAACCGACAATTTAGCCTTCAGGCCGCATTGCCCCCAACGTTGCAACCATCGGGGGGCGCCTCCCGTGAATACTGTCGAAGCCTTCCTGCGGCAAGGCCTCCCGGTGAACATTCGACAGGCGGCTGCGGGGAAACCGGCGACGCGCGAGTCAACCACTGCACCTGCCGGCGTCTTGGAGAAACAGCATGGAAAAAATTCTGGGCATCATCGCCTCACCGCGAAAACTCGGCAATTCTGAAATCCTTGTTAAGGCCATCGTTCGCGAACTGGGTCCCCAATATCAATTGAACCTGCTTCGACTTTCAGATTTTACCATCAAGCCCTGCATCGGTTGCTACCAGTGTCTGTTCAAGGGAAAATGCGTTCTCGACGACGACCTTGGCGCCATCATCGATGCGCTGGCCGACTGCGACGCCTTCATTCTCGCAGTACCCACCTATTTTCTGGGGGCCAACGCACGCCTCAAGGACCTCCTCGACCGGGGCCTCTCCTTCTACGCACGGGCACAGGAATTGTGGCACAAGCCGTCGGTCGCGGTGGGCATCGCAGGCATTGCCGGAAAAGAAGGCAGCACCCGACTGGACATCCACCGCTTTCAAAAGATCATGCTGTCGAAAGCCAAGGCCACACGGATTCTGTATGGCGCACTTCCCGGGGAAATCTTTCTCGATGCCGCCAACCGCCAGGCGGTCAAAGAAATGGCAGCTGCACTCACCGGGGCGGCTGAGCCGCCGACGCCGGTGGCCTGCCCCTTGTGCGGGGGGGACACCTTTCGCTTTCTGGACGAAACCCGCGTCCGCTGTATGCTCTGCAGCAACCCTGGCCGTGTCATGACAGACGGCGGTGCCCTTCGGTTTGAAATCGACAAGACCGGCCACGACCTGTTCTTCGCCGATGAGATCGCCCTGACGCATCAGAGCTGGCTGATGGACATGAAAGCGCGATTCTTGGAAAACAAAGCCCAATTGAAAGCCATCAGCGCCGACTACCGGCAGGACGGCCATTGGATCAAACCGGTGAGAGACGATGTCCCGAGCGATGCGGATCCTGAGCATCAAAGATGATCCATCGGAAAAAAGGTTTCAGGTGTCATCCCGAGCAAAGCGAGGGATCTCTACTTAGGGCGGAATAAATATTAATATCGATGAGTTGAGATTCCTCATCGCAAGCTTTTCGGAATGACAATTGGAGGGCATCGTTTCGGGTCGCGGCGACATTGCCGCGGCGGGTCTCACCATCACGCCGGCGCGGCAGCGACGGGTGGATTTTACCCTCCCCTATCTCACCGACATCAGCGAGGTGGTGGTGACCCACCGCAGGGCGCCCCCTATTGAAAACATCTCCCAGCTGAAAGGACGAACCGTCTTTGTGAGATCTGGCAGCAGTTATGTGGAGCACCTGATTGCATTCAACGAAGCGCACAAGGGGTGGTTCACCAGAGGCGTACGCATCCAGACACTGGATCCGCACCTGGTGACCGAGGATCTACTGGAAATGACCAACGCCGGCTTCATCGAACACACCGTGGCCGATGAACACATCGCCAGGGCATGGGCGCGCGTGCTCCCCGACATTGTGGTGAGGGAGGATCTGGCAATCCACCAGGGGGGGAACATCGCGTGGGCCGTGCGAAAGAACAGCCCAAAGCTGCTCCACAGCCTGAATACTTTCATTCGGAAGCACAAAAAGGGGACATTGCTGGGCAACATTATTTACGAAAGGTATTACGACAACGATCGGTGGATAAAAAAGGCGGCGGTCGGCACCGAGCAGGGCAAAATGACCCGCCTGACACCACTGTTCAATAAATACGGAGAGAAGTACGACTTCGACCCGTTGATCTTGGCCGCGCTGGCCTACCAGGAATCGGGCTTCAACAACAATAAGAAAAGTCCCCGGGGGGCGGTGGGCATCATGCAGATGCTTCCCAGCACGGCCGCCGACAAAAATATCGGCATCAAGCATCCTGAAAAACTGGAAAACAATATCCACGCCGGCGCCAAATACCTTGATTTCCTCCGGCGCCGTTATTTTTCTGAATCCGACATCGCCCCCACAGACCGGGTCTTTTTCTCCCTGGCGGCCTACAATGCCGGCCCTGCCAAGGTCAACCAGATGCGAAATTTCGCTAAAAAACGGAAACTCGATCCCAACCGATGGTTTTTCAATGTGGAGGTCATCGCCGCCGAGAAAATCGGCCGGGAAACCGTCGAATACGTGACCAACATCTCCAAATACTACATCGCCTACCGTCTGCAGAAAGATATGCAAACAGCGCGGCGCAACGCCAAAAAAGCGCTGAAAACAGAAAACTGATCGTCCCCGATAACCCAACGATACCGCACCGCAGGGCTACAGGTCTTCCATGGCGAGCCGGTGCTCGATGGCGACGCAGTTGACCACCGTCTGCGCGGCGGGGCAATGGGGAAGGTACTCTGCGAAGGCCGCTTCAGCGGCGGCGCGCTTTTCCATGAATGCCGCCACGGCTTCCATCAAATCTTCGCTGGGCAATGCCGCGGCGTTTTTTTGCGCCACATACCGCAGCCCGGGGTAAACGCCGTTTTCCCGATTGTAGAGGATGACGTCCTTGATACCCTGCACCGTGAGGGGCGGATTGGCCGCGATGACGGGTTTCCGGCAGTGCTCGATGGCGGTGATGCTCTGCTGAAGCTCGGTAATCTTTCGAAAAAGGCTCTCGCGTCCCCGTGCCGAGGAATCCCCCAGCAAGGACCCGGCTTCCATGTGCCGGTGATTTTCTCATGGAACCCGTCGCCGCGCGGGAAGGGTCGTCGCCGGCCAACCGCCGAAACACATTCCATGAACACTAAAATTGTGGTAGGTGTGGGTATCGTGTTCCAGCCCAACATTTTGATGGTCCCGAAAGCGTCTAATTTCTCCGAATTATCACTCCGGGGCGCTTGCGACGATAAATCTCTACATATCGCAATCTATAGATTTTTTGACTAGCACACAGATCCCTCGCTGCGCTTTGCTGCGCCCGGCGTGACATTCGAGGGGTTTTTACGGGCTTGTCAACAGTGGATAACGCGTTCGCTATCATTTCTGACGCATTGACCGGAGGGCCAAGACCAACCAACAGGGAGGTGACGTTAATGGACGCCAATGTGTGGAAAAAATCGTGGGATGCCGGGCTGAGCGATCTCGACCCCGCCCAGTGGGAAACCAGTTATGTGGACGCCGTCAAACCGGCCTTTGCCAATTATCCGGGTAAAACGGCCCTGGCCTTCATGGGGGTGGAAATCACCTTCGAACAGGTGGATACCTACGCCAATCGATTCGCCCACATGCTGCTGCAAAGCGGCTTAAAAAAGGGCGATGTGGTCGGCATCAATCTTCCCAACATCCCTGAATACGTCATCGCCTGGCTGGGGACGCTCAGGGCCGGCTGCGTCGTGTCCGGCGTCTCTCCCCTGCTCAGCGCCGAGGAGATGCTGCACCAGCTCATTGATTCGGGCGCCAAGGGGCTGGTGACGCTGGACGCCATCTTCGCCGCCCGACTGGTCGGTATCGCCGAAGCGTTGCCGGAGCTGAAAGTGGTGGTGGCTGCCAGCGTGGGCGGATTTCTTCCCGGCCTCAAGCGGTTCTTGGGAAAGCTGTTGAAGAAAATACCCTCCGGCGCCGTCACGCCACTGTCCGGCAAAGCGGTATTCAACATGTCGGAAATCATCAAATCAGGAGCATTTCCGGCCCAGGCGCCGGCGGTGGCGATCGCCCCCGACGACGTGGCTTACCTCCAGTACACCGGCGGCACCACTGGACTTCCCAAAGGCGCCGTGTTGAGTCATCGAAACGCCGTGGCCGATCTCATCATCACTCAGGCCTGGCTGAAATGGAAACCCGTTGAGGGCCTGGCCCTGTCAGGATTTCCCTTCTTTCACATCGCCGGCCTCTTTTTCAACACCAACTGCATCTATCTGGGATGGACCCAGGTGCTGATCCCCAACCCGCGGGACACCGATCACATCTGCAACGAGATCGCCAAATACCGGCCCTCCACGCTGGTGAATGTCCCGTCCCTATTTCAAATGCTCCTGGCCAATCCCAGGTTCAAGACCCTTGACCATTCCCGCCTTCTCACCTGCATTTGTGCCGCCGCCCCGTTCCCGGAGGAATCCCAGAAAGAATTCGAGGAGATCGTCGGCCGCGGGAAACTGATGGAAGTCTATGGCATGACCGAGACGGCGCCCCTCACGGTGATGAATCCTGCTGTCAACAAGAAGAAGCTGGGCTCCATCGGATTGCCGATTCTCAACACAGAGATCAAACTGTTGGACCCCACCACTCAAAACGAAGTCCCTATCGGAGAACCCGGTGAAATCTGCGTCCGCGGGCCCCAGGTAATGGTGGGGTACTACAACAAGCCGAAGGAGACGGCGGCAACCATCGATGCCGAGGGGTTCATGCACACGGGTGATGTGGCCATCATGGATGAGGAGGGATACCTTCGCATCGTCGATCGCACCAAGGACATGATCATCGTCGGCGGCTTCAAAGTCTTCTCCAAAAGGGTGGAAGAGCTCCTGGCGGGCCATCCGGCCATCGAAATGATCGCCACCGTCGGCGTCCCCAACCCCGATCGTCCCGGGTCGGAAATCGTCAAGGCCTATGTCACCCGTTCAGCGGCTGCCGGCCCTGACGAAGACGCTCTGAAAGCCGAAATCTTCGCCTTTGCCAGGGAGAAGCTCGCCCCTTACGAAGTTCCGAAAATCATCGAGTTCAGGGATGAACTGCCCCTAACCACCGTCGGCAAGATCAACAAGAAGGTGCTGCGACAGGAGGCACGGGGAAAATAATCTATTTCGGTTTTCCGGGAAGCTCCTGTTCAGGTGTCATCCCGAGCGTAGCGAGGGATCTGTGGGTTAATCGAAAAGCCTAATAGACTGCGGAACATTGAGATTCCTCGCCGCGAGCGCCTCGGAATGACAATTTGAAGTATTCAGGCTTTTTACGGAGCCGCCGACGTTGATGAATCGGTTAAAAGTACCAAAAAGGGCGGCTTCGTAAAAAGTTCGAGATCCAGGCTTGCGAATCCTGAGGAATGAGGCGCACCAAATCGTACGCCGCAATGACGAAGGATGACGCGTAACGCAGATATCGGACTTTTTACGGAGCCGCCGACGTTGAGCTCAGAAAGATCTTCTCCAACAAGGGGGCGACGTCGACCATGGACACCACCGGTTCCAGTTCCACGCGCTCCGCACCCTCACCGCTCAATAGAAATACCGCCGCAGGATCGTGTTCCCGCCCCGCCAGGCCATGCGACCCGCTGATCAAGGACGTGTCCTGGGAGATGACCATACTCTCCGGCTCCAGAAAAAGCTCGAGGGGGTCGTATCCCGGCTTTCGGTGAATGTCCACGGTGCCGGCAAAATCGGGGGACTTCCCTGGATCAGTCCACCATGAATAGGAAAACCAGCGATCGGCATCCGCCAGGGCGACCAGTTCACCGCTTCGGTGATGATCGATGTGAAACTGTGCCTGAGATGCCCGGTCCAGAACCGTGTCGACGCCCTGGGTGGCACATAAAAGGGCCTTGACGGGCCCGACCGCTTTCTCACGGCAGTAAATGTGTGCGACCTGATGATCCACCATAGCAAAGGCGCCGCTCATCTCCACGTCGAGGTATTCCTTGCGGTCGATCTCCCGCACCGCGAGAAAACCGTGTTCCCGGAGAATTTTGTTCAGCGCCACATCCATTGAAACCGCCGAAAGGGAATACTCCGAGAATACGGCGACAGTCGCCCGCTCGTTGGCTTTTTCGCTTTCCAGGGCGTCCATAAACCTGCCGATCAGGCCGTCGATGATTTCCAGATCCGCGAGTACGGATGGATCGTCGGGGCCGTGCCTCTGGGAGGCGTAGTCCAGCAATGGGAGGTATATGGTCATCACGTCCGGTTGGTGTCGCCGCATCACTGAAATGGCCGCATCCACGATCCACCGAGACGATGTCGGCGAGGCGAAGGGCCCCCAGTAGTGAAAAAGATCGAACGGACCGATGTCTTCGGCAATCGCCTCGTACAGACCGACCGGTTTCGAGTAGCACCATGGGATGAGGCCGTGATGCCCGTGAATGGGCTTGGGAGTGATGATGATATCGGCACGCCCGTAGAGCGTATTCTGCCAGAAGAGAACGGCGGTGGTGATGTCCGGCCGCCGCTGCTTCAACCGTTCCCAGAACGGTGTGCCGTTCACGAGGCTGCGGTACTGATCCCAGAAACTGGTTTCCAGCCGGTCCCGGCAAAAAAAGCCGTTGGCGACAATGCCATGATCGCAGGGGTAGCGTCCGGTGGCCAGGGAGGACTGTGCGGGGAGGGTCAGCGCCGGAAATACCGGGGTCATCCGTGACAGCGTGCCGCTTTTGATGAGCCGGTCGAATGTCGGCAGGCGTGCGGTATTGGTCAAGTACTCAGGGGAAAGCGCCGCCACGTTGAACACGATGAGGGGTGCCGTCATTTGTTTTCCTTTCAGGCTGCCGCCGCAACTCACGTCACGTAAAACCGGCGTGCCAGATAGCGCCCGGGCAGCAGCAGCGCCCAAACCGGCAGTGCAAAGACAGCCGGCGAAAAACCGATTACGATAATGCCGTCCAGAACGATCAGATTCATGAGCATGAAACGGACGGCGGCCTGGATGAGATCGGGAGGCGCATCTTCCTTCAACCGGTAAAGGTACAGGATGATCCCGCCAGCCCAGAGCATACCCAGGATGGGGCCGGTCGCCCTGGGCATCAATCCTACCTGGTGGAAAAGCACCATCAACAATCCAGTGAGGGCGACCGTCAGGCCGCTGGTCCACACCGCGGTGGATATTACTCCCCCCGAAGCCTCGTCGCGGCTGAGCACAGTGACGCCGAAGATGTAAACGCCCGTTATTGCCGGCAGCAGAATCAGGGCCGGCAGATGGGGGACCAGCGACAATCCCAGCGCAAAATTCAGATACCGGCACCCGCCCATGACCGCCGGCCCAAAAAAAGAGTGAGACTTGAATCCGGCATTGTAGGCGATAATGGCCGCTGCGAGAATCACTGCGATGACAGCGCTCACCCACCCCGCCAGGGCAGCGACAGCCGCACCGGCGATCAGACAGAGCATGCCGATAACAAGCCCCTCGTTTCGGCTCACGCGACCGGAGGGTATCGGCCGCTCGGGGCGCTCGCGCCGGTCGATATCCGCATCGAATACGTCGTTCAGCGCCATGCCGGCGGAGTAGAGCAGCGTCGTTGCCGCGAGCAAGGCGACAAATGACGGGAATTCACGGATGCCGCCGCCGGCAATGAGGAACCCCGCGACGATATCGGCATGGGCGGAAAACACCGCCGGTATGCGAACAAGCTCAAATCGGGCACGGATGCCGTGCATCATCGGGCGACCTTCATCAGATAGTCCATGGCCTTTTGGGCTGTGGCGGGCGCATTTTCCAGGTAGGGGTACAATTCTACGGTTACGAAACCATCGTACCCAATTCGGTTTAAGGCATTCAACACTCCGGGAATGTCGACACCGCCTTCACCCAACTGCACGTGGCGATGTTCACGGCTTTCCGGAATGTCTTCCAGGTGGACGTGACAGATATAGTCCCTGAGGGCAACGATGGCATCTGCGGGGTCCTCTCCCATGCAATAGAGATGGCCCACATCGAGATTGAGGCCGATGCCGGCATCCCCGAACCGCTTGGTGTAGGCGTCCATGAAATCAAGAAACTCATTCGATGTCTGAATCAACAACCCCGGCTCCGGCTCGACCAGGAGGGTGACACCTGCCGACGCGGCCCGCTCTGCCGCCCGGGTCAGGCCCGGCATGAAGACGCCCATGGCCTCATCACGTGACATGCCGTCCAACGGCCCGCCGGGCTCGGTGGACACTGTCTGCCCCCCCAGCGGCCTGACAAGATCGATGCAATCCATTGTGTGCGTCACCCGCTTTTCCCGGTATGCGGGATCGACCTCGATCCAGGACGGGTGGTGATAGTCTTCGACGGCGCAGAGCATGAACGCGTTCAGGTTGGCGACGAATAGGTGGTTTTCTTCGAGGGCCAAATGGATAGCAGCGATATCCTGCGGCGTGAGATCGGGAGGATAGGCGTGGGGCCGATCACACATGATCTCGATGCCTGCATACCCGGCGTCGGCAACGGCATTGATGGCCTCGGTCAGCGTGTGCCGGCGAAAGGCGTTTGAACTGAAGGCGAATTTCATTTGGAATGCCACGCCTCGGATTTGGATTTCGTTGGCTGCGGTTTGAATTTGGGGCTCTGACCCAGAAAATAGCACGGGTTATCGTAGAATACCGTCTCGACATCGGCGTCCCGGTGACCGCGCCGACGCATCTCGAAGATGGCATCGTGCAACGTTCCCGGATCGGACGGCCCCCAGTCGCCGGAGGCGTCCACCAGCATCTTTTCCAGGCCGAATGCCTCGATGGCGTCGACCACTCGCCCCGGAGAGTTCTTGGTGATGGGGTAGATGGTCATGGACGCCCAGAATCCGGCGTCCCGAATCATCTTAAGGGTGTGCTCCTCGCTGTGATCGAAGACGACCCTTTCCGGATCGACACCTCCGTGTCCCGTCAGATAGTCAATCATCATCTTCGTGCCGCGCAGCTTGTCATGCAAGTGCGGGGTGTGAATCCAAACCAGCTGGTCGTATTTGAGGGCCAGTTCCACCTGCTCCTCGAAAATAATCATCTCGTTTCGTGTATTCCTGTTGAGGCCAATCTCGCCGATACCCAGTACCGTCGGCTTATCAAGAAACTCCGGGATAAACGAGATGACCTCGCGGGAGAATTCAACTTCATCGGCCTCCTTGGGGTTCATGCAGATCCAGCAGTAGTGCTGAATCAAATACTGGGCGGCCCGGGTGGGCTCGAACGTCGAAATGTGGGTGAAGTAGTCGTGGAACGCCTGAGGAGAGGTGCGGTCGTAACCCGCCCAGAACGCCGGCTCGCAGCAGGCAATGGTGTGCATCCTTGCCATGCGTTCGTAGTCCTGTGTGGTTCTCGCGATCATGTGGATATGAGGCTCGATGACTTTCATGGCGGGACCTCCTTCTGAGATAGATCAATGGCGCTCTGGCGAGGACATAATGTTGGCAAACCTGTGCGAAATCCTATGTCATTCCGAGCGCAGCGAGGGATCTGGGTGTTAATCAGGTAAAACAGCACCTAATCGACAGGATCTGAAAACAGATGCAAGAACCGCTCGGCACGGTTGCCCTCACCGTCGCTGAGAATACCGCAGGCGCGCACGAGCGCTTCAACACGCAGGTCAGTTTTGGCATCGACGCCTCCTGCAGCACGCTCGATGCGGTCCAGGATGGCAGCCGTTTCCAGCAGATGTGACCGTGCATCCAGAAAGTAAAGGTCGAGAAGTTCCGCAGCAATCTTCGCCGGAGGCAACCCACCAGTCTCTTGAACTTTGCTCATAACGCTCATCCTCCTATCACCATTGCAAGGGTCAGACGCGGCAGAGATCGCCGCATAGCACAGCATTTTTCGTGCCCGAGGTCGGCGAGTGGGTAGCCGCATGTACACCTCAACGGGACTGCCAAGCGGTTTTCGGATCGCCCGAAAATGTTGAATCCGTAAAGCCGGTTTCTCCCCAGTCTGTCTTCCCCGTGCAGACGGGGATCCCAGGGTTTTCGGGCATCTCTGGACTTCCGACTGTACGGAGTGACGCAACAAACGACATGTTACAGGGCCGTCAAGGATACGCCCATAAAGCTTCTGTGGGGTTGGCATCAAAGGCGACAACGCCTGGCCATCTAAAAGTCTAGACAGCGACAATGACGGCTATGGCGACCCCGGCACCGTATTGGACATTTGTCTCGATTCCGCACCTGGCGGTTACGTGACGGATGCCGCCGACTGCAACGACGGCAATGAGAACGCCTACCCCGGCGCCCCCGAAGTCTGCGACGGCGTGGACAACGACTGCAACGGCGATATCGACGACGGGTTGACGCTTTACACCTATTGGTCGGACACGGACGCGGACACTTACGGCGATACCGCAAGTTTCCTTGTCACCTGCTATGATTTGCCGCCGGTGGGGTATGCAACCAACGACACGGATTGCAATGATGGCAACGGCAGCGCCTACCCCGGTGCGCCCGAAGTCTGTGACGGCGTGGACAACGACTGCGACGCAGAAATCGACGAGGAACTGCCCCTCAACACCTATTACACCGACAGTGATGGGGATGACTACGGCGACCCCGGCAGCACGGTGGAGGTCTGCTTTGACACGGCCCCAGCCGGCACCACCACCGATGTCTTTGCGACAGACTGCAATGACGGCAATCCAGCCGTCAATCCCGGAGCCACTGAAATCGTGGGCAACGGCCTTGACGACGACTGCGACCCGAGCACCTGGGACACCAAGGATTTCCTCATCGTCATCGACGAAAACTCACAAATCTACTACGCGCGGAGCAACGGCGACGGCACCTTCAGCGACTACACCTATCTCACCTACCTTGGCGGCACCAACACCCGCGGCATCATCATCCTTGACGTCGACAATGACGGAGACCAGGATTTCGTCGCTGGCCGCGGCATCTCAGGGACCGGCTACTACTACCTCTTCCTCAATGATGGTAATAACAGTTTCACCAAGACCGCCATGGTGGGCACCCAATCCGATGCAAATTCGTGGGCGATGGATATGGCAAGCGGTGATTTCAACAACGACGGCAATATGGATTTTGCCGCCAACGGCAATAATGCCGCCACCGGTATCTGGCTGGGTGATGGCAACGGTGGCTTCTCCAAAACCGAGCTCAACTGGGGGGCCTACGGGCGAGGGATGGACACGGCCGACTTCGACCACGACGGCAACATCGACATCGTTCGCGCCCGCTATAGCAGCGGTTATATCAACGTGTTCTGGGGCGACGGGACGGGCGCCTTTCCAACCAATATCCAGATCGGCGACACCGGCAGCGACCCCTACGGCGTGGTCGCCGGAGACTTCGACGGCGATGGGCACCTCGACGTCATCGCCAACGACGGGGGCGGGGGCGACACCTACTTTTTCAAGGGCAACGGCGACCGCACCTTCCAGGCACCCGTCTACGAAGCGTCACTTGACCTGAACAACCACGGCGGCTTCGACGCCTTCGACTATAACGGTGACGGGCATCTGGATGTGGTCATCGCCAACCACACCGGTCGCACGGTTTACTACTATCCGGGCAACGGGGACGGCACCTTCGGCACTCCGGAGACCATCGGCACGACCGGGTACAATGCCATGGGCATTTCCGCCATGCCGACGCCACCCCCATCCGGCAGGCCGGTGGCGGTCATCGCACCCCCCGGGGCAACCATTGGCGTAGGGGAATCCGTAGACTTCGACGGCTCCGGTTCCAACGACAGCGACGGGTCAATATCATCATATGCATGGGATTTTGGAGACGGTGAATCCGATACCGGCGACAATCCGCTATCCCACGCCTACATCGACGAGGGGACCTTTGCCACCAACCTGCTGGTCACCGACAATGACGGCAAGTCCGATCGCACTGTCGCCCAAGTGGTGGTTCAGGGTGGACCGCCGGTGGTGGATATATCACCCGTCGTTTTCGGGGAATCGTTTGCCGACGAAGGCATCTGGGATCTCGCACTGAACGGTGCCGATTACGCGTCTGATATCGAAGACAACATCGAAGCCTACCAGTGGTACTTCGGTGCGTTGGTAAAGAATTTCGAAGACGGCAATGCCGACGGCTGGTCGGCCGGCGAAGGGTCATGGGAAATCACCAACATCGACCCCATTAACGGGACTTACTCCTATCGGCAGACCAACGCCAGCAGCAGCCGCACCCGGAATCTCTACGACCGTGTCTTTTACGGCGACCACACCATCGAGGCAGACATCCGTTTGGACTCGGGCTCGGGCGAGGAAGCACAGATTCTGTTCAGGGCCAGAGACATTTACAACAACTATGAGTTTATTCTCAGGGGCCGAGGCAACAATGACGTGTTGATTTATCGACGGGTCAACGACGGCACCACCTCGTTAATCGACTACAACCTGCCCTCCCAGCCATGGGGGCCGTCCTACCCCGTGGACATCGGCAACACCTACCACGTGAAGATTGTTTTGAGCGGCACGAGAATGGATTTTTACCTGGATGGGCACTACCTCTTCGCCCTCTGGGACAGCCAGTTCAGCCACGGCAAAGTCGGGCTTTCCACCTATCGTACTGCTACCCGCTTCGACGACCTGATTGTCACCGAGACGAATGAAGGGCAGAACATCGACCACCGGTTTGGACCTGCCGGAGACTACGCCGTAGGGCTGACCGTACGCGACGCGGCCAATCAGACCGGCAGCGGCATCATCACCATGACAATGGCGCCGGGAGATCCACCCATAGCCGATGCCGGCGGACCATATGATCTGGTCGAAGCGGATGCCAGCGAAGGCGGATGGGGTTTGGATGTCGATGGCTCTGCGTCATCCGACAACGCCACTGCATTGGATGCCGGTATCAGCTATTACGTCTGGGACTTTGGCACCGACACTTTCGATGGCACCCAGATCAACGAGAATAAATGGATTTATAGCACCCAAGTCCTCCAGGACGGTGCAATCTCCGTGACAAGCACCACTAGTTCCTGGGGAACGCGGTACCTTTGCAGCAAAGACATCTACACCCGTGCAAAGGGCATGGCATTCCAAGCAAAAGTTAAACACACCAACAGTGGCAATGTCATGGTTGGCCTAAAAAACACCAATACCACCAATTTCCAATACGGGCAGTACCCGTATGCGATCTATTTCAACAACAACAGTCTCTACATCTACGAAAACGGGAGCAGCGGGGGCGACACCAGATATGATTACACAGACGGCCAGTGGTACGACATCCGGATCGAGCTGAAAGAGACCACTGGGGCCAGGTATTACTTCAAGCAGGATGGTGCCACCGATTGGATCCTTCTCTACGACTCTGACTATGGATCCGACACCCAATTTCGGCGAGGATTCGACGTCTACTACGGAACTTTCAGCATAGATGACCTGAGGGAAATAGCAGCCGGCGAGACGGCCACCTACAGGATCTACCCGCCGCCGCCGTTTACTTATCCCAAGGAACTTCCCATGAGCCTGACCGTCTATGACAGGGCGGGGCAGAGCAGCACTGATGCTACAACAGTGAAACTCAATGCAGGGAATGCGCCGACAGCTGAAGCCGGGTCAGATCAATCCCAATCAGAGAGCGATGCTATCAACGGTGTGTGGAGTTTCAGCTTCGACGCATCCGGCTCCACGGATGACTACCCGCCCATATATAAATATGAGTGGGACTGGAATTACGACGAGGCCGCCGGTTTCAATCCTTTTGGGACTAACGGCGCCGCCGCAACCCACAGCTGGGAAGAACCCGGAGTTTACACTGTCGCCGTACGTGTAACGGACCACGCCCTGCAGACCCATATCGACACAATGGTCGTTACCACTCTGCAAGGCACTCCCCCTGTCGCCGATGCCGGCGGGCCGTACACGGCAGACGAAATCAGCGGCAATGTTTTCGGGGGTGCATGGGCCGTCACGCTGGACGGCTCCGGCTCCACCGACGACACCGATGTCGAACGGTATTACTGGGATTTGGGTACCGAAACATTTGATGGCACCCAGTTTTTGGATGGCAAATGGTATACCAACGGCGGGGTCTCCCAAGACGACGCCGTGGCGGTAACCGGCGCTAATTCATGGGGCAATCGTTACATTGTCAGTCGAGGGACGGTACCCAGAAGCGTCGAGCAGGTGTTCCGGACCCGGTTCAAGTCCGTGGGCAACGGCCAATGCATGTTCGGGTTCAAAAACACCAGTGACACCAATTTTCACTACAACCAGTACCCCTATGAATTCTACATCTACAACAACAACATCTACATCTACGAAAATTCCAACAGCCGTGGCGACACCGGCTTCAACGTCTCCAACAACGTCTGGTATGACTTCAAGATCGAGCTAACCCCCACCGGGGCGATTTACAGTTACAAGCTCACCACAGACACCGACTGGACGGTGGTCTACACCTCCGGCTACACCACCGGCGACACCAGCCTGCGCAAGGGGATGGTGGTCCACAGCGGCACATACTACCTTGACGATCTTGAGGAAACGGCCGGCGGACCTACCCCCACCGCATATCTGACCGGGCTGGGCAGCCATACGATCCACCTGACGGTCTACGACCCGGCCGGGCAGACCGACACGGATTCTTCCAGCGTGACGACCACGGCCAATGCCGCGCCCATCGGCGATGCCGGGGACGATCAGGTTCGTGCTGAAGATGAGGCCATCCAGGGTCTCTGGACCGCTGAATTCAGCGCGACCGCCACCGACGACGGCCCCAACGGTGTCTATCTCATCGAGTGGGATTTCGACTATGACGGCAGCACCTTCACCCCATCCGGTGCGACCGGGAACACCGCCAGCCATGTTTATGACACCATGGGAGTATACACGGTGGCCATTCGGGTCTCCGACCATGCACTTCAGTCGGTCATAGACACGATGGCGGTCACAGTCACCGGTGGTGATGTTCCGACGGCCGATGCCGGCAACGACATGGTCACTGAAGGAGAGTTGTGGGTGCGCTTCAACGGCACCGGGTCCACGGATGACTACCGCATCCGAAAGTACGAATGGGATCTCGGCGACGGAATGAAGGGCACCGGTCCGACACCGGCACACATTTACCACGCGCCCGGCACCTACACCGCAACCTTGTCGGTCACCGACGAGGCCAACCAGACCGGCACCGACACGGTGACGGTGACCGTGCTGGCTGCCGGGGACGCCTTTGCGCCCACCGCCCATGCCGGCGGGCCATACAACGCCGGCGCTGGCGGACCACCGGCCTACCTGAACGGCAGTGTCTCCACGGACGATTACGGCATCGTCAAGTACTTCTGGGACGTGGACGACACCGTGGACAGCGACGGCGACGGCAATTTCACCAACGACCGCAATGTGTTCGGCCGCAAGCCATTTTATACTTATGCCGCGGCCGGTTCCTACACCGTTACCTTGACCGTGGAGGACGGGGCCGGCCAGCAGTCCACCGCCACCAGCACCGTCAACGTGGCCGCCAATTTGACGCCGGATGTCATCTGCGTGCCATGGCGAGGGTCGGATCCCACCATCCCGCACGAAGCCATCAGCGGTGAAAGTGTCCGGCTCAAGGGTATTGTCCGCGATGCAGGTAATCTTGAATATCGCTGGAACTTCGGTGACGGATCTGCGTGGACCACCTGGGCGGCGATAACCAACAAATATGCTATCCAAGCCGACCATACTTACACCGGAGTGGTGGGGACGCCTTACACCGCCATCCTGGAAGTACGTGACAGCGCCGGTCTGGTCAGCCAGGATTTTTACTACCTGGAGATCAAATCGAACGACTACGACACTCGAACCAACATCGCCATCGACGACGGCCTATGGTACATCCACAAACAGCAGATCCGGCCCAGCGGCTACTGGCAGTTCAGTTCTTACTACGCAGCCTCCACCTCCTCATCGATACAATCGTTTCTCATCAACAGTCATTCGCAGGGCGGCGACCATCAGGAAGATCCATACGTTGAAACGGTGACAACCGGTTTCGAAAACCTTTTTACCCGCATTCGTTCACGTTCCATTACAAACGAACCGGCGGGGAATCCGGACACGAACGGCAACGGCATCGGCATCGAAGTCAACAGCGGACGGCCCATCTACGAGGGCGGTCCGGTGATGGACGCCATCGCTTCATCCAACACCCCCGGCGCATTTGCATACACGGGGCCGTCCAACGTGAACGGTCGTTTCTATTTGGACATTTTACGGGATATGATGGATGCTTATGCGTGGGGCCAAGACGATGGCGGCAATGACCGCGGGGGATGGCGATACAGCTGGGATGGCGGCGCCGACAATTCCGCCTGTCAGTGGGCGGCCATCGGCATGATCGCCGCCGAGGACAACTACGGGATATGGGTACCGCCGTTCGTCAAAAACGAGAACAATTTATACTGGCTTAATTATAGTTATAATGGGCAAACATTCGGCTATACATCAGGAAATTGGACACACTACGAGGCCGGAACACCGTCGGCCATGGTTCAGATATCCTTCGACGACATCTATACTAGCGATCCAAGATGGCGCACAGCCGAAGACTACATCGCCAACCACTGGTCGACCTGGTCGGGCACTTTCTATTATGCCACTTATGCTATGGCAAAAGCGATGCGACTAGGACAGCCACATCCAGTGGTCACTTTCGACGCGACCGCATTCGACTGGTACAATGATCCCGACAATGGCCTCCGTAAGTTGCTGGTGGATCGTCAAGAGCCTTCCGGAGCATGGAAAGCCTCCGGCCACGCAGGCGGCAACGACCGGGATCTCAGCACCCCCTGGGTGGTCATCATGCTGACGCCCGCCCTCTTCACCCAGCCGCCCGAAGCCGATGCCGGCGACGACATCATCTGGGCTTATGATGAACCATTGACCTTCAATGCATCCGGATCCCGCCACCTCGATCCGCTGCGCAGCATCATCAAATACGAGTGGGATTTCGACGGTGACGGCGTATACGATTTCACTACCACAGACCCCGCAGACCCCAACGCCAAATGGACCTACCCGGATCCCAATCCGGATACTGAAGGGGACTTGCCCGAAGTTTACTTGGCCAAGCTCCGCGTGACGGATGACAACGACCCGGTACAGACCGACATCGACACCCGCGAGGTGACGGTGGCTGAACCGCCGCACGCGCCTTATGCGAATGCCGGCGGACCTTACACGTTCACTGCTGGCATACCTTTCACGCTGAACGGTGCCGGCTCAAACGACATCGACCCCGGTGACAGCATCACCAGTTACGACTGGGATCTGGACCACGACGGTGTCTTCTTCGACGATCTGGATGTCGAGACCGGGAGCCCGACGACCCCGTGGACCTACGACACGCCGGGCGTTTACAATATCGGCCTGAAGGTATGGGACAACGGCGCCTTCAACCCGGTGGACTGCGTCGTGGGCGTGGACTGCATACCCCTTCAATCGCTACCTGATTTCACCACGGTCACCGTCGTGGAAAACCAGCCGCCCGTCTCTGACGCCGGTGGACCCTACACGGTACCGGAAGGCACTGCCCTGACACTTGACGGCACCGGATCCTACGATCCCAACGGCGACGCTTTGTCCTATGCATGGGATCTCGATGGGGACGGGAATACCGACGATTCCACGGACATGAATCCGACTTGGACCTACATGGACAACGGCACCTACACCGTCACGTTGACAGTGTCCGACTCCCTGCTGGACGACACGACAACAACCGTGGTGGAGGTGACCGATCTTAGCCCCACCGCGGCATTTACCTGGTACCCTGAACCTCAGGAAGAAGGCACTGCGGTTTCCTTCACCGACGCCTCCACTTCTTCACCGGACGCCATCGTCGCCTGGTCATGGAACTTTGGCGGAGAAGGATCCAGCAGCGAGCAGAACCCGAGCTTCACCTTTGCCGATGACGGAACCTATACGGTGACCTTGACCGTCACCGACGAAGACGGCTCCGAGAGTTCGGTGAGCCACAATGTCACCATCACCGATAAGGCGCCGACGGCGGCGTTCAGCTATCTGCCCACCTCGCCGTTGGAGGGGAGTCCTGTTCAGTTCACCGACGCCTCCACATCATTTCCCGACACCATCGTAGCGTGGGAATGGGATTTCGGTGACGGAGACATCGACAGCGGATTGATGCCCTCGCACACCTACGCCAACGACGGCGACTACACCGTCATCCTGACAGTGGAAGACGATGACGGTTCGACCAGCACAACCAGCCAGACCATCACTATCGAGGATCGCGGGCCGACGGCCGGATTTGACTGGTCTCCGGAACCGCAAAACGAAGGGGCCAAGGTACTTTTCACCGACACCTCGACCTCTCCTCTGGACACTATTGTCTCGTGGTCGTGGGATTTCGGCGGGCTTGGCACCAGCGATCAGCAAAACCCAAGCTTCATCTTTGTTGATGACGGCACCTATACAGTGTCATTGATGGTGACCGACGATGACGGATCCACGGCATCTTCAAGCCATACCGTCACCATTTCCGATCTGGCGCCGGTGGCAGGGTTCACTTATCTGCCGGCTGAGCCTGTTGAGGGAAGTCCGGTGCAGTTCACGGATACGTCGACTTCGAATCCTGATGCCATTGTGAATTGGTCCTGGGATTTAGGTGACGGCAATACAGGGACCGGAGCAACGCCGTCGCATACCTATGCGGACAACGGCACCTACACGGTTAGCCTGACCGTAACGGATGACGACGGATCCACCATTACCCTCAGTCAGAGCGTTACGGCGGCCAATGTGCCGCCAACCGTCGAGGCCGGTGATGATCAGACGGTGGACGAGGGGGTTCAGGTGGATGTCGCTGGATCGGCCAGCGACCCGGGAGATGACGACCTTACTTTCTCGTGGGACTTTGGCGACGGCTCGCCGGCAGTAACAGGGGAGACAGCCAATCACTTCTACGCCACCAGCGGCATTTACACGGTCACCCTGACCGTGGTCGATGACGACGGGGGCGAGGGCTCCGACACCTTGACCGTGACAGTGAACGACGTGGCCCTCGATGTGAATGCCGGTCCCGATCAGGCCGGTGATGAAGGCGATACATTCTCCTTCAGCGGCAGTTTCACCGACGCCGCCAACGCCAACCCCCATACCTATGCGTGGAGTTTCGGCGACGGCGGAATGGCGGACGGGACACTGGCGCCCAGCCACACCTATGTGGAGGACGGCACATACACGGTGACGTTGACTGTCACCAACGCCAATTCGGAGTCCAGCAGCGATTCGCTTCTGGTCACCGTTAACAATGTGGCGCCCAGCGTGGATGCCGGTCCGGATCAAACGTCAAACGAAGGCGATAAGGTCTCCTTTGCGAGCAGTTTCACCGATCCGGGCACCGTTGACACGCATACCATCGCATGGGATTTCGGGGACGGATCGACGGCATCCGATAGCCTGACGCCAACGCACATTTACACCGACAATGGCGCCTACACGGTAACGCTCACCGTCACTGACGACGAAGGTGCCGCCACCAGCGACACCCTCACGGTAACTGTTGGCAACCTCCCGCCGGCAGCCGAAGCCGGCCCCGATCAAACGGTCAATGAAGGGACGCTGGTTGCCTTCAGCGGCTCGGCAACGGATCCTGGGGTGAACGATACGTTCACCTATTCATGGGATTTCGGGGATGGGGGCACGGCGTCAGACACACCGACGCCGACCCACACTTACGCCGACAACGGCATCTACACGGTAACCTTGACCGTCACCGACGATGACGGTGGTGTCGGCAGTGACACGTTGACGGTTACTGTGAACAACGTGGCACCCCTGGTTGAAGCCGGTCCGGATCAGACCGTGAACGACGGCGACCCGGTGAGTTTTTCCGGCAGTTTCATCGATCCGGGGTCTGCAGACACGCACACCATCACCTGGGACTTCGGTGACGGCAATACGGCCGCCGGATCGCTGACGCCGGGCCATACCTACGCCGGCCCCGGCACCTACACGGTGACGCTGACGGTGGAAGACGACGACGGCGGCGGCGGCAGCGACAGCCTTACCGTCACCGTTGAAAGCGGAAGCGCACCCGTCTGCGGCGATCTGGATCACGATCTGGATGTCGACTCGGTGGATAGGGATATTTTCCTGAGTTCCTACAGAAAGAGCGTCGGACAACCAGGCTACAACCCGGAGGCCGACTACGACGGCGACGGCATCATTTCGCTGAACGACTACCGCGAATGGTACCGGTGCTACAAACTGTTCCTTGCGTCATAGGATGACTTTACACGTTATTGGCTCACGTTATATAAGTCGGAATTAGGAAAGGAATGTTACAGGCCGATTGAATTATGTAGTTATTTACATACCCAGTTGATTCCATCTGAATTCTAACATTCTGGAATCACTCTAATCTTAGTGATCGCTCGCCTGGTACGAACTTTGCTCTCTTAGTTGCATCTAAGTCTCGATAATTGATCAATGTTTTTAACGCCTTAAGAGGGGAGGATAGAATGAAAATGAAGCTAAATGGTTTATTTTTTATACTTTTAACTTTTTTTATGATCTGTTTTACCACCCTGCCTGCATTTGCTTCTAAAATTGCAACACTTTCTGCGTCGGACTCATATATCACCGTGGGTGATAGTTTTACAGTAGATGTATCAGTATATGATGATGGCACCCTTGGGGATCTTACTGGTTTTGGGTTTGATGTTGATCCTTTAAACGCATTGTCTTTTCTTACTTTTACGGGTTATTATATCGATTCGGCTTCTTTTACCGACTTTGGCCCTGGAAATTCTGTATCAGGAGCATGGGCGCCTTTTGATGAGCCGCTTTTTAACACCGGCACTAACGTATTGTTGGCCGAGCTTTCATTTTTTGCAGGCCCGTCATCCGGTGATGACTCAATCGTAATATCTGGGATATTTGATGGTTTGTTTTCAGGCTTGTTTTACGAAAATGGGGGCTCTGATACGGGTTATGACTTAGATGGAGACCCTGTTTATGGAGAATCCATTTATGGGTCTCTGAACATCACTGTGCACGATGCAGTACAACCTATCCCCGAACCCGCCACCATGCTGCTTCTTGGCACAGGACTGCTTGGCGTGGGGATTGCCGGGCGACGCAAAATGAAGAAATAGAACGCTCTGTCATTTTTCATTTCCGTCCTCTGAAACAAAGGCCGCCGGTATCAAACCGGCGGCCTTTTCTTATTCCCAACGGTTTCTTATCAGCGCCCATCCATGGGAAGCCTCATGCTCCCTCTCCCTCGATGGGAGAGGGCTGGGGTGAGGGTGACAACCCACCGGATAAGTCGGGATAATCTCATGCCGGCCCGCCCCCTTTGAAACCCACCACTCGTGACATGCCCATGGCCACCAGCGGAATCAGCATTGCCCCGGCCATCGCGAATAAGAACGAGTTCACCGATGCGGCCGTGGCACCCACGGCGGCGTAGACAGCCGAAATCCCCAAATTGCCCAGAAAGGTCAGCGCAAACACCATCAATGCATTCATTCGCCCCATGCCGGCAAACAACATGGATGCCTCGGCCAGCACCGGCACGGGGCGTGCGATAACAATCACCCAGCGCCCCCACCGAGCGTTCATCCCATCCAGCCAGTCTATCTCTTTAGGCCCCAACATCTTTGTGGCCACCGGCCGCGCCCAACGCCCGATGAGGTAGCCGATCACGCAGCTCACGGTCATCCCCGCCAGGGACACCAGCGTCCCACCGACGACCCGAAGAGCAGGCCGCAGGCCGTGCTGATGATGCTGGACGGCGCCGGCAGGATAATATCCAGCGCCAGGAGCCCCCCCAGAAGCAGGGCAGCTGCACCTTTGTTCTCGGATGCGCTTTCTATATATCCCGCCACCCATGCGTCGACGGCATCGCCGAACATCACAAAGGGCACGATAATCAGTGCAAAAACGACGAGCAGCAGAATCGTCAACCGCCAGAAGCGTTTCATAGGTACACCTTTCCGGTGATGAATCACTCTGCAGAAAGCGGCAGTGGGTCAAAGTGGATTTTCTTTTATCCCCTCACCCTGACCCTCTCCCCAGGGAGAGGGAACTTGAATCGACGCTGTGGTGAACAACAGGGACCTTTC
Source organism: uncultured Desulfobacterales bacterium (assembly GCA_964446485.1). Taxonomy (GTDB): domain Bacteria; phylum Desulfobacterota; class Desulfobacteria; order Desulfobacterales; family JBDRRP01; genus JBDRRP01. The sequence goes on along the minus strand of CAYUOU010000037.1, from coordinate 4,842 downwards.
ATGTTAACGAGCGTCCATCCATAGGAAGCATCATGCTCCCTCTCCCTTGATGGGAGAGGGCTGGGGTGAGGGTGATAACCCACCGGTAAGTATAGATAATCTTATACCGGCCCGCCCCCTCCCCTATCCACTCCCACCCGGGGAGGGGTACTAACGAGTATTTTGCTTTCAAACTCCAGCTAAACAAAAGTGTTGATATCATTCTGTAATCAAACAAAAATACAGGCGACGAACTTGCATCCATAGCATAATCTGGTATTGTCAAAAACAGTGAAAGCCAGGCACACCATGGATGGGCAAAGCGTTCAATGAATTACATTTTGCCCGAGATCGGCGGCTGCGCTCCCTCTCCCGTTCGGGGAGAGGGCCGGGGTGAGAGCGATCAGCAGAAAACAGCCTAAAAAGAACCCATTTCCTCCCTGCCCCCACCGCGGCCAAGGGAAACGTTTGATGTGGCCGGCTACAAAATTACAGCGCTCATCCTCCAGTGCCTGTTTGGGGGCGGGGAGAGCCTGAGGTTGTGAGTTTGGTTGGAGGGCCACGCTTTGTCGTGGCCGAAATTCGGTTTCGTCGGCAACGCGGACGCGACAAAGCGCGTCCCTCCAACGGCTCCGGTTTGAAGTCGCCTGGACTTCATTCAGAACCGAGAAAAAATTGCATAAGTCTTTTTTTACGAAACAAGAGCCCACCACAATGCAAGACCATAAAGACAACACTCATAACCCCAATTATAGTTCCACAACTATCGACCCGGGTCCCATCATGGGGATGGCCTCGGCGTTTTACGCTTCCAATGTCTTGTTTTCCGCGTCCGACCTGGGGGTATTTTCGTTTCTGAGTGCCAACGGCCCAAGTGATGGGGAAACCATCGTCGATCGGTGCCGCCTGGACCCACGGGGTGGTCGTCTGCTGCTGGATGCCTGCGTAGCCGTCGGTCTGCTCCATAAAGAATCGGATCTGTATTCCAACACACCTCAATCGGAGGCATTTCTCGTGCCCGGCAAACCGGGTGATCTCAGTAAGGCGATTCGCTACAACCGAGATGTGTACAACGCCTGGGGAAAACTGTCGGATCTGGTCCGGACGGGAACACCCGTTGAAGCCCCAAGCCTTCACCTGGGGGACGATGCAGCACGCACCCGAACGTTTGTCATGTCCATGTACGGCCGCGCCATGGGGATTGGGCAAGGTGTGGTCCCATTGTTGGATTTAACAAAACACCGACAAATCCTCGACATCGGCGGCGGGCCGGCGGCCTATGCGATCTTGATGTGCCGGGCCAATCCCGAACTTCATTGCACGGTGATGGATCTACCGCCCATTGTCGAGATCGCGTCCGAACTCGTCGCCCGACACCATTTGACGGATCGCATCACACTGCTTCCCGGCGACTACCATCAAGCGGCCTTCCCTGAAAACATAGATGCCATCACCATCTTCGGTGTGCTGCATCAGGAATCTCCGGATGCGATTGCAGACATTTTAAAGCGTGCATACAAGGCGCTTAAGCCTGGCGGAGAAATCATCGTTTTGGATATGATGACGGACGACACCCGCACCCACCCCCCCTTTTCAGCGCTCTTTGCCGTCAACATGGCATTGACCACAGACAATGGGTGGGTGTTTTCAAGCGATGACTTGGAAGGGTGGTTGACAAAAAGCGGTTTCGAAGGGTTCACCTGCCGGCCGCTTCCACCGCCGATGCCCCATTGGCTAGTGACGGCACAAAAGGTTGAGGCGTAATCCTGAGTTATTACAAATGTTTGAGATTCCTCGTCGCAAGCTCCTCGGAATGACAAATAGGGGCGGGCATAAAGCCCGCCCCTACGAGGTCACCTCAACCCGTCAGGTAGGGGCGGGGTTTAGCCCCGCCCGCGAAAATTGAGGCGTTAGGCCGAAATCGCGTCACAATCGCTCAGGTAAAAGAAAAGTATCTTGTAATTTTTAACCCTCACCCCGGCCCTCTCCCGAAACGGGAGAGGGAGAATAGCGACCGAATCTGGGATAATCTTTTAACGTTTACAAGAAACTTGAAAGGAAAAGGCAGCCATGACACCATTATCAGGTTCGCATGCAGCCATTCGCAATCTTTCCCGGTGCCTTATTCTCCTTGCCATGGTGATGTTCCTATGTGGCCTACCCATGCAAGTTCCAGCTCAAGACCAACCGAAATTCAAGGGGATCAGTACCAATGCCCAAATGAAAATCGACAACCTCACTGTTGATAAGGTAAAGCGCGGAGTCCACCTCGACGTGAATCTCGCCATCACGGAAGGCATTCTGGAATACCTGCTGGTGGGCAATGAAGGCAAAACCTACGAAAGCGTTTTCAAGATTCAGGGCAACCGACCGTCGGATCTGAATTTTGCGCTGCTCCTCATCGGCTGTGAACCGATACCCTTCGACGCGTACAACAAAAATATCCAGACCGGCGGCACCATCGATGCGTTAAAAGCGAGATACCCCAACAGTTTTCTGCGAATTCGCTTTTTCGATGGCAACCAGGCAATTGGTGAAGACGACTTCATCAAGGACCGTGAAAAAAAAGGCAAACTGGACTTCCTATGGGCGTTTACAGGCAGCTATTTCGACGATAAAAACCGTTACGCGGCGGACTTGGAATTCAGTTACATTGGTATCTGGCCTGATCCGGTGGCCGTCATCAACCTGGTGTCGACCCACCAGAACCCCTATCGCGGCGGCGGTGGCTTTGAAATGAATTCAGCACAAACCAAACGCTACAAGGAAAAAACAATTCGGTGTGTCATTCAAAAAGAGTCGCCATGAAAATAAGGATCTTTGCTGCTGCTTTCCTGACCCTGTTATTTTTCACTCCTCAAGCCTTCGGCAGTCAAACGACAGCCATTAAGAGCCCGACCGTTTTAAATACATCCCCGCACCTGTCTCTCACTAAAGAGGCCAAGCACGGCATGGAGAGGGCATTCTCGTATCTTCTGACCTCCCAATTGCCCAACGGCTCCTGGCAGAACCAGCCGGCGATTACGGCGCTGGTGTTGTACGCCTTCTTTCTGGATCCGGCATATGCCCCGGACAAAACCACGGAAACGGCCCTGAATCGTGGACTGGCATACATATTGGGGTTCGTAAAACCCAACGGCGGGATTTACGACGAAGCATACCGGAATTACGTGACAGCCGTTTGCCTCATGGCATTGGCCGAGAGCAACCGGCCAGAGCACGCCGCAGTCATTACCAATGCCAAGAATTTTCTCATCGAATTTCAATTGGATGAAGGGGAAAATATCCCGAAGAGTCACCCGTTTTACGGCGGCATCGGATACGGCGGGGACGAACGGCCGGATCTGTCCAATACACAATTGGCATTGGATGCCATCAAAGCGGCGGAGGAATTTGAGGCGCGCTACCGCAATGTAATTCCCGACACAGCAGGGAAAATAGAGGCGGAAGAGGCCCAGCTGGGGCTGCACTGGAGCAAAGCCCTGGTGTTTCTGGCCCGCTGCCAGAACATCAAATCGGTCAATGACCAACCCTACGCCACTGACGACGGTGGCTTCATTTACGAAACCGGGACGTATAAGCCGGAGCGAAGCCAATCCTATGGCTCGATGACTTACGCCGGCGTCAAGAGCCTCGTGTATGCCGATGTCTCAAAGGAAGACATTCGCGTCCAAAAAGCCGTGGAGTGGATATCCCTTCATTACACCCTCGAGGAGAATCCCGGTTTTGGGCAAGTTTCCATTTACTACTACTACATGACGTTTGGAAAATGCCTACACGCGCTGGGCGTGGATGCGGTCAACGGGCCTGACGGCTTATCACACAACTGGCGCGTCGACTTGATCCAGAGGCTGGTTTCCCTTCAGAAAGGTGAGGGATATTGGGTCAACGAAAGTGGCCGATACTGGGAAAACATCAAAGCGCTCGCCACCGCCTACGCACTGATTGGTATGAAGCATGCCCTCATTGGCATGTGATGAGCGTCGCCCCGGTTAAAACCGAGTTTTTTTCAAAGTCCGCGGTTACAACCTGATGTACGTCGCCAGGAATTCACCACACGACACCATTTTTCTTGGGCTCACTACACTTGACGAATCCAAAGTGTGAATCGCTCATTTCCACATATTCCCGGGAAGGCAGGCGCTGTTCGTCTGGAACCCGCAGCGAAGCGCAGAATTCCACTAACAATCTATTGATTTCAAATAGTTGCGGATGCCGGATCAAGTCCGGCATGACAGCCGGAGAACTCTTTGCGGGTCCATCAACACGTCGATCGATCATAATTTGACTATAAGATTTTTCTCTCAACAAACCCAGTAACCCTTCAACGACAGGGATGAAATGATGATCGAGGAGATAGGTAACGCAGTTGAAGCGAATCATGGGTTAGTGGCGCAGATTGTCGACGAAATCGGCAAGGTGTTGGTGGGCCAGCACGATCTGATCACGGGGCTCCTGATCGGACTGTTCACCAAGGGGCATATTCTCATCGAGGGCGTGCCCGGGCTGGCCAAGACGTCGGCGGTGAAAGCCCTGGCCGACACCATCGCGGCGGATTTCAAACGGATCCAGTTCACCCCCGATCTGCTGCCGGCGGATCTCATCGGCACCGAGATCTACCGCCCCAAGACGGGCGACTTTTACACCAAAAAAGGCCCCATCTTTCACAACATCATTCTGGCCGACGAAATCAACCGGGCGCCGTCAAAAGTCCAATCCGCATTGCTTGAAGCCATGCAAGAGCGCCAGGTCACCATCGGGGATGAGACCTACCCCCTGGGTAACCCTTTTCTGGTTCTGGCCACTCAAAACCCCATCGAGCAGGAAGGCACCTACCCCCTTCCCGAAGCACAGGTAGACCGG
>CAYUOU010000036.1:0-37721 GCA_964446485.1 uncultured Desulfobacterales bacterium | reverse complement strand
TATCTCGAACATTTTACGAAATCGTCCTTTTTGCTACTTTTTACCGTTTCATCAAGGTTTTCCGCCACCAAGTGAGTGCATCGCGGTGACGCCCCTGTCAGAAGGCGCCCCCGAACAGGCCGACAGGCATCTTTTGGGCGGCTGTTTTCGGCACGCCGGGCCCGCGCAGCGCCAAGGGGAGCGCATTTAACTTCGGGATCATGCCACCCCCTTGACCACGGCCGCTGAAATACCGTCCAGGACCTCGGGTCGTCTCAGCAGCGCTTCTTCATCGGGGTGGGCCATAAAACCGGGTTCCAATAGTATGGAAGGCATTTTTGCTTTTCGCAATACAAAAAAATTGGCCGATTGCACCCCACGGTTTCGCAGCGACAGCGCTGCCTTCACGCGGTCCTGGAACACGGATGGAGGAGCGCCGCGATCTTTCCCTCTGTAGCGGCGTGCGAAAAGACGGTGAAGAGTGCGTCGGTGTCGTAGGTCGTTCCGTCCACAATGAACCGATTGGGCGCCAGGGCGAGGGCTTTGGGCAATCGATCGAAAAGCCGTGGCACTTTTGTCGTAGCCGACCACCCGGGTGACAGGGTCGGTGCGGCTTCGAAATCGACTCGGGGGAAAGTCCACCTCGGGCGCCACCAGGGTGGCATAATTGCGCAGCCATTGACGGCAAACCCTACGGGCGTCATCAGCGCCGGCCATCTCCTTGAACAGGTAGTCCGCCACATAGGTGGTCAAGCCTTCACGCCAGTTTCCCGATGCCGGCGGCTGCGGGCAGGGTCGTGTTCGCCATCACGACGACGGTAACCACCAGGCATCTCATCCAAAACCCATTCTGTTGCCGCCCAAAGTATCGCTGCAATGATGTAACCGGCATCAACACCTCCAGTTTAATTACATAATTGTTTAAGTATATTTATTGTAATACATTTTTGTAAGCAAAAAAGGGCTAACAAGTCGTTTGCCGGAGCATTCTGCTGACGTATTATCATTATATTTTTCAGCATGTTAAGGGTTCTGTCGGAAAAGTTTATCAACGGTGGCACACCCATTGCTTATAGTCATGGCCAAGACGCGGCAACCCAGCTTCGGTGGAACCCCTCAGGGTATAACAGGTTACGGTTACTGTTCGATTTCATCAATTTAACTGCTTTTCTGGTAGAAGTGAGGTTACACAATGAAAAGATTTATCGCGACACTGTTGTTCGTGCTGATCAGCACAGGAATTTGTTTTGCCGGAGACGAACCCCCCTCGGCGATGTCCAACAAGGAAGCCATCGATCTGGTTCAAACCCATGCCAACTTCCTCTGGACATTGGTCGCCGCGGCCCTGGTGTTTTTCATGCAGGCCGGTTTTGCCATGGTTGAAGCCGGTTTTACCCGAGCCAAAAATGCCATCAACATCATGATGAAAAACCTCATGGACTTTTCCATGGGAACCCTGGGCTACTGGGCCATCGGTTTTGGCCTGATGTTCGGAGCGACCTCCACTGGCTGGTTCGGCACGTCAGATTTCTTCCTCAGCGGCTTCACCGGCGAAGGCACCGAGTGGGTCTTGGCATTCTGGATGTTTCAAGTCGTGTTCGCCGCCACCGCGGCCACCATCGTATCCGGCGCCATGGCCGAGCGGACCAAGTTTTCCGGGTATCTGATCTACAGCCTGCTCGTCAGCGCCGTCATCTACCCGATCTTCGGCAGCTGGGCATGGGGCAGTCTGCTCAACGGCAACGGTTGGCTGGAAGGCTTCGGCTTCATCGACTTCGCCGGCTCCACGGTGGTTCACTCCGTTGGCGGCTGGGCGGCACTGGCCGGCGCCCTCGTATTGGGCCCACGCCTCGGCAAATACAGCAAAAACGGCAAAATTCGCCCCATCATGGGCCACAACATGCCGCTGGCCGCCCTGGGTGTCTTCATCCTGTGGCTGGGCTGGTTCGGTTTCAACCCAGGATCCACTACCACCGCGGACAAGAGCATCGCCATGATCTTCGTCAACACCAATCTGGCCGCCGCCGCCGGTGCCGTAGTAGCAATGGCCACCTCCTGGGTCATGTTCGGAAAACCCGAGGTCGGCATGAGTCTCAACGGCGCCCTGGCCGGCCTGGTGGGCATCACCGCGGGCTGCGCCAACGTGTCACCCTCCAGCGCCATCATCATCGGCGCCCTGGCCGGTGTGATCGTCGTTTATTCTGTAGTCTTTTTTGACAAAATCAAGATAGACGACCCGGTCGGCGCCATTTCCGTTCACGGCGTGTGCGGCGCGTGGGGCACCCTGGGTGCAGGCCTCTTCGATATGGGCGGCTTCTCCATGAAGGTCGTCGGCGTTCAGCTTCTCGGCATCGGCGCCTGCTTCCTGTGGGTTTTCCCCATGGCCTATCTCATGTTCAAGGCCATCGACATGACCATCGGCCTGCGGGTCTCTCCCGAAGAAGAAATGGAAGGCCTGGACATCTCCGAACACGGCGGCGCTGCCTATCCGGATTTCGAAATCTCCAGCACCTCTGCCGGTCCTAGCGGATTTGGCGGCGGCACAAGCGGCCCGAGCCCGGCCACGGCCATGAGCAGCGTCCCGGGCATGGAAACGAGCTGAATTAGTTCCATAGCAACTCCCGACTCCCTCCCTCAAGCGGGGTCATATCACGGGTCTCCTCCTTCGCCCGGCGATATGGCCCCGTCCCCCCCAATTTTTCCGCAGACAAGACCGCGCATCGTCGGGGACCGCGTTGCGAAATCGCCACACTCGGTTGGTGATTGTACCGTAGGGCTATTTCCGAGCAATGACAAAAATGCCGATGTGGGCGAAGGTGTTGGCCATTAGGCGAGCAAGGGGAAATCGTCGCCATCCGGAGAACATGAGGTATTCTTCGTTAACAATGCGGATGTTCTCGCGGGCGCAGGTGTCGGTGAAATCTCGAATGGTAAGGACGCGGATATTAGGTGTGTCATGCCACTCGAAGGGCAGCGCCGGTGATTTGGGTGCGCGCCCCCGGATGAAAAGACTGGCGCGCAAAGCCCAGTAGCCGAAATTGGGAAAGCCCACAATCCCGAAACGCCCGATACGAAGCATTTCTCGAATCACCATGAGCGGCTTTTTCACTACCTGCAGGGTCTGATTGAGGATGACATAATCGTAAGCACCGTCCGGAAAATCGGCGAGCCCCTCGTCCAAATCTCCGTGATAAATGGACAAACCGCGGGCCAGACCGCCCACCAGAGACCGTCCGTCGATGTCCACCCCAAGGCCTATGACGCCCTTACGCTGCGACAGTTCTCCCAGAAGCCGGCAGTCCCCGCAGCCCAGGTCCAGCACCCGGGCCCCGGTGGGGATCATGGAAAAGATGAGGTCGCTGTCGGTGCGATTAAGGGTGTCAATATAGTGCCGGTCCATGGGGCGGATCCCTCCGTTCGGTGGTGTTGATACTTTCGCATTAAGTCCCTCTGCCCAAATTTGTCATTTCGAAGAGCTTGCGACGAGGAATCTCAACCCATTGTAATGGCTTCAGATATCATCTGAACACCCTGATCCCTGGCAAGCTCGGGATGACAATTCAAGCCTTTTCACGGCGAAATCAGTGTTGCCCCCCCGCACCGTCCAGAAAGTGGGTGATGATGCGGGTCAGCTGCGCCACTTCAATGAGGAAGGCATCGTGTCCGTAAGGGGAGTCGATCTCGATAAAACTGACATCCTTGCCGTTGATCAGCAGTGCACGCACCATCTCCCGGGTTGCCGCCGTAGGAAACAACCAGTCGGAGCTGTAGCTGACGAAAAGGGTGCGCGCCGAAACGGCGGCAAAGGCCGACTTCAAAGGCCCGTATGTCCGGGTCAAATCAAAATAGTCCATGGCCTTGGTGATGTATAGATAGCTGTTGGCATCGAATCGCTGTGTGAAGCTGCTGCCCTGGTGATTGAGGTAGGATTCAACGGCAAATTCAGTGGAGAGATCATAGCTCAATCGATCCGCAGATTGGAGCCGGCGGCCGAATTTGGAGTCCATGAGATGGTCTGACAAATACGTAATATGCGCCACCATGCGCGCCACGGCCAGCCCCTGCACGGGACCTTCTCCGTCGTAGTACTGACCGTTCTGCCACTGGGGATCCTGGGTAATGGCGTTACGCCCCACGGCATTGAATCCGATGCTTTGGGCAGAGAGCCGGGGCGAGGAAGCGATGCACACCGCCGCATGAACCGCTTCCGGATAGCGCAGGATCCACTCCAGCACCTGGAAGCCGCCCATGGATCCGCCGACCACGCAGCGCAATCGGCTGATGCCCAGGTGGTCCACCAGCCGTTTTTGCACAGCCACCATATCGCCAATGGTGATGATGGGAAAATCGATGCCGTAAGGGCGTCCCGTGGATGGGTTCTCACTGCCCGGCCCCGTGGACCCTTTGCACCCCCCGATGACATTGGCGCAGATCACCCAGTAGCGTCGGGTGTCGAAGGCCTTTCCCGGACCGATCATGGTGTCCCACCAACCGGTACGCTTGTCATGAGTCCCATGGTATCCGGCGGCGTGGGCGTCTCCGGAAAGCGCGTGACAGACCAGGATGGCATTAGTGCGATCTGCAGTGGGTTCGCCGTAGGTTTCGTAAACCACATCCACCGGCCCCAGCGATTCACCGGATTCCAGGACCACCGGCTGGTCGGCAGTGGCCACCTGTACCCTCTGCGGTGTGACGCGCCCCACGCTGTGTCTGTCCATCGACGTTTCTGATGCCTCCAAGGTCGGCTCCTCTGCGGTCTTGAGCCGTGATTTGTTTACTCTGTAAGCGGCGCTCACACCGTGCAGGCAACGCCGGTTCCCAGTGCGTGATCGAGATCGGCGACGATGTCCTTCACGTCTTCGATGCCGATGCTCAGCCGTATGAAATCCGGCGTCACGCCAGCAGCTTCCTGCTCTGCGGGGCTCAGTTGCTCATGGGTGGTGGATGCCGGATGGATGACAAGACTTTTCGCATCGCCGATGTTGGCCAGATGGCTGAACAGACGCACGCTTTCAATAAACTTCACCGCCGCCTCCCGGCCTCCGCGAATACCAAAACCCACCAGGGCGCCCTGCCCTTTGGGAAGGTATTTCTCCTTTAGAGAAACCGTGGGCGAGGAAGCCAGGCCCGGATATCGCACCCAGGATACGCAGCTATGCCCTTCCAGATACCTGGCGACGGCCAGGGCGTTTTCAGAGTGCCGCGCCATGCGCAGATGCAGCGTCTCCAGCCCCTGGAGGAAAAGCCAGGCGTTGAACGGGCTCAGCGCACCGCCCATGTCCCGAAGGCCCAGCACCCGGGCCCGGAGGATGAATGCCAGGTTACCGAACGTCTCCACAAAACGAAGACCATGGTAGGCGGGCTCGGGGTCTACGAATTCGGCAAACCGACCGGACCCCGCCCAATCGAAGGTGCCGGAATCCACGATGACGCCCCCGATGGATGTGCCGTGTCCTCCGATGAATTTGGTGGCCGAGTGAATGATGATGGCCGCCCCAAAGTCAAAGGGTTTGAGGAGAAAAGGGGTGGTCACGGTGTTGTCCACGATGAGGGGGACCCCGTGGCGACGGCCGACATTCGCAATGCCTTCGATGTCGATGATTTCCAGCTTGGGGTTGCCGACGGTTTCAACGAAGAAGGCCCGCGTGGCCGGGGTAATGGCCTGCTCCCATGCCGTGAGGTCGTGAGGCGGTACGAATCGCACGGTAATGCCCAATCGTCTGAGAGCGTGCGAGAACAAGCTGACGGTGCCGCCGTAAAGATCAGTTGAGGCGACGATCTCATCTCCCGCCTTGGCCAAGGTCAACACGGCAAGCGTCTCGGCCGCCTGTCCCGAGGCCACGGCCAGCGCCCCGACGCCCCCCTCCAGCGCGGCAATGCGCTGCTCGAATGCGTCGGTGGTGGGATTCATGATGCGGGTGTATATATTGCCGAACTGCTTGAGGCCGAACAGGTTGGCGGCATGGGCCGTATCGTCGAAGGTAAAGGATGTGGTTTGATACAGCGGCACGGCCCGCGAGTGGGTCTCGCTGTCAGGGGTGTGCCCGGCATGGATGGCCTGGGTGGCAAAGCCTTTGAATTGATCGGTCATATGGACGTCCTCCGGTTTTCGGCCGCGCGCTGCAGTCGGGGTGGTAAGGATTTAAACAAAAAAAACCCCTCGCAAAAACTCACGAGAGGCATGGTGGCCAGTTGTCTGGTTGACCTCATGTCTCCCGCCAAAAAGGGGGCCTGGATTTGGCACCTTGTGGTCAGGTTGCCGGGCGATCTCTGGGCCAGGTCCCTCACGCCGCTCTCCATGAAATATAACTACTAAAAAGGTAGGTGTTTTGCGGATCGTTGTCAAGAGGGCGGCCCTACTGCCTGCAAGACCGCAAAGAAAGTCGGAGATTACTGCCATAAATGACGGGCCTGTGGGCGAAACCGATGAATTCTGATAAGAAGATCGACAACCCGGCGGCACATCCGACAGCGGCTGCCAGTCCGGCGTCACCCACTGGAGCAACGCACCGGTGAATGCCTCCACCCAGAAGCCTTCGAGCACGCGTCAGCCCACCATTGGCGGCAACCGGGACCGCAGCAGATTGTGGCGAATCGTCACCGCAGCCGTCCTCGGTCTGATCCTGTTTTTCGGATTGAATCCACGAGACTTTCATTTCACCAATAACGTTGTGTGGCTCACGGATGAGCCCGGCCTCCGGTTCGAAAAATACGGCATCGCCCACACCGATCCGGTCTTTCCCGCCGCGCCCTCCGCGGCACTCTCTCTGGAAATCGTTCTCAAACCCCTCAGCGCGGGTATGGACGGCTTCTCACTCATTTTGGCGTTGCACAGCGGCGACGACGAGACCCAGTTGATTCTGGGCCAATGGCGCAACTGGCTGGTGGTCATGAACGGCGACGACTACGCCCACCGACGGAAACTGAAACGCCTGTCCACCAGCATCGAAGATATTGCCGGCAAAGAGGTTTTTGTCACCATTACCTCAGGCAACTCAGGCGCGCGAATATACATCGACGGCGAACCCGTTGCCTACCGCGGAGATGCGGCATTCACCATACCCAACGGCAATGCGGGAACCCGGCTGATTCTGGCCAATTCGGTTTACGGGAAGCATTCATGGAACGGTGAAATTTACGGGCTGGCAGTTTACTACCGAACGCTCTCGCCCGAGGTGGTCAAGCGCCGATACCTCCGTTGGCAGGCATCCCACAACCTATCCACCGGCCCGAGACCCGTCGCGCAATACGCCATGACGGCGGGCAAGGGCGACCGGGTCATCGACCGCGCCGGCGCCGCCAATCTTCAACTGCCGGAGCGGATGCGCATCTTAAAAAAACAGTTCTTATCAATACCCGTTGCAGTTGCCGAGGGTAACTCGGGTCTGATTCAAGACCTTCTGTTGAACCTCGTCGGATTCATCCCACTGGGATTCGCGCTCTGCAGGGCCGTACCGTTGGGCGCAGACAGAAGTCGTTTTCGTGCCGTTGGCGCTGCCGTAACAGTGGGTTTTCTAGTGAGCCTCATCATCGAAACCCTCCAGGTGTGGCTGCCGTCGCGCAACTCCAGCGCGTCGGACCTTTTGCTGAACACACTGGGCACCTATGTGGGCATCGTCACCGGCATGTGGACGTCACCCCGCTCTCACCAGCCGGCGGATAGTCACAATTAACGCCCACCTCAGAAAGTAGCGGCAGGGGAACTCCGGCAGCGGCGCGCCAACCCTTGCGGAAACCTGAAAAATGCGGATCACATCGAAGATTGTTTGAAAGGCAAAAGGCGGTGGTGGTGGGGGGAGGATTTGAACCTCCGAAGGCTTTGCCGGCAGATTTACAGTCTGCTCCCTTTGACCACTCGGGAACCCCACCACACGGGGGCTGGTCCGGTTTTGGGGTCAAGGCCGCCAAAACACGGTCGGATCCAATAGCAGGTACGAACCCGGATTTCAAGGATAAAAGCCGCCAACCGAGCACGCCCGTCTTTTCCCACAAAGCGCTAAATGCCCCGCCTGCCAACAAGTGACATTCGGCTGCATTACCGGTGACGGTTGAGGCTATGGGTGAAGACCCCCGGCAGGGACGAATGACTGCCACCCGCTGCCTCGCGGCAGCATGCGACACCAACCAGCGTCTCACATCGGAAAGGCGGCCTCAGGCATCTCGACGACACCGTCATAGGCCTCCTGCACCACGGCCATGCGTCCCATGGTCTCCGGCAGCACTGTCTTGATAAAATAGGCGGCCGTCGTCAGAACCCCGTCGTAAAAGGCGATGGATTTATTTTTCTTCGCCTTTTCCCTGATCACCGCCGGCTCGAGGCTGCCGGCGAGTTTTTCCAGCCGGGGGACGGCCGCTATGGCCCGCCACAGGTGCATCCAGGCCATAATGACATCGCCCATGGCATCTAAAAACGGCTTGGCATAGGCAAAGGCAGCCATCACGCGCGGCGACATGGCCGTGGCGCCCAGAGCCATAGCCGTCTCGCCCAGCCGGCCCACCGCTGTCTCCAGTCGCGACGCCAGCGCTTCGAGGGCCGGGATGGACTTGGCCTGATCGACGGTCTTCTGAATCTCGTTCACCAGATTCAAAAAATACTGCCCCTGCTTCATTCCCATTTTGCGCCCCAAGAGGTCCATGGCCTGAATGCCGTTGGTCCCCTCGTAAATGGAAGTGATCTTGCAATCGCGCAGGCACTGCTCCACCGGATACTCACTGATGTAGCCATAACCGCCAAAAACTTGGACAGCCTGGGTACACACATCGAAGGCCTTGTCCGAACAGTATGCCTTGACGATGGGCGTCAGCAGCTCCGTCAATCCGCCGTAGACTTCCTTGACCTCCGGATCTTTTTCCACGAATTGACGATCAAAGCATTGCCCGACGTAGTAGATGAAACTGCGCATCCCCTCCACATGCGCCTTCATCCACAACAACATCCGCCGGACGTCCGGATGCTGGATGATGGGCACCGGTTCAGCGGCCGGGTCCTTCATCGCCAGCAGGTGCCGGCCCTGGCGCCGCTCGCGCGCATAGTTCATGGCGTACATGAACGCGGCCGAGGCCAGGGCAAAGCCCTGAATGCCCACACCCAGGCGGGCTTCGTTCATCATGTGAAACATAGCCCGCATGCCTTTGTTCTCCTCTCCCAGCAGCATACCCCGGCATTGCCCCTTGCCACCCAATGTGAGGCTGCAGGTGGCCGAGCCGTGGAGGCCCATCTTCTCCTCGATGCCGGTGCAGACCACATCGTTGGGTGCACCCAGGCTGCCGTCAGGATTGACCCAGATCTTGGGGACGATGAAGAGACTGATGCCGGGCGTGCCGTCGGGGGCTCCGTCGATGCGGGCCAGCACCGGATGGATGATGTTTTCGGTGAGGTCCTGCTCGCCGGCGGTGATGAATATTTTGCTGCCGGAGATGGCATAGGCCCCATCGTCCAGTTTTTGAGCACGGGTGGTGAGCGCCCCGACATCGCTTCCCGCTGCAGGCTCGGTGAGCAGCATGGACCCGCCCCACTGGCCAGCATACATCTTTTTGAGAAACAGCGACTTCTGAACTTCCGTACCAAACACTTCGATGAGTTTACCGGCGCCGTGACACAGCGTCGGATAGGCGCTGAATGCGACATTGGCGGCAGTCAAGTACTCCCCCACGGCTGAGGAAACCACGACCGGGAGCCCCTGCCCCCCCACTGCCGGGTCGTCAAACAGGGCGATCCAGTCTCCTTCACGGTAAAGCGAAAAGGCCCGATGAAAGGATTCAGGCACTTTCACCCGGCCATCTTCAAATACACACCCCTGGCGATCGCCGTCCACATTGGTGGGATGGATTTCATTGATTGCCAGGTTTCGGGCCTCGTTGAGAATCATCCCGACGACCTTCTTGTTGAGGTCGCCAAATTGTTGGTAGGCCAGGAGCGCCTCGAGATTCAGCTGCTCAAAGAGCACGAAGTCCATGTCCCGCCGATCGGTGAAAAGCTGTGCCATCTTAGTGGATTCCTTTTTTTCTTATGGGATGGGGGATCATTTGGTTCAGGGGCCAGCGCCTCACCATCACCCCTGCCATCGGCGACTGTCAAGATCTTTTCGGGAAAGCCGATAATTGGCAAGAGGCCCTGTTCTTTAACTCCAATGTTGAAGGGTATGGCAAAATATGTAATAAATACGGCCTTAAAGGGTAATGCCACGGTACCGATGGACGTCCGTTTAAAAAATGATCGGCGCCGGGCGGCAATGCTAACCGCAGCCGCTTCCAGGCCACCCCTGTCCACATGGCGGCAGCACCGAAACGCAAACGACCGCTGGTCTATCAACCGTACCGATGGTGTCCATGGAAGACCGCAGCCAAATTCAAGGTGAGCGCATTCTCCAGATCTTGGAAGCGCTAAAGACAGACAACACGCTCATCAATCTCCGCCTTCGCGGAGTTGACGGCTATGAGCGACTCACCATGATTAACGACATTCGGCAGCGCAGCGACGGCATCGATCTCGTCCTGGACCCGCCACGAGGATTTCAATCGGCCGTATCCAGGGCTCCCCGCTGGCGCCTCCAGTTTATGTTCACCGGCCAGGACGGCCTGGAATACCATTTCGATACCCAGGGCGGCCGACTTGAAAACGACGGGATCTATGTACCCGCGCCAGAAACCATCCATCGGATCCAGCGGCGGAAAGCCTACCGGGTGGAAACACCCCCCGGAACGCTGATGGCGCTCACGAAGAACAGTGAGCCCCTGGCACTGGACCTCATCAATCTCAGCCAGATCGGCAGCCTCGGTATCGTTCGACGGCTCAAGCGAAAAGGCATATCCTCCGAGCCCGTTTTCAAAACAGGTGAACACCTGTTCAACCTCGTTATCGATTGCCCTGGCGGGGATGATGCGCCACCGTCGAAAGCGACCATTAAAAAGGCCGTCGTTCGACGGGTTGAGGTGGACAATGAGCAGTATCGCCACCGATATGCGTTGGAGTTTCTGGATGTTCTTCCCGTCGACCAGCGCACCATGGTGTCTTTCATTTACCGCGTCCAGCGCGAGCTGCTGAGAAAACGCTGATTAGAAATCTTCGATCACGCTGCCCTTTTCGATGAATGCGGCAATCTCTTGATACGTCTGCAAACTGGCGCGCAGCGATGCTTCAAGATGGATGCACACCGGATCCTCATCCCCCAGCCGCTGCCTGGACCATTGAAGTAGTTCCTCCCCCTGGCAAATGTGATGCTGAACCCGGTCAAGGATTTCCTTGCGGCGCTCGTGCCTTTTGCGTTCCTGCTCGATGAGCGGCAGCAGCCGATGAATGGAGAACTCCACCAGGGCATCCCGTGGTGCGCCGAGCGTTTTCGCCGCGCGATCCAGGCAGCCTAGCGTGCTGCGACTCAGCACATAGGTCTTCTGAACCCTTTGGATGGATGCCAGGGCGTCATCTGCGATGCGGCTGGAAATCTCGTCGAGGGCCGCTTCATCATCCATGAGGTGGTCGAAAAGCGATTTCTGTTTGATTCCCAAATGCATCGCCATGACGCTGATGGCTGATATGGCGCGGGGCGACAGCTTGAAGGTGGCGCGAACGGACTGCTTTCCCCTGAGATCCGCGGTTGACGGTTGACGAATTCGTTTCCACTTGGCGTGATGATCGTCGCCGGGTATTGCCATAAGTGACCTCCTACGACAAGGGTTGCCCTGCAATATATTACTTTAAATTCATATTTTCAATTAGTAATACTTTGGAGGTGGAGGGGCCCATGAGCATCCAATTGCTGGCGCGAGACTTGTATCGTTTGATTCGGGAAGTTGAAGCCCTTGAAGGGGTCGTGAAAAGCGCCTCCGACGCCGACCGTCCCGCGCTGGAGGATCGCCTGCGCGCGCTCCGCGCCGAAAAGGATCAGCTACATCGAGCCTTGGAGGGCAGCAAGGGATAATCGCCGCCCTCTTAGGTCCCCGGCCGGACGGATACCCGGCCGGCAGCACCCGTGTCGTTACCCCACTGCGTTCACCTCACCGCAACTAATTCCTAAAGCCGTCCGGATGTCTGCCGATACTCCTACCAGAACGGCGACGGGCCCTGTCGAAAGCCGATTTTGCATCGACATCTGAACCCTACGCAATTGTAAACCGAGATGGAGGTTGACATGGCAGAGCTTCGGGAAACCATTGATCAAGCGACAAAGGTGATGGCAGATCGTGAAGGTAAATACCTCACCTTTTCACTTGCCAACGAAGAGTACGGCATCGGCATCTTGAAGATCAAAGAGATCATCGGAATGATGCCGTTTACGTCGGTGCCCCAGACACCGGAATTCGTCAAAGGCGTCATCAACCTGCGGGGCAAAGTGATTCCGGTGCTAGACCTGCGCCTTCGATTCGGGATGGAGGAGATCGACTACACCGAGCGGACGTGCATCATCGTAGTTGAAGTCGACAGCCACAACGGGCACGTGGAGATCGGCATCGTGGTGGATTCTGTCTCTGAAGTGCTCAACATTCGCGGGGCTGAGATTGAAGACACGCCCACTTTTGGCACCAAGCTGGACACCAGTTATATTCTGGGAATGGCCAAAATGGAGGGCGGGGTCAAAATCCTCCTGGACATCGACTGTGTGCTGGCCCGCGAGGAAGTCGAGCTCCTGGAAAAGGCGGCCTGATAATCCGATCCGCCTGCGCAGGCCAGACATCACACCGGCAACAGTCTCGCATCAATCTGATTTGGATACTGGATACCTCCTCCGGTCCCCTGACGACGCCCGGCACGGCAGAACGCCGCCGCCGGGCGTTGTACATGCCCAGCCGATAGCCCATCCACTGCCCCGAATGATCGGCAGCCGATCAGCGCTGCCGGGCCGCCTTGAAATTGCCGCCCATTCCACGTAATATCGCACCGTCAATTAGGGACGATCCGCAGCCTGACGGCGCAGCGCGCCCACGTTCTTTCCCGCCGCAGGCTGGATTCGCTGAAAGGCGGTACCGATGAGGTAACGGCATGAAGATAAGCATCTGGATGGTACTGTTCGCACTGCTGATCACGCCCATGGCGGTTCCGGCGGCAAATTATGAAGTCAGTGGAAATATGGGCTCGGGGATTCGCTATACCCTTCTCCAGCAAGTGACCAATGCCAGCGGTCTCAAGCGGCTGGAACTGCGCTTCGTGATGCCTGAAACCTACACGTCGCCCACCTACGCCATGGATCCTTCCGACATTCGGTTGGTGTTTGACCCGCCGGCAATGGAAACGCGTGAAACCGATCAACGGGGCAATACCGTGGTGAGCGCCGTCTGGGAATCGCCGCCGGATCGTGCCGAAGCGCGCCTGTCCTTTAACGCCGCCACGCGGACAAGGCTGGACCGCCTCAGCACCAGGGCCCCTTTTCCGCTGGAACCCGTGCCCCATGGACTGGATGATTACGTCAGCCCCACGGTTCAGGTGCAAAGCGACCATCCCGACATCCGAAACATGTCCCACCAACTCACCGCCGGTGCAAAGAGCCAGTTCGACGCTGTGCAGCGCATCCTTTCGTGGGTGGTGGACAACCTCATGTATGTGAACCCCCCCGAGCATTATGACGCCTTGTACGCCCTCTCCAGCGGGAAGGGCAACTGCCAGAATTTCTCTCACCTGGCCGCATCGCTGATGCGGGCGGCGGGCATCCCCGTGCGCATCGTCAACGGCATCACCCTCAATCGCCCCTTTGACATCACCCGTGATACCGGCCCCATCACGTTCAAAATGGCCCAGGGTCGACATTCATGGATCGAAGTATGGTTCCCCGACCTGGAGTGGGTCCCCTTTGACCCCCAGCAAACCGAACTGTTCATTCCTAACCGCTATATTCGCCTGGAAGTCGGCGTGGACAACAAAGAGACGATCAACGACGGTCTGCTTCGGTGGATCCGGTCCGGGCCAGATGCACCGCGGCCCCGGCTCCAGGAAAGCATCGCCGCCGATTTCACCGAAGACCGGGTGTCCCTCACGGGTCTTCGGCAGGATTACGGCCCCCGCAATTTACTGCTCTGTCCTCCGGTCCTGTCTTCCTTCGACACCATTGCCGCCGGCGAAAAGCCGCCACCCACCCCCCTATCCATGGACAGACTGAAAGCGCTGGAGTATCGGTGGCCGTTTGTCTTCGGCAACCTGTCTTTTCCAGTGGATGTCGATTTTGCTTTCCCTCGGGGAGGTGTTGAGAGCGGCGACGACGACCAGTCGACCCGCAACTTTCTGGTTGAAAGCGCCGAGTATGTCACCACCAAGGCCACCCAATACGCCCAGGCGACGGTTCTGGAAAAGCCGGTGCGCCTGGAGGAGATCGCCCTGGCGCTGCACAATTTCGGCGGCAGCGGGATGCTATGGGTGGAACTGCGAAAGAACGAGAAGGGGATGCCGGGGGAGGTCATCGCCGCCAGCGATCTGGTGGACCTCGCCACCATATCCACGCGTCCTGGTTATCGATGGGAAGCCTTCGACTTCCGCAAAGAGGCGCCCCTGCTCTCGCCCGGCACCTACTGGATCGTGCTGGGCTTCACCGGCAGCCCCATCGTCAACTGGTTTTACACCTACGGCAAACCGGTGGGACCGGTGGAAGGCACCCGCTACAAGGGCGTGTTCGACGAGGCTTGGAGCGGCGCCCTGTCCTACGAGTTCAACTATCGCGTCAACGGCCTAACCGTCGAAAAAGGGTCTTCGGGCAGCTGACCCGGGGATAGCCCCGCGTCATCCTTGACAGACCGCCGAAACCTCAGATCAGCCCAGCATCACCAGCGCCACCACCGGCGCAACGGCGATGCCGTCATCGTCGGCGCGCCTCATGGCCCAGCCGGCGCTTTCCATGAGCCGTGTGACGTCGATGCCGAATCCCGACATGGACGGCCGGGCGGTGTCCGGGTGCCGGCAGTCCCCGCGGTTTTCCAGCACGGAGCAACCTGCCTCATCGTGGCAAAAAAGGAATTTGCAGGAGCCGCCGGCCAAGGCTGCCGCATCAGGCCATCCCAGTGCCACCGCCGCCCGCTCGACCTCGGCGGCCACCACGTGCAAAAGGCACATCACCTCCCGCCGCTGACTGGACAACAGCATCTCGGTGGGCACGTCGACGCGCATCACGATGGCCGCCGAAAAACCAGCGAATCGTTGCCGGAAGTCTTCCGGCCCGCCGATCACCGGCGGACAGCTGGGGGCCTGGCCGCAGTGTTCGCACGCCCCTGGGTTGCACAGCGCGGCAAGATCCTCGGAAAGGACGATGGCTGCGGCGTCGATGACAACCGCCGCCGTGGCGCCGGATTCGCAGGCCACGCAGACAAGGTGTTCGTTGGCCGTCGTTTCGAAAATCGCTTCGCGGGTCATGGGTCCTGTTGCATCCTTTCGTATCAGCAAGGGATGGGGCATAACGGGCGCAACGGACAAAAACCGTGGCCGCCCGGCGAAAAACAGAAAACAGCGCCAATAAATTTATAGGAAATTGACCGATACGATAAATAATACCATATATTCTGATGAATCAGTAGATTTTTAAATGATATATTGACACAATCGACATGATTGGGCAATATCATGTCGTGTCGACACGGCGCGGCTGGACCTACGCTCACGCCAATCCTTCCTGCCGGCGGTCAGCCGTCGCACACCGCCGTGATGCCACTCAACGCAGCGCCAACAGCGGCCCATTTTCAAAAAGGCTTTTGTCATGAATATCGACGATCTCAGCCTCGCCATCATGAGGCATCTCCAAGACGGTAGAAAGTCATACAAGAAAATTGCTGAAGAATTGACATTGGCGGAAAACACGGTCAGATCCCGGGTTAACAAGCTCCGTGATGAAGGCGTTCTTGACATTGCAGGGCTGGTGGATGCCGAGGCATTGCCGGGCCACCGGGTGGTTATGGTCGGCGTGAAGTTGCGTTCCATGAACCTGGTGAAAAAGGGAGAAGAATTCAGTCGGCTCAAAGGGGTCGTATCCGTCAGCGTTGTGACTGGCCGTTTTGATCTCATTCTCATCGTCCTTCTTAAAGAAGGCTTTGGCCTGCTGGAGTTCTATACTGAAGAAGTCGTGAAGATAACGGACGTGCGCTCTGTGGAGACTTTCGTGGTCTACAAGGGATACAATCTCAAGGTGCCCTATCTGCTGTAATGCCCCGGTCTCGTTGCAGAAAGGAGCCGTGCCATGGTCTACTTCTCCTTCAAAGGCCATTTTGATGCCAGTCACCCGGGCGCCGAGGCGTTTCGAGTACTGGGGGGGCATCCCGTGCTGCTTTCCCGCACCGGATACACGGGCGAAATGGGCTTCGAATTGTTCATGGAAGCCGGCCGGTTTTTGCCCCAGGGGCCTTTCCTGCGGCTTCGTCAGCGTGGCGACGCCGCTGGTCCCGGGAACCAACGTTACCCTCGAAGAGAATCGCTGCAAGATAGCGGCGACGATCGTTGACGACGTTCGGCCGGACCGGTCGGCCCGACGTCCCGTTACCCAGATGCTTAAACTGATAGGAGGAGCCAATGAAAGAAATCAGTGAACTCGTCATCCCCGAGGACCGCCGCTACGCCGAAGATCATGAGTGGGTGAAACCGCAAGGGGACACCGCCGCCATCGGCATCAGCGACTACGCCCAGGATCAGCTGGGGGATGTGGTGTTCGTTGAACTGCCACAGGTGGGGGCCACTTTTGACAAGGGCACGGGATTCGGCACAGTGGAGTCGGTAAAAGCCGTTTCCGAACTCTACATGCCCATCGGCGGCGAGGTCACGGCCGTCAACACAGCGCTGGAAGATGCCCCCGAGTTAGTGAACACCGACCCCTACGAGGGCGCCTGGATGATTCGCGTCAAGCCATCCGACCCTGCCGAAATCGACGCCCTCATGGACAAAGTGGCCTATCTGGAGGCCCTGAAAGGATAACGCCATGCCGTATCTGCCCCATACAGCGGAAGAAATCGATGCCATGCTGGCAGTGGTGGGGGTTGATTCGCTTGAGGCCCTGTTCGCCACCATTCCCGAAGCGTGCTGCTGCCGACTGGGCATGCAATTGCCCGGCCCCACAGACGAATGGCAACTGAACCGGCATATGGACGGCCTGGCTGCCACCGTGGCCACGGCGCCCGAGTATCGGATCTTCTTGGGTGCCGGCAGCTACGACCACTTCATCCCGGCGGCAGCCGCTTATGTCCGCAGCCGTTCGGAGTTTCTCACCTCGTACACGCCCTATCAGCCGGAAATCAGCCAGGGCACCCTGCAAGCCATCTATGAGTATCAAACGCTCGCGGCCCGCCTTATGGGCATGGACGTGGCCACCGCCTCGCACTATGACGGGGCCACGGCCATCACCGAAGCGCTGCTCATGGCGGTCAGAAAAACCGGCCGAAAACGGGTAGCGGTCTCCAGGGCCATCCACCCCAATTATCGCCGTGTCATCTCCACCTACTTTCACCCCACGGGATTTGAGGTGGTGGAACTGCCCTTTACCGAAGCCGGCACCACCGATCTGTCAGCCATCGCCGGCGCTGGTGACGTGGCGGCGGTGGGCATTCAATCACCCAACTTCTTCGGATGCATCGAGGACCTGAAAACCGCCGCAGAAAGCGCCCACGCGGGAGGGGCCCTTATGATCGCCGGTTTTACAGAAGCCGTGGCCTACGGGCTATTAAAAAATCCCGGCGATTTAGGGGCGGACATCGTGGCCGGCGAAGGCCAAAGCCTGGGGCTTTCGCGATCCTTCGGGGGGCCGGGTCTGGGCATGCTGGGCAGCCGGCAGGCCTATATTCGAAGCCTTCCCGGGCGACTGGTGGGGAAGACCACCGATTTGGACGGCAAACCGGGCTTCGTCCTGACGCTGGCCACCCGGGAGCAGCATATTCGCCGCGAGAAGGCCACCAGCAACATCTGCACCAACAACGGCCACTGTGCCCTGTCGGCGGTCATCTATATGGCGCTGCTGGGTCGAACCGGGTTTCGCGACCTGGCCGCTCTCAACCACAGCAAGGCCGCGTATTTGAAATCCCAACTGGCGGCGGCGGGGGCAACCATCCCCTTCGGCGCGCAGACATTCAACGAATTTGTGGTGCGGATGCCGCCAGGGTTTTCACAACGCCACCGTGCGCTTCTGAAAAAGAAAATCATCGCCGGGCTGCCACTGGCCGGCGAATATCCTGAACTTGACGACCACTATCTCCTCTGCGCCACGGAAACCACGCGCAGGGAAGACATGGATGAACTGGTCGGGGAGGTGACATCATGACCGAAAAAACGGGAACTTCCGGACTGGTGCTGAACGAACCCCTACTGTGGGAACGCGGCCAAAAGGGGCGCCGCGGGGTGGCCCTGCCGGTCAGCGACGTCCCTGCAGCCGACATGGCCCCGAATCTCACCGGTGACGGGCCCGACTTCCCGGACCTGGGCGAACTGGATGTGGTACGTCATTTCACCCGGCTGTCCACCTGGAACTTCGGCGTCGACACGGGCATGTACCCCTTGGGCTCGTGTACGATGAAATACAATCCCAAGACCAATGAGCGCCAGGCCTCACTGCCCGGCTTCGCCGGCGGGCATCCCATGCTGCCGACGGCGCTGAGCCAGGGCGCCCTGTCGCTGATGTTCGATCTGGAGCGCTACCTCGCAGAAGTCACCGGCATGGATGCGGTGAGCCTGCAACCGGCGGCCGGGGCCCACGGTGAGTTGGCCGGTATGCTGCTCATCTATGCTTACCACGAAAAACTGGGCCAGCAGCGCACCAAAATCATCATCCCCGACACCGCCCACGGCACCAACCCTGCCAGTGCGGCCCTGTGCGGTTACCGCCCGGTTCCTGTGTCGTCCAACGAACAGGGCATTCTCTCGACCGAGGCCATCGCGGCGGTTATGGACCAAGACACCGCCGGGATCATGGTCACCAACCCCAACACCCTGGGGCTGTTTGAGGAGAACATCCGGGAGATCGCCGAGGTGGTGCACGCCAAGGGTGGGCAGGTTTACTGCGATGGGGCCAACATGAATGCCGTCATGGGCATCGTCGACATGGCATCCATCGGCATCGACGTGCTGCACCTCAACCTGCATAAAACGTTTTCCACGCCCCACGGCGGCGGGGGCCCCGGCGCCGGGCCGGTGTGCGTGAAATCACATCTGGCGCCGTTTCTCCCGGTACCGCGCGTGGTCAACAGTGAGGCCGGCTTCGGCCTTAGCAGCGACTTTCCCGACACCATTGGCAAGCTGTCAGCCTTTCACGGCCACTTCGGGGTGATGCTGCGCGCTTACAGCTATATCCTCAGCATGGGCCCCGCCGGCCTGAAAAAAGCCAGTCAACTGGCGGTGCTCAACGCCGCCTACATCAAGGCCAGGCTCAAGGACGTTTTTCACCTGGCCTACGATCGGCCAAACATGCACGAGTGCGTGTTTTCGGACAAACTGCAGGCGGACCACGGCGTGTCCACCCTCGACATGGCCAAGCGGCTCATGGACTACGGGTTTCATCCGCCCACCGTGTATTTTCCCTTGGTGGTGCCCGGCGCCATCATGATCGAGCCCACCGAAACCGAGTCCAAAGCCGAGATCGACCGCTTCATCGACGCCATGCGGGCCATCGCCGAGGAAGCCAAAACCGATCCGGATATCGTTCGCGCCGCACCGGCATTGAGCAAGGTCCGGCGGCTGGATGAGGCCACGGCCGCCAGAAAACCGTGCCTAACGGGATAACGACAGGGGATGGCAAAAGATGCATGGATGAAGACGGAAATGGGACACGGCATGACGAATCCCGTGCCGCAGTCGTTGCCAATAATCGCCGTTTCGCGGGCATGGCCCGCTCCTACACACCTAAGGTGCGATTATTTTGATATGATAGGAGCGGGCCATGCCCGCGAATGGTACTGCAAGCCCGGAACCGGCCCCGCAGATTAACCTGCAACTCGTGACAATTTCCCTGCCATGGACGCATTACGGACATCAAAAGAATGGCTTGCTGTCAATCTGCCCATCGTGCCCTACGCCCGGGCCCTGGCCCTCCAGCACCGCATGGTGGCGGCGCGCGTGGCCGATGCGTCGCTGCCGGACATCGTGCTGCTTCTGGAGCATGCCCCGGTATACACACTTGGGCGCCGGGGCGGCGCGGAAAACATTGTGGTGCCCCGGTCCAGACTGAAAGCACACCGTATCGAAGTGGTGGAAACCGAACGCGGTGGGTTCATCACCTATCACGGCCCCGGCCAACTGGTGGCCTACCCCATCGTCAACGTGAAAGCACGACGCCTGGGCGTCGCCGATTTTGTGGACGCTCTGGAGTCGTGCATGATCTCGACAGCTGCAAGGTGGGGGGTGCATGCCATCCGGCGACCGGAAAACCGCGGCGTGTGGGTGGCGGACCGAAAACTGGGCAGTATCGGCATCGCCGTGCGCCGGGGCGTGACGTTTCACGGGCTGGCACTCAACGTGGCCACGGACCTGACGCCGTTTTCCTGGATCAACCCCTGCGGGCTCGAAAACGTGGTCATGACGTCCCTTGCCGTCGAAGGCGCACCGGGAATTACCATGCCGGCAGCCCGCATCGCCATGGTGGACGCCCTGTCAACCGCCTTCGACATTCCCATCCGGGAGATCGACGTCTCCGCGATGAACGGCCCGAACCATGAGATAATGTAGGGTGCGGGGTTTATCCCCGCCCGCTCTCGGTTGCCCCGGACGGCTGGAACCATTTTTCCCATTGCGGGAGAGGATAAACCGCTCCCCCACGAAACAGCCAATGCTATAGAATAACCGTGCCGTTTCATTGCTTTGAAAGGTCATTGCCAGGATGCCCAAGCTCCCCCCGCGCCGAACCCCCAAGCCGGCCTGGCTCCGACGCCGGCTGCCCACGGGCAAGGGCTACGAAACCATCAGATCCATGATTCGAGAGGGCGATCTGCACACGGTCTGCCAGGAAGCCAAATGCCCCAACCAGTGGGAATGCTTCTCCCATCGTACCGCCACGTTTCTGATTCTCGGTTCACGCTGCACCCGGGATTGCAGGTTCTGCGCCGTGGCCCACGGGCCTGAAGGCCTGCCCGACATCAATGAGCCAAAGCGGGTGGCGGAGGCCGCGGCCAACATGGGGCTGAAATACGTGGTGGTCACATCGGTCACCCGAGACGACCTTCCCGACGGCGGGGCCAAACACTACGCCCGGACCATTCAGGCACTTCGAGACCGCATCCCGGGTGTTCACGTGGAGGTGTTGATTCCCGACTTTCAAGGGGACCTTTCTGCCTTGTCCACCGTCATTGATGCCGGCCCGGATGTTCTCAATCACAACCTGGAAACCGTCGCCCGCCTTTATCTAAGGGTGCGGCCACAGGCGGTTTACGGGCGCTCCCTGGAGCTGTTGTCGCGGGCCCATGACCTGAATGCCAAGATCCCCACAAAAAGCGGCCTCATGCTGGGCCTCGGCGAAACGGATGAAGAAATCCATGAGGTATTGAAGGACCTGCTAACCGCCCACTGCCGGATTCTCACGCTGGGCCAGTACCTTCAGCCCACACCCAACCATCTTCCGGTGGAACGGTACGTGCCGCCGGAGGCGTTTGAGAGATTCAAAGTCGAAGCGCTCTCCATGGGGTTTGAACAGGTCGCCGCCGGCCCATTCGTGAGGAGCTCCTACCATGCCGGAGAGCTGTTCGACGCGCGCCAGTGAGCACTCTCAGGACGGCCCGCCTATTTCGAAATAATTTTGAATCTATATTTTTCTATAAAAAAATTTATTGACATAATAATTTCTTTATAGGATATTTTTTCGGACTGGACTTTCCAAATTCAATTTCCACTCCGTCCCGACAACAACCGTAACTGCAATGGCGACAACGACCATGGCCAAGGAAAAACTCGACAGCACCGACAAGGAGTTGATCCGCCAGCTCGCCGAGGATGGCCGCATGCCGGTGGGGAAGCTCGGAGAGCGCCTGGGGGTGAGTGCCCCCACGGTTCGCTCCCGCCTCAAGACGCTGGGCGATGCCGCCGTTTTTCGGGTGGCGGGTCTCGTGGACGCATTTCGCACCCGAGGCATCACCACCGCCATCGTGGGCATCCGGCTCGACACCTATCAGCTGCAAGAGAAACTCGAAGCCATCGCCGCCCTG
The DNA here is from genome assembly GCA_964446485.1 of uncultured Desulfobacterales bacterium. Lineage (GTDB taxonomy): Bacteria > Desulfobacterota > Desulfobacteria > Desulfobacterales > JBDRRP01 > JBDRRP01. Next base: position 15,668 of record CAYUOU010000036.1, on the reverse strand, counting down.
GATCAGGTCCACTGGGCCGCTGTCGTGACCGGGCGCTATGACATCATGGCGGAAGTCATTTCCACCGACGGCATGGCCGGACTCCACGGCTTTCTCTCCGAAAAGCTCTATAAGGTCGGGGGCATCAAATCGAGTGAGTGCTATGTTGTCATGAAATCCGAACGCAAATGGATCCTGCTGCCCCCGGGCATCAGGGACCGGATTCATTCCATAGACCTGACCGTCGAAAAATAAACATGGTCGACGGCCACCCACCCGCTGGCTTTGAGCGGCCGGCAGCCCAAGGAGGCAATCATGATCGTTGGCATTCTCAAGGAAATCAAAAAAGAGGAATACCGGGTATCCATGACACCGGCGGGCGTTGAAGTCATGAAGCAGAACGGTCACACCGTGCTGGTGGAAAAGTCCGCCGGCATCGGGTCCGGCTTTGAAGACGCACTGTATGAAAAAGCCGGGGCAAAAATGGTGGCCACGGCCGCCGAGATTTTCGCTGCGGCGGACATGGTCATGCACGTCAAGGAGCCCATGCCCCCGGAATACGACCTGATCCCAAAGGACCAGATCGTCTTCACCTACCTGCACCTGGCCGCAGCGGAAACCCTCACCCAGGCCCTCATCAACAGCGAGGCTGTCTGCATCGCCTACGAAACCATCCAGAAGACCGACGGGAGCCTGCCCCTGCTCACCCCCATGAGCGAGGTGGCCGGACGCATGGCCATCCAGCAGGGCGCCAAATTCCTGGAGATTTCCAAGGGCGGCCAGGGCATTCTGCTGGGCGGGGTGCCGGGAGTGGAACCCGGCACGGTGGTGGTCATCGGCGGCGGCGTGGTGGGCATCAACGCAGCCAAAATGGCCTGCGGCCTGGGAGCCAAGGTCTATCTGCTGGATATGAACCTGGATCGGCTAAGGTACTTGAGCGATGTCATGCCCAGCAACTGCTTTACCCTCATGAGCACCCCGGCCACGATCCGAAAACTGGTGAAGGAAGCCGACGTGGTCATCGGGGCCGTTTTGATCCCCGGCGCCAAAGCCCCGCGCCTGGTGACCCGTGACATGCTGTCAACCATGAAGAAGGGCTCCGTGCTGGTGGATGTGGCAATCGATCAGGGCGGCTGCTTCGAAACCTCAAAGGCCACCACCCACGACGATCCGGTTTACGAAGTCGACGGCGTGCTCCACTATTGCGTGGCCAACATGCCGGGGGCCGTGGCCAAGACCTCGACGGTGGCCCTCACCAACGCCACCCTGCCTTACGCCCTTCAGATCGCCAACAAGGGGTGGAAAGCCGCCATGAAAGAAAACCGCGAAGTGCTTTTGGGCGCCAACGTGGTTAAAGGCAAGGTCACCTACAAAGGCGTTGCCGAAGCGTTCGACATTGAATACACGGACGTGGCAACGCTGTTGTAAGCCTCCGCACGCGAACATGATCCCAAAGGACGGCGTCGGCGGTTTCCGCCGGCGTCGCCCTCCATTCACCGGTTTCGCTTGTCTTGCATGAAATCCCGTTAATGCGTACTATGCAGCGGTCCGCAAATCTCAATCTCACGATGAGGAGCGTTGCAAATGGTGCAGCCAATGGTCTGGGCGGAAGTCGATTTATCCGCCATCGCCGAGAATGTCCGGGAACTCAGGCGCCTGACACGCCCGGAGGCACGGCTGATGGCCGTCGTCAAGGCCAACGCCTACGGCCACGGGGCTGCCGAGGTGGCCCGCACCGCGCTGGCGGCCGGCGCCGACTTCCTGGGCGTGGCGCGCCTCGGGGAGGCCGTGTCCCTTCGCAACGACGGCATCTTGGCCCCGACCCTCATATTCAGCCACACGGCGCCCGAAGACGCAGACACCCTGATTCGATGCGATCTGGCCCAAACCGTTTTTGACCTGGAAACAGCCAGGGCCTTCTCACAGCAGGCGCAGTCTTTCGGCCAGCCGATTCGCCTCCACCTCAAGGTGGATACGGGAATGGGAAGACTTGGCATTCTCCCGAACATGGGCCACGGTCTGCCGATCCGCCAGGAGGCCTTGGAAACCGCCCGCGCCATCGCCGGCCTTCCCGGCATCACCCTGGAAGGGCTGAGCACCCACTTCGCCGCCGCCGACAGTGCCGACAAGGCTTTCACCCAAAAGCAGATCGACCGGTTCGCAGCGTTTGTCGCCCAACTCGACCTGGCCGGCATCCGGATCCCCATCAAACATGCGGCCAACAGCGCGGCCATCATCGATCACCCCGAGGCCCACCTGGATATGGTGCGGGCAGGCATCGCGCTCTATGGATTGAAGCCTTCAGAGGAAGTGGCCCTTTCCAAGATCCGGCTCTCGCCGGCGATGAGCCTCAAATCGCGCATCGTTCAGATCAAATGCGTGGAGACGGGATTTCCGGTCAGCTACGGCATGACCTGGTCTTCGGAGCGCCCCACCGCCATCGCCACCATCCCTGTGGGCTATGCCGACGGGGTCAACCGCCGTCTCAGCAATGCCGGCAGCATGCTGGTACACGGGCGCCGCGCCCCCATCCGGGGCAGGGTGTGCATGGATCACACGATGATCGACGTTGGCGGCATCCCTGAGGCCCGCACCGGCGACGAGGTAGTGGTTTTCGGCCGACAGGAGGGGGCTGAAATTCCCGCCGAGGAAGTGGCCGGTCTGCTGGGCACCATCAACTACGAGATCACATCGGCCCTGACAGCCAGGGTTGAGCGGGTATTTGTCTGAGAAGCCTTTGTCGAACTAAGCCGCCTAAAAGCGTTTACTTGTTCCTGCAATGCCCCTAAATTTGATGAAACGGTAAAAAGTAGCAAAAAGGACGATTTCGTAAAATGGTCGAGATACGGCTTGCGAATCCTGAGGAATGAGAAGTACTTACAGTACGCCGCCATGACGAAGGATGACGCGTAACGCAGATATCGGACTTTTTGCGGAACCGTCAAATTTGGACGTCAGGCAACGGCATGTACCGTCGCGAGAGAAACCCCATGATGAGAAGGATTGTAATATGAAAGACTGGCAGATTCGGGACTTGATGGTGCCGATTGCAGATTATGCAAAGATTCACCACAATGCGCAGATGGCGGACGCCGTCCGTGCACTCGAGAATGAAAAAAAAGTTCATGAAAGTGGCCCGTACCGCCACCAATCACTGGTCGTCGTGAATGCCGACAACCAGGTCGTTGGCCGTCTGAGCATCATCGACATCATGCGCGCATTCGAGCCGCGCTACACGAAACTGGGCGAATCGAGTTGGATTGGCAAATCCTATTTGAGCAAAGAAGTCCTCAAAACCTTGCGTGAGAGCTACCAACTGTGGGAGCAGCCCATAGAAACGATGTGTAAAGCGCTTGAAGGCGCAAAGGTAGCGGATTACATGCAGGAACCCACAGAGGGTGAATTCGTATCCGAATCGGATACCATGAACATCGCCATGCACCGCACCGTCATGGGGCGCCACCACAGTTTGCTGGTCACGAAGGGTAAGGAGATCGTCGGCATACTGAGATCGACCGATCTGTTCAATGCCGTCTATGATAAGTTGTCTGCTTGCACTGAACTCCATTGAGGAAGGAACCGGACGCCTTTATCAGGACGCAAGTCAATTTATCAATGTGTGGGTGGCCCCCTGCGCTTTTCACGTCGAGGTCTTGATTTGCCGCAACTCCTCCAGGGCAATGCCGCCGCGCTTTAAATTGGTGAGATAACACTCATAGGAGTCGCCACACTGCTGCTGCAGTTTTTCAACATATTGAATGTTCTTTTCAATGGATGCGGCGTACATATCGGTGTCTATCCCGCAATAATCCTTGAAATGTAGGCGCATGTGGTCGCACACCCCGCCGAGGCCCTCACGCAACCGCTTGTTGGCGATGTTGAAGTAAAAGTCCGACGTCTTCTGGAGAAGATCGAGTTCGGAATCGAACCCGGGCAGCCGCGCTTCTTGAAATTCCTTGAATAAGAGCAGCAGTTTTTCAAGGTATTGCCGATCGGCCATCTGGGCCAGCAGGTCCGCCGAGCCGACGACCTGACCGAGTATGGCGCTGTCGGTTGACGGGAAGACGACGGACTCCGGCGGCACGACCATGATGGTGCACCGGATGATGGCCGCACAGGTGTCGGCATCCTTGGCGGTGCCCCCTCGCTCCGCCAGGTAAGCCTCGGCGAAATCGATACTGCGCTCTTCGTGGCCCACAGTATACTTCGCCCCGGTGCCCTGGGTGTCCGATTCCTTTTGAATCAGGCCGGCGTCATGAAACAAGGACGCGGTCAATGCCAGAAAGATGTCGTTCGACGAAAAGGTGTGGCCGGCCAGGAAACAGCCGTGGAGCAGCCTGCCCGTTGCCAGAGTCACCGACAGCGTGTGATGGGCGTCATGATATTTGGTCAACGAAGAACGGTACCCCGGATACTCGCCATCGAAGAGGCGCACCGTGTCCTCGAACACCGGCGCGATGGTCGCGAAATCGAAATCCGCCGAGACCAGGGAAACGATGCGTTCTATTTCGGACATCGCGATATCCGCACTGTCGATGAAAACGTTTTTGCAGTGCTGCGTGTATTTCAGAGGTGTCATTGCGTTCCTGTAAAGTGAGCGCTGCCCATGAACGCAAAGCGTTTCATGTCGCAACGCGTTTTCCATGATTCCCGTTAAGGCCGAAAGCAATTGAAGGCCTCAATGGATAGGGTAAAGCTGAAACGTGGCCATAGCACAATCGATTGTCGCGATTCAATCTCCCAATGGGCATTGGGCTGCCGATGCCTCTGCGCCCTGATCGACCCGTCCTATGATTTCGACTTTAGAATGATCCTTGCATCGACGATGTCCAGTCCCTGATGGTGGAGGATGGTGGGGTTGAGATCCATCTCTTGAATCTCTGGGTACGCTTCAATGATCTCCGAACACACGAGCAAAAGATTGACCAGCGCTTTTTTGTCATAGGGTTTCTCCCCACGGACGCCGTCCAGGATGGGTTGGGATTGGGTCTCGGCAATCATTCGCTGTGCCGAGCGCCGCGTGATGGGCAGCACGCGAAAGGAGACGTCCTTTAAGATTTCCACGAGCACGCCACCCAGGCCGTACATGATCACCGGTCCGAACTGATCGTCCATCTTGGTGCCGATGATCACCTCCAGCCCCTTGTCCACCATGGGCGACACCAGGACGCCTTCGATACGGGCATCGGGGTTGTGGGCCCGGGCGTTGCCGATGATCTCCCGAAACGCCCTTTTGACCTTCTCCTTGCCGGAAAGATTCAGTACAACGCCGCCGACATCGCTTTTATGTAGAATATCCGGCGAGGCAATCTTCAATACGACCTTTCCCTCCATGCGGACAGCCGCCGCTGCGGCTTGGGCCGCCGTTTTGGCCAGCACGTCCTCCGTTACCGGCGCCCCGTGATGCCTGAGCAGTTGTTTGGCCTCGGCTTCCAGCAGCACGGTACGCCCCTGCCGGTACGCACTGGCGATGATCTCCCGCCCTTCGGGCTTGGCCTTGGCGCCCCGGTCGAGCACGTAGTCGGACTTGGCATGGTAGCCCTTGAGGTATTTTCCGTATTGGGCGAGAACACCGATGCATTTGCACGCCACATCGAGGCTTCCGTAAACCGGAACGCCGTAGTAGCGCAGCAGGTCCAGGCTGTGGGGCTTCTCCGAGTTGTAAAGGCTGTGCACCACGATGGCCTTTTTGCGGCTCTTGACCATCTTGCCCATTCGGTGGGCAGCGTCTTCCTCCATGAGGGCCAGGCTTTCGGCAAACCGAATACCGTACCCGCCGAACAGCCCAACGATGAGTAGACCGCCCACATTGGGATCGCCAAGAATGATGTTGGCGCAATCGGCGAATACAGCGGGGTTGTCGTCGGTCCCGCCGGCCACGTCGATGGGATTTCTCACCGAGGCACCGCCGGGAAGGATAGCCCGCAGCCGCGCTTTGGTCTTCTCCTCCAGTTCAGGAATGGCCACCCCCAGATCGGTGAGGGTGTCGGCGGCGATGGTGGCATGTCCACCGCCGTCGGCCAAAATGGCGATCTGGCTGTTTTTAATCGGCGGCAGGCTGGAAAGGGTTTCGGCGGCGGGGAAAAGCTCATCGGAATTTTCAATGACGATGATGCCAGCACGCTCGAAGGCGCCTTTGGCCACTTCCGACATGCCGGCCAGAGCGCCGGTATGCGATCCGGCGGATTGTTTGCCAGTCGAAGAACGCCCGCTTTTCAATAGAACCACCGGCTTGGTTTCGGTGGTCTTATAGGCCTGCTGAAGGAATTTGCGGCCCTCTCGCATGCCCTCCACATACATGAGAATGGCGCGGGTATCCGGGTCCTGCCGGAAGAACTCGAGGTATTCGTGAAAGCGGATATCCGCCTCGTTGCCCACCCCCACGTAGTAGGTGAATCCCTTCCGGCTCTTCAATTTCGCCTCGGTGATCAGGGTCAGCGCCATGTTGCCGCTTTGCGTCAATAACGCGATATCCCCTTTGGGCGCGTTTTTGAGGCCCACCAGGTTGAGATTGTCCTTGAGATTGATCATGCCGGAAGTGTTGGGGCCGATGAGACGGATATGGTGACGGCCGGCCACCGCCAGCACGTCTCTTTCCAGCGCTTTTCCAGTTGCTCCGGTTTCGCCAAAGCCCGCGGCCAGAATGATGGCGCCGCTGACCCCCTTTTTACCGCAATCTTCCAATACCGCGGGAACCGTCTTGGCCGGCGTGGCAATGAGTGCCACGTCGACGTCTCCGGGAATCTCTGAGACCGCGCCATAGCAGGGCAGGCCCAGAATCCGCTTCTCCTTGGGGTTCACCGGATAGATGGCCCCGTCATAGCGTTCGTCCAGCAGGGTGCGAATGGTTTGGTAACCGCGCTTTGTGGGGACTTTTGAGGCACCCACCACGGCGACGGATCTCGCGTTTAGAACCCTGTCTAATCCCATGGGCATCTCCTTATTGAGCTGCGGTATTGGTCTAACACCCAGCGGCAGCGATTACTTTTTTCGGTTTTCGAATTCCTGAAGCGACGCCTGCCGTTCTTTGGTGGACACACAGGCAAGGCAGGCTTCGACTTCAAAATCCATGAGCGCTTCCAGGCTGGCCTCTCCTCTGGCCATGTTGAGCCCCTTTTTGATCATCTTCAGCGAAAATGCCGAATTGGCGGCAATGGTGCCGGCCATGGCCATCACCACCCCCATGAGCTGGTCACCGGGCACGGCCTGGTTGACCAGACCGATGCGGGCGGCTTCGCAACCGTCGATGTACTCACCGGTGAACAGCAGCTCTCTGGCCTTTCCCGGGCCGATGAGGTCTTGAACCAGTCTAAAGGCACCGCCGGTGACCGAAGAGGTTACCTTGGCTTCGGGTGAGCCGATCTTGGCCTCTTCGGCGGCGATGCGAATATCGCAGGCCAGCGCCAACTCGTAACCGGAACCGATGGCGAAGCCGTTGACGGCGGCAATGGTGGGCTTTTCAAACCGGATGACGGCCCGGGACACTTCCTGAAGCGCCCCCAGATAGTCGCGGTAGTCTTCCAAGGACCGGGTTTTCGACTCCTTCAGGTCGGCGCCGGTGGAAAAGGCGCGACCCTCGCCGGTGATCACCACCACCGCCACACCCTCGTCCTCGCGGGCGTCGGCAAGGGCGGTCTGCATGTCCAGCCACAGTTGCTTGTTCATGGCATTGAGCACCTTGGGCCGGTTGAGCCGGATCACGGCGACACCGTCCGTTTTGCCGTAAATGACACAGTCAAAATCCATGGTTCCTCCCTTTACCCCAACGATGGAGTTTATTGATGTCACGGGTGCCGGTGGAACACCTTCTTCCAAAGGGTTTCGGTCAGGTCTTCAAGTCGGAAGAGGGTTTTGCCACCATGGCGCCGCTGGAATGCGCGCACATGGTCTTCGCCGTCGAGGGGAACGATCATGGGGCCCATGGGGCCGATGACATCGGAGCCGGCCACCCATATGGCGGCGCTGCCGTCGAGATAAGCACCGGTGAAGTATTCCCGCACCACCGCCCGTTTAAGGGCGTCTTTTCCAACGCCCAAATAGATGTCCGGGTGAAGCCAGGAACGCAGCATGCAGCCGGTATCGCAGAAGTAAAAGGTGCGCCCGTCGGCGAGTTGGATGGCGCAGGCGGATTGGGGATACTTCGCCGGCCGCATGGCGCAGACCGGGCATCGGTCTTCAGGGCTGATGTGCATGGTGCCGTCCGGGGAAAGAGGCACTGTAGCGGGAGACAGCTGCCCGGCAGAAAGGGCCGACGACAATAACAGGGTGACCAGCCATAATGCGGCGGCCGACCCGAGAGGCAGTCTGCGATGCAACGCCAGAGGGTTCATTCCCACAGCCCTAAAGGTCTTGAGGTTAAACAAGAACGGCACGATCAACAAGTGTAAGACGCCGCAATTCAGCCGTGAGAAGCGGCGATCGTTCACGGGTCAGTGATAAACCACCGCTGACGCGTTTTGAAAATGCGCGTTATTCGGGCATTGTCACCTCGGTCCCGTCCGGGGTGTCCTTCACGACGTAACCCATGGCCGTCAGCCGGTCGCGGAGTTCATCCGCCAGCGCCCAGTTCTTTTCCTTTCGGGCCTGGGTCCGTGCAGCGGCCAGCGCCGCCACATCCACGGGGATGGGCGCCGCCGCCGGAGGCCGGTCCAGTTCGAGACCCAACACCGCCGTATCAAAGTCACGCACCGTGGCCAGCTTGACCGGCTCGGCCAGATCCGATTTCAAAAGCTCCTGCACCACCGCCATTGCCCGCGGCATGTTGAGATCGTCCCGAAGCGGCTCAAGAAATCTTTCCCGAAACTCCGGGTCAACGATCGCCGACCCTTCTGTTGTGGATTCCACCAGCCGGCGCACCTGTTGACGCAGGTGACGCAGGCCGTTGCGGGCGGCTTCCACCGATGTGTCACTGTACTCCATGGGTTTACGGTAGTGGCTGAGGAAGGCGGCGTAACGAAACACCAGAGGATCGAGACCCTGTTCGGTAAATGCATTGTCCAGAGTCAAGAAATTGCCTTCGCTCTTGGCCATTTTCTTTCCCCCCTGGATGTTGAGAAATTCACCGTGCATCCAGAAGTTGAAGGACGGCTTTCCCGTGGCGGCCTCGGACTGGGCGATTTCGTTGGTGTGGTGAACATCGATGTGATCGGTACCGCCGCAGTGGATGTCCAGGCTGTCTCCAAGGTACTTCATGCTCATGGCCGAACACTCGATGTGCCAGCCGGGAAACCCGAGGCCCCACGGAGAATCCCACTCCATCTGGCGCCGGACATCGACTGGTGAGAACTTCCACAAAGCGAAATCGGTGGGATTGCGCTTTTCGACGTTTTTTTCCACCCGGGCGCCCTCCTGGAGCGCGTCCCTGTTCTGGCGGCTGAGCCGGGCATAGTCGGGAAAGCGCGCCGTGTCGAAATAGATTCCGTCCGTCGTCCGGTAGGTAAACCCCTTTTCTTCAAGCACCCGAATCAGGGCGATCTGATCGGGGATGGTGTCGGTGGCCCGGACCCAGATGGTGGGGTCAAGAATGTTAAGGGCGCGGATATCCTGCCGGAAGGCTTCTGTGTAAAAAGCGGCGATCTCCCAGGCGGTTTTACCCTCCCGCTGGGCCCCTTTCTCCATTTTGTCTTCACCCATGTCCCGGTCACCGGTGAGGTGCCCTACATCGGTGATGTTCATAACATGGAGAACGTCAAACCCGTTGTAGATCAATACGCGTTTGAGAATATCTTCGAAAATGTAGGTCCGCAGGTTGCCGATATGGGCAAAATTGTACACCGTCGGGCCGCAGGTGTAGAGCCCCACCCGGTTGCCGTTGATGGGAACGAACCGCGATTTACGCCGGGTCAGCGTATTGTAAAGATGGACTTCCATTCCGTGAAAAATGCCATAACAATTTAGGGGTAACTTTCGGGGGGTCTCATAACACTGAACCCATTGACCTTCAAGCCATGATCGTTCCGCGCGGCGCTGGCGCACGGGGAGATGCCGCGGCTTCAGGACGGTGGGCCGTGCCAGCGAACGGCATCCACGGGAAAGCGGAGATAAACGGGTTGGCCGGGGCGGGCGCCAAGACCCGCCGCAGGTTCTTGCGGCAGGCGGCAGGTAAACGACAGTTGGCCGGCGTCCACGGTAGCCAAAAGGCCGCCGGTGCGCTTTTCAAAGATCAGCCGGGTCAGGATCCCATGCAGTTGGTTCTGGGAGCCGTCGGCACGAAGTGCCGTGTCACACACCTGAAGGGCGCCGGCCTCAACCAGAGCCGTTCGATGAGGCCCGTTCTTTCCCTCGCCAACAGCGCGAATGCATTGCCCGTCGGACAGCGTGTGGGTCCAGCGACCGCCGCCCTCTGACTTCCAGGGCCCGTCAATGACCGTGGCAAATCCTGATGCCAGCAACCGGCCGCTGTGAAGGTAGATGATATCGTCGCAGATGGTGTGCAGCCAGTGGATGTCATGACTGGCAATAACCAGGGTGGTGCCCCATCGCCGGCGCGCCCGAAGGGCGGCTCGCTTGATGAGCCGGGCACTGTGATCGTCAACGCTGGCGGTGGGCTCGTCCAGCAACAGCACCCGGGGCCGGAGCACCAGTCGTGCGGCAAGCGCCACACGCTGCGCCTCGCCCCCGGATAGCGCATACCAGGGTCGCCGGCCGAAAACGTCCGGAGGGAGCCCCACGTCGTCGAGCGCCTCGGCGATGCGCGCCTGCGCGCCACGCGCCAACCCGCGGACCTTGAGTCCATAGGCCACGTTGCCGATGACCCTTCGCTTAAGGAGGTAAACGTTCTGATTGAGCAAGGCAACGCCGGCCGCACGAACAGCAGGGCTGAAGGGCTCGGCGGGCTCACCGTTGAGCCGGATGACGCCGCTGGCCGGCCGGCGAATAAATCCCAACAGATCCAGCAGTGTGCTTTTCCCGCTGCCGTTGGCACCCACCAGCCCGGTGATGGTGGCCGGGTGGATGGACAGTGCGGGCACATCCAGAACCGTGCGGCCGTCATGAGTCTGGGTGACCTTTTCAAGCGTATATGCCCCGTCCTTATCCACTATCGCTTCCTCAGTGTGGACAGCGACAGGTTCACGGCAAAGGCAATGGCCAGCAGCACCAGGCCCAGGGCGACCCCCATGGCAAACTGACCTTTGTTGGTTTCCAAGGCAATGGCCGTCGTCATCGTGCGGGTGTGCCACTTGATGTTGCCGCCGACCATCATGGAAATTCCCACCTCGGTGGTGACGCGGCCGTAGGCGGTGACGGCCGCTGCTAGCAGGCCATGGCGGGACTCCCAAAGGGTGCTGAATAGCATCTGCCCACGACCGGCACCCAAGGCCATGAGTGTGGGACGAAGTCGAGGGTCGCCGCCCTCCACTGCAGCGGCGGTCAATGCCGCGACGATGGGCAGGGCCAGAATCGTCTGGCCCAAGGCGATACCGGAAAGGGTGAACAGCAGGCCGTATTCGCCCAAAGGCCCTCTGCTGGAGATGAAAGCATAGACCAACAGGCCGATGAGCACGGTGGGCAGGGCCAAGAGGGTGTCCACCACCGTCCTCACGGCGCGCCGGCCGGGAAAAGAGAAAAACCCCAGGAGAAATCCCAAGGGGAGGCCGATGACCAAACTGATCCCCATGGCACCGAGAGACACCTTCAAAGTAGCGGCGATGGCCGCAAGGGTCTCCTCATCGGCTGCAGCCAGCAGCCGAAATGCGCCAATAAGGCCATCGAAAAGAAATTCCATAAAGATGCCGTCTGTGAATGGTTACTTGGCGTTGGGCGTGAATAATTGCTTTCCCATGAGCTTGAAGTCCCCGATGGCCTTCTGCACGGCCGGAGCAGTGACCCAGTCCATGAATGTCTTGGCCTCGGCATTTTTCACGTTGCGGCAGCGTTTGGGGTTCACCGCGATGACACTGTACTGGTTGAGCAGCCCCGCATCGCCTTCCAACAGGATTTTCAGCGGCGGGTTACCCAGGTGGTTCGCTTCGTATTTGATATACGTCCCGCGGTCGGTCATGGTGTACCCCTTGCGCTCGGCGGCCACGTTAATGGTGGCCAACATCCCCTGCCCGGTCTGCACATACCAGGGCTGCCTTTCCGGTAACGGCAGATCGGCTTTTTCCCACAGGGACTTCTCCTTTTTGTGGGTGCCGCTGTTGTCCCCGCGGCTGACGAAAGTTGCTCCAGCATCTTTTAGGGTGTTCAGCGCTTTCGCGACCGAGTCGCCCCATATACCGGCCGGGTCGGCGGCAGGGCCGATGATGACGAAATCGTTGTACATGACCTGGCGGCGATCGACACCATATCCGGCCTTGAGGAATTTCATCTCCGAGGCGGGCGCATGGACCATGAGGATGTCAGCATCGCAGTTTTCCCCCAGTTTCAGGGCCTTGCCGGTGCCGGTGGCCACCCACTTCAAGGCGACGCCGGTGTCTTTCGTGAACAACGGGCTCAATACGTCCAGCAGACCGGTGTTGTCGGTGCTGGTGGTGGTGGCCATCATCAGCGTCTTACCGCCGGCAAGCGTGGCCGCCGGTGCAAGGAGCATGATACAAAAAAATCCGAGTACCCACCGCATGCGGGTGTTTCCGAGCATGGGAGAACCTCCTGTGTTTGGGCTGAGAGATAAAAAAAAGGATCCAACCAAAACAATAGAGGACTACAATTACAGTTGCTATTTGTCAATCTTAAGACAGACGTCATCGACCATCCGGCTTTTAAATAACTAATAATAACCTTAACAGACATCAGAATGATTGCCGCTCGAAGAGACCCGGCCACCCGCCATCGGACGGGCCGCGGGAATGCTGTGGTGTAGGGTGCTATCGGTGGCCGCCATCAAGGACACTTTTGAACCGGAGCTTATTGCTTGAACACCATATGGCCGCTGCCGGAGGTGTCATACCCGTGAAGGTTGTCGGCCATGGATTGAAAGGCCGGGGTGTGGAGAAGGCCCAGGAAGGCCTGTACGCTTTTTTCAAAAAAGTATTCCTTGGCCATCAGGAGATCATAGCGTTCCCAGCGCAACGGCAGGAAGTCCAGCCCCAACAGGAAGGCCACCGGACGGATACCCGGCGCCACGTCCGCGCGGCCGGCCAAAACTTCCAGCCCGGCGTCCATATGCCTGGCATGGGTGGCGTCGTAGCCGTCAATCCGTTCGCCGCGGATCCCGCATCGCTCAAGCTCCCGGTCCAGCAGCAAGCGGGTACCGGTGCCCAGGGGGCGGTTGGCCAGACGGATGCCGGGCTTTCCCAGGTCCTGAATCCCGCCAATTTCCAGCGGGTTGTCCGGGGTCAACATCATCCCTTGCTCCCGCCGGCAAAAGTTCATCACCACCGGCAGCTTATCGAGTTCTTCGTGGGCAAAATCGAAATTGTACTCTTCGCCATTTTCCTGCAGCAGGTGACTGGTAGCGATATGGCACTGCTGGCGTCGCAGCGCGCGAATTCCCCCCATGCTGCCCAAGTTGGCAAATACAGCCAGCTGATCACTTTGGGTGTCGTTGAACAAGCCGATGGTGCGATCCAGCAGAACATCGTTGCTGCCGGCCACCACCAACAGCCCCTGGTGCTTGACCAGGGGGGAAGCGATGTCGGGAAAATTGATGGCGTTGTTCTCCAGCCACTGCTCGACCAGGTGCTGGGGAAACAGCCATTTACCGGTGACTTTGGTGGCGGGAAGCCCCTTATCCGAGATCAGCGTGTATACCATTTTTTCGTTGACGCTGAGGTAGCGGGCCACTTCCGGGGTCGTCATCATCGGGCGCATTTATTATCCTCCGTCGGGTCGATGCGGTCATTCGCTGGCCAAAAGGCCCATGGTTCTGATAGTGTTCGACACGAGACGGCAATGGCCCGCCGCCACGTCAGTTATTGCCCTATTTTAGCTCTTTACTCATTGATCTCAGAATTCAAGATTTCTTAACGACAAAGAATTACCACAAAGGACTCTATTCAACCACACCCATCTGTAGAAATGCGATCAGGGCTCAGCCCTGCACCTCCGTCCGAGGGTGCACCGTGCCGGAGGCCTCGCTGTAAGGAAGCACCTCAGGCGGCGACTACGCCGGAAAAAGCACACAACAACCGTCGGCGGTAGCGGCGGTGACCCTGAATCGAAGCGTCGGCGCGTGAGGGAGACACCATGAAAATCAAGTCCGCGAAAATTGTCATCATCATCGTCATCGCCATGCTGGCGACAGCATTCTTTGCTCTGGACCTGCACCACACCCTGACGCTGGAGACCATGAAAGCGCGGCAGGGCGCCTTCAGTGAATACTACCGGGATCACATGGCGTGGACCCTAGCCGTGTACATGGCCGTGTACATCCTGGTCACGGCACTGTCCTTGCCGGGGGCCACGGTCATGACACTGGTGGGTGGCGGGCGCTTCGGTCTGTGGGTCGGCGTCGTCGTGATCAGCTTCGCCAGCACCATCGGTGCCACCCTCGCCTTTCTGGCATCCCGGTTCATCCTGAAGGACTGGGTTCAGGGCAAATTCGGCGAAAAGCTCAGGGCGATCAACGACGGCGTCGCCAGGGATGGCGCGTTCTATTTGTTCACCCTGCGTCTCGTGCCGCTGTTCCCCTTTTTTGTCATCAACCTAGTCATGGGGCTCACCCCCATCCGGGCAATTACTTACTACTGGGTGAGCCAGATCGGCATGCTGCCGGGGACATTTGTCTATGTGAACGCCGGCACCCAGTTGGCCAAAATCGATTCCTTGGGGGGCATCCTTTCTCCTGGGCTGATCTTATCATTTGCACTGCTGGGCATATTCCCCTGGGTTGCGAAAAAGATCATCGCCGTGGCCAAAGCCCGGCGCAGCCACGCCCGATGGCCCAGACCGCCACGCTTCGAATACAACCTGGTGCTCATCTGCGACCATGACGGTGAGACAGTACGGGTGCCTTTCGATGAAATCCTCGTTGCCGTGGGGCGCGCCGCCAATACCAAAGGATTCGGCCTTGAGGCGCTCGGCGTGGCGCTGAGACCCAACGGGACCGTCGCCGCCAACGGGCTGCTGCAAACCAATTTCTCCAATATCTATTGCGCCGGCGATGTGGCGGGGCCCTACCGGTTCACCCACACCGCCGCCCACCAGGCGTGGTATGCAGCCGTCAATGCCCTTTTCGGTCGATTCAAAACATTTTCCGTGGATTATCGGGTGATCCCATGGGCCACCTACACCGACCCCGAGGTGGCGCGGGTGGGCCTTAACGAGCTGGAAGCCAAAGAAAAAGGGGTGCCTTACGAAGCGGCCACCTACGGCATCGACGACCTGGACCGGGCCATTGCCGACAGCGAGGACCACGGATTGGTACGTGTGCTGACGCCGCCCGGATCCGACAAGATTCTTGGTGTCACCATCGTCGGCGCCCACGCCAGCGACATCATCGCCGAGTTCGTCCTGGCCATGAAATACAACCTCGGTCTCAACAAAATCCTGGGCACGATTCACATCTACCCCACCCTGGCCGAAGCCAACAAGTTTGCTGCCGGCCAGTGGAAGCGGGCCCACGCGCCTGAAAGACTGCTGGGCTGGGTGCGGCGCTACCACGCCTGGATGCGGGGATGACACATCGAAAGACAATTGCTGTGAAAGCCCTGATCATCGCCGCTGTCGCCATAATGGCCCCTGGATGCGCCGTAATGACGAAGGATGACGCGTAACGCAGATATCGGACTTTTTACGGAACCGTCTTA
>CAYUOU010000035.1:0-37722 GCA_964446485.1 uncultured Desulfobacterales bacterium | reverse complement strand
AGGGACAACCACCGCCCCTTTGCCAAGGAGGCAGCCATGGCCAAGCTCTACTGCTCGGAACTCATGGGCCGGGTGGCCAATCACGCCGTGCAGATTCACGGCGGCTACGGCCTCATGAAGGAATACAATGTGGAGCGCTTTTACCGTGACCAGAAACTGCTGGACATCGGGGAGGGGACCTCTGAGATTCAGCGCCTGGTGATTTCACGCTACATCGGGTGTTAGAGGATTTCGAATTTGAGATTTGAGGATGATCGAGGAGGAAACCATGTCAGAAGCAGTGTTGATCCGTGAGGACCAGGACGGTGTGGTCACCCTGACCCTCAACCGCCCCGAAGTGATGAACTGCCTCAATTTTGAATTGCTCCACGCACTGCGCGATCAGATTGCGGCGCTTCGCTTCGACCCGGATGTCCGGGTCGTCATCGTCACCGGCGCCGGTGACCGGGCTTTTTGCGCCGGGGCGGATTTAAAGGAGCGGGCCACCCTCACGCCCGTGCAGGTCAAGGAATTCATCTTCACCATTCGCAGCCTTTTCTCAGATATCGAGTATCTTCCCAAACCGGTGATCGCCGCCGTGAACGGCGTCGCCTTCGGGGGCGGGACAGAGCTTGCCCTGGCATCGGATATCCGGATTGCATCGGAAACTGCCTCCCTGGGGCTGACCGAAACGCGCCTGGCCATCATCCCGGGCGCCGGCGGCACCCAGCGGCTGCCGCGACTGGTGGGCAAGGGCAAGGCCAAGGAGCTCATTTTCACCGGCCGACGGGTCGACGCCGCGGAAGCGCTAAATATCGGCATGGTCAATCACGTCAACCCCCCTGCGGATCTGCTGTCTGCCTGTCGCGAGATGGCGGCCATGATCTGTGAAACGGGTCCCATTGCCATCGAGCAGGCCAAATACGCCATCAACTACGGCATGGAAACGGATCTTCAAACCGGTATGGCCATCGAGTCCAACGCCTACTGGGTCACCATACCCACCAAGGATCGGCTGGAGGGCCTTGCCGCCTTTAGGGAGAAGCGCAAACCCGTATACCGGGGCGAGTGAGAACTCATTCGGAAAACCCCTCATCGGTATTCCGCTGGGGAAAATGGAGAAAAGCATGATCACACCCCCTGAAGAAAACCGCCGCCACTGGTTGGCCGAGGAACAGAAACTGGACGTGCGCATCTCCGAGGCGGTGTGGCCCGGCGGGCAGGCGGCGGTTGACCGGCTTGCCAAACAGGGAAAACAGCCGGTGCGCCAGCTGGTCGAGAAACTGGTGGACCCGGGAACCGCGTTCTTTGAACTCAGCACTATTGCCGGGTTCGGCGTCGACTACCCCGGCGGCATCGATGACGTTCCTTGCGGCGGGGTCGTGACCGGCATCGGTAAGATCAACGGCAACTGGACCATGATCTTTGGAAACGACAGCCGCGTAAAGGCCGGCACCTATTTCCCCATCACCCTGAAAAAGCACATGCGTGCCCAGGCCATTGCCGAACGCTGCGGCCTGAACTGCGTGTACATCGCCGATTCGGGAGGGGCGTTCCTGCCCATGCAGGCCGATGTGTTCCCCGATGACGGCCATTTCGGATCCATGTTCTACAACATGGCCCGCATGTCGGCCATGGGCTTGAAGCAGATCACGCTGAGCACCGGCGGCAACACCGCCGGCGGCGCTTACATTGTCTTCATGGCCTGCCAGTCGGTGATGATCGACAAGATGTCCTATTCCTTTCTTGGCGGCCCTCCATTGGTGAAAATGGCCACCGGTGAGGAGATCTCCGCCGAGGACCTCGGCGGTGCCCGGGTGCACACCCAGGTGTCCGGGGGGGCGGATCACTTTTGCGCTTCCCAGGACGAGGCGGTGACGCGGGTGAGAGAGATTCTGGCGCTGGATGCTCCACAAAAACTCCACTACCACCGCTATGCCGAAACACCACCCCGGGTGGCGGCCGAGACCATTTATGACATCATGCCGGCCGGCATACACCGGGGTATCGATGGCAGGAAATTTCTGGAAACCATCGCCGACGACAGCTATTTCATCGAGTACAAGAAGCGCTACGCCCCCGGCCGAGGAGACAACATTCTTTGCGGAAAGATCCGCATTCGGGGGATTCCGGTGGGTGTGGTGGCTTCAAATTCGGTGGGCATCATATTCGCCGAGGCCGCCCGCAAGGCCGCCGAGTGGATCGTGCGCTGCGCCCAGGAGAAAACCCCGCTGCTCTTCGTTCAGAACGCGCCGGGATACATGGTAGGCTCCGAGTCGGAGCATATGGGTATCGGCAAATACGGCGCCGACATGGTGCGGGCCGTGTCCTGCGCCCAGGTGCCGCGAATCCAACTCGTCATCGGGCCAGACAACGGCGCGGCCAATTACGGCATGTGCGGCAGGGCCTATCGGCCGCATTTTCTCTTCGCCACCATGCGCGCCCGCACCGGCGTGATGAGCGGCCGCAGTGCCGCCGGTGTGCTGCTGTCCATCGAGGAGCGCAAGCGCTCGGCCGGCGGCCGTCCCATGAGCGAAGAGGAAAAAAGCGCTTTTCAGCAGCAGATGATCGACAAATACGACGGCGAGGCCCACCCCTTTTACTGCGGCGCCCGACTGCTCAACGACCGGGTGCTCAAATTCAGTGAAATCCGGGACTGGCTGGCCATGGCCTTTGAAGTGAGCCTCCTCCGGCCCATCGGGGAGCCGTCGTTCGGTAACTTCAGGTTTTAGCTGCGAAGTTGCAGTCGTTTGGACGGATGAAAAGGTTTTATCGACCACGAGAACACAGAGGCCGCGGAGAAAAACATATTAAAAATGGGATAAAATGATCTTTACATCTCCATGCACTCTGGAGCGCCGTGGTTCAATCATCGACGAATCAATATCCACCATTAGCATCGAGGAGACCGTTATGACAGAATATGACTACTGGAAAATATTCCCCAGAATGCCAAAGAAGGTGACGCTCGGCGACATCACGGTGCGCGACGGCTTTCAACACCTGGAGAAGTTCATCTCGACCCGGGCCAAGATCTTCTACGCCGAGGAAATGATATTCGCCGGGTGCCGGAACATCGAGGTGACCAATCTGGGGAATCCCTACTTGATGCCCCAGTTCAGCGACGCCGAGGAGATCTTGGCTCACCTGCGCAGCGACCGCTTCAAAAAACGCTGCCAGAAGCGGGGCATCGAAGCCGAAGACCTGACCATCACCGTCGTCACTATTCGTGAGCCATCGGTGGATCGGGCGATCCGGCTGCGGGAAAAGGGCATCGGACCGGACCGTTGCCTGATGATGGTGTCTACGGAAGAGGAACACCATTTTGCCAACTCCGGGTTGACCCTGCCCGAGTACTGGAAGGAATGCGAGCGGGCCATCAAGAAGTGCCGGGATGCCGGCATGCAGATGTGCGGCACGGTAAGCACCATTTGGGGGAGTCCCATCGCCGGCGCTACGGATATGGCCGATGCCGTGGAGTTCACCAGACGGTGGCTGGAGATCGGCGCCACCGACATCGAGCACGCCGACCACGACGGCAGTGCCTCGGCGCCTGATGTCTACCGGTACTTTTCCATGGTGTTGGACGCCATCCCCGACACCCGGGTGCACATCGCCCACTTCCATGAGACCAAACGGGTGGCCGCCGCATCCATTCTGGCGGCCCTGCATGCGGGTATCACCCATTTTGAGGGGACCTTGGGCGGATTGGGCGGTCAGCCGGCCAATTTCCTGGACGACTGTCCGGTGCCGGGAACCGGTGATTATTACTACAAGGACCCCCGCTACGTGGGGCTCACCTGCCTGGAAGACATGCTGGTGCAGATCGATGAGATGGGCATCGAACACGGCTACGATGTGGACCGGGTGTTGTGGCTCGGCCGTCAGTTGGAGCGCACGGTGGGGCACCGCCTCCGCAGTGAGGCGATCATCAACGGCCGCACCCTCAAGCAAGGGCACATGGAATTCGCCCGGCCGGGACTGAAGCAGCTCAAAACCAAGATGGGCGAGCAGCCGGAACAGAAGCTGCCCGCGGAGTGGGCGTCCCAGGCCGTCTTGCCCGAGCAGTACCGCCCATGACCCCATCGGCGGCAAATCGTCCGCCAGAGCCAAGGAGTCGATTCATGGAAAGCAAAGATCAGAAGCCCTACATCAACGTGGACTTTTTCGAGGACCTCACCGAAGCGCTCCCTGCGGCCGAGAAGCAGCGGAGCGAAGAGATCGGCCAACGCATCCGCGATCTCAGAGAGCGCAAAGGGTTGACGCTCGATGCGTTGGCTCACATGACCGGCTTTGAGTCGGACCTTCTCTCGCAGATCGAGGCCAACGAAGTGAAACCGCAGCTGGGCACCGTCATGAAGCTATCAAAAGCACTTGATGGCGCCTTCGGCAGACTCGTGTCCGGCGTGGGCGATCAGATGTACGCCATCACCCGGAGCCATGCCCGCAAAAGCGTATCCCGGTCCACGTCCAGCAAGGGGAAGAAGCACCTTTACAGCTACAAAAGCCTGGCGCCCGAAGTGCGCGGGCGCCACATGGAAGCGCTGCTTGTCCAGTTGGAAGAAAACCCCGAGCCGGAGCACTCCGTTCACGGCGGAGAGGAGTTTATCTTCGTACTCGACGGCGTCGTGAACTTCACCATCGGCGATGACGTTCACGAACTCGAACCCGGTGACAGCGCTTATTACCTGTCCACCATACCCCACGTGCTGGCGGCGAAATCCGGCAAGGCCACTATTTTGGCCGTGCTTTACGACGGGTAACCCTTCCCTGGGATGCGGGGGCGAACCATTTTTCGCCCCTACGGGTGTTGCGGGCACGGCCCGCGCCTACAGCCGGTATTTGAAACCATGCCCGCGACGCATGCTATCAGACGACGGTTGTCGCAGTGGCCTTTTCCCCCGGTCTGGTGTATCGTCCTATCCGGCCCCTGCCTCCAGTAACCTTGCATGGAGGGATTTCCTGATGACCGCATCACCCCAAGACATTCAACACCTGTCCCGCGAAGACAAACTCCGCCTTATTCGTGATTTTCTCCATCGGACCATTGTCCACTACGGGTTGTGGTTTTCCGAAGTGAAACACCAGTTGGGAATGGAAAAGGCGCTGGAAGCGCTCGACACGGCATCCTCAAAGGGCATCGACATTCAACTGGCGCGGATGGGGAAACTTATTGGCGTCGACATCGTGGACGGCATGCCGGCACCCCTTCGAGACGGATCGGATGAACTCATAGACGGTCTCCTTGACGGCCTGGCCGTGAACTGGCTGGCCAACGACGGCGTCTGGTTTCAGGCTGTGGAGTCCGTTCACGGGATGAACGATGCCAAGCGCTGCAACGATTCGTGCTGGGCCCATTTTTCGCCTTTCGAGGCCCATGCCATCAAGCGGTTTCTCGGATTGCCCAACGCGCCCGGCCTGGAGGGGTTGAAACAGGCCCTGCAGTTCAGGGTTTATGCCAACATCAACACTCAGAGCATTGTTGAAGAAGGCTCTGACGCCTTTGTATTTCAGATGAACAGGTGCCGGGTGCAGGCAGCGCGCCAACGCAAAGGGCTGGACGACTACCCGTGCAAATCCGCGGGTCTGGTGGAGTATACCTATTTCGCGCGGGCGGTGGACGCCCGCATCGAAACCGAGTGCGTGGGCTGCCCGCCGGACGATCACCCTGACACGTGGTTCTGCGCATGGCGGTTTCGCTTGCCCCCAGACGGAGGTTACGCCGCCTAGGCCATGAGAGAAGAAGATTTCCACTGTCGATGCATTTACGACCTGCAGGAAGGATTGCGGGAGGGGCTGAAACTGTTTTCGGGCCCGAGTCGGGTGGCCATGATCTACGCGGTCACTGTCGATGCGCCACTGCGCATCTGCGACCCTCAGGGGCTGCTGAGCGACCACCAGCCCCGCTTTCGGGAGCTTTTCGTAGACGCGGATGACTGGCGTCGGGTGCCGCCGGTCATGTCCACGCTCCGACGTTTTGACCAGATTCTTCCCGAGAAAGATTTGGGCCTGGCCGGTCTCATTTCATTCGGGGGACGCTCCACCGCCATGTTTTACCAGATGTGGTTCACCGAACACCATCCCGACATGTGTGCGGTGGGACCCACGGAACGGTGGCTGGAGCATGCCGTCTATCGTCTCAGCCACGACGTTGCCAATTCCAAGGATCTTTACACCGGCATCTCCGGCGCCTTCCTTAGGGAATACGCGACGCACGCGGTGCGGGATTTCATCATCGACGAGATTAGCGCGGCTCTGGGGATGGACACTCAATTGCGCGTCTACCCCATCCTCGATGCGGTGCTGGGAATATCGAGGACATTGGAGGAGGGGGCCTGGGCCCGTGGGCAGTTGATGTTCGTGGAACCGGCGACCATGCCCAGTGTCGCCTTTGCGACCCGCTTCCCTCAGTCGGAACAGCCTCAACTGGCCAATTTCAAGCATGTGAGAAAACTGCTCACAGCTGTTGAATTCTCTCCCAGAAAACTGGTTTCAGACGGGCGAAGCATTGTCGGCATCGCTCAAGGGGCGCCGCCCCGATTCAATATCGTGGCCGATTTCCGCGGTGGGTACGGCCTGCTGCGGCTGAACGGCGACAAGATCTGCAGCTTCGCCGACGGCCGGTTTCTGTCCACGACACACCGGGCCAAGCTGGTGCAAGTGGAAGAAATCCTGCTGGAGTCCCACCTGGATCCTGAACTCCGGGATGCGCTTTTCAAGGTCATCAACGATATCGTCCACACAGCCGAAAGCGGGAAATACGGCTGCACCCTGGTGATCGATCTGAATCCCGAGCCGGTGACTATCAGCGGTCAGTGCCTGGCGGCCCCCCTGGACCTCCGGCAACCGGAGAATCTCTCCCTGGCGAAGTCCCTGGCCAAGGTAGACGGCGCCCTGCATATCGGCGCCGATCTGAACCTTCACGCGTTCGCTTGCCTGTTGGACGGGCGGACCTTCGCCGGCGAGGACCGCGCCAGGGGCGCGCGCTACAACAGCGCGCTCCGTTTTACCGCCACCCACGATGGACTCATGATTGTCGTCGTGTCTTCGGACCGCCCCGTTTCGGTGATTCAGGAGGGTGTCGAACTCAATGCCCATTGTCCGCTGGATGCCGTTTCCGCCTGCCAGGTGGGGCCGCCCACCGTGAAGGATTGGGTAAAGGCCGTATCCTGACAGCTGCGCCTTGCCTATTGACATGGGCAGACCTTCGCCGTAAAGGTCTGCTGAATTATTTAGAACCTCCGCAACAATCAAGGAGACTGGAATACGATGTATGTCCCCCGCTATTTGTTTTTCACCAAGGGTGTCGGTATTGCCAAAGAGAAGCTTGCCTCTTTTGAAAATGCCTTAAGGGACGCACGGATCGCGCACCTGAATCTCGTCCAGGTGTCATCCATTTTCCCCCCGCACTGTCGAATCATCGATATCGATACAGGGCTCGAACGCCTCGAGCCCGGCGAGATCACCCATTGCGTGATGGCCAAGGAACAGAGTCAGGAGGCCGGCCGGCGGCTGGTGGCCAGCATCGGTCTTGCCCTTCCCTCGGAGACCGGCATGTATGGTTATCTCTCCGAGCACCATGGATTCGGTCAAACCGAACTGGAAGCCGGCGAATACGCCGAGGATCTGGCGGCGTCCATGCTGGCCAATACCCTGGGCATCGAGTTCGACCCTGACAAAGACTACGACGAGCGGCGAGAAATCTATTCCATGTCAGGGAAGATCGTTCAGAGTCAGCATACCAGCCAGGCCACGCTGGGCGTCGAGGGAAACCGGTGGACGACGGTGTTGGCGGCGGCACTGTTCGTGAAGTAAATATCCCATTCTCCCGCAGAGGCGCTGAGAAAAACAGAGTTGTATCTCGTGCTCCCGTTTGCTTTCTTTCTGACGTCGTGGCCTCGACCCCTTTGCTTAGCACAGGCAAAAAAGAATGCCGGCCCCATCGCAAAATCTCCACGATGCCGTAACACCATTGCACCCATGGTTCGGCGGTGACGAGGTGGCGCCGATCTCGTTCGCGGACGCCCGCATCGTCGTGCTGCCATTGTGCTACGAAGGCGCCGTCAGCTATGGGAAGGGGTGCCGGGAAGGCGGGCTGGCGCTGTTGGAGGCCTCCGGGCAGATGGAGGCCCTCGACGATGAGACGCTGTCGCCATGGGCGGACCAAGGGATCGCCACCGCGGCCCCGGTCTACCCGGACGGCGATCCCGAAGCAGCGATGGCGGCGATGGCGGGCGCCGCCGAAACCGTTTTGAGCGCTGGGAAGCGTTTGCTGTCTCTGGGCGGCGACCACAGCGTTTCATTCGGCCCGATCGCGGCCGCTGCCCGTCATTATCCGGATATCGCCGTGGTTCAGGTGGACGCCCATTTGGATCTGCGTGAGACGTGGAACGGCAGCCGCTATAACCACGCCTGTGTGATGCGGCGGGTGTCGGAAGATTTGATCCTGCCTGTCATCCCCGTCGGCATTCGATCCATCGCCCCTGAAGAGCGCGACTATCTCGCCGCCAATGGCATCTCCCCCATCTATGCCCATGACATCAACGACAACGATCAATGGTCCCGCCGGGTTCGGGATCGGTTGCCGGAGGCCGTTTACCTCACCATCGATGTGGATGGATTGGACCCTGCCGTCATGCCGGGAACCGGCACACCAGAGCCCGGCGGGTTGGACTATCGCCAGCTGGTGTCCCTGATCCAACTACTGGGCCGCCATTGCCGTGTGGTCGCCGCCGACATCGTCGAGTTGGTGAAACTCCCCGACAGCCGGGTGTCCGAATACACTGCCGCCCGCATCGCCCAGAAGGTCATCGCCAACTGCTGGTCAAAGAGCCGGTAGCAGGCAGCCGGTTTCATCAACCTTGATGAAACGGTAGAAAGTAGCAAAAAGGACGATTTCGTAAAATGTTCGAGATACGGCTTGCGAATCCTGAGGAATGCGGAGTACTTACAGTACGCCGCCATGACGAAGGATGACGCGTAACGCAGATATCGGACTTTTTACGCAACCGTCAACCTTTTTGGCCTTCAGTCTATCTATAAGTAGTCCCGCCATTGCCAGATGACGCGGCCGTTTTGGTGGGTATTCTTTAAAAAGCCCTGATCGGCCAGGTGGGTAAACGTATCTTCCAGGTATTCACGGGGGTGCTTCAGGCGGGGAGCCAAGCGTTCGATGAGGCGGTTTAGACCCCCGTGCGTTTCGGCCGGCAGACTTCCCAGGGACTCCAGCAGGCTTCCCATCATGGTATCGTAAGTCACTACTGTTCGCCGCAGGTTGGTCAATTGGGCGGCTTCTTCTGTTGTCGCCTGGTTGATGTCCATGCGCCGCGCCACATCACCGAGCCACGCGTCAAACCGCTTTTTCCAGCCAATGGCGATATCGTCGAGGACCTGCGGCGACACGCCCCCCGTGTCCACGATGCTTTGGTTGGCGTGGTAGCGGGACCAGTCGTCGGTGAGGATGCGAATCCCGTAATCGGCGGCGTGGTCTCTTACTTCGGTGCCCGGAAACGGTGCCAGCAGGTGAAACCCATAGGCCACGCCCAATGATTTCAACCGCCGACCCAAGGCCAGGGTGGCGGCCACCGACGCTTCGGTTTCGCCGGGGAGCCCCAAAATGAAAGAGCCGTGGGGAATGACGCCGGCCGTGGTGCACATCTCGGCGGCAGCAATCATCTGCGCCACGGAAATACGCTTGCGGGTGTTTTTAAGAATGTCGGGGCTGCCCGACTCGAACCCAAAACTCACGGCCTGGCAACCCGCCGTTTTCATCTTTCGCAGTACCGGCACCGACACCGTGTCGACCCGTGCAAAAGAAGTCCACTTGATTTCGAGGCCGCGCCGGAGGATTTCATCGCAGACCGCGTGGCAGTGCTGGGCATTGGCGGTAAATAGATCGTCGGCCAGATTGACCTGGGGAAAGCCCAGGCCGGCAATGGCTTCCAATTCATCCACCACCCTGACCGGATGTCGATAGCGGACCTTGGCCCCCACCATTTTTCTGCCCACACAAAAAATACAGTTGAAAGGGCATCCTCGGCTGGTGGTCATGCTGATGGAGAGGTTCAGGGCGCGGTAGCGGCCCAGCGGCAGGTGGTGTCGCGCCGGCATGGGCAGGCGGTTGATGTCCGGGCAAAATGGCCGCGGCGGGGTCCGGACCGTGGTGCCGTCGGATCGCCGGTAAGCGATACCTGCCACCTGATCCAAGCGCTCAGCACCCTTCACCGCGTTCACCAGTTCGACCAGGGTTTCTTCGCCTTCTCCCACGACCACGGCATCGAGAGCAGGGTTTTCCGCCAGCGTTTCCTCCGCGCGGAAACTGACGTGGGCCCCCCCCATCACCGTGAAGAGATCAGGGTTTGCTACCCGGGCATCGGCCACCACGCCGATGGCCGCATCGAAGGTCATGGTGACTGCGGTGACGCCCAAAATGTCCGGGCGATAGTCATCGATGGCCGCGGTGAGGTGCCCTGTGGAGTAGGGGAAGACCACGTAATCCAGCACCCGGACATCGATGCCGGCCGCCTCCAGTGCGGCGGCCAGAAAGGCGATGCCCAGCGGCGGCGTGGGGGTTTCGTCAATGGGGTAGAAGGGGTTGACCAGCAGTACGCGCATTACGGCGGTGTCCATCACGGCAGCTTTTTATCCCCGTTGGGGTTGATACGCATCGCAAAATTCACCAGGATCACAGGACGGCAATCAATAGCACCAAGTTGACGCGAAAAAAAGGCCCGGAGGCGACTGCCTCCGGGCCCGTGGTGCGCTATATGTGTGGACCTAGAACAGGCCGGTAACCTTGCCGGTTTCCGGTTCGACGTCGATGCGGCGGAATGCCGGGTTGGAGCTGGTGCCCGGCATGAGGCTGATGGTCCCGGCACAGGGGCAGAGGAACTTGGCACCGGAGTAGATCAGCACGTCGCGGATGGGCAGCCGCCATCCCTTGGGCACACCCTTTTTCACCGGGTCGTGGCTGAGGGACAGGTGGGACTTGACCATCATGGTGGCGAAATCCGCGTAGTAGGGGTCGTTTTCCAGCATTTCGGCCTTGGCGTTGGCCTCGGGCTGCCAATCCACACCGTCGGCGCCGTAGACTTCCTTGGCGATGATGTCGACGCGGTCGCGCAGTTTCATCTCCAGAGGATAGAGGAATTTGAAGTCGTTTTCCTCGTTGCAGGCGTCGATGACGGCATCGGCAAATTCCAAAGCGCCTTCGCCGCCCAGCTCCCAGTGCTTGGACTCGGCGCAGCGGGCGCCGGCGGCCTCGGCTGCTTTTCGGACAACGGCGCACTCGGCGTCGGTGTCGGTGTAGAACCGGTTGATGCAAACCACCGGGTTGATGCCGGCCTTGCGAATGACGCCGATCATGTGGACCATGTTCTCGCAGCCCTTTTCGACCAGTTCGCAGTTTTCCTGAGTATATTCGGGAGGCATGTCTTTGCCGGCCACGACCTTGGGCCCGCCACCGTGCATTTTCAGGGCACGAATGGTGGAGGTGAGGACGGAGACGTGGGGTTTCAGGCCGGAGAAGCGGCACTTTACGTTCCAGAACTTCTCGAAGCCGATGTCGGCGGCGAAGCCTGATTCGGTGACGTGGTAGTCGAAGCACTTCAGGCCAACGCGGTCGGCAATGATGGAGCTCTGGCCCACGGCGATGTTGGCGAAGGGACCGGCATGCACGAAGCAGGGGTTGTATTCCGCGGTGCACATGAGGGTCGGGTTGATGGTGTTGCGCATGAATGCCGCCATGGCATTGCCCACTTCCAGGTCGCGGCAGGTGACCGGCTTGCCCTCCTTGGAGAAGGCGACGGTGACGTTGTTGATGCGCTCTTTCAGGTCGGCCAGGTCGGTGGCCACGGCCAGAATGGCCATCAGCTCGGAGCCGACGGCAATACCGAACTTGCTCTGCATGGTGTAACCGTCGTAGCGGCCGCCGATGCCGATGATGATGTTTCGCAGTGCCTGGGCGCAGAAGTCGATGATCCAACCCATTTCGATGCGGGTGGGGTCAATGTCGAGGCGGCGCATCTTGGTAAGGCGTGCGAGCTGCTCATCGTTGTAGTTGCGCTCATGCTGCATGCGGGCGGTCATCGCCACCATGGCCAGGTTGTGGGCGTTCATGATGTCGTTGATGTCACCGGTGAGGCCCAGGGAGAACTCGGTCATGGGGATGAGCAGTGAGTTTCCGCCGCCGGCCGCCGTGCCCTTGACGTTCATGGTGGGGCCGCCGGAGGGCTGGCGAAGGGCGCCGCCGACATTGACGCCGCGCTTGCCGAGGCCTTCCATGAGGCCGCAGGAGGTGGTGCTTTTGCCTTCACCCAGGGGCGTGGGGGTGATGGCGGTGACTTCGATGTACTTGCCGTCGGGCTTGTCTTTCAAACGGTCAATGACTTTGAGGAAGTCGATTTTTGCCAGCCGGCCCATGGGCAGCATTTCGTCAGCCTGTAGGCCCAGCTTCTCTTTCCACTCGTCCGGCGTTGGCATATTCGCTTCAGCTGCTTCTGAAATCTGCCAGTCCGCCATGTTTACGGCATCATACGGCATCTCCACTCCTCCTTATGGCTTAGGGTAAACGATTACTGGAAATCCGTGTGTCGCAACGGTTCCATCAATAAAACGGCGACAGCGTCGCCATTGCAGTGCCCAATTTATGTTGTTCGTGAGGCCCGTCCGCGTCGGTGCGGCACGGCGGTGAAGGGAACGGCCGGCCCCACGTCTCCCTGAAACGTGAAGCGTCCAACGACATACCCCTACCATGGTTGAAACGCCCTTTGCAAGCCATAAGTGCCGGTTTCTGGGGATCCAGGCCGGGGCTAGGAGACGACGGATTGCGGTAAATTCCGCTGCTCCATGAGGTTGAGCCGGTAGTACATGCCGCGGCGCGCCATGAGCTGCCCGTGGGTGCCGCTTTCAACCAGTCGGCCCTGGTGAAGCACCACGATGCGGTCTGCCTGACGGGCCGTTGACAGGCGGTGGGCCACGACGATGGCGGTGCGGCCGCGCATGAGCTGCTTCATGGCTGCCTGGAGGTTGCGCTCGGTTTCAGAATCGACGTAGGAGGTGGCTTCGTCGAGGATGATGAACTCAGGCTGGCGCGCCACTGCACGGGCGATGGCGATGAGTTGCCGCTCACCGCTGGACAGGTTGTCACCGCCGGCGGTCAGCACGGTGTCGATGCCGTTTGAAAGCCGGTCGATCAGGTGCCTGCAGTGGGCGGCGTCGATCACCCGGGCTACTGTGGACGCGTCGGCGGCCATGGTTGGATCCGGGAAGATATTGGCGCGGACCGTGTCGGAAAAAAGAAATGGGTCCTGCATGACCACGGCGAACCGGCTGCGCAGCGATTCCAGGGGCATGTCCGCGATGTCGACGCCGTCGATGGTGATGCGGCCGGCGGTCGGAGGGTAGAAGCGAAGGAGCAACTGGGTGAGGGTGGTTTTCCCCGACCCGGTGGGGCCGACGATGGCGATGGTTTCACCCGGGGCAATCTCCAGGTCGATGGATGTCAGCACGGACTGATCTGCGGTGTAGGCGAAATCGACGCCGGTAAGGGATATCGCGCCCGGGGTTTTCCGATCCATCGAAAGGGCAGCCTCATGGCCGCCCTGGTTCTCCGGTGTCTCCTTGTTGAGCAGCAGTAGGATACGCTCAGCCGAAGCCATGGCGTTTTGCATCACGTTGTACTTCTCTGCGATGTCGCGGATGGGGCGAAAGAACATCCGCATATACGAAATGAACACCACCAGGTCGCCGACAGTCACCATGCCGCCGATGATGCCGCGCCCCCCCCAAAAGATCACGATGGCCAGCGCACAGGCGCTGAGGACCTCGATGAGGGGGAGGAAAACGGCAAACAGGTGGACCTGGTACATGCCCGAGGTGAAATAGGCTCGGTTCAGGGTTGCGAAAGAGCGGTGGTTGGGAGCTTCTGCCCCGAAGAGGTGTATGACCCGCATGCCGTTGAGCGTTTCGGAAAAACGGGTATTGATTTCCGCCAGGCGCACCCGCAATTCTCTGAACGCATCGCGAGAGCGGCTTGAAAAATATG
The DNA here is from genome assembly GCA_964446485.1 of uncultured Desulfobacterales bacterium. Lineage (GTDB taxonomy): Bacteria > Desulfobacterota > Desulfobacteria > Desulfobacterales > JBDRRP01 > JBDRRP01. The sequence continues at coordinate 23,699 of CAYUOU010000035.1, read as the reverse complement.
CCGAGGCAAGAGCCACCACTGGAAGGACGGTAAAACAGATCAGCGACAGCCGCCAGTTCAGGCCGATGAGTACCGCTGCAATCCCGATGAGCAAAAATACATCCTTGAATACCACGGAGATGATCGACGTGAACAATTCGTGCATGTTCTCGGTATCATTGGTGACTCGGGTCACCAAGCGCCCCACGGGGTTTTGGGAGAAAAAGGCCAACGGCAGCCGTTGAACATGGCGAAACAACGACATCCGAATATCATGCAAGATGTGCTGACCCGTGGCTTCCATGACCATGGCCTGGACGAAGTTGGTGATAAAATTCAACAGGATGATCGCCACCATGACCAGCGCGATGGTGCCCAGGCCGTGAAAGTCGCTCCGGCGCAGGATAGTCCGATCGTCGGGCGGCAGTGTCTGGAGCAGACGATAGGGGGCCCGGGCTGTCTCGTCATCGACAGTGAACACCGACGGGTGTGACGTCACGATGGCAGCGGCCTTCGAGTCGGTGAGGTCTACGTGGATCCAACGGGTGCCGTCCGCCGCGGTCTGTGGAACGATATGGCGATCGACGGCGATTTTGGTGGCATAGGGAAGGGCCAGTTCCATGAGGGTAATGGCCATTACCAATATCACCAACACCAGGAATCGCGACAGGTAGGGACGAACAAAGGGGTAGAGCCGGATCAGCAGCCGGGTGTCATAGGGCTTTCCCAGTGAAGCCTCTTCGGCATATCCGAAATCGTCATGCATGAAGGGCCTCCTCGATCTCCTGCAGTCGCCACGTGCGGGCATAATAGCCGCCGAATGCCAGGAGGTCATCATGACTGCCGGACTCCATGATGCGTCCGTCCTCCATGGATAGAATGGTGTCTGCAAACCGGAGCGCGCTCAGCCGGTGAGAGACGATGATGAGGGTGCGGGTTCCAGCGAGCCCGCGCAGATGATCCACGATGCGGCGCCCGGTTTCGGCATCCACTTGGCTTACCGGATCGTCGACGATCAACATGGGGGCACTGGAAAGCAGCGCCCTGGCCAAGGTCACGCGTTGCTTCTGGCCGCCGGACAAAAGGATGCCCTTTTCCCCGACGACTGTTTTTGCCCCGTGAGGAAAATCGCGGAGCGTCTTCTCCAGTCCGGACGCGGAGATGGTCATCGCCAGGCGACCGGTTTCCGGTGCCTCGGAAAAAAAACGGATATTGTCCGCCACGGTGCCGGCCAGCAGAAAGGGCTCTTGGGGCACGACGGCCATGAGGCGGCGCAGGTCGGCCGTGTCGTATCTGCGGATATCCTCGTCGTTGATGCGGACGGCTCCGGTGGTGGGGTCATACAGCCGTGGGATGAGTTGCAGCAGCGTGGATTTACCGCTTCCCGGCGGTCCTACAATCCCCAGTGTTTCGCCGTGATTCAGGTGAAACGAAATATCGATCAAGGCCGGTGCCGTGGCTTTGCTGCCGGGGTAGTTGAATGACACCGTATCGAACACGAGGCTGTGGAATGCGTTCAACGGGCGACGGATGGGCGTCGGGGGGGAGACAATATCGGGCGGGGTTTCCAGGATGGCCCGAATGCGGTCCAGGGAGGCCTTCCCCCGCTGAATGAGATTGATGACCCATCCAGTGGCCATCATGGGCCAGGTGAGAAGCCCCAGGTAGCTGATGAACGCGACAAAATCGCCCGGGCTGATGGTGGCGGCAATGGTACTACGGCCGCCAAAATACACCACCATCACCATGCTGATATTGGAAAACAGCATCATCATGGGGAAAAACGCGCCAGTGATCCGAATCAGTCTCAGGTTTGCCGAGATGTAGGCTGTGGAGCTTTGGGCCACCGCGGCTTCGGCGGCCGGTTCGAGCAGGTCGCTTTTGATAACGCGAATGCCGGCAAAACGCTCCCTGACAGTTTCGGTGACTTCCGAAAAGGCTGCCTGGACCGCCCCGTATCGCTGGTGCATCCGCTTGCTGAAAATCCGGGTACCAAAGGCGATGAAGGGCATGGGGATGATTACCAGCAGTGTGAGTTCCAGGCTGATATAGGCCATGAATGCAATGGCCGCCGCGCCCATGAACACACTGTCGGTGAGGGCCACCAGCCCCATGCCCGTGGCCATGCGTATGTGGTTGATGTCGTTGGTGGCGTGGGCCATGATGTCGCCGGTGCGGGTTCGGTCGAAATAAGCGGCGGAAAGACGCTGGATGTGTTGAAACAGCTTGTCTCGCAAACCCTCCTCGATGATGCGGGAGGTGCCGATGAGGCAACGGCGCCAGATGTAGCGAAAGACGCCGATGCAGATGGCCAGCCCCACGACGATCAGCGCCTGGGTGGTCAGCCGCGCCATATCCGTCGTGTAAAGGGTCAAATCGTCGACGGTGGCCTTGATGACCCGGGGTATGAAAAGTTGCATGATGTCCACGAGGATCAGGCAACAGACACCGACGACGATGGACACACGGTGTCGCTTGAAATATGGGCGGAGCAGGTCGAAAGCGGTCATGGCGGTCTTTGTCCGTTAAAGTGGACAACGTAAGCCAGATGCGGCTGCGGGTCAATTGCCGTTTGGGTTTTGGGACATCGTTGACTTAACCAAAAATGATTGTTAATTTAACACCTTATGGAAACAGGACACGTTGTCGAATATATCGATGAGCAGCAGATTCTGTGCGCAGTGGTGATGGACGCCGCGGGCGGGCGCCTGCGCTTGCTCACTGAAAGGGACCGCGAGGTGAACCTGCCGCGGCAGCGCCTGTCTCACACCAGCAATTTTCGCCTCAACCTCACCGAAGGGCGCCGGCACACGGTGCAACAGCTTCGGGAAATTTCCCTGCGGCGCGATGCGCTCATCAATCGCGTCGACGTCCCGCGGATCTGGCAGGCACTTAACGAGACCAACGAGTGGATCGATCTTGCGACCATGACCGGGCATTGTTTCCCCGAGGGGGCCACCAGCGACTGTGAATCGGCCGTTGTCAGGGCCCTTTTCAAGAACCGGATTTTTTTCAAGTTCAACCCCGACCGGTTTCTCCCCCTCACGGCCGAGCAGGTCCAGGCGCGCCAGGACAGCGAGGCCGAAGCCGCTCGAAAAGTCCGCCTCATGCATGACGGCGCCTCCTGGCTGAAAAGCGTAATCGAGCAAGGCCACCGGCAGCCGTCGGTTGCGGAAGTGGATCGATGGCGCCCCCTGGTGAATGCGCTGGTGTCGGTGGTGCTCCAGGAAAATGACAGCCCCCATTACAAAATGGTCAAAACGATCATCGCCGATGCCGGCCTGGAGGGCATGGACGATATTTTCCCCTTGCTGGTCCGCCTCGGGGCGTTCGATCCTAATGAGAACATCGATTTGTTGAGGCTCCGCGTCCCGCTGTCATTTCCGGATGCCGTTCGGCGGCGCTGCGACGACCTTCTTCGGCACCCTGAGAGACTGGCGGCCAACCCGAGGCGCCAAGACCTCACCATGCTGCCGTTGATGACCATCGACGGTCAGGCCACCCAGGATTTCGACGACGCGCTGAGTATCGAAGACCGGGGGGGGCATTACCGGCTGGGCGTCCACATTTCCGACGTGGGCCACTTCATTAAAAAAGGTGATTCCATCGATTTGGCCGCCGGCCGGCGATGCAGTTCCATCTATACGCCGGATCGTAAAATCCCCATGCTTCCCAGCAGCCTCTCTGAAGGACTCTGCAGTCTCAAGGCCGGAGAATACCGGCCGGCGCTGAGCCTCATGATCCGGCTCGATCAGCAACTCGACGTCATCGACACCGACGTCATCCCCAGTTGGGTGCGGGTGGTGCATCAGTTCACCTATTACGAGGTGAACCTGATGGCCGGCGACAATCGGGATATTGTCCTGCTCAATGCCATCGCCCGCCGTTTCAGGGAAAAACGCTTGCAGTGGGGGGCGGTTCCCATCGTCTTGCCGGACATTAACGTCTGGTTCGACCCAGAAGGGGAAATCTGTGTGAGCCGCATCAATCGGGAAAGCCCCGGTCGCATGCTGGTGAGCGAAATCATGATTATGGCCAACTGGCTGTTGGCCCGGCAACTTTCCCAATACGGCCTGCCGGCGGTCTTTCGGTCCCAGCCCAAGCCCCGGGAGGTGATTCTCAAAAACGGCGGCGGCACCCTTTTCGACCACTGGATGCAGCGGCGATACCTGAGCCGGTTTGTCCTGAACACCAACCCCCGGCCTCACAACGGTCTCGGATTGGATGCCTATGTGACGGCCACTTCCCCCATTCGCAAGTATGTGGATTTAATCACCCAGCGACAGGTGAGGGCAATGCTGGGGCTTGAGACGTCGTATTCGGAAGCTGCCATGGCGGCATTGATCAAAGACCTTGAAGTGCCCATGGGACAGGTCGCCCTCATCCAGCGGAACCGGAACCGCTACTGGCTGCTGAAGTACTTGGCTGCACGGATAGGGGCCAAAGAGGAGGCCGTTGTGCTCACCCGCAAGCGTGGTGGCCACTACCAGGTGTTGCTCAAGGAATACCTCCTGGAATGCCGCTTGAGCGGTTCTGAGGGCGCAGCATTAACGCCGGGAGACGCAGTTCAAGTAACCGTTCAGTACGCCAACCCCCGAAAGGACATCCTCAGGGTCTACCTGTCTTAACCGCTTTTCGAAAAACCCAATCCTTCCTCCTTATGAGACTTTATGTTTTCTCGGCTCGATTGATGGATTCCGCTGCGCGCCGCCCATCCTATCTGGATTCACGAATCGCGGTAATTTCCCGCCTGATCAAACAGGCCTGAAGGCCGGTGGCACCGCCGTCCTGATGGGTATTCCCGGCGGCCAACACTAAAACGGGCGGCCAACGGCCGCCCGAGATCGGTTCAGGGTTGACGGTTCCGTATAAAGTCCGATATCTGCGTTACGCCTCATTCCTCAGGATTCGCAAGCCTTGATCTCGAACATTTTACGAAATCGTCCTTTTCGCTACTTTTTACCGTTTCATCAGGGTTGTTGCGCGCTGCTGATCTATGATTCGCAGGCCAGCGCCAGTTTGCCTTTCTTTGTATTCTCCGGCGGCAGTGTCCGGCAATTGCCTGAAAAAACGACGCCCTCCTGGACCATGACCGTGGGCGCCTGAATGTTACCCGTGACCTTTCCCGGCACCAGCACTTCGATCTTTTGGTCGGCGACAATGTTGCCGTGGACTTCTCCGCTGATAATTATCGTGGCGACGTGGATCTCCGACTCCACCTGAGCGCCCTCACCGATGATGAGGTTCCCCTCCGGCGCATCGATTTCCCCGATGAACGCGCCGTCGATGCGTATGGCGCCTTGAAAGGTCAGTCTCCCCTCGAACCGGGTGTTTTTGCCCAAAAAGGTAATGATCTTATCTTGTTTTTTCATGCGAGCCACATACCTTAGCCGCACCGCCTTTGCAAGTTGATTGAGTGCTTCCAGCAGCGTGACCGTATCCGGCAAATTCCGATGCGGTTATCCAGAATGCTTCAGGTGACAACGGCCGTGTTCTCGTGGTGATCAAACCCCAACGCGGCTGTTTAGCCCCACTGGAGCATCATAGAGAACCGGAAATCCCAATGACCCGCGATACAGCTGCACTGCACTCGGCATGGACCTCTACGCACCTTCCTTTGCGGTGTCCTCGATGTCACGGTTTGCTTTCAAAATCGATATGATCTCCGGAAGGACGTCTTTTTCCCGGTGCTCCCTGAAGTTGCAGGCGCCAGCCCCCCGATGCCCCCCTCCATCGAATCGCTTCATGAGGCGTCCCACGTTCACGTTGCATCGGCGATTGAAGATGCTGTGCCCCAGGCTAACAATGAGGCGCTCGGGTTCGGCGTCGTCTCTACGGATTTTAACATTCACCGTGGTTTCGGGAAAAATGCTGTAGACCAAAAAACGATTTCCGATGGGAGCAGGGCGGATGTCTCTAAAATCGGTGACTGACACGCAGCCATCCATTCGGGTGTGCCCCGACAACAGCCTTCGGTAGGCATTATTTTGGGCGATGGCCCGTTGGCAGCGGGCGTCCACCATCGGTGCGGCCCGCGCGGTCCTGAGGTCCTGCCCCCGCAACAGGTCTACCAAATGGTTCCAGTACGGGGGGCCATCGGTGTCCTGGCCGGTGACGGTCATGGAGATCAGGACCTCCGGATACCGTTCCGGGTGCAGGACTTCTTTCCGGCTCAACGCGGCGGCATCGATCTTGTCAGCCGCTGCCACCAGATCGTCATACCGTGGCTGCAGCCGGCCAGCAAAATGATTGTAAACCACTCTGGCGGCTGAGGGCGCCAGGGCAAAGGCCCCTTCAAAATCGATGACAGGGCGGTTCGAGACATGATGGTCAAACCACATTCGGCATTTCGGATGAAATGGCAGATTGGCGATGATGTCTCCAGCCGCAATCGGAACCCGCCCCTGCTGCAAGTCTGCGGGCTCCACCCAGTAAACCGGTTTCTGTATGCCGAGCGCGTCCAACAGCAGCACCGCGCAAACGATGCCGTCGAAATCCGGTCGGGTAACGACTCGCATGAAACCATCCTCCTTTACAGGTTGTTGGAAAACAACGGTACTGTCCACACTTTTCAAGCCTTCCCATCGATGCGGGCGGCAAGGACATGGGCGATTGGGACGCTATCTTTCCGCTGATCGCCGTGTTTTGTCAATTTTTTCGTTAAGTTTTGGGGCCGGAGGCCGATGTACCGGTTAAGCGAAACCGCTCCAGCCCTACCTATTGGTGCGGGCCGACGCAAGTCGGTCCCGGCAGATGGACGACAGAATATGACCGCTTCATCCGAGAGAGACAAGCGCTATCGCCTGGAAGCAGACCCCGCGCCAGAGGGCGACAGCGCCGCCCCCGGCGCGACCGTGGATCAGGGGGATATCGATGCGTTGCTGGCCGAGTTTCAAAGTGATGGGCCGACCGAAACGCTAACCCCACCATTGACAGCGGCCCCGATGGATAGCGGCAATTTTATAGACGGGCCTATTGGGCAGGATGACATCGACCGCCTCCTAGACGGTGGCGATGGCCCGGTGTCGGCGGTGTCCGGCGATGAGACCCCAGACAGTGCTGAGGATGCCTTGGCAGACACCGAGGAAGACAACCTCACCGATCAGGAGAAAATGGATCGGCTCATCGCTGAACTGCAGGAGGGAAACCGGCAGACCGACGATGATGATGAGGCCTCGGCAGATGAGGAGGACTCGGCCGCCACGACGGATGAAGTTGTTGTTGCTCCTGAGCCGGCGCCGCCTCTTGATGCGCCGCCGGCGGTCGAGACGAACGAAACCCCTGATGGAGAACCGGAAGCCGCCCACTCGGATAATCCCCCGTCCGAGGCGTTCGACGCCCTCGATGATGAAGAAGCCGATTTCGAGGCGTACAACGATGATGAACCGGTGCCGATGCCCACCCCGGAAGCGCCGGTGGAGGGTGAGAGCAAGGTCATGCCGCCGGACGATGCTTTTGCGGACGCACCGGAAGCGCCTGCTGAAAGCGCGGCGGCACCATCGACGCCCGAAACAGACCCCTTTGAAGCGCGCCTGACCCGTCGGCGCGCTGTGGCCCTGCCCGAGAAGAAAACCCAGCGACGGTGGCTGCGATGGATTTCGGCTGCCGTGGTGATCGTGGTGGCTGCGGTGGGTGGCGCTGTGGGATACCGTCATTTTTTCACACCCCTGCCAGCCCTGATGGAACCGCCCGCCCAGGGTGCCGGCCCCCAGGCTGTCGACGATTCCTTGCCCCCTTCGGGTGCGGTGGCAGCGGCCGTTCCTTATCTGCGGGACAGTTTGGAAGACCGGTTCATGAAGATGGATGCCGCCCGGCAGGCCATGCTGGACAAGCAAACCGAGATCCTTCAACTCAGGCGCGGCTACGAAGCCGGCATCGTGGACATTGAGCGCGTCATTGTCCAGGAAGCACAGCGGCTGGGTATCACGCGTTATGGTGAGGCTGTCGCAGTGGACGTCATTGACTATGGGTTGCGGACCATCCAGCGGCGCCTGGCGATCATGAAGCAATTGGACGCGCCGGTTGGGCGGCTGCATGATGCCAGCGAAGCCATCCTCTACGCCAAGCGATTGGCTTCCATAAACCTCATGCTGGTGGGCCTTGCCGAAGGTATCGACACCGCGCACATCGGCCGGCAGATGGATGAGGCACTGGCGACCCACCCGTTGCAGGAGACGTTGCTGCTGCCGCTGCCGGACACAAAGACCACTGTGCCCCTCGAGACACTGTGGCAGCGGATTGCCGATAGGGCCGGCCGCAGCGGTTCCGCATCCGTCAAGGCGGCCGATGCACCCTCGACAAGCGCGCTCACTGATGACGCCCGCCTCTGGAACGCCATCTGCGAGGGTGATTTCAGTGGTAAATACCAGATTACCTCGCTGTCAACGCAGGCCGCCCACTGTTTGGCCGGTTGGCAGGGATCCGAACTGTTTCTCAATCGGCTTGCCCAGTTGCAGGTTGCCGATGCAGCGGCGCTGAGCGCCTGGAAAGGCCAGTGGATGACCTTGAATCGCGTAGAGGCGCTGTCGGCGGCAGCCGCCCAGGCCCTGTTTCAGTGGCGCGGATCACGGTTGTCCTTGAACGGGCTCAGACAGCTGCCGGATGGTGCAGCCGAAGCCGTGGCTAACTGGACCGGAAAAGAGCTTGAGCTGATGGGACTTGAACGGTTGACACTGCCAATGGCAAAGGCGCTGGCTCACTGGAAAGGGTCCGGGGGGCGGCTCTTCGTCCCGGAAAAGTTCTACCAGAAGAAATAGCGCGTTCATGAAGGAGTGACCTGGCATGAAAGACGATGCAAACAACGCGACCCCATATCCGTTGTGGATATTTATCATGCTGGCAATGCTGTTGGGCTGGGCACACGAGGCGTTGTCCGATGAACGTGGCGACGACGCGGCTTACCTGCTTCAGCAGAAAGTAGACAGCATTCAGATCATGACCCAGAAGATCGATCGTCAGCGCCTGCAGGCCGAAAGATTACGGCAGCGGTTGGAATCGGAACGCCAGGCGGTGGCCGATGAAATTATCTTTGAGCTGAAGCGTGTCGGGGCCAAGACGTTCAAACTGGCGTTGCATTCCCCCCGCATCGCATACGACTTGAAACTGGTGGGGTGGCTGGACGGTTACCTGACGGTACTCGACGATCGAATTGCAACCTATGAATCGGGCACACACCGGCTGAATTATCTTCATGCCAAAGCCGTTGATGACCAGAAACTCCTCCAGACGTTCGCTGTTACCGGTCTTGACTCACTGCTGAGCGACATAGAGGCCGCTCTGGATGCCTATCGACTGGCCGCCGTCGCGCCCTTGTTCGATGTGCACACAGTCGCCGTCCCCACTGCGGAAGCCGCCTACAAAGCGGTCCTCCAGGGGAAATAGCCGCCACCGTATCCTTCCCGCGCCGCATGCAGATCTGAATTGACACCGATAATGGCGCCTCTTATATTCTCCCTCCGTTGCAGCGAAAAATTCCAGCGCGTCTTGACCAAAGGGCCATCGATAGAGGAGAAAATTGATGCTCAGACTCAGTGCACAGCCATTGAAAGACATCGCCGTCGATCTCGTGGCGGTCCTCGTCAGCGAGGACCAAATGCTTTCCACCGACACCTTGATCAACGGTCTCATCGACACCGCCCGTGCCACCGAAGATTTCAAGGGCAGGAAAAAGGACGCCCTGATGCTTTACCGCCCTGCCGGGGTTCAGTCGCCCCGCGTATTGTTCGTCGGCATGGGTAGAGCCGATCAACTGTCTCTCGAATCGTTTCGCATCGCTGCTGGCAGCGTTGTCAAACGGGCCGTGGATTCCGGTCTGAAATCGATCGTCATCATCGTCCCGGACCGGCTGCCGGCAGCGCTTGACGCCCCGCAGGTCTTCGATGCCGTGGCTGAAGGTGCGGACCTGGCCAACCATGTCATTGATCGATACAAGAAGGCGCCTGACGCGGCGCCGCTCAGCGAAATCCGGCTTTTCGCCGGCAGTAAGGGGATAAAAAAACTGCGCAGGCGGTTACGGCGAACGGCTGACATCGTCGAGGCCACGAAGATGGCCAGGGAGTGGGTCAGCCTACCTTCCAACGATAAGACGCCTGCCGCGTTGGCAGCCCTCATCAAGGCGCCTGCCCGGAAAGCGGGGCTCCAGGTCACGATTTTTTCCGACAAAATGCTTCAGGCCAAGAGGTTCGGCGCGATCCTTGCCGTAGGAGCCGGCAGCCAGCACCGGCCCCGTCTTTTGGTGATGACTTACACACCGAAGCAGTATCAAAAAACCATCGCGCTGGTCGGGAAAGGGATCACCTTCGATTCCGGCGGTATCAACCTTAAGCCGTCCAACGGGATTGAAGACATGAAGGCCGATATGGCCGGTGCGGCGGCGGTGGCGGGCACCCTGTTGGCGGTGGCGGCTTACCAGCCCAAACACCGCGTCGTGGGTGTCATGCCGCTGGTGGAGAACATGCCCTCGGGCAGCGCGCTTCGCCCCGGCGACATCATTCGGACCTATTCGGGGAAAACCGTGGAGGTGGGGAATACCGACGCCGAGGGGCGGCTGGTGCTGGCCGATGCACTGTCCTGGGTCATTGACGCCCATGCCCCCGATGCCGTGATCGATCTGGCGACGCTCACCGGTGCGTGCATCGTGGCACTTGGCGAAAAAGTGGCCGGTGTCTTCACACCGGACGACGGACTGGCACAAATCCTCGAGGATGCCGCCCAGCGGACCGGCGAGCGATGCTGGCGCATGCCGCTACCGGAAGACTATACGGATCTGCTCAAAAGCGAATTGGCCGACATCAACAACATGAGCAGCTCGCGATGGGGCGGTGCCATCACTGCGGCGTTGTTTCTCAAGTCATTTGTGGGCGAGACGCGCTGGGCCCATGTCGACATTGCCGGCCCCGCCTACGCCAAGAAACCTTCCGCCTACGGTCCGGCCGGGGGAAGCGGGTTCGGCGTGAGGCTGCTTTGTGAAGCGCTGCAGTCGTTCTAATGCTTCAGGGGGTTTTAGCGTGGCATTTCTCGGCCATGGCGACCAAGGCCGGATGGGTGCAGACCTCATAGAAGTACTTCTCGGTGGGATGTTGTATTTCGAGCGTCGCCGGGTCGATGACGGAGATCGGCGATTTCCGAATGACCAGCCGGTGAAAATGGCCTGACACCGTGGGAAAGGTGCCCGTATAGATGATGGTCCTGTCGCAGTCGAGCCCAGGGACTCGCAAGGGCACCGGCTTTATGTCGATTTCTCTGGAAAGTTTCTCAAACGCCGTTTCGCCGATTTCGATACCGTTAAGATTGTAGCGCAGGTTCAGGTCATCGGCGGTTTTTGGGTCGCTCGTCTGGGAGGAAGCCTTGAAGACTTCGAGATGGAACGGGGTGTTGTCCCTTTTGAGCCCCCGGCGAAGCACTTTGGCGCACCCAGACATCCGGTCGGACAGATTGATGGCCGGCGAAATCATGATCCGTGTGGCCCCGTCGAAAAGAAATGTCGGAGAGTGGGGCAGATACCCGATGCCGATCCCTTGCTCGAGTTTTGGCAGCTGTGTGTTTTTAAGTTCATTATTGACCTGATTGACGATCTGAATCATCCGAACGGCCAGCCCGCAGGCGCGCGATACGGCGTACCATCCCTCGGGTGTCTCGTCATGCTCGAAGATGGATAAAATGATGGCATCCCCTTCGATGAACACTTTTTCCGCACCGTATTCCGCAAGGCTCTTGGTAATGGGGTTAAAGAAATTCAAGCTGAAAAAGGCAGCCGGGTTCAGGCCGGCCTTGTTGAGTCGGTAGGTGATATCGGTGGACCCCCGCAGGTCGGATTTGATGATGACATGCCCGATGACCGGCTTGGATTCCGTCGTTTGCTCATGGGCCAGGAGAAACTCGTACAGGGTTAAGTTGGCTCTGGAAAGCAGGACATGCCGATCATCGGTCACCAGGTTGATGCCATCCATCGCCGCGCTCAGTTGCTGCCACATGACCCAGTCTCGGTGAAATCGGAAAAACCGCTGCATGAAAGCCTGAAGACGGCCGTCAACCTCCCGGGCCTTGAGGCGCCTTACGCTGCTTGCCGCCGCTTTGAGGGGGCGCAGGGAAATCTCACCCTTTGGTGTCACGGCGACTTGTCGCAGGCGGGCCGCGGCATGGCGCATGCCGCGGCCGCTGACGATGGCAGTGACCATCTCTTGAGGCGCCAGCGGAGGGCAATAATCGGGAAGAATGCCCACCGCTTCAGGCAGTGATGAGACCGGCTTCAGTAGACGGCTCCGACGAAACCGTGATTTCAAGGCCCTCTGGAGCCTTGCCTGCTGGCGTGCGCGCAGTTTCAACTGCCGGCGCTCGTCTCTATCCTTCAGGCGGCGGCGGATGTTACGCAAGGCGTTTTTCGTGTTTTGGGCATTGAAAAGCATGTCGGCATTGTCAGCGGCCATCAGCCATTGATGGATCCGTTGGCTTTTGTCGATCCCGGCCGGCGTCTCTGTCGGGGGCGAATCCGCCGGGGCCGGTGTACCCTCGGGTTTCTCACCGGCCGGCTGGGGCATCTCGTCGATTTGGCGCAACATGCCGTCGATAATCTCCAGCACGCTTTCATAGGGCAGGGGTTGGTGAACCAGGATTCCGTATTCGGTCATGACTAGCCGGCTGTCCAGCTTGTCTCCCGATCGCAGCAACGGGTTGACCAGCATCTCTTCGGGAAACTGGCCGGCATCACCAAAACTGGATTGCCGAATGCGGCTGATTTCACCGCGCTGGCTGTCTCGAATGAATTCGGCAAGGACCTTGGCGGTGGCGCGGATCAGCGAGGCCTTTCGTTTTTGAATCCAGCGGAACAGTTGCTGCAGTTTGAGAAAATCCTCATGCTTGGCATCACTTGATATTTCTCCGTCCCGGATCCGGCGCTCGAGTTTATTCAACAGCGTGGCAAACTGCTTTTCACTCGCCGTGATCGCCAATTTTATCAGGCCCACTTGGCACAGTGTGTTGATCTGTATTTCCCGCTGAATTTTGGCCTTGTTGACCGCGTCGTTCATGACATCGCGGCACATGTGCTTAAAGGCATTGATTTTGGACTGTAATTCGGAAGGGGACGGATCCACGCCCAATATGCGGCCGGCGCGGGAGCGGCGGGCCATGATGGCGAGCGCCAGCGCATCTGCAGCGAGGTGCAGATCTTGGCTGAAATGAATGTCGGTGCGAATGTTGTCTGCACCGGTTTTGAGACGGTCCAGAGCCACATCGAAAAGGAACGATGCCAAGGGGAGGTATTGGATTTGCGCCGGTTTCGAAAAAAATAGACCCATCGTTGCAAACTCCGTGGTGGATTCGGCCAACCGCCTTATCGCCTAACCATCCTCCAACCGGCGGCAAGTTGTCAACACAACGCTATCATTTGTCGTTGTGGGGCTCGTTGACGGGTGGGGTGTTTTAGGACGGCGTGCGTTAACCCAGTAGCTTGTCTCAGCGACGCGGAAAACCGGCAAATCGGGGTTGCGGGGAGCGTTCAATCCAAATGTGCATGTTCAGCGGGCAAGCGATTAATGGCCGGGATTTTTTTTGGCGATGGGTTTTCGTGAAGGCGATGCCGGCACTGGGGGGTCGATGGGTATTTGTGATAGACACCGGTGAACGGTGGAGCCCCCGGAAGTGCTTCCGAGGGCTACCTGAAGGAAAGGGGGCTACGCCGCCTGTTCGGACGCGGAGACAGAGTGTAGGTGCACATCGGTCTGGGGATAAGGGATGCTGATATCCTCTGCGTCAAAGGTGATTTTTACCTTCTCGGTAAGATCCCAGTAGACATTCCAGTAGTCTGCCTTATTGACCCAGGGGCGCACCACGAAGTTGACGCTGCTGTCTGCCAGTTCCGAAACGGCAATGACAGGTTCTGGATCTTTAAGCACACGGTTGTCGGCAGCGACGATGTCGGTAAGTACTTTTTTTGCCTTGGGGATGTCGTCTTCGTAGCCGATGCCAAAAACCAGGTCCACGCGCCGGGTGTCATTGGCGGTCACGTTGGTGATGACGCCGCTGGTAATACCGCCGTTTGGAACGATGACCATCTGATTGTCCGGTGTGCTCAGGATGGTGTTAAAAATAGTGATTTTTTCCACTGTGCCGCTCACCCCGCCGGCATTGACGAAGTCGCCCACCCGAAACGGTCTGAAAATCACCAGCATCACACCCGAGGCAAAGTTGGAGAGAGAATCCTTGAGGGCCAGGCCCACGGCCAGGCCGGCGGCGCCCAGAACGGTGAGGAGTGACGTGGTGTTGATGCCGAGCTGCTCGGCGGCAGCAATGAGCACCACCACCAACAGGGTATAATAGGTAATGCTTTCAAAGAAGCCGATGAGGGTTTCGTCCACTTTGTTTTTTCTCATCAGCGTTGCCAGGACCTGGACCAGCTTTTTGGCGATCCAGCGCCCGACAATGAAGATAAGCAGGGCGGCCAACAGTTTTAACGAGTAGGTGCTGAGCCACTGGATGGCAGTGTCCGTGTAATGGTTTAGGTTCATACCGGTCTCCTTTGGTTGATCGATTGGAAAGTGGGTAATCGTCGCCAGGGCTGGGGTGACGCCGCGACGGGTAAAGAATGAGCGACAACTATAAGACAAGCGATCGGTGTTGGCAATTCAGTTGGGTGAAGATCAAGATTTAGTTACCAGGTGGTCCTTGTCGTCGGTGACCATCATGCCGAAGACCCGACGGTTTTCCGCCTGCCCGGCGTCATTGAATGCCATGATGGCGCTGGCCACTGTGTCGGAGCCTCCTTCACTGCCACTGGTATGCGGCCATGCTGAGGGTGCCGTGCATAAAGGATCGGTGGATTTGCCGGCCAGGCCCACCGCTGCCAGCGCCCAGGGCCAGAAAAAGCGGCAAAAAGTGTTCGGCAGTGTAGGGGTGGCTTCGCTCGGGATTCGGGGAGGTGTTCTTCCAATCGATGGTTTCCGCCGTGCGGTTGCCGGTGACGGCGTCAAACAGCCAGGTGTCGAACGCTTGGACGAACTTCTCCGGCGGGTCGCCCATCGGTGACCTGTGGGAGATGGAGATGGACGGCGATTTCATATGATTTTGAGGATCTGCAGTTCGTATTCAACGGTGTGACGCTTCAACGCGGCCGACTCCGGCAGCCTGCCCATGAGCCATTTGACGTCTGCACGGTCGATGGCGAAGCTAAACAAATCTGATCCTGCCTGCTGAATGGGGGGGAGCTGGGGCGTCTCTTCGGTCATTTGCACATCCTATTTTGCCTGTGCCGGTGTTAGATGGCTTAACGACCGTTTCTCCCTACCTGAGGCGGCGGGAAAAGGCAACCATCGCCGCTTGGTAAGCCGACCCATTGGTTTAAAACGGATTATTTGATATTGTAACATCATTTATCAACGCGCCATCGGGTTTCGGGGAACGCCCTTCCAGTGTCGATGCCGCCATTGATTGGCGGCATTCATAATCGTTTGTCCAACAATACAACCTCGGGAGGTCTATCATGGTGAAAAATGCATCAAAGAAAACGGCAAAAAGCGGCAAAGAAATGGTTATCGATGTACTGAACCGGGCGCGCGCCATGGAACTTCAGGCGATCCATCAGTACATGAGCCAGCATTACAAGCTTGACGACATGGACTACGGTGAACTGGCCGCGAAGATCAAGCTCATCGCCATCGACGAAATGCGACACGCTGAGGCATTCGCCGAGCGTATACGGGAACTCGGCGGAGAACCCACTGTCGACAAGAAAGAACCAGTGGTCAAAGGTCAGGATGTGGAAGCCATGTTCCCCTTTGATGCCGGTGAAGAGGACAATGCCATCTCCGCCTACAACGGTTTTCTGGGCGTGTGCCGTGACAACGGCGATAGCGTCACTGCAAAGGTATTCGAAGGGATCATCGACGAAGAACAGGCCCACTTCAATTACTTCGACGCCGTGGCCGGTCACATCGAGCGGCTGGGGGCCGTCTACCTTGCGAAAATCGCCGGCACCTCGTCGGCGACCGGGCTCAACACCCAGGGGTTTGTGGCGCGAGAAGGCGGTGGCGGTGCATGAAGCGAAACTTCAGTTCCAGGCCATTACCGCTCCGGTAGGTTTTCAATCTCGCTATTCACCTTTGACAACCAGCAGGTGTGTTGAGATGGGTAAAACAACGAGATCCCATGGATTTCCACTGCTGATCGCCTCACGGTCGAAAGCCTCTATACGGGTATTGCTATGCCGCCCTACCCTGTCAAGCCGCCGGAAAGACAGAAAGAGCGCCTAAGATAACGCATCCTGAACGGCAATTACGTCTTGACGGCAACGCAGGGACGGCGGTTCAGATTCCCGCCACTGAACCGAGCAGCAAGCACAAGCCCTGTCCGCTATGAGCGGCTGCTGTAGGGCTTCAATCTTACTGAAGAGATCACATGAACCTGTTGATTCTTCTGGCCGCGACGATTTTGCTGGCAGGCCTTCTGGCTGCCGAGAAGCGGGAAAGCCTGAAAGGCAAACTTCTTACCAAGCCGTTGGCCTCGCTACTGTTTATTCTGTTGGCCGTCATACAGCCGCACCCCCTGCCGGTTTATTATCATTGGATGCTGGCCGGGCTGGTGTTCTGTCTGGTGGGCGACGTCTGCCTGGCGCTTCCCCATCGCCCGGCCTTCACGGCGGGATTGGTGGCCTTTCTCATGGGGCATATCATGTATGTGGTGGCATTTGCTCAAATCA
Organism: uncultured Desulfobacterales bacterium; assembly: GCA_964446485.1. GTDB lineage: Bacteria > Desulfobacterota > Desulfobacteria > Desulfobacterales > JBDRRP01 > JBDRRP01. The sequence goes on along the minus strand of CAYUOU010000035.1, from coordinate 7,030 downwards.
GCCCGTTGCGCCTGTGGTTATCGGCAGGCGCCATTTGTGTCGTGGCGGTGAGCGTCGGCGCCTTTATATGGCTTCGACCGCATCTCGGGAAGATGACGGGGCCGGTGCTGGCCTATATCCTTATCATTTCCCTGATGCTCATCGGTGCGGTGGGGGTGGTCCGCTCGGGCGGATTGCGGCCGGAGGGACAATGGCTGGTCTTTGCGGGCGCGCTGTTTTTTTACGTTTCCGATCTTTTCGTGGCGAGGCAGCGGTTCGTCACCCAGGTCTATGCCAATCGCGCCCTGGGGCTGCCGCTTTACTATGCCGGACAGTTCATGCTCGCATTTTCCACCGGCGCCGTGTTTTAGACGTTTGGTAACACCGATCGTTCAAGGCCGTACACCAGATCAGGCGTTCGGCATCACCTACGGACGAACAGGGTTGATAAATCGGTAAAAAGTCCTCAGGTGTCATCCCGAGCGAAGCGAGGGATCGCTATTGAAGGAAGAATGATAAAAATATCAGTGGACGGGAAAAATACTTGTGCCGATGGACGCCCCGGGCGCCCGTCACCGGGGGGACCGACGGGTTCGTGGGCCCCGCGCTTCGCACGGGGCTCCGGTCGGAATCAACCGAAGCTGGCACGGGTCGTTTATTTCGAGGTCAATCGAATGGCGACGGCATTGGCGTGGGCATCGAGGCCTTCCACGCCAGCGAGGGTCATGATGTCTTTGGCTTCCTCCCGAAATCGCGCCTGATGATAATAGATGAGACTGGTTTTTTTTAGAAAGGTCTCCACCGACAGTGCGGACGAAAACCGCGCTGTGCCGGCGGTCGGAAGCACATGATTGGGCCCGGCGATGTAGTCGCCTACAGGCTCCGGTGTATGAGCGCCCATGAAAACGGCTCCGGCATTTCTGAGTCGTCCTACCCAATCCAGCGGTGTGCTCACCTGAAGCTCCAGATGCTCCGGTGCGATGCGGTTGGCCAGTTCAACCGCCGTTTCCAGATCAGGGACTACGAAGATGGCACCAAAATCTCTCAGTGAGGCCTCCGCCAGCGCCTTTCGACTCAGTGCCGGCATTTGTAGGGCCAGCGCATGGCGAGTGGCCTCGGCCACGTCTGCCGAGGTCGTTAGCAACACTGCTGAGGCCAGTTTGTCATGTTCGGCCTGCGAGAGCATGTCGGCCGCGAGATAAGCTGGATTGGCGGTGTCGTCTGCGATGATGAGAATCTCACTGGGCCCGGCAATCATGTCGATGCCCACCGTTCCTGAGACGAGTTTTTTGGCGAGGGTCACGTAAAGGTTGCCGGGGCCCACAATGACATCCACTCTCGGCAGGGTTTCCGTTCCGTGCGCTAAGCCAGCGATGGCCCAGGCACTGCCAACCTTGTAGACCGCATCTACGCCGGCTTTTTCGGCGGCTACCAGCAGGTAAGGGTTGAGGCTGCCGCCTGCGGTCGGCGGAGAGGCCATGACGACACGCGGCACCCCTGCGATGCGCGCAGGGATGACGCCCATAAGAACCGATGAAACCAGCGGCGTATTGCCGCCCTGACCACCGGGAACGTATACGCCGGCGGTATCCACCGGGTGGACCATTTGCCCGAGCAGGGTTCCGCTGCGGTCCGTGTCCACCCAGGAATTGGGCAGCTGGCGTTGGTGAAATGCGGAAATCTGGCGGATGGCCCGGTTGATGGCGCTCATCACGCGTCGGTCAACCGCCTTCCGTGCTGAGGCAAACTCCGCTTTGGTGACGGCGATGTTGTCTGCGTTCATGCTGGGGCAGTCGAATTTGCGGGCGTATTTGATCAGCGCCGCGTCACCGCTCTTTCGGACTTCCGAAACGATTCGGGCCACGGCATCCACGTCTTTTTTTCGGAAACCCATATCACGGCGGACGATTTTTTCGAGCCGCTTCTCTGCCAAAGCTGATGGATAGGAAAGAACCTTCATCCGATTTTCATCCTCTGCTCAGAATTGTTTTCTGAATCTGCAGGAAAGTGATTCCCCAGTGACTGGCTTACTATGGTATCGGTGACGGTGTTGTCAATGCTGGCGACGGGTGGGCGAGCAACCGGTGGAGATAGCCGTTGACAAGACCTTGTGTTTCTGGAAGGGTAGCATTTTCGAAAAGCTGAAAGCCATTGGCATCATTGCACATATGAACGAACGGAGAAAAAATTATGAGTCATCGCATCTTCAATTTTAATGCAGGGCCGGCGGCGTTGCCGTTGCCGGTATTGGAAGAAATCCAGACCCATTTTCTCGACTTTGGCGGCAGCGGCATGTCCATTACCGAAGTGAGCCACCGCTCGGCGCAGTTCGATGCGGTGATCAATGATGCCGTGGCCCGCACCAAGCGCCTCCTTGGCCTGAGCGACCAGTATGAAGTGCTTTTTATCCAGGGTGGGGCCAGCTTGCAGTTTTGCATGATTCCCATGAATTTCCTTGGCGAGGGCGATCGGGCCGATTACGTTAACACCGGCACGTGGTCCACCAAGGCTTTTAAGGAAGCCAGCATTCAAAATAAGGCCGTCAGCGAAATCGCTTCTTCGGCGGATCGGGATTTCTGCTATATTCCAAAGGATGTGGCGTTCACGCCCGGTGCGACTTATGTGCACCTGACCTCCAATAACACGATCAAAGGCACTCAGTGGCAAACCTTTCCAGACACCGGCGGTGCGCCCATCGTGTCGGACATGTCTTCGGACATCATGAGCCGGCCCCTGGACGTCAGCCGATTCGGCATGATTTACGCCGGTGCCCAGAAGAATATCGGCCCGGCCGGTGTCTGCATGGTGATCATTAGAAAGGACTTCCTTGATCGGGTACCGGCAGGGCTTCCCAGCATGCTGAAGTACACCACCTACGCCGAAAAGAACTCCATGTACAACACCCCGCCGTGTTTCGCCATCTACACAGTGCAACTGGTGCTCAAGTGGCTGGAAGAGACCGTTGGCGGACTCGAGAAAATGGCTGCCTTCAACGAAGAAAAGGCCGGTAAGCTGTATGGCTTTATCGATAAGAGCAGTTTTTACCGGGGCACGGCGGACGTCGATAGTCGCAGTCTTATGAACGTCACATTCCGACTGCCATCGGAAGATTTGGAGAAACACTTCGTGGCCGAGGCGCTGAAAAACGATCTGGGCGGTCTCAAGGGCCATCGGTCCGTGGGCGGTTGCCGCGCCTCCATCTACAACGCCACCACCATGGCCGGTATCGATGCCTTGATCGCGTTCATGGCCGAATTTGAAAAGAAAAGCGGTTAGCGGTACCCAATCTGACCAATGGGCTACCCATTTTTGTAACCTGCCAAGCCCCCGGCAATTCTCGCTGAATGAGATTCACCCATTTTCGATGGCCGTTGACACCGGCGCGTCACGACGCGGGAGCGTCGTGACGAGAAAAAAGCGCGATGCGGGGCTGGCCGGACCGTCTGAAAATGACTTCATGTCGATGCTCCCGCGTTGCCATGCCGGCTCCGGCACCAGTGCCGAGAATCGTGAGCGATATGGAAAAACACCTTTTATTCCTAAAATTATGTAAGTTTTTTACTAGATTCTCGTTTAGGAACTGTGGCGCGGTTGGTGTCCTTCAGCGGTAACCGATTGGAATTTTTTTCCAATTGGGATAGTCGAATGGGGATACCATTCGGGGAGCCTTCCCGGCGCGATAATTGCTTGTTGTCTTTGGTTGCCTATACTCCATACGCCGCTGAACAATGAATATCGACACTGTCAAACTCTCCGATATTACCGACATGGAATCGCCGACGGCGGTTCTGAAAGAAGTGATTCGCATCTACGAGTTGATGGCACCCGGTGAGCGATTTGATCAAATCATGCACGGGTGGGGCTTTACCATCGGCCTGTATGAAGGGCGCATGGACGGTTACCGGGCCTGCAATACCGGCTACCATGATCTCAAGCATGCCACGGACACTTTCCTCACGATGGCCAGGCTGCTGCATGGTGCATCCCTCACCGATCTCACCGTATCGCCGGCGATTATCACCACCAGCCTGATTGCTGCACTTTTGCACGATGCCGGATACATTCAAAGAAATGACGATATCGATGGTACTGGTGCAAAATATACCCAGGCGCATGTCCCCCGCAGCATGGCCTTTTTGTCCCGCCACGCCCAAGAGATCGGGGTGTCCGGCGAACAGCTGGAAATGGCCCGCATGATTATCTGCTGCACCGATTTATCTCTGAACATCAACGAACTGGAATTTCCTGATTCCTTGACAGAAAAACTCGGAAGGCTGCTGATGGCCGCAGATCTGCTATCTCAGATGTCGGACCGGAAGTATCTCGAGAAGCTGCTGTTTCTATACCAGGAGTTTAAAGAGGCCAATTTCGGCGATTACAGTAGTGGAAGGGATTTACTGCTGAAAACACTGGGTTTTTATGATTACGTCGAGGTCCTCATGGGAGGCATGGTGATGGACTCGGATATTTATCTATCGGCGCATTTTTCGGTGCGGTGGCAGGTTCCCGTCAATCTCTACAAGCGCTCGATTGACAACCAGAAAAACTACCTCAAGGACATTATTTACCGGAACGACTACGAGCATGAGCGATACTTAAAACGAGGCGGTATCGTCAAACACATCCAACAGTCCTACGGTGTGGTATAAGGCGCATCAGAACTTGGCGTCATGCCATCGTCGCATCTTCCCCGTCCATACCTCTCCAGTTTTCTACTTCAGATTTCTACAAGATAGGCCTGAGTGTGAGGCCGTGAGCATTGCCTGTCAGGTTTGTTCGGGGATGGCGGAGAAGCCTGACCTTGGCGCACGGGGGGGGTGAGCATCGACTGCAGTTGGTCACGTAAGCCGCTGTATGAGAAATGTTTTTCCGCGAGAGCGTAATTGGCCTCGACCATCTGCAGCGCCAGGTCCGGTGAATCAAGCAGTTGTTGCACCTGTCGCACGGTGCTCGGGGTGATCACACCATCGATTTCGACGCTCTTGAAACCGATGGGCTTGATATCCTGAAGGTAGACATCATACCGGTTAACCAGAATGGGCTTGCGAAACCAAATCGCTTCGAGAAACGCGTTACCAAAGCCCTCGGAGATACTTGGCAGCGTCACCAGCTCCGCCGCCGGATACACGTCCCACAAAGATAAAAAATGACCGCCGTTACGGCTTTGGGTCCAAGGACTGCCGATTTCAAAGTCCACCAGGCGCAGATCAACATGCTTTTTCTCAGCGTAGCTGCGAATTTTATGGCAATAGCCATTCCCCTCGTCGCCGGATGGGTGTGAAACCACCAGTTTGAATCGATCATCATCAAGGCCGTGAATTAGATCGATGGCCAGTTCGATGCCTTTTCGGGGGACAATCCGGCTTGGCTGAAGGACGATGCGGTCTCTTGGGACCAGCCGCAGTTTTTCCAGAAATCGGTTGGTGCCGTGGGCGCTTCTCGATCGGATGTCATTAAAATCCATGACGTTGGGAACGATCTCAGCCTCGATGCCGGACTTCTGCCGCAGCATTTTTTTCGCTTCGGAATTAATCACTACGTGCCGGATGGATGGCAAATCCGGTGGAAAATGGCTGTCGATCAGCTGACTGGATCCGTTTACCAGGAAACGTCTCTGTTCCCAATCAAAATCGTGATGATGGGCAATGGTGGGGATCCCTGTTTCCCGGATGAGCTTGGTGAGGGCCATTGCCAGTGGAATATTTTTGGGCATGGACAGAACGTTTTCGACAACCAGTGTATTGATTTTTAAAGTTTCGATAAAAATGCGCAGCTGATTGATGAGCACATCCCTGACGGAGGTAAAGCCGCGGAACAAGGAAAATTCAAGATGATTGGCGGCGAAAAAGGCATCCTGGTGTTTTTTAACCAACGGGTGCTGAAAATGCGCCATGGCGGCCCTATAACTGCGATGGGGGTGACGATCCAATTCACCGGCAAACCAATAGCAGTCGTGACCTTCCCGCTCAAGCACTTCGGCCCATTTGGCGGCCTCTAGCGAGATGCCGTCGATGCCGGAAAAACGCGTCGATACAAAACCGATTTGAAGCCCCACGGGTATCATCCTTCCATTTTGGCGAATAGGCTCAGGTTGAGCAGTATCTGCTCGTCCAGCGTATCCTGCAGGCTTGGAGATGCAATTATTGTGCTTGAATAGCGTAAGTTGTGATCGATAGTCTTCATCCATAAATACCCCTCCCCTGGCGGGACGGGATAAGGGCGGAAGTGGGCCGGCATAAGATTATCATTTCTTATCGGTGGGTTATCACCCTCACCGTAGCCCGCTACCATCAAGGGAGAGGGCGCATGGGGCCTCCTATGGATGAACACTGATAGCGTTATTTCCGTAGGTTGGGTTCCGTAACAATGCAGGGGCTTGTGAATTTTATGTTACAAAACAATCGGGAAAGGGAATTTAAGGAAACAGCTCCGATTCTACCGTTATCGCTGTTCGAGCGAGGGCACAGCGGTTATCCCAGCGTTGGGGTGTCCGTCATCGGCCGTCTCCTCCTGTCATCAATGAAAGTGAAGCGACATTCGTTTCCCTCGGGCCGCGGGTTCAGTGGTCGGGGATCAACCCCGCCCCTACGCGGGCGACAGCGGTATTTTGCAACCGGCCGGGGATCAACCTCGCCCTCACACAGGCGACAGCGGTATTCTGCAACCGGTCGGGGATCAACCCCGCCCCTACGCGGGCGACAGCGGTATTCTGCAACCGGCCGGGGATCAACCTTGCCCTCACACAGGCGACAGCGGTATTTTTGTGGGGGCGGGGTTTATCCCCGCCCCGCCTACCCTTCATCTTCCTGGGTGCAGAAATACTCGATCGTCTTCGCGCCGGCGATGCAAACGCTTACGCGCCGAAGCGTAGCTGGATATTCGTTACCGGGGCAGGCGGGGGGTGAGAAATATCTGAGCGAAATGTCAATGGCGGAGCAGCCGGTTCGGCCATGCAAAAAATTGTATAGCCGATTCGTCACGGGTCAAGGCGGCAACACTTGACGGTTCCGTAAAAAGTCCGATATCTGCGTTACGCGTCATCCTTCGTCAT
>CAYUOU010000034.1:0-38215 GCA_964446485.1 uncultured Desulfobacterales bacterium | reverse complement strand
GATCCGGGACGATCTTTTCAAGGGCCGCCATGTCGATAAAGACAATCCCGCCCCGCGTACGGTAGTCCCGAATCACCCCCAGGATGGGAAACCGCACGGCGTGCCCGGCAATGTCAGCAAAATACGTGTCCCCGGCACCGAGACCGGTGCGATTCATAAAGACCTCCGACACCACCACTCCCTTGCCGGCCGTCAGTTGCTCCCGAACGACAGCAGGCACCCCCGCGTACCACAGGAAATCTCCACGGCGAAAAAAGGGGGCCATTTCCATGGCCTCCAATTGGTAAGAAAACCGCCCATGGCGCAAGGAGATGCGCCGGCTGGCCACCCGGACATGAGGGTCGTCAAGCTCCCGAAGGCCGGCAACCACGGCTGGGTTTATGGGGTCTTGGAAGTCGTTGGCTTCACCCAAGCGCGGAGCCACGAAGAGATCGCCGCTGATAGTCTGATCCACCCAGGCAGCAACGGTGCCGCGAAAACTGGCGATCATGATGACCAATGAAGTGAAGAGGGCCACGGCGGTGATCAGGGCGCCGACGCTCACCGCCGTCCGCGTGCCGCTGTCGCGCACATATCGCCCCGCCAGGTAGGCCGGCGTGCCCAATCGGTGCAGCAACGGGGATATGCCTTGCCCCACAGCGCGGAGCCCCAAAGGCGCAATGAGGGCAAACCCAGCAAACAACATCACGGTGGCCACATAGCCCGGCAGGGGCACGCCCGACCCGCCGGGAAGCCGGCTCACCGGCACCACCAGTGCCAACAGGACGCCCCCGAAGGCGGCGAGCCGTATCGCCTTGCCATGGGCCGTCCTCATTGCGGGCACCGCACGCATGACTTCCCGAGGCGGCACCCGCATGGCTTCGACGGCCGGTTGAGCGGCCGCCAGCGTCGACACGCCGGCGGTGAGCAGATAACTTAACAAGATTTCGGCGCCGCTGAGGTGAAGCCGATCCACCTGGACCCGCACGAAAAGGGTGGAGATGGTCTCACTGACCACACCGATCATACCCCCCGTCAGGAGCCCCCCCAAGGGGACGGCGATGAGCCAGCCCACCGTTCCCAGGAGGAACCCCTCCATGAGAAACAGCCCCATCACGGTTCTCGGTCTTGCGCCCAGGGCATGGAGAATGGCGATTTCCTTTCGCCGGGAAGCGGCGTTGAGGGCCACCAGCGAATACACGAGAAACATGCCCACGAAAAGTGACGCAAAGCTCAACACGGACAAGTTGAGTTGATAGGCGCGGATCATGGCGTTTCCCATATCCGTTTGCGAAGCGGCGGGTCGGACGTGGGTTCCCGGAGGCAGCCGGCGTTCAAGCGCCTCGGCATCGAAGCCTTCCCGCACCATGAGGTCGACACGGTCCACCACGCCGACGATTCCCGTGAATTCCTGAAAGGTGGCGATATCCGTCAGAAGAAACCGCCCGCCTTCCAGGGGAGACATCCCGCCGTCGGCCATGGCGGCCAGAATGCGAAACGGACGCGTCTGCCGTGCATGCACAAGGGAAATGTCATCCCCCACCCGCCAGCCGAATTGCTCCAGCAGTCCTTTTCCGGCAACGACCGATTCAGGGCGGGAGATCAGTTCCACCCAGACACGCCGCGCCTCCGACAGCGCCGCCGCCGGCGCCCATTGACGGAAAGGGGCATCTAAGATGGGATCGATGCCCACCAGAAGAAAAGACGCGTCAGGATGATCGGCGGGCCGCACGTAGGTGCGCATGACGGGTGTGGCCTGAAGAACACCGGCGTCCCTGAGCAGATCGGCAATGAGGTATTCGGGAAGGCGCCCTCCGGATCGCGTCACGACGAAATGCGCCGAACCGGTGAAGGCCTCGACGCTGCGGGTAAATGATGCCAGGCTGGCGTTCACGCTGAGCCGTACGCTGGTGAACACTGCAGCCCCGATGGCGATGCCCACGAGTACGGTGACCGCTCTCCCCCGGCTCATCCACAGGTGCCGATACCCGAAGCGCCGATAGAGCCCGGTCAGCAGGATCAGTCGGCGCATGATTCACCCGCCAGTTTTCCATCAAGGAGACATAGCGTGACAGTGGCGGCATCGTCGGCAATAGTACTGTGGGTAGCGATGACGACCGTGCGGCCTTCTTTCCGGTTGAGCTCGGCAAGCAGCGAAATGACGATCTCCCCGTTGCGACTGTCGAGATTACCGGTGGGCTCGTCTGCCAGGATGATGGCGGGATCGTTGATGAGGGCCCGCGCGATGGCGGTGCGCTGCATCTCGCCGCCGGAGAGCTGGCCGGGGTAGTGATGGCGACGGTGGGCCATCTGCATCCGTTCAAGAATGGTATCTGCGTGGGCCGTTGCGGAATTGCCGGACCGTCCGGCCAGCAGCGCGGGAAGGCAAACGTTTTCCAGGACGGTAAGGGTCGGTAGAAGGTTGAAAGACTGGAACACCATGCCGACGGTTGCCCTTCGAAATCGGGTGAGATCGCTTGGCGACGCCCGATCCAAGGAAACACCGGCAACGGTGAGCCGCCCTGCCGAGGGCCGGTCCAGACCGCCCAAGAGGCTGAGCAGCGTGCTTTTGCCGGAACCGCTGACCCCTTTCAAAGTCACCAGTTCCCCAGCGTCGATGCGCAAATCGACACCTTCGAGACCCACCACTGTCGCATCTCCGATGGCGTAGATCCGCGAAAGACCGCTGGCTTCGATAGCGATGTCGGTGGGTGCCGTGCTGGTATGCTTGTTCATATGCCTTTTAAGCGTGAAGGCCGCTTGTCTGGTTATCTTTGACGGTTTCATCATCTTTCGGGCTTTAACCTTCAGACGATACCTTTCTTCCTCCCCCACACGGCAAAAAGCGGGTCGGAAAACGGCTGCTGGCGATAGTACCGATCATTGACCGGTCTCGGCAACCCCCGTATAGACCAGGTTTCCAGGTCAGAGAAAGCCTTGGATTCCAGGAAGTACTCCGTCACCAACCCCACCCTTTCGAACTCGTGCAGCTCTGACCAGATGCGAATCGCCTTTGGCGGAAACCATCGATTGGAAAAAGTCACAATAAAGACACCGTCGTCGCTCAAAACCCTGGCCACTTCCCTGAACACGTCAAAGGGCTGCGTCAGGTATTCCACCGACACAGTGCAGATCACCGCGTCAAAATCGCCGGTGCGATACGGTAGGCGCGGATCCCGATTGAGGTCGTGAACCGTTGAATCAGTGAGACGCGGGTTGGCGGCCAGTTCGTCTGGGTTCATTCCAAGCCCGGCCACACGGTCCAGCATGAGGCTTTCGGGCAGGTGGGATACCCAACTGCTCATGAGGTCCAGGACGCGGCTGCCGGGCCGAATCAACCGCCCGTAGAGGCGGTTCAAGTAGAGAATGGCCGTTTCGTCGATGTGATTCACCATCCGGGGGCGGACGTAAAAGGCACTGTCATCGGAAGGGTCAAGACGCCCAAAGGGCGCATCGGAGAAAAAATCCGTTGGCCTGCCGTTGGCCCGGGCTTTGAACCCCGGCCCATCGAGCAGCTGTTCCACCCAATCATTGGACGTTCCGCCACGCTCTTCGAACTTTTCACGCACGTCGCGTACAAGGGCCGTAACTTTTACCGCCCGATCGGCCATGGGATGGTTGAGATCCGCCTCGATCTCGAACGCATCACGGGAAATGCAACGGAACGGGATGACGCTCTCCCTGAACACGCCGGATGCGCTGCCCAGAATGCCGGCGGGGTAAAATCGACCGTATCTGGGGGAGATGTGAAGGTTCGCGTTCCCGAAAGGCTGTAACCTGGCCAGCGGCACTTTTACGATGTTCTTCGCTTGATGGGCTGTCGGCACGCCGCCGCCAACCAGGTCGATGACCGGCGCGTCGCCGACACGGGCATTTTCCAACTGTTTTTGAAGGTCTGGGGGAAAAAGATCCCGCCACATGTTTACCCGCTGCGCCCATAGGCTGTCCGTGTGACGAATGCCGTCGTGCACCCATTGGGCTTTGAGTTCCAGGGTCGCCAGACTGTCGGATGTTAGGGTCGTCATAGTCATGTCCTTATTTTAAGGTAAGCGCTATCGCCAATTTCAATGACGACAACCTGCTTACGAACAGACCACCTGGCAATCCCAATTACTGAGGGATTGGTATTAGATTAGTAATGGGTATTACCTATTATTTAGGTGTGGTATTGATTGGGCCATGGTGATGATCGGTGATCGGGGTATTGGCGACCTGAGGGGTTGACGAATCGCTGCTGCCCGGTGCGTCCAGCCCTGCAAGGTGGAATCGCGCGATAACACTATCGCTTGAGCGCGTCGACACGGGCCACGTATTTGCCGATATCGAATTTGCGTTCCAGGCCGCTGGCCATCATACAGCGGACCTTTCCGTAGACGGCCCGTTCGGTCCAGGCCCGATCGTGGAGGCCGAAAATCCACCCCACCCCGGCATAGGAGTTGGGGTCTCGCCCGTCTAGAAAATACCGGTTGTTCAGGGTCAGCAGGGTGCGAAACGCCAATTTCGGCGTGGACATCCATTCCAGCACCTTCTTTCCCCAGTACATGCGCATGTAGTTGTGCATGTAGCCGGTGGTGCGCATCTCGTCCATGGCCGTATTCCAATAGGGGTCGTGGGTGTTCGCATCCTCCAGGCGTCGCTGGGTATACACCGGTGTTCGCGGGTCTTTCTCGTGTTCGGCGAGGGTTTTTTGCGCCCATGCCGGCATGGCGGCATAGGTATCGAACCCCGGTGTGTAGGTTACGTAGTTGAATGCCAGCTCCCGCCGGACGATGAGTTCCTCGATGAAGGCCGCCGTGGCTTCCGGAGGGGCATCAGCGGCGCGGACGTTGAGGGCCAGGGCGATGGGCGAGATCTGTCCGAAGTGGAGATAGGGACTGAGGTGTGAGCCCACGTCCTTTTCCGGGGGGTTCCGGTCCGTGTGATAGGTGGGCAGCTGCGTTTCGATGAAACGATTGAGACGCGTTCGGGCGGCGGTTTCACCGCCTCGAAAAAACCGCGAAACCGGTGCGACGCCATCGTCCAGGCCCAGTTCGTCCAATACAGTGGCGGTGTCGTCGAGAGCCATGCCGTCATCAGGCAGGCAAAGGGACGGGACCTTCACCGAAGGCATCCGGAACGCGACCAGACAACGCTCCAGGTGGCGGTGGATCCGGGGCCTGATGGTTCGCGCCGCATATTCCGCTTTAGCGGATGTCTCCGACACCGGCACCACGAGATCGCTTTCCACCTGCAGCACCCGGCAATGGCACCTTTCGGCCACCTGCCGACGCCAGTTGCGCTGGTGGGGCATGTATCCACGATCACAGACCACGAGCGCCGCATCGGTGGCTGCCGACAGGGCCACTTCCGGGGGGGAGCCAGAGTGAACCACCATGCGAACCCCACGATCGCAAAGGGCCTTTTGCGTCTCCCGAAGCCCTTCCAGCATGAAGGCGTAATGACGCCGATTCGCTTCCGGGTAATCGGCGGTCAGGCCAAAAACCACCAGCAGCGGCAACTGCCGTTCGTTGGCCGCCTCGACGGCAAAGGCCAGGGCATGGTTCAAAGCGACCCGCTGGGATTGCTGCATCCAATAAAGAACATAGCGGCCCTTAGCGAAAGGCTGATCGTTCAGCGCCTGGATACGACCTGGGGGGACGACGGACATAGGCGTTTAGACTAAAATTGAAGGCTGAAGCCCCGGAAACAGGCCGCTGATGGCCGCATTCTTTCGACCGTGCTTTCTCCTATTTCTCAGCGGAGAGCCCCTTCTGGTAATCCTGATACAGCCTCAGCAGGCTGCTGTTAAGTTGGTACCGGCCGTCGGCAAAGGTGCTGTAATCCCCGCCGCCGCCCATGGCCGAAGAAAACCTTATTGTGTTGGCGTAAAACAACCACCCGTCCATCCAGGAGCGCTCCAGGGCGTCGTCAAAGGGGCTCTGCTTCTGCGGCGGACCCGATATCAGCCCCTTTTCCCACGCCTTGGTAATAATTCCCGTGGATACTTTCACCGTAGCATTGGTCTCTTCGATCACCGCCTGCAGTTTTTCCCAATGTCCGGTGACCCAGGATCGATCATGGCAGTTGCTGCACACCCCCTGCATGGTGGCGGTCCGCCGTTCCATTTCCTCGGCGTCGATAAGATACGTCATTGCCGGTGTGCCATCCAGGTCGGTGGGCAACGGCAGCCCTGAGGCGTTGCGGATGATATGGGTCTCCGGGCTCTTTGGCTGGGGGTGGGCGTAAACCAGACCGAAAAGACGGTTGCCAAGACGGTTGGTCATTTGATGGGTGCGTTCGGCCACCACCACCCCGTCCGTGTTGCTCAGCAGACTGACGTGGCAGGCGGCGCAGGTGGGGGCGGTAAAGTGTTCACCCACAACCCATGGAACGGCTTTGAAATTCCAATTCTGTTTGAGAGATGAATAGATGTTGCCATGTTTGCTGGCCGCATAAATCTTGTAGGCAGGCACATCGGGGCCCACGTGGCACTCCCCGCAGGTGTGGGGTTTGCGCGCCACCTCGATGCTGAAGGTGTGTCGGGTATGGCATGCCGAACACGCACCCAGGCTGCCGTCCAGATTGATGCGCCCCACGCCCTGATTGGGCCACCCGCTGATGATGGGAAATTCCAATTCCCCGGCATCGGTGTCTCGCACCTCGGTGCCGGTGACGGCCAGCCGGGTGCCGTGGCAGAAGAGGCAGGAATCTTCCTGGGTAGCCGTGGACGGGGTGCCGAATCTCAAGGCACCCGCCGCCAGCGCGGGAGGTCCGGAAATATTTCGCTGGAGGTCCCTGTAGAGGTCGTTACCCATCAAGTTCCGATGGGCGTGAGCCATGAGGTTTTTCGAGTATTGCCGGCGCTCTTCGGTGTGGCAGGTGGCGCAGTCATCGGGGCTCACCACCACGTGAATCTCAACTCCATTATGCTCGAAAGCGTCGGCGTGCTTGTCGTTTCGCAGGGTGTGGCACTCGGCACACCCCACGGAAAGATCCAACAGTGGTTCAGGAATGTCGGTGGCGGAGACTTTCAAAGCTTCGCCTTTGACAGCCAGCGCCTCCCGCACCGTCATCTGGGCATGGCGGCTGTCCAGCCACCCCTCGACAATCCCCGGGTGAAACGTGGCGTGGCAATCCAGGCACTCCTGGGTGGCATCGCTGATCAATGCGGCGCCACACAAGGGGGTTACGCAAAGGCAAACACCGGTCAATAACAGGGCAATCATCAGGGGTCTTTTCACGATGGACTCCAACAATTCGTCGATCGATGGTGGGAAAATGGCTTTATCCAGACTCTAACGACGGGACCAAGATTACCGACAGCCCTCAAACAAGTCAATGGCTTGCAGCGCGACCGGAGGAAGCGTATTTTTCCCTGCCTGTTGACGTTGGACGTCGTGAGGCCTTAAGTTCGGATCCAGCGGTCCGTATCCCAACAAGTGGAACCGGCGTTTGCGGTGATTCGCCCGCCTGGGCATCACGCGTCAGCAACCCAAAACCGCGGAGGCTGCTTTGGCATGCCGGAAGCGGGCTACAACCATGCCGTTTTGGGCGACAATATGACGGCATTTATCGAAGGATTGAGGACCGCTGGCACACACCGTCATCCCGGGTAAACACCGAGTTACAAATCATTTTCAACCGACAAGGAGCACCGCATGAAAACACGCCATCTGGGAAAAACCGATATCAGAATCACCGCCATCATCATGGGCACTTGGCAGGCAGGAAAAACCATGTGGACCGGCATCGACGACAGCGATACCATCAACGCCCTACGGGCCGCCGTGGATGCGGGCATTACCACTATCGACACGGCGACGGTCTACGGCAACGGCCACAGCGAGCGCGTCATCGCCAAGGCCCTGGGGGATCATCGAAAAAGCCTGGTTTACGCGACAAAAGTTTTCGCCAACCAGATGGCCTACGACCAGGTCATCGCCGCCTGCGAACAGTCACTGAGGGACCTGCACACGGACTGGATCGACCTCTACCAGATCCACTGGCCATCCGGGGCTTTCGGCAGCGCCGTCGTTCCCATCGAAGAGACCCTGCGGGCGCTGAGCGCCCTCAAACAGCAGGGGAAAATCCGGGCGATCGGGGTGAGCAACTTTTCCAGGGAACAGATCGCCGAGGCCATGCAGTATGACCGCATCGACAGCCTCCAGCCGCCGTACTCCCTATTCTGGCGTCATGTGGAAGACGATGCCATGCCGTACTGCCAGGAGAACGACATCAGCATCCTTGGCTACTCGCCCATGGCCCAAGGCATCCTCACCGGAAAATTCGGCCCGGACCACGTTTTCGAAAAGGGCGACCACCGATCCGCCAGCCGTCTCTTTCAACCGGAAATGTGGACACGGGTTCAAGCGGCATTGGAGCAGCTAAGACCCATGGCGGCCAGGAACGACCTCAGCCCGGGCCAACTCGCTCTGGCCTGGATCATTTCCCACCAGAACACCTGCGCCATCGCCGGGGCACGGAGCGCCGATCAGGTCCAGCAGAACGCCGCTGCCGGCGGCATCGTGCTGTCAACGGAAGATCTCGAGGAAATGGACGCCATCAGCCGCACGGTCACCGACCATCTGGACGACAACCCGGTGATGTGGGAATTTTAATCTGTGTGAGCACGGCTTACCCCGGCAAAGCACAGCTTCCGGCAATTCTCGGGGTAAAGCGTTCCGGTCCCGCCACGATTTCTGCACCGATGGACAGCGCCATGTTCCTGGCCATGCCGAAGAAGATCATTTCGTGAAAGGGGTAAAGGATGTACCAATATAGAACGCCGGCCAGTCCTTTTGGGAGAAACCGGGAGCGCAGCAGCAGTTCGGTGGTGCCGTCGGCATAGGGCGTGATTTCAAATGCCAAGGTCGCCTCTCCCGGCGTTTTCATTTCAGCCAGAAGTACAAGCCGTTCTTCTGGAACGACCTCCAGTACCCGCCAGAAATCCAGCGCGTCTCCCACCCAGAGATCCCGGGGGTGACGGCGGCCACGCCGCAGGCCATAACCGCCCACCATACGGTCCATGAGCCCCCGAAGCCACCAGAGGAAATTGGCGGCATACCAACCGGTCTTGCCTCCAATGCGCGTCACGGGCTCCCAGACTTCTGTCGGCGTCGCCCGAACCCTTGCCCGATAGCCGCAGCTCATGAGGGTGCCGCCGGCCCAGTCGGCGTCCCCGCAGGCAGACCACTCCGGCGGGTGCATGCCGCCGGCATCGAACCAGCAGGTGTCGACCTGGTGCGTTAGGATTTTATCCAGGGCCGTCCGTATGGCCTCGCGAACGGGCGTACACCGAATCGGCACCAGATCGCGTATACGTGTGTCTCGGCAAACCACGGGCACGGCCAGCCCTTCAGCCAGCGGCTGGGCGATGGAGGCCGGCACCGGCGTCACCAAGTGGACCCACTTGGCACTGAGATAGGGGGTCAGCACCGGCACGGTGATCACCAGGCGTTTGGGAAGGCCGGCCGCTTCGGTGTACATCCGGATGAGATCGCGATAGTTCACCACGTCCGGCCCGCCGATGTCGAAGGTGCCGCCGGCGGTGGCATCGTTTTCCAAGCAGCCCACAAGGTATTCGAGGACGTCACCGATGGCGATAGGCTGGCACGGGGTCTTGACCCAGCGCGGCGGCGTCATTACCGGGAGCCGGTCCACCAGATAGCGCAGCATTTCAAAGCTGGCGCTACCGGAACCCAGAATCATGGCGGCCCGAAGATTGGTCACCGGCACCGGCCCGGCGGCAAGGATTTTCTCCACCTCGTGCCGGGAGCGCAAGTGAGGGCTCAACTCCTCGTTATCTCGGTCCCCGAGGCCTCCCAGATAGATGATGCGCCGCAGGCCGTGGGCGGCCGCCACGGCGGCCATATTCAACGCACCGGAGCGGTCATCGTCGGCAAACCCCTTGTCGCTGGCGATCATTGAGTGAACCAGGTAGAACGCCGCATGGCACCCTTGTGCCGCCCTGGAAAAAGACGCCAGATCCAGCACGTCGCCCTGAACAGTTTCCACGCTGGGATGATGAGCCCACGGGCGGCAGTTAAGTTTGTCCAGGGATCGTCCCATGGCCCGCACCTGGTAGCCGCGCCCCGCCAGCATCGGCGCCAACCGGCCGCCCACGTACCCCGTGGCGCCGGTGACGAGAATCTTCGTATTTGCGTTATCGTCAGTCATGGCAATTGACCCCTAGCCTTCGTGTACTTCGTGTCCTTTGGAGTTCACCATGCCTTAAACCAAATATGTCCTCAAACGCAATTCATCCGGGTGGGGATTCAAATAGTGCTGCATGGCAAGATAGCTATTGTCGTATTTGCGCACAAAGTGGTTGAACAGGGTGATGGGCACGATGAGAGGGATGTGCCCGTCGCGGTACCTGGCGATGAGTTCCAGCACTTCCTGCTTCTCGTCGCTGGTGATCAGCTTTTTAAAGTAGCCTAGCATATGGGTGAGCACGTTGATGTTTTTCTTGACGGTGGTCTTCAGCTTCAACGATTCGAGCAGCAGTAATTCGTACCTGTCGAAAAGGTCGCCGGCCGGCAACTGTTTTCCGGCAGCCACCAGGCGGCCCATCTCACGGTGGATGGGTTGCCCGTGAGATAGGATCAACAGTTTGTGACGGGTATGAAAATCCACCAGTTTGCCCATTGTGCGGCGCCCGGAAAGAACGTCGCGCCACCGCTTCAGGGTAAAAATCTGTTCGATGTAGTTTTCACGGATGCCGGGGTTATGCAGCCGGCCGTCGTCCTCCACCGGCACCCGCGGAAAGTGCTCCATGAACATGCGGGCGAAGATGCCCACGCCTTTTTTTTCGGGCATCCCCCCCTTGTTGTACACCTTGACCCGGATCATGCCGCTGCTGGGAGAGTCGCACTTGAAAATGAAACCGCAGAGATCTTCTTTTTCGAGGTCTTTCAGGCGACCGCGCGCCCAGGCCTGCATCTGGTCGGTCTTGTCCTCCTTCGTCTTCGTGGTGACCAGCCGGGGGCTGGCGGGGTCACCCACCAAACGAAGCGTCTCCCGGGGAACCCCCAATCCGCATTCGACCTCGGGGCACACCGGCACGAATTCTACGAATTCCCCAAGCGTATTGGCCAGGAAGCGGTCCATTTTGTGTCCACCGTTCCACCGCACATTGTTGCCCAACAGGCACGAGCTGATGCCGATTTTGATCTTGTCTGTCATGACACCTCCCTTTTCTAAAAGCCTCAAAGCGTTCTCCCCCTATGAAAAGGTCTCAATCCTTTCTCCCCCCTTTGAAAAAGGCCTTCCTCTTTCTCCCCCCTTTGAAAAAGGCTTTCCTCTTTCTCCCCCCTTTGAAAAAGGCTTTCCTCTTTCTCCCCCCTTTGAAAAAGGGGGGCCGGGGGGGATTTCTTATTTACAATGGCGCCCCGCAGTCCAATGCTTTCCAAAACGGTTCTGACGCATGCGATGAATTTGTGATCAAAAATGTTTTCCAATATGTCAGCCTTCCGCCGGAGGTTCCCCCAACGTTACAATTCCCAGAAACCTCGGTCATTGGCGATGCACCCGCCGGAACCGTTTCGGGCAGGTCCGCCATTTCGATGAGGATATTGGCCAGGGTTCCGGCATCCGGGTCGCAGTCGACCGCGCCGGTCACCGGACAGCTCAAATCGCCGAACCGGAGAACAAAATCTTCCAGTTTCTGGCGAAAGGGCGCGTCCAGTTTTTCTATATCCCTTTCTGCCAGGGCACGCATGCGTTCGGCGCGCCCACGCAAATCACCCGCGAGGCCAGCCAACAAGCGGTTCCTCTGAAGGCTTAGCAGGTCCTGATTTTTTAGCAAGATCATGAATTCATAGGGATCATCAGGTGCCATCACCTCGTTATATACCTGGCCGAAAAGCCGCATGCCGTGGGCAAAAGGGATAAAGTCGTCCCAGTAAACCGACACCCAATGCTGGTTGATGTCCCATCGGCGCCGGATTTCCGCTGCCAGAGTGTCATCATCCAGTCCGGCCGGAGAGACGCAGGCCAAATCCGCCGCCGCCTGTTGCAATTGGGGAATCAGTGTTTTCTCGATGCGCTCCTGCAGCGCCAGCAGGTTGTCAAGGCTGCGGTGAAGGCTCAAATACCAGGCCCGCTGATCGCCTTCCCCGGGCGTGGCGGCGGTGGTCACAGGCCGCGCCTGAAGCAGGACCAGGTCATCACCGTGGAAGGTCCACTCGATGTCCTGGAGGGCTTTGGCCATGGCTGCGACGTGCGCGCCCATGCGCCACAGCGTGGAAACCTGGTCGGCATTCAGTGGCGGCTGGTCTTGGCGGGGGCTCGGCAGCGGCGCCAGCTGCCCATCGGCACCGTTCGCCGAGGGCGGCTGCCATTGGTCCCGGGCGTCCGGCACGATATGCGCCAAGACGGTGCCGGTATCGGCATCCAGGAGCCAGCGGTCCGGTGCGATCTTGCCGTCAACCAGGGGGGGATTCATGCCATGAACGGCTTCGATGGCACCGCGATCCGCCTGGGTGGGGTCTTGTGTAAACATGATGCCAGAGGCTGTCCCGGGCACCATTTCCTGGACCAAGACGGCCATGGTACTGGCGGCCGTGTTCAACCCCAGCTCCTGACGATAGAGAAGCGCCGCATCGGACCACAGGGAGGCCCACACCAACCGCACATGCCGGAGAATGTGCTCGGCCCCTGTAAGGTGGGTGTAGGAGGCATGCAGCCCGGCAAAGCTCTGCCCGCTGCGATCTTCATCCGGCGCCGAAGAGCGCGCCACCACGGTGCCACCGGCAAACGTCGTTTCCAGAACGCGTTCCAATTCGGAGGCCATCTCGGCCGGCATGGGCGCCCGTAGAAACATCAGCCGGATGCGCTGGGCGGAATCCCAGACTTCTTCCCACCGCATATCGGAAAACACCTTGCGGCTAAGCTCCAGGTGGATCTTCTCTCGCAATCCGGCGGCGTCGAGGAAGTCATTATAGGCGTGGGTCGTGATGCAGAGGGTTCGAGGCACCGGCAGACGGCCGGCATTCAGCCAAGCCAGGGCAGCACCTTTGCCGCCCACAAGCTTATGCACATGGCTGCCTTCCGGCAGCAATTCAAGGGGAGTGATCCACGTCATGGTCAATCCGGTATTCGGTGACATTTTGAAAGCGCTGAACGAGAATGTAGCGATCAACCCGGATGTCCAGCAGTTCGCAACTGGGAGATCCGGCAAAGTCTTCGAGATACGGGTGTTTGACCAGATAACGACGGATGATCGCTTCACGCGATTCGCGAGAAACGGGGTCCGTCGTGCCAATGGCGGTAACAGCGGCGGCGCGGTGGAAATCTTCGGGACGATTGATGCTGTTGGTAATCAGCAATGCAACCCTGGGGTTGGCAGACAGATTGGTAAATTTGCGTGTGGCCCGGGGGGTAACAAAATACAGGTGTCGGCGATCGTCCGATTCGGCATACGCCACCAGACTCGCGTAAGGCGCACCCCCCCCAACCGTTGAAAGAACGCCCAACTGCTGATGGCGCAGGAGATCATAAATGACTTCTCTGACGCTGTCACGTTGTCTCATGGTGTCGACCTAAGGTGATAACGGTGCCGTTTAACGGCACCGCATGGTGTAGAAAGGGTAGATGCCGCAGTCTACCAACAATCCCCTGCACCGATCAGCGGCAGTTCACTGTCAATGGTAAAGTATACGAGAAACATGTCATCCTCGGTCTCGGGGTCGCCAGGCCGAAGAGCGCGCCGGTGAAGCCGTTGAAGGGTCTCTCCACCCTTTTCTTCTCTGATCTTGGTGAGAAACAAGCGTCGCCCTCGGTATCCGGGGCGATTTTCAATAAAGAGGTAGGTGGCATGGGGATTGGACTGAAGGTTGTGGTGGGTCAAGCGGTCACGCATGATGAAGGCAATGCTGCCGTCATCGAAGAAGTGTGGACGCGAGTAAATGGCCGCATCCACTTTGCCGTCTGCATCCGCCGTGGCCAGCACACCGGTTCCCCGATTCATCTCAAAATATTCTTTTGCATCCATTGTCGCCTCCATTATTTGGGTCTGTCCTTAGTCAGGGGAAACATAACCTGATGACCGCTGATGTCAATTGGCGCTGGGACGGCAGTGGGGGCATGTCACCGGTTATTCGCGACCAGCCTGGATGAGGCACACCGTGAGAGAGTCAAAAGGGCGTCAGGCTCTCCACGCCCGTTTCGGTGACCAGCACGGTCTGTTCGAACTGAGCGCTCAGTGAGCCATCATTGGTGACCGCGGTCCAGTTGTTGTCCAGAAGGTGCAGGTGGCGATCTCCCAGATTGATCATGGGCTCGATGGTGAACACCATCCCCGGCAGCAGCGTCAATCCTTTGCCCTTTTGGCCGTAATGAAGCACCTGGGGCGGTTCGTGAAAATCGAACCCAACCCCGTGACCGACGAACTCCCTCACCACCGAGCAACCCTGGCTCTCGGCGTGGTGCTGAATGGCCCAGCCAATGTCTCCCAATGTGTTTCCCGGCGCCACCATGGCGATGCCCCGCCTCAGGCACTCCAGGGCGATGTCGGTGATCTTTCGCGCCTCCGGTCCGGGAGCGCCCACAAAAAGGGTCCGATTGCAGTCGGCGTAGTAGCCATTGAGCAACGGGGTCACATCCACATTGGCGATGTCGCCCTCACGGAGCACTCGTTGGCCGGGGATGCCGTGGCAGATTTCTTCATTGACAGAAACGCAGACGCTCTTAGGAAACCCCCGGTAATTCAGCGGTGCCGGCGTGGCGTGATGGGAAATCGTAAAATCGTGGACCAGGGAATTGATGTCGTCGGTGGTCATGCCGGGCTTGAGTTTACTGGCGACCATCTCGAGGGTGTCTACGGCAAGACGCCCGGCCGCACGGATGCCCGCCACATCCTCAGGCGCCTTGAACCGGATATTGTGGTTCTGCTGATACTGAGCACGGAGTGTGGCCAGAGGAAGCCCTTTTTTTTCGCAGCACTTTTTGTACTTGAGACCGCTGCCGCAGGGGCAAAGGCTGTTTCGACCGATTTTTCCATGTTTGAGCTTCATGCGTTACTCCGGTGACAGCAGGTGACCGCTGGGGTGAAACAGGCACCAAAATGAACCACCCCCCGACAATAGTCAAGCCGCAACCCGTTGCCGGGCCGCCGCCAGATGGTTCATGGTGACCCCGGACGTCACCATCACCGTTCCCACCGCCAAAGACAGGGTGATGGGCTCGCCGAGAACGACAAAAGCCAGGATCACCGCACTGATCGGCACGAAATTGATGAACAAGCTGGCACGGCTCGGCCCAAGTTCGCGGATCCCTTCATAATACCAGACGAATCCGAGCACGGTACCGAAAACGCCGAGGTAAATCACGGCCGCCCAATCCAGCATCCGGTATCCGTCCACGTCCGTCAAAAGCCCCTCGCCGAGCGCCGGCCCCAGGAGAAACCCGGCACCGATCACCGCCGAGTATGCAACGGCAACAAGCGGTGAAACGCCTTTCAGGGTGACTTTCCCGATCAGCGAGTAAGCCACCCAACTCATTACACACCCAAAAATGTACGCCTCGCCAATGCCGATCCCGCCATCCAGAATGGTGGTGATGTCACCACGGGAAATCACCACCATGGCGCCGGTCACCGACAGGAGAATACCCGCGAGACCCCAACGCGAAAGCCGTTCTTTAAAGATCGCAGCTGAAAGGAGGGTGATGAATACCGGGTTGGTGGCAATGACGAGCGACGCCCGGCCGGCCTGAAGCAGCGTCAACCCCTTAAAAAAGCATATGTTGTAGGAAAACACGCCGGTGAGCCCAAGCAATACCAGCGGCAGCCACTGGCCACGGTTGACACGCAGACCGCCCGGACCGTTCCGGCAGGCCAGCACCGTGAGGACGGTGCCAGCCACGAGAAACCGCAAAAAGGCCGCCGAATAGGGCCCCACATGACCGGCAACCGTGCGCCCGGCGATGAATGTCCCTCCCCAAAAAATCGCCGTCAGCAAGAGTTTGACGAATACCAGGGGCCGGGTGCCCCCCGTGCTGGTTGAGACCACTGCCGCTCCTATTGCTTTAACGTTAGCTGAAAAATGGGCTCACTATCACGACGGTCGTAAAATGTCGATGCCCAAGGCGTGTTGAAATACCGCGGGAGATGACATATGAAATCGTCATGATGCGGTTTTTGGATCATTTTCGCCGTTGGGGGCCATTGCCGACGGCATGGTGGGCGGTGGGCCTGATGCTGGCGGCGGCCTGCACCCCGGGGGAAGCCATGCGTGTCGGCCGCATTGCCGCTACGGGCGACCTCGCCTCGGCCCAGAGAATGGCGGCCGACAAAGCGGTCGGGTATGCCACCAACCCAAAGGCGCTGGAGCGGGATCTCAAGCGCCTGGCCAACATGGTGGCGACCTTTCGTAAAGCCGTCCTCGGTGAGTGGGGCACCGATGAAGCCAAAGAACCAACGACCAGGGAATATGTCAAATACACCCAAAACTACCGGTCAAGGGCCCTGGTGGACTTCGACAATGGCATCGTCACCGTTGAAACGGTGATCGAGGACGCCCCCACCGAAAGTCTCAAAAACGCCATCGTCACCACGCTGTTGGCACCCTACGACCCCCGTGCCGTGGACATGTATAACGCGGCGGCCGTCAAACTCGGGGAAACGCCGTTTTTATTCGAAGAGGTCGTTGACCATGAGGGGAAGCCCATTCGCTGGCCCTGGCGGGCGGAACGCTTCGCCGATCACCTGATCGGTGCGGGTCTTGCCCAGCGGACACTCGAGGTGAACGGAGAGCCCCGAACGGTCCATGCCGTGAAGTTTCCCTTGGTAAAGGACCATCTTCATGTGCGTGCCAGCAAATACCGATCCGCTGTCGACAACCAGTCAAAGCGCTTCGAGATCAGCGGCAACCTCATCTTTGCCATTATCCAAACGGAGAGCAACTTCAACCCTTATGCCGTGAGCCACGCGCCGGCCTACGGCCTCATGCAAGTGGTCCCCTCGACAGCCGGCAAGGATGTCAACCGATTGATGGGACGCCCCGGGGCCCCCTCGCCGGACACGCTGCTCGATGCCGTCGCCAACATCGAATACGGCACCGCCTATCTTTACCTTCTCGACTCACAGTACCTCGCCCGCATCGGTGACCCCGTATCCAGGGAATACTGCACCATCGCAGCGTACAACGCCGGTGCCGGCACGGTGTTCAAGACCTTCAGCGCCGACCGCAACCGTGCGGTGGATATCATCAACCGCACGTCCCCCCTGGCCGTATACCAGAAATTGCGCACCGCCATGCCAAGCGCAGAAGGCCGCCGCTATCTGGCAAAGGTCATCAGCGCAAAAAAACAATTCGTGAATTTCTAGCCCCCCGCCCACCTCGCACCACCCCTCTTCCATCAAGGAAGAGGGGGCGCATGAGCCCTCCCATGGATAGACACTCCCGCATCGTGACGCGCCGCTGTCGTCGAGGGTTCGCAGTCGGTTCAACGACGGCTTCACCCTCGGCGTATTGGAAATGAAGCCCTACGGCATTTGCAACGTTGGGGTATACCGGGCGGAGGGGGGGGCATCCACGGCGGCCGTGGATTTTCAGATTTTGAAAACGTCTTTTTCCTTGGGTGCAACGCATGTGACGGCGCTGTCCTTTTCTTTGAGCAATGACACGGCCAATGCATGCTTGTCGTCGATGTCATCATCGTCTTGGCCGGGGTCGTGATGGAACAGACAAAGGGTGTCCACCGCTGCCGCATGGGCGAGGTCCACAACCTGCTCCACGGTGGAATGCCCCCACCCGATTTTGCTCACATACTCGCTGGCGCGATAGGTGCAGTCGGTAATGAGCACTTCCGCCCCCCGAACGAAATCGGTCAGCTGGTTGAGGTAGTAAGGGTTATGCTGGGGGGTTTCAGGAGGATAAAGCTCGTTGTCGGTGACATAACAAATCGATCTGCCGCCATAGGTCACACGATAACCAAGGCAATGCCCCGGGTGGTTGAGCAGCATGGTGCGGACGTGGATATTGTCGATGTCGATGGCCTCTTCATTGAGATCGCGAAAATCCACATGGGCGCTGAACTCCTTGATTCGAATAGGAAAATAGACCCCATCCATTTGGCCGCTGATCATGTCTCGCACGGTGATGTCGCCATGAGATGGACCGAGGATTTCGATATGATTGCCCTGGACATACAACGGCGAAAAGAAGGGGAGCGCGTTGATGTGATCCCAATGGGGATGTGAAATGAATATCTTTGCATTTACCAGTGGCGCATTGACACTCATGAGATGGTCGGAGAGGCTTTTAATGCCGCTTCCAGCATCGAAAATGAAAAGATTACCTTTAGGGAACCGTATGCTCACACAAGGCGTGTTGCCGCCGTAGCGGATGGTATGCGCGCCGGGCACCGGCAGGGTGCCCCGGACGCCCCAGAAGGTCAATTCCATGTGGTCCTCCAGTATCCGCTGGACCTGCCTGGGGAAGGTTTCCGCTTCGATGGGTTTCATCACATAGCCGTCGGCGCCGAAAGCCAGCGCCCGCTGGCGATCAAATTCATAGGATTTACCCGTCACCATAATGATCTTCGTATCCTCGAGGCACGGCGTAGCGCGCAGGCGTTTGAGCAGCTCAAGGCCGTTGAGCCCGGGCATCATCATATCCAGCAGCACACAGTCGGGGCGCTTTCGGGAGATGTCTTCGAGGGCTTCGGTACTGGATGTGGTGGTATGGATCGATTCACTCAGGGGGGATAGAAACCTTCTGAGGAGACGGACAAAGATCTCGTCGTCATCTACAATGTAAAAACTGTAGCGCCGATGATCCATTTTAACTCCGCAGGGCAAAGGAGAAGGCCTTCGAGGGCGTGGATCAACCCGGCGATTGCCGGAATTCTTCGAAGGATGCTGGAAACCTGTGCACAGATTAATCGATTGACAGAAAACTGTCAATATTCACAGAGCGTTAAGAACGCGAGCGAGGCCGTCGATAAGGATGGGGACCGCTCAACAGGCAAACCATCATGAACGGCAGCATGAACACGTATTCCAACACGAAGCCGATCATGATCGCCACCAGCATGAGCGGCAATTTGAAACCGTACCACACGAGCTGACGCCAGCGTCTTTTCATCCGTCCATTCACCGCCGCATGCATTTGGGGAAAAACGTCTCCGTAATCCTGCGCACGCGCCCGTGTAACACAGCAAGCGCCCCAAATACAATGGCCGTGCGCTATCTTTCCTTCGGATCCGTTGAGGGAGCAAGACCGGATAGGGTGACGATGACATCGTCATCATAGTTCGGCTTGCGGTCGCGCCGATTCCGGCGCCGCTTGCGATCCTGCGGAGATTTCGTCGGCGGGACGGCGTGGCGGTTCCTGGGCCGCCCGATGGGTGCAACACGTTGATAAAGTGTCGAAATATCCATAACCTGGTTCTCCTGTCTTTGATATCGGCATCAGTGGGCCCGACTTTAGCGCCGCGAGAACCTGTAGAAGTGGCTTGACCGGATCCGCGATTCGGGATACGCCAGTCCAGGTTATGGTCGACGCATTCCCGGCAACCGCTTGCGGCAGAAGGGGCGTGCGCTCCCTGGCTGCTTCACCCGCCGTCACACGCCCCCGGCGGCCAAGCTTACAGCATCGGCATGTACATTTCCGCATTCCTGCATCGAGACGACCTGTTTGAAATCACCAGCCGTTGGCTATCGAGCCGACTGGCGCCGGAAGACCCGCTGCAAATCACCCGCATCATCAATTATGACAGCTTTTGCGCCTGGGAAACGTTGCTGGGGTTTATTCCGCGGCTGCTGACGCACCTCGACAAACCGCACTACCGCGTACGCACCGTACACCGAAAAAAAGACCTTAAAGACTGGATCTGCAATGGGCAAAACGGCGGCTCGGAGCGGGTACACGAGCTTTGTTCCGCCTATCGTCGCATCCCGGAATTCTATTTCATCGGTTCACCGGTGGCTGGAAAACTATTTTGCGACGATGAGAACCGGATCATCTGCTTTAGCCGGCTCAAGCGCGTCAAACGCATCGCGGAGAAGGCCAATCGATATGTCTCAACGCAAATCTTCAGTGAGGTCCGGGAGGAAGCGCGGGCACTGATGCGAGCGCGCGGTATCCACCTACCGGCATCCTCGGAACTGCCGCTGGATGTGCTCTCGTCGTCGGAGCTTAAGGTCATGCAGCGAATTCGGGAAGAAGGCATTCATCTGCCGGTACAAGCCATCACCCTGAAAGATGTTCTTGGGATGAAGATCATTGACACGGGATTTGGAGAGCACGGAATAGAAAGTGCCATCGACGGGATGTCGTCAGCGACCATCGTGGAAAAGGAGCATCACCGCGGCGATTACCAAGCCGTGCACTATGTAATAGAAATCACAGTTGATTTTGAATTGTTGAGCGCCGCATTCAGAGATGCGGCAAACCCTGCGGTATTGGCGCAGCGAGGATTGACCGGGGACAATCTCGCTACTGAATTTGACGCCTTCATTCGCAGCGGTGTTGATTCGGTACAAGTGGATCTCATCCTCACCACCTTTGAGGAACTGGTGGAATCAGAGATCGGGCGGTCCATGCATGAACTCCGGGTTTTTCGGCAGCGACAGGAAAACGCCTTCTACGGGAACATTCCCGTCAATATCGAGTACATTCTGGAGTACCTCCTGGCGGTGGGGCTCAGTCCCACCACCAGCCTGGACGACATCCCCATCAAAATCTGGGGGCGCTACCTGCCCGATACCCTAAGCCATCTCATTCGCCAGCTTCACCACCTGCCCGAGCACGCTCTGCTGGCGCATTGACCGACGGGCCGAAAAGGGTGATCCATCCCCCGAATATCCACCATACCCAGCTGGAACTCATAAAGAACAAACAATGCA
The DNA here is from genome assembly GCA_964446485.1 of uncultured Desulfobacterales bacterium. Classification (GTDB taxonomy): domain Bacteria; phylum Desulfobacterota; class Desulfobacteria; order Desulfobacterales; family JBDRRP01; genus JBDRRP01. The sequence continues at coordinate 17,406 of CAYUOU010000034.1, read as the reverse complement.
ATAGCTTTCATTAAAACGATTTAATTTCAATGAGTTAAACCGCCTCGCCACCGGACGCCCCCATCCCCCAAGGAAATTAACATCCCCCCGGCACTTGCATTCCCTCATTTCGAAATTAAGGTACTCCATAGTCTATTTAATTAATCTGAATTAGACGAAGCATTCACAGATAGGCACGACACTACGAAGGATAAAAAGACTTCAACATAGGGGGCATCATGAAAAAATATGTTAAGAACAGTGGCATCGTTGTGGCATCGGCAGTGGTATTTTCAATGCTCTTGGCTTTTGCCGGCCCGGCACTGGCCGGGAACAATACCTTCTGGGATGACAGCACCACCCAATGGCTGAGTGGCCAACCGGATAACGCTTCGGCAGCGATGGCAAGCATGCCCTGCGGCCCCGCCCAGGTGAAACGCGGCGGATTGTCCTTCCTGCCGTAATCTAACGCCATCCAGGCTGCAAGTGGGAGACATATCCTGAACGAGGGGGCTGGCTATTGCCGGCCCCCTCGCGGCTTTTACGACGGACGCGGTGAACAGGGCGAGCCGCTTCGGGATGCGTCGGAATGTATTCGATTCGGTCTGCAGGCAGCATCACTTCGTGGTCATGACGAACACGCCGCCGCAATCGATAGGGGGCGGGTCGGCCTCAAAGGTCAAACTCCGATCGACATAAAGCTGAAGCAAGTTGTCGAAGGGGTGGCGAGCGAGCATGCACTCGAACAGATTCCGAGCACTGGTGAAATCCATGGCGCGATAGGCCGCCATCGCCTCAGGGTAGCGGGCCAGCATCTCTGAAAGACCGGGGTAGCTCTCCGCATCGTGGTAGTCCAGCACCTCGTAGATGGACACGGGCTGCTGTTTGCCCTTTACCTGGATGAGATCCGCCTCGCGCAGGCGGTAATCTCCCTTTAATTGCGCCACTGTGAACTCGCTCACCAGGATATGGCTGCCGTATACCTTGTTGGCCCCCTCCAATCGTGCCGCCAGGTTCACCCCGTCTCCGATGACCGTATAGTCCATGCGCTTTAGGGAACCGATGTTTCCCACCACGATCTCTGCGGTGCTCAGGCCGATGCCGATGTCAATAGCATCCTGGCCCGCGGCGATGCGGCGGCTGTTGAAGGACTTGAGCACCCGCATCATGTCGATGGCAGTCCGGACGGCCTTGTCCGCGTCTTCAGACGTGGCGAACGGCGTGCCGTAAACGGCCATGATGGCATCGCCGATGTATTTGTCGAGGATACCGCCGTGGGCGAAGATCACGTCCACCATTTCGGTGAAATATTCGTTCAGCATGGCTACGGTTTCGGGCGCACCCATCTGCTCTGATAGGGTGGTAAAACTACGAATGTCAGAGAAGAGCACCGTGGCCTCCTTGGTCTGCCCGCCCAGTTCCGCCGCGCCGGCTTCCATGAGTTGATCGGCCACTTCCTTGGTCATGTACCTGGCCAGCGTGCCCTTGAGTCGCTTCTCGCCGGAGATGTCTTCAAATGCCGCCAGCGTGCCGATGACCTTATTTTTGGCGTTGATCAGCGGCAGGGTGGTCCAGTTCACCGATTTCTCGACACCCTTCGCGTCCACTAGCAGGGCATCCACCGCCAGGTCGGGCTCGCCGGTTTCCATGACCGTATCCACGGCTTTGGCGGCCCACTCGTTGGGCCCGGAGAACACGTCCACAGCCGTAAGGGAGAGGATATCGTCTTCACCCATTTCCAGAATGGTCTTCGCAACTCGATTGATTTTCTCAGCGCGTTTTTCGTCATCGAAGGTGACCAGCCCGCTGGACATGGATTCCAGGATGGACTCGTTGTAATTCTTCATGTTCATCACATCCTCGAAGAGACGCGCGTTTTCGATGGCAATCGCCGCCTGGGCGGCGAAGGACTGGATTCGCTGCTCATCCTGCTCGGTGAATGGACCGCCCTTCTTGTTCAGGCATTGAATGACCCCGATGGGGATGCCGTCCTTGTTGAGCACGGGCATGCTCAAAATGGTGTCAGTTTTGTATCCGGTCTTCACGTCGATCTCTTGGTTGAAACGCGGGTCGGCGTAGGCATCCGGTATGTTGGTCATGGTACCGGTGGTGAACACGCTGCCGGCGATGCCAAGATGCGAGGGGAAACGGATTTCCTTGGTGCCGAGCCCTTCGGCGACCATCGCCCAAAGATCGTTGGTCTTGGGGTCATGCAAGAACAGGGTGGACCGGTCAGCCTCAAGAATGGTGGTAGCGGTGGCCATGATCTTTTGCATGAGCGGGTGGAGCTGAATCTCGGTGGAGATGGCTTTGGTGATCTCGAAAAGCTCCTTTTCCTCGTAGCGGGCGCGCGCGATCTCTTCATAGAGCTTGGCCTTGACCAGCGCCGCCGATGCCTGGGCGCCCATGGCCTCAAGCATAGACAGGTCGTTCCTGGTAAAATCCGCGCCGATCTTGTTGAGAATCTGAATGACGCCGACCGCAAGGCCATCGTTGTTCTTGATCGGTACGGTAAGTATATTTCTGGTGCGGTAGCCGGTCTTTTTGTCCACGGCAGGGTTGAAACGCGCATCGGCGTAGGCGTCGGGAATGAGCACCGCCGTATTTTCGGTGAAAACGTTGCCGGCAATGCCGATGTGATTGGGAAAGCGAATTTCAGACATGCTCTCGCCCATGGCAATGCGCGAGAAAAGCTCGTTGCTCCGCGTGTCGTTGATGAAAATTGTGCCCCGTTCCGCGTGCAGGGCCTCGGTGGTCAGTTCGACCAGGCGCATGAACAGCACATCGAGATCCAGTGAGTCACCCAGGCGGTTGGAAACCTCCAGCAGGACGGTGAATTTCTTGAAGGTCTCGGAAATCCTGTCCAGGAAATGTTCGCGGTCCTCGGTGCTCAGGCTGTCGAGGATGCGCTTGATGTCATCCTGTCGGAGCCGGTGGTCGAAAATCTGGCTCAGGAGTTCAGGCGCATAGTCGTGACGATCAGTCATCAGCGTACCTGGCGCCACAAAGACAGTATTCGTCTTCGCGGCCAATTATTCTAAAATTTTGAGATTACAAATATTTTTGCCGCTTTGATGAGAAGTTGTACACTTTACCAAAACTTGTGTCCAAAATCAAAAATACCGTGGGGAAAAGAAGGTGCACGCCCTGTATATGCCACCGGAGCAGCGGCGCAGTTGACAGGGAAGGAGGTTGCCTTAAAACCGGCTGCGGGGAAACCGCCTCTATACCTGGCTGACAATTATGGATGGTCGAATACGTCGAGAAAGCAGGGGCCGGGCGCCCCTGCTGATGTATCGCCGCGGCAGCATCACCGGGACAACACGACACTGGGAAAGGCGGCCAGATCCGTGTGGGGGAGAAACAACGCAGAGGTGAAGGCATCCATGTACCGGGGGTTGCTGCTGAAGTCGATATAGGTCATGGCATTGGAGATGTCCCGTGCCTCTTGACGGTAAGCGGTGGACAACAGTGCCATGTAGGCCCCGGCGATGGAGCTGTTTCCCATGTAGCTGAACATACTGCGGTCGATATCGGGCAGCAGCCCGATGGTCACCGCTTTGTCGATGTTGAGATACTGGCCAAAGCCGCCGGCGATGATGATGCGTTCGACCATTGAGAAATCGAGTCCCGCCTCGGCGAGGAGGGTGCTGAACCCGGCGTAGACGGCCCCCTTGCTGTAAATCAGGTTCTTTAGAATCGTTGATCGTGGCCAGGGCCATGCGGCTGAGCTTTTTGACGCCGTCCTTCTCCGCGCAGACGATGCGGTTGATCACATCGTCGCCGCAGTCGGCCTGGCGGTTGTGGCCGGCGGTGGCGGCCATCACCGTGCCGTCGGTCATATCCACCAGATAGACCACAATGGTGGTGGTGCCCACGTCGATGGCCACCCCTAGAAACGGCACCGCTGCCTTTCCCGGCCGCACCTCCAGAATTTCGTTGGCGCATTTGCGGCGGATCACCGAAACCGTAACCTCCCAGTGGTCGTCCCGCATCGTGTCGGCCAGCTGACGCATGACCCGCAGCCCCACGTTGAGCCGTGCCACGTCACAGCCGACCTTCTTGAGCCCCCGGTTGAGCCGGTCCAAATCGCTCACGGCATCGTCGAGCGTCGGTGGCGACAACGTCAGCGGCATCTCTTTGAGCATGGGTTCGATGTCGCTCACCAGCCCTTTGACCCGCTGGGTCACTTCCCGGCCCATACCGGCCACCTGGAGCTGCCGTTTCAACGCCTCTTCCGGGATTCGTGCGGCCACGTCGCCGGTCACTCGGGTTTGGCAGGCCAGCACGTACCCCTTCTCCCGCTGGGCATCCGTGAGCAGCGGCGTCGATTGGGTGGAAACATCGCCGGACTCGACGATGAGAATGCACTTCCCGCAGGAGCCTTTTCCATTGCAGGAGGCATTGATGTGCACGTCGGCGGCGCGGGCCGCCTCGAGCAGCGTGGTTCCCCCGGAAACCGCAGCCGTCGCTCCTGAGGGTAGAAACGTCACCGTATGCTGGACGCTTTCGTTTTCAGCGGCATTATCGGCATCCAGACCCTTTTGTCGTTTGTCCATGAACCAGATGGGGCAGGAAGAACGGTATTTACAGTAGATCTTCGGATCCCTGCAGGTGAGGCAATCTTCGCAAAGGTAGAGGTTGTGCTTCATGCACAGCCAACTGGTCTCGATTTCCGGGTGGCAGGAACATTTTCCCATGGGTATCGGGTCCTCCTTACGGTGTGTGCTCAGTCGACGGCGCGTGGCCGGAGATGGGAAGCGTCACCGTCATCGTGGTCCCCTGGCCTTCAACACTGGTCACGCCAAGGGTGCCGTTCATGTTGGTGATCATGCTGTGGCTGATGGCCAGCCCCAGCCCCGTTCCGTAGACAGCCGCCTTTGTGCTGTAAAACGGTTTAAACATGCGCCGCCTGCGCAATCATGCGTTCTTCGCAAATGTCGCTGAAGTGGCGATAGAAGACAACACTCAGCAGCAGCAGCGGGGTGACGCCGACAATCAGCGTAATGACGATGATTTTCGTTTGCAATCGCTCGAACATGGTCCCGCTCACAGATGCGCTTTCGATGTAAAACCGGCGAAAGAATGGAGGTAGTGCCAAGCTTACTCGCGAAATTGTTAGAGCAACTCCCATGCCGATATTCTCCGAACGATCTATTGAGCGTTTCACGGCGCGCAGATTGTCGTTCGGTAGCCCCACCATAAACGAACGCCGCATCACGACAGGCGTTCGTGGCAACCGAAATGTTCATTTATTTAACAATAGCAGTGTCCAACTTATTAACATCTTGAACAGTTTCAGTTGGCGCGTTTGAGGTTGCCATTATCGAAGAATATTGCTCCCTGTGCGGCGATTGCATCATCGAATTCACCGGCGGGCTCTGTCCCATGACGCTGTGTGCCAAGCAGCTCCTCAACGGTCCCTGCGGCGGCACTGAAAACGGCATGTGCGAGGTCGCCCCGGAGCGGCCCTGCGGCTGGGTGCTGATTTACGAACGGCTGAAACGCCTGAATCGACTGGATTTGCTGGCCTCCTATCGACCACCGAAAAACAACGCCCGCTGGAGCCGGCCCCGATCGCTCAAGGTCAGCGAAACCGAAGCCACCTTCTGCTCCCAGGCAGGCAAAATCACCGTCAGCAATCAGGACTGACCAACCGGACTTTCCGAGGAGAACCCATATGAAATTGACGTCTCTGTTTAACGAGGGGAAATTTGTTGTCACCAGTGAAGTAGGGCCCATCAAAGGCGCCATTTCCAGAGACAAATCCGTTGAGCCCGCCTGCGCCAGAGAAGCGATGGTGCTTAAGGACTGCGTCCATGCGGTCAACGTCACCGACAACCAGTCGGCCGTCATGCGCCTGGGATCGCTGGCAGCCAGCGTCGGACTGAAAGAACGGGGCATCGAACCCGTCTATCAGCTCACCTGCCGCGACCGCAACCGCATCGCCCTCCAGAGCGATCTGCTCACCGCCTACTCCCTTGGCATCGACAATGTGCTGCTACTCACCGCCGATCGGAAAGAAAAAGCGGCCGAGATGATGGGCCGTTTCCTTAAAGAAATCAAATCCATGGTCCGGGGCGTCCACATCATGCCGCTCGGCTGGACCGATATCGTTCCCGACATTTTGGAACAGACCGGCATCTCCATTTCCGAATGAGGATGAAACCGTAATACGATGATGCAGAATGTTTCAGTGGCCGGAATGACGTCGGCAACACGGCGCCTCAGTGTAAGGCTCAATGATCAATTATCAATGTAGTGTCAGCATGCCTTACTTGAGTAGGGTGCGGGGTTTATCCCCGCCCGCTCTCGGTGGACCCGGACGATTGGTGCCATTTTTGCCAATTGCGGGAGGGGATAAACCCCTCCCCTACAAAACAGCCAGAACGCCGGCTGGAGAATTATTCATCACCAGGAAGCGGTTTTATCGTAATTGTCAGAAAAATGTTCCGCTTCATCCCCACTGCCCCCGCGGGGTTACCCAAAATCGAAATCGGGATCGAAATTGATTGTTTCCACGGCCGATCCCGATAGCGATTTCGATTTTGATGTCTACTATCGGTCGCTGAGCAAACGGAACGTATTTATGGCAATGGCTCCAACAGCAGAGAATGGAAGTTGTCTTTGCGCCCTCGTGTCCGCGGTGATTTCAGACTTTAGGACCTGCCCGATTTAATCCCGTAGCGCTTCATCTGGTTCCATACGCTGGTGCGGGAAATCCCCAGATGCGCTGCGGCTTTGGACTGGTTGCCGCCCGACTGCGCGAGGGCCGCCACCAGGCGCTGACGCCGAACGTCGTCCAGGCTCTCTGCCCGTGGCAACTGCGCCGGGGTGCAAATGGACGGGGTGAGAATCCCCGGGGGCAGGTGGTCGGCGGTGATCCGGCCGCCCGGACAAGAAACGAAGGCAAACTCAAAGGCGCTCTTCAGCTCCCGGACATTGCCGGGCCATGAAAACGCCATCAGCGCATCGAGGGCGTCCTTGGCAATGCCGTCGATTCTTTTGCCGCTCTTTAAACGGATCCGGGTGAAAAACGATTGGGCCAGCAAGGGAATGTCTTCTCGCCGTTCCCGCAGCGGTGGAACGTAAATTGGAATCACGTTAATTCGGTAATAGAAGTCTTCTCGGAAATCTCCGCTGGCAATGAGTTGAGGAAGGTTTCGGTTGGTGGCGGAGATGATGCGGACATCCACCGGAATGGGGCGCTGATCGCCGACCCGCTCCACGACTTTGTCTTCAAGAACCCGCAGCAGTTTGACTTGGGTGGACAGCGGCAGATCGCCGATTTCGTCCAAAAAGATGTCGCCGCCGCCGGCCGCCTCGAAGCGGCCCTCACGGCTCCGGTGTGCTCCGGTGAAGGCGCCCTTCACGTGGCCGAAAAGCTCACTCTCCAGTAGTGATTCATTCAGCGAGGCACAATTGACCTTGACGTAGGGGGCCTTTGAACGAAGGCCTGCGTCGTGAATGGCCTTGGCCACAAGCTCCTTGCCGGTGCCGCTCTCGCCGTGAATGATCACCGGTGCGTCGGACTGGGCGGCGTTGGTAATCAATTCGAAAACCTTCTGCATGGAGGCGGTGTTGCCGATCATGCCGTAGCGCCGGTCTTCCCCGTGCAGTTCCCGGCGAAAGTTCTCGATCTGGGTCTCTTTGTCGATGAGATCCGTTATATCGGTCATGGTTTCCACCGCGCCGGTAACCTGCCCGTTGTTGTCCCTGATCACCGAAGCGTTTTTAACCAGATGGACCACCTGTCCGTCTTTTCGAACAATCCGGCACTTCTGCTTCTTCAGGTGCCCCTTGCGGAACATCACGCACCAGTGACACCCATCGTCCCGGCGGGCGATCATGCACGTGTTGCAATCGAGCGTTGCGCACGACTTTCCAATGATGTCGTCGTGACGGTAACCGGTGATCTCTTCAAAGGCCCGGTTGACGGAGATGATAATCCCCTCGGGGCTGACGATCATGACACCGTCTTGGATCGTGTCCACGACGGTCTTCCAGTAATAGTTGATATCCTGATGGTTCACATCCATGAAGCACCTGTTCAATATATTAACGATTTAGCTGTTCAGAATATTAACACATGAACACCCGCCACGCCAGAACAACCGCTCAAAACACTTAGTGCCCACGGATTTATCGCCACGAGAATATATACAACTCGCTGATATTCATACTTATTAATAAATATTCCCCCGACTCCCGGATAGTTGGCACCGCCCTTGCTCTTAGCGTAGTGCAATTCGGTGGACTCAGACCGGACATCACTTTGATGCAGGAATGAACCATGGTTTCCTTTGATCTGCGCGACGCCCTCATTCCATTTTCGCTGCTCCAGATCGCCAATGCCTTTCGCCGGATGGGGCCTGGAGAGGTCATGGAAATCCTGGCCGACAATGCCGAAATCACCACGGATCTTCATCGCATTTTGCCGCTGGCCGCTTACGATATCTATTTTTTTAGCGAGGCGGCCGATGCCGGCCGGTCAAGTTACCGGCTGCGGCTGCGAAAAACCACCACAGCCAATTCACCCACCCAAAAGGAGGATCACCATGTCTGACATCGATCTCAACACCCTGGACATCTCGAGCACCGTAGACGCGCGCGGCAGTGCCTGCCCCGGCCCGCTGTTGGAAGCCAAAAAAGGGATTGGCAAAGTGAAGGTCGGCGAGGTGCTGGAAATTTACTCCAACGACTCGGGCACCCGCAAGGATATCCCGGCCTGGGCCGGGAAAGTGGGGCACGAATACCTGGGTGCAATGGAGGCAGACGGCTACGACAAGCACTTTGTCCGCAGAAAGAAGTAAAATCCGTCTTTCATCCTCGATAACGCCAAGGCGCGACCCGAAGCCCGCCTCGCCTTTAACGGGGTTGAGTTTCGGCCGCACCTTGATCTCAACCAAAAATTATTCATTTTGAGATCGCTTCTCGAAGGGACCTGTCATGGCAACCACCGGCAGCGACGGCAAAATCCTCATTCTGGCCACCGAGACCTGCGCTTACCCGGGCGCCAACTCGGTGGGCCAGGCCCATGCCACCTATCCGGCCAACACCTACATTTTAAGAGTCAGGGCGCCGGTGCTGTTTCCCGAGCATTTCTACATTGACTGCTTTAGGAAAGGCATCAGCGGCATCATCATCATGTCCTGCGGCGAGGAGTGCCCCTACGACGGCGCTTATCACGCGCTGGCCAAGCGTATCGACCGGGTCTACCAGCTGATGAAGGCCGAGGACATCGATATCCGCCGCTTGCGGCTGACCGCCATTTGTACGGTCTGCAACCGTGCGTTTCTCAAGGAAGTCAACGGCATGAACGCTCTGGTGCAGGAACTCGGTTCTCCGGAACCAAAAGCGGCGGCATAGAGAGGAAACACCATGGAATCCGAACACTCACTGAATTTTGACGCGCTGGTGGTCGGCGGCGGCATCGCCGGGCTCCAGGCCGCCCTTGACCTGGCCGACCAGGACTTTACGGTGGCGATCATCGAAAAGGACGCCTCCATCGGCGGGAAAATGATCCGGCTTTCCAAGGTGTTTCCCACCCTGGACTGCGCCAGTTGCATCACCACGCCGAAAATGGCGGCGGCCGCCCACCACGACAACATCACCATCTTCACGGACTGCGATCTGAAATCCATGGACCGCGCTGAGCGCATCGTGACTGCTCGGATCGTTCAGCGCCCGCGATACGTGGATCCGGTTAAATGCATCGGGTGCCGGCAATGCGAATACGGCTGCCCAGTCTATGTCCCCGACGAAGAACAGGGCGGGTTCACGCTGCGCAAGGCCATCCGCATCCCATTTTCAAACGCCATCCCCCAAATCGCCACTTTGGACGTGGAGAACTGCTCGCTGTGCGGCAAATGCGCAAAAGTCTGCCCCACCGACGCCGTGGACTATTTCCAGCAGCCGCAGCCGATGGTTATCACAACGAAGACGGCGGTAATGACCACCGGCTTTAGCCTGACACCGGCCCACCAGAAAAAGGAGTATGGGCAGGGCCGGGTTCCCAATGTCATCACTTCGATGCAAATGGAGCGTCTACTGGCCCCCCACGGCCCTTACCAGCGCGTCCTTCGCCCCTCCGACGGCAAAGAGCCCGAGTCCATCGCCTACATCCAATGCGCCGGGTCCCGGGATAAAAGTCTGGGTGTTAGCTACTGCTCCCGGGTGTGCTGCATGTATGCCATCAAACAGGCCATGCTGCTCTCCGGCTCCCTGCCCCTAGCGGATATCACCATTTACTACATGGATATCCGGGCCTTCGGGAAAGGCTACGAGCAGTTTTACCAAAACGCCAAGGCCATGGGGATCGAATTCGTCAAAGGCAAAGTGGCCACCATCTCGCCCGGTGCCAACCAGAGCGTTGCCCTGCGCTACGAGGCTCAGGAAGAAGACGGGCGCCTGGCGACCCGGGAGCACGACCTGGTGGTCCTGAGTCTGGGCATCGTCCCGGAATGGCAGCCAGCCGGCATCTGCAATCTGGCCACGGGTGATGACGCCTTTATCCGCTGCACCATGCCTCAGATCGCCCCCACCGTGACCAGCATGGACGGGGTGTTCGTGGCGGGTGTTGCCGCCGGTCCCAAAGACATCGTGGACACCATCGCCGAAGCGGGCGCCGCGGCCATGGAAGCGGCCAACTATTTGGGAGGACGGCCCCGGACGGCGGCAGCGTGACATTGGATAAATACAGATCAAGGGTGTCCTCCAGCGCGAAACATTTTCAGGAGACGGCAAATGACTGTCGAAAATGAAAAAATAACCGACGAAGAAAAGAAAGTCGGCGTCTACATCTGCCACTGCGGCGGCAACATCTCAGATCACGTGGACGTGCACCAGCTCGCCAAAGCCCTGGAAGGCACTCCCGGCGTGGCAGTGACCCACACCAACATGTTCATGTGCTCGGACCCGGGCCAGGAGCTGATTCAGGAAGACATCAAAAGCGGCAAAGTCAACCGGGTCGTCGTGGCCTCGTGCGCGCCCAGCCTTCACGAACTGACGTTCCGCAGCGCCATCAAGCGCGCCGACATGAATCCCTACCTTTACGAGCATGCCAATATCCGCGAACAGGTTAGCTGGGTGCATCACGGCGACAAGGCCACCGGGAAGGCCACCCAACTGGTGGCGGCGGCAGTCGCAAAAGCCAAAGCGCTTCAGCCCCTTGAACCTATCCGTGTGAACGCAGCCAATCACGCCACTGTTATCGGCGGCGGCGTGGCCGGAATGCGGGCGGCCCTGGATCTCTCACGACGGGGCATCCAGGTCGCACTCGTGGAAAAGTCTTCGTATCTGGGCGGACAGACCGCTCAACTCAACCGACTCTACCCGACAAACGACACTGCGGAAAACCTGATTCGAATCCTGGGCGAAGCTGTTTTTGCCGAAGCCGGAATCAGCATATACGGCAGCACCGAAGTCGCCGGCTATGAAGGCTACGTCGGCAATTTCAAACTGACCCTCAAAAACGCAGCGGGTCCGTCACGCCATGGCGAGGCGTCAATCGACCGCAAGACGGGCACCTGGGTGCCTTTTACCGGTATGTTCATTGGCGCTGCTGGGCCGACTGCGCCTGAAGTCATCGAGACCGGCGCCATCGTCTTTGCCACCGGATTCAAACCTTATCAGCCCCGCGAAGGGGAGTATGGGTACCTCTCGTTTACCGAAGTCGTCACCTTGCCCGAGTTCATCCGCATGACGGCCCAGGCCCCGACCCAAAAAAAGACCCTGACGATCAACGGTCGCGCCATCCGCCGGATGGCCTTCATCCACTGCGTGGGCAGCCGACAGATACCGGGCATTCATGAGCCGGACGCCGATGATCATCTCAACGAATACTGCTCGCGAACCTGCTGCAGCGCCATCCTTCAGTCAGCCGGGGAAATCCGGCGGCAATATCCGGAGACGGCGGTATTCGATTACTACCGCGACATCCGCACCTACGGACGGGGGCAGGAGGACTATTACGACCGGGCCTCGCAGGAGAACGTGCTGTTCTTCCGCTACGACGTCGAATCCCCGCCGCAGGTGGAACGCACCGGCAAGGGAGGCTTCCCCCTGCGCATCCGGGTTAAGGACACGTTGACCTTCGGGGAAGAACTGACCGCCGACGTCGATCTGGTTGTCCTGGGCGTCGGCATGGAAGCGCACCCCATCGGTGATTTGGTGGACATGATGAAACTGCCCACCGGCCAGGACCGTTTCCTTCAGGAGGTCCACCCCAAGCTGCGTCCGGTCGAGGTCGCCAACACCGGTATTCTTCTGGCGGGCACCTGCCAGGCGCCCATGGACATCGGCGAGGCCTGCGCAGCGGCCCAGGCCGCTGCCGCCAAGGCGGCCACGCTTCTGACCAAGGGGCACGTGGAGTTGGACCCCTATGTCGCCCGTGTCGATGCCGCGCGCTGCACCGGCCACGGCCGATGCGCAGACGTTTGTCCGGTGGACGGCGCGGTGGCGATTGCCGGCGGAAAGGCATCCATCAATCCCGCACTGTGCACCGGCTGCGGCATCTGCGTGGGGGAATGCCCCGAGGCCGCCATCGACATCGACGGGTGGACGCTCCAGCAGTATGAAGACATGGTGGATGCCATTGTCGCCGGCTGATCGCCGCCCTCAAAACGAATGGCCGCTATTTAGAAAACCCTGATAAACGGCACAGGCCTTCCCTGGAAAAGCGCAAAAGGAAGAAAACCATGACCACCAATGACACAAAAGCAGCCTTGAAACAGCTCCGCAATGAACGCAAAGCGACGATCGATCGCGCCCGCAAACTGATCAAGACCCAGAACAAAAAGTTCGCCGCCGTCAAGGGCCAGATTGCTTCCGAGGCGAAGACCATCCCGGAAATCGCCGCCGCCGTCCGCATGGACACCGCCGATGTGCTGCTCGTCGTGTCCGCCTTGAAAAAATTCGGAGCGGTGGTCGAAGGCGACAAAGTCGGCGACTATTTCAGATACCAGATGACCGACCCGGCATGAACCGGTGACCGGTCCTGAAACATGGCATCATTGGCTCCAAACGTGAACCATCAACCATGGAGAAGTGACATGAGCGGCCAAGTCAATCCTGATCTGATTTTAGATCTGAAAAAATTCGGGGTCTCCAGCGCCTCGACCTGCTTTAACTGCGGCAACTGCACGGCGGTGTGCTCCCTCTCCTCCGAATCGACACCGTTCCCACGAAAAGCGATCCGGTACCTTCAACTCGGGCTTTCTGACAAGTTGATGGCCAGCCCCGAACCGTGGCTGTGCTACTACTGCGGCGACTGCAGCGAAACCTGCCCCCGCCAGGCCGACCCCGGGGAAGTCATGATGGGGCTCCGGCGGTATCTGACCTCACGCTACGATTGGACCGGCATATCGCGGCTGTTTTACACCTCAAAACGCTTTGAGATTTTTTCCATTTTGCTGGTGGCCGCGATGGTCGGGCTTGGGTTTTACTTCTTTCACGGTCCCGTGGTCACCGATCGCGTCGCGTTGAACGTGTTCGCCCCCAACACCACCATCGAAATCCTGGACCTCATCATGCTGGCGGTGCTCTCATTTCTGCTCCTGAGCAATGCCTGGCGGATGTTCACGGCGGTCATGGGGGATCCAAATAAGTATCCACCGCTAAGTTTTTCAGAGCGGCAGCAGTTTCAGAACCGTCTCTTTCGGGGCATTCCGGTGCCGGTTTACCTTGCAGAGGCAAAGGAATTCATCGTCCAGTTCCTGACCCAGAAAAAGTTCAGCGCCTGCGGCACGGCGACCCAGCGCACCCAGTGGCTCAACCACCTGCTCATCATGACCGGCTACTCTACGGTCTTTCTCTTGGTGGTGGTGGGCATCCGCTGGTTTCAGCGCGATGAGATCTACGCCCTGTGGCACCCGGTTCGCCTGCTGGGCTACTATGCCACCGCGGCGATCCTCTACGGTACAACGGTGGCCATCATGGGGCGAATCGAAAAGAAGAAAACCGTCTACGCCCACTCCCATTCGTCGGACTGGGCATTTTTGATCCTGCTCTGGTTGACCACTTTTACCGGCATTCTCATCCACTTCACGCGGCTTCTGGAAATGCCCCTGAGTACCTACGCCATTTACGTGATCCACCTGATGATCGCGGTGCCCATGCTGGTGATCGAAGTCCCCTTTGCCAAGTGGACCCACCAACTCTACCGGCCGCTGATCCTGTATTTGATGAACGTGAAAAAACGGGCCATGGCCCGAAGCGAACTGCGTCAGCATCCGCATTATTAACCGTTGAAAGGAAACACTCATGAGGGAGCAGCCAGCAGACAAGATTCTGTACATCGGCACTTGTGCCGCGGAAAACCCGGAAAAAGCCGCCATGCCCTTTGTCATGGGCATGGCCGCCGTTGCCATGGACATTGAAGCCGTCATTTGCCTTCAGGGCAACGGCGTCTACGTGGCCCAGAAAGGCTACGTCGAGAAAATGCCCCCCCCCGGCGGCTTTCCACCCTTGGCCAAACTGCTTCCCGATTTTCTCGAGTTGGGCGGAAAACTCCTGGTTTGCGTACCCTGCATCAAGGATCGTCATATCAGCGAGGAAGAACTGGTGGACGGCGCCCACACAACGGCCGCCGGCGCCCTGAATATCGAAGCCACGGAGTCGAAGGCGGTCTTCGTCTACTAGTAACCACGGTCCGCCGGCAGCACGGGATAAAACGCCGTGCCTGCGGAAGCGCCCATGGCCTGCCGGCCGGCCACACGGGAGTATCACATGGAAACACAAGCCTTAAGCGATTCTCCGCGACGCATCACCGATCTCGTGGATGCCGCGACGGCGGGATGCGACGTGACCGTCGACAGGGGTTTCGACATCCTGCCCGTGGATTTTCACCACGCGGCCAACCCCTTTCACGCGTATATCTTTTTGGTGAATTACCGGGGAACCGTCGATGGTCGGCCGTTTGACTTCAGAAAGTGCTACGCCCGGGGTTGCCCTCATAATCTATGCACGCATGTCAACCAGGCGGTGATCATCGCCAACCGCTACCTGGAGCGCGACCGGCAGACGCTGGCCGCGGCAGGCATCGATCTTGAGGAAAAGGGTTTCACCCTCGAAGACATGGTGGTGAAGTTCGAGCGACGCGACGCGCGCGAGGAACCGGCGTTGACCATCCCAGAGCTCATCGGCTTGGCGTCCGGGACCGATGCGGGCATAACGGTGGCGGTTTCCCTGGAGTTCATGCCGGCCGTGGAGCACTTCGCCAACCAGAAAAACGCCCAGACCTATTTGAGCGGAGAGTTCACGGCCCAGCAAGCAGACAACACTTACCGGAGCCACCGCTGTTTTGCCTGCTACGCCACAGACAACGCCGAGCAGGAAAAACCGCGTGCCGTCATCGTGGCCAATGCCCGGCTGGCTGAAATCTACAAGGCATTCGACAAGGCGGGAGCCGTCTGTCAAAAAAAATTGTTCACCTGAGCTGCTCGTCTCCCGGCTCCCGGTATTTTGGACCACCAGCACCGAAGGCGGCCCGATCTTACCCGCCAGCGGGCTGTAAGATAGGCACCAAGGGCAAATAACGCCGACTCGACCATCGCTCGTCAAGCGACATCACCCGAAAGGAACGTATTCATGAAAACGCTGATTATTTACTCCAGCCAGACCGGCAATACGAAGAAGCTGGCTGAAACCGTCGCGCACACTCTCAATGTCGAAACAACCGTTTGCCGCATCAGTGAGGCTCCGGATCCCGACGGGTTCGACCTGGTGGCGATCGGATTCTGGTTGCAGGGCGGGAAGCCCGATCCCAAGTCATCCGAATACCTCGCCAGAGTCGGGACAGCGAAACTTTTTCTTTTTGCCACCCACGGTGCTGCGGCCGACTCCACGCATGCCATGAACGGCATGGAGCAGGCCAAAACCCTGGCACCGGCGGCCAAGATTGTCGGAACCTTCAACTGCCCTGGTGAAGTCAATCCCGCGGTCTTGGAAAAGGTCCGGAAAAAAGACCCACCGCCGCCCTGGATCGACGATGCCCCTGCGGCGATGGGTCACCCAGATGAAGCCGACATGAAACGATTGAAGGCGGCACTCGCCGCCGCGCTGCCGGATGTTGGAGCTTAAACCCCAAGTGCTTCAACAAATCAGGGGGGATAACAATGAACACCGTTTCATTCGCCGATATTTCCATCGTCTCGTGCGGCACCATGAGTCTCGAACTCAATTACCTCAAGCAGGAAGGATTGCTCGACTCACCGCAAATCCTTTACACCACGCCCGGCCTGCATCAGGATATCCCGGAGCTGGAGCGGCAGCTGGCCCGGCAAATCGCCAGGGCCAAGGAGAATACCGAAAAGGTCGTCGTCATTTACGGCGGCAAGTACTGCTACGTGAATCCCGATGCACCGACACGGCTCATGCAGACCATCATCCAGGAACAGGGCCCGCAGGTTGCCCGCGTCGATGCCACCCACTGCATGGACATGATCGCCGGGGAACAAGACCGCAACCGGATCGCTCAAGAGGTGGCCGGCGGGGAGCCGGTGTGGTGGATGACCCCGGGCTGGATCAAATTTAAGAAAGAGGTGTTTAGAGGCTGGGACAAAGCCGTGGCCAACGAGAATTTTCCCCGGCACACCGGCGGGGCGGTAATCCTGGACGGCATCGGATATATGGATCGCTATATGGAAGCGACGCCCGAGGACTTTCTGGAGTATTCCGACTGGATGGGCATTCCGATCATCCCCTATCCCGTCAGCCTCGATCATTTTGTCTCGTTGCTCAACGATGCGGCGACATCGCTGCAATAGCAATCAATCATCAAACGCAATGATAGAGATCACCCCACGGCATCGGTGATGTAACGGCTGACAGCCTTGAGGGTACGCGCATCGATGGGGACCAAGGTAGCGAGCAGGCACCGGATGCGCGCTTCGTCTTCACCAATGATTCGCGCGATGGCTTCGGTGTAGATGCGGTCCGACGTGTAATAGGGCCGGCCACAAACGCTGACGAACCCTTCGACGACATCGGCGACCCGTATCGGGACGACAATTTTGAACATGCCGGCCAGGCACTCTTCGGCGACGCCCGCGTTTCGAACCTGTGCCCTCCGATTCATGATGCGCTGGATCTTGCCGCAAATCAGCTCGAGCCCGCCGGCGTCGCTGCGGATCAGGCGGCAGATGTCGTTGGCGGCTTCGCCGTCGTCGGGCGTCCTGCGATTGCCGTATTTATCAAAGCTGACGGCATTGACGCCAAAACGACGGCCGAGAGATTTTTCGAAGGAGATCCAATCCACTTCGGAGTTTGTATCCAACACCATGGCCTTGAATATCATCATGCCTCGCTTGTGGGTAAGATACAGGTGACGCGCTAACCGGGCACTCAGCCCCATGCCTCGTTGTTTCCCGAACAGTCGGCGACAATCTCACCGAGGCGCTGCTCGATGTAACGGGCCACCTGGTGCGC
>CAYUOU010000033.1:0-38994 GCA_964446485.1 uncultured Desulfobacterales bacterium | reverse complement strand
AATGACCGAAAACGCACTGCCGTCAACATTGGGGCGGTAGAACAAATTTACCGTGTTTCGGCGCCAAATCGACCTTGACACGGCGGCCGTCATAATGATATAGAGACAGGTTTTGAAAATTCGTTGAGGATCACCTTGCTCCGGCTGCGAGCCGGGGCTTGACACCCACAAGGAGGATCTATGAAGAGGTATGAGACAATCGTCATTGTCGACCCCGACCTGTCCGACGAAGGTCGCGGCCCCCTGTTTGACCGCATCAAAGAAATCATCCCCCATCAAGGCGGCACTCTCATCGACATCGAAGACTGGGGTGTTAAGCGCCTTGCCTACGATATCAAGAAAAAGCCGCGCGGATTTTACGCGCGTCTCGATTACTGCGGCAACGGCACCGTCGTAGACGAACTCGAGCGGTTTTTCCGCATCGACGACCGGATGATGAAATATCTGACCGTCGTCATCGATGAAGACGCCGATCCGGAAGCCCTCCTCGCCGAAAAAGCGGCCGCAGCCGATGCCCAAGCGGCAGCGCAAGCAGCCACGCAAGCGGTTGAGGCCACGACAGCGGCGCCGGAAACACCAGATACGGATGACGAGGAGGAATAAGAAATGGCACACCCACCCAGAAGACCCGCCCGAAGGAAAAGACGCGTCTACCATCGCCGCAAGGTGTGCCGCTTCTGCGCGGATACCAGCCTGGTAATCGATTACAAGGAAATCCGGACGCTGAAATACTTTATCACCGAACGGGGGAAGATCATTCCCCGCAGGATTTCCGGCTCCTGCGCCAAGCACCAGCGAGCGCTCACGGCGGCCATCAAACGGGCCCGCGCCATTGCATTGCTGCCTTTCGTGGGCTCCCTGGACAGGGGATAGCCGCGCCCTGAAGAGGGCCCGACCCCGAAGGGAGAACACCACGGTGCAGTCAGCGGATTCATGGCTCCGGTTAAAAGATGTGGTCAACGGCGTTGCGTTCACATGCCTGCTCTTCGCCTTGTCCGCCATCCTGCCGATCGTTGGTGCCGTCACCGCGATGCTCGTCCCGCTGCCGCTGATGTTCTATCGCACCAAGCGGGGGCGCGGGCCTGCGCTGGTCATCGCTGCCGCCGCCTTCGCCGCCATGGCGGCCGTTTTTGGGACCCATGCGCTGGATGCCTTCTTTCTGGTCCAATTGCTGGTGACGGGATTGCTCCTTGGAGAACTGATCCAGTGGCAACTGCCCATCGAACACACCGTGGCGCTCAATTGCATCGGCGTGGTGGGCATTGTGGGCGGGGCGCTCGGCATATACAGCGTGAGCCAAGGCATCGGGCCGGTGGCATTGGTTACCGAAACGGTCCGCACCAGCCTTGAGACCGCGCTGGCGCTTTATAAAGAGATGGGCATGAGCGCGGCATACGTGTCCAGTGTCGAAGGCGCCCTCAACCAGATCACCTATGTGGTGGTTCGGGTGACCCCTTCGTTGGTGGTGTCGTCACTGATCTTCATCTCCTGGGCCAACCTGATGATTGCCGGGCCCTTGTTTGCCAAACGGAATCTGCCATTCCCGGATTTCGGGCGGCTGAACCACTGGTCCGCGCCGGAGCCCCTGGTGTGGCTGCCGATAGTGTCAGGGTTGGCCCTGATGGTCCCGGCCCAATGGGTAAAGCTGGCGGGCATCAACGGCCTGCTGGTGGCATGTGTCGTTTATTTTTTTCAGGGCATCGCCATTATCTCGTTTTTTTTCGAGGCCAAGCGATTCCCCAAACTGCTGCGTGTCATGATATACGCATTGATTGCGGTACAACAGATCCTGGCGATTGTCGTCATCGGTATCGGCCTCTTCGACATGTGGCTGGATCTGAGAAAGCTCAAACGCCAATAACACCGGTCACCACCGTGTTGACCCCTCGGAGGAAACCATGAAAGTGATTTTAACCGAAACCATCGAGTCTCTCGGCATCATCGGCAGCCAAGTCGACGTGGCCAAGGGATACGCCCGAAATTACCTGCTGCCCCAGGGCAAAGCCATCGCCGCAACCGTTGCGAACCAGAAGCTGATGGCCGGCCAGCGGAAAAAGGTCGACCTCCAGATCGCCCAGGAAAAGGCTTTCGCCGAAGAAATGGCCAAGCGTCTGGAAGGCGTCGTCTGCACCATACCGGCAAAGGCCGCCGATGAAACCCGGCTTTACGGATCCATCACCATCAGGGATATCCTCGATGCACTGGCCGGACAGGATATTTTGGTTGAAAAGCGAATGATCCTGCTCAAAGACCCCATCAAATCGGTGGGGTCCCATCCGGTTCCAATCCGCGTTTACAAAGACGTGGAACAGGAAATCACGGTGGAAGTAGTACCCGAATAGTCTGCGAGAGGCCGGTGAACCCCCTCTGGCTGGCACACGGGCGGGCGCCCCGTGCCGTCGTACGGTGGTATCGGATCAGGCCTTGTGGTCAGTGATGACCAGCAGACACAGGGTTACCCCGCTTCGGCGGTTTCGAACATACCAACTCACAAAATGGCTGGGTGCCGGCGATAACAGGGTGCCGGCGCTGTATGCCCGCAGGTAGCGTGGATGCCCGTTTCCACTCAACGCCAGTCCGATCCTTCGCTTCATCGCGTCCCCCCCCAAAGCATCGAGGCGGAGGCGTCGATCCTGAGTGCCATCCTTATCGACAACGAGGTGCTTTTCGATGTGGTGGAGGTCCTTACCCCGGATGACTTCTATAAGACCAAACACCGGCTGATTTTTTCTGCGGTGATGGCGCTGTTTGCCAAAAGCGAACCGGTGGATCTGGTCACGCTGGCCAATGCCCTCCAATCCAGCGGTGACCTGGAAGCCGTCGGCGGCGGCGCCTATCTCGCCGAAATGGTGGACCAGGTCCCGGCAGCGGCCAATGCACTGCACTATGCCCGCATCATCCATGACAAAGCCTGCCTGCGGCGGCTCATTGAGCGAAGCAACGCCGTGATCAAGCGATGTTATGCCGATCAGGGAGATGTCGACGATGTGCTCAACTACGCCGAAAGCGCCATTTTCGAAATCTCCGAAAATCAGATCAAGCCGGCGTTTTATCCCATCGGTAAAATCATCGAGACCAACATCGACATGCTCGAGGAGCGCCAGGGCAACAAGGCCCTCATCACCGGCGTACCCACCGGGTTTGCCAAACTCGACCACATGACCGCCGGCCTGCAGTCGTCGGATCTCATTATCCTGGCCGGACGCCCCAGCATGGGGAAAACGGCCCTGGCGCTGAACATGGCGCGAAACGCCGCTATCGAGGGGCAGGTGCCGACGGCGGTGTTCTCCCTGGAAATGAGCAAGGAGCAGCTGTCGCTGAGAATGCTCTGCGCCGAAGCCCGCATCGACTCCTCCCGACTGCGAAGCGGGTTCTTCAGCCGCGACGACTGGGTCAAACTCACCGACGCGGCAGGCTTTCTGAGCCAAGCGCCCATCTACATCGACGACGCAGCGGATCTCTCCGCCATGACCATCCGGGCCAAGGCCCGAAGACTCAAGATGGACAAGGACCTGGGGCTTGTCTTCATCGACTACCTGCAGCTCATGAAAGTCTCCGGCGGCCAGGAACGCCGCGATCTGGAGATCTCCGAAATCTCCCGGTCCCTCAAAATCATGGCCAAGGAGCTGGGGGTGCCCGTTGTTGCATTGTCCCAGCTCAACCGTAAACTGGAAGAGCGCAGCGACAAGCGTCCGCAGCTGTCGGATCTCAGGGAATCCGGCGCCCTGGAGCAGGATGCCGACGTGGTGGCATTCATCTACCGGGACGAAGTCTACAACAAGGACGAGAACAACCCCAATCGCGGCACCGCCGAACTGATTATCGCCAAACAGCGTAACGGTCCGGTGGGCAGCATCCCCCTCACCTTTCTCCATGCCTACACCCGGTTCGAGAACCCGGCGGCAGATGCCATTTAGGCGGCCCGCCCCCCACCGTCCCGTTATGGGGATTGAAACCGCGCGCAGACTGCCGGCGGCAAGCCGTGCGGCCCACGCCGCCACTGGGACCCGGTGCCCATGAAGCGCGTCTTCGGCAATATCGAGGGCCTCAAAACGCACCAACTGCGCCAGTTGGACCGGCTGTACCGCCGGAGAATCCCCCCCGCCGCCATCGTCACCCCGGAGGTGGTCCGGGAAATGGCACAACTGGCCCACGCCATGCGCCGACAGGTGGGACTACTGGTCAACCGGCAGGGGCGCATCACCCACGTGGTCGTGGGTACCCATCAGCAGATTTATCTGCCCGACACGGAGAACTATCGCGTCACGCCGGATCGACTGAAGGGACTGCGCTGCATTCATACCCACCTAAATGGCGAGTCCCTCACCACCGACGATTTCACCGACTTGGCCCTGCTGCGGCTGGATGTGATGGCGGCCGCCACACTGACCGCGGACGGTGCGCCCCACCGCCTCCATGTGGCGCATATTCTACCGTCAGGCGAAGGGGCGGCCCCCTACACGATCCTGCCGCCCATGCCGGTGGAGCGTTTGGATGTGGACTGCCTGGGACTGGTGCTGGCCATCGAGGAAGAACTCACCCGACTCAAGGCGGCGCGTGAGGCCGGGGGGCGCGGGGAAAAAGCGGTGTTGGTGAGCGTGACGACGGCCCCCAAAAAAACCGCCATGGACAGCCTGAGCGAACTGCGGGAACTGGCGCGCGCCGGGGGCGTTGTGGTGGTGGACACGGTGCTCCAGAGCCGCAAACGCATTGATCCCCGATTTTTGCTGGGTCGCGGAAAACTTCAGCAGTTGACCATCGAGGCCATGCAGCAGGGCGCCACCCTCATCGTTTTCGATCAGGAACTCAACCCTTCCCAGATTCGCTCCATCGCCGATCTCATCGACATGAAAGTCATCGACCGGACGCAGCTGATTCTCGATATTTTCGCCCAGCGCGCCCGTTCCCGGGAGGGCAAACTCCAGGTCGAGCTGGCGCAGCTCAAATACCTGCTGCCCCGCCTGGTGACCAAAAATACGGCCATGAGCCGACTGACCGGCGGCATCGGCGGCCGAGGCCCCGGTGAAACCAAACTGGAGATCAACCGACGGCGCGTGCGCGAGCGCATCCGGCGATTAGAGCAGCAGTTGCAGAAGGTAAGTCGGCAACGGACCCAGCAGAAAGCCAAGCGGCACAAGATGGAACTGCCGGTGATCTCCATTGTAGGATACACCAATGCCGGCAAATCCACCCTGATCAACACGCTCACCCACAGCGGCGTACTCGCCGAAAACCGGCTGTTTGCCACCCTGGATCCCACCAGTCGGCGCCTTCGCTTTCCGCAGGACCTGGATGTCATCATCACCGACACGGTGGGGTTCATCCGGGATCTGCCCAAGGATTTGGTCACCGCCTTCAGGGCGACCCTCGAAGAGCTGGAAAGCGCCACCCTGCTGCTGCATGTCATCGACATCAGCAACCCGCGGTTTGCCCAGCAGATTCAATCGGTGGAGACCATCCTTTCTTCCCTGGGTCTGGGAGACATCACCTGTCTGAGGGTGCTCAACAAGGCCGATCTGCTGCCGCCGGACGAGACGGCGGATCTGACCGCCCGCTATGACGGAGTTGCCGTCTCAGCGCTACAGCGCCCCACCCTTCAGCCCCTCATCGAACGCGTCGTATCCATCATCGGCATGACCTGTGAGCGGGAAGCGCCGGGTGCAGACGGCGCGCCGCCACCACCCGGATAATGGTTGACATCCCGGAGATAAGACGGTTAAAAGGGCGCACTATGAACGTGGCGTTGTTTAGAAACACCGCTGTGGCCGCGGCTTTTGCCGGGGCCGCATGCCTCAAAAAATACCGCGGCCGTCTAAAAAACGTCACGAAAAAAGGCGCCATCGATCTGGTCACCGAGGCCGATACCGCCTCGGAGGCGGTCATCATCGACACCATCCAAAAAGCCCACCCCCACCATGCGATACTTTCCGAGGAGGCGGGTGCACTGGGCACCGGCGACGCGGCGTATCAATGGATCATCGATCCGCTGGATGGAACAACCAATTTCGCCCACGGGCTGGGGATCTGCGGTGTTTCCATCGCACTGGCGGTAGACGGAGAGATTGTGTGCGGCACCGTTTTGGATCCCTTCGGCAGTGAGCTCTTCGTCGCGACCGCCGGCGGCGGGGCCACCCTCAACGGACGCCGCCTCAGCGTTTCACCGACGCCGATCCTGGCCGACAGCCTGCTGGTCACCGGCTTCCCGTACAACGTGGCCGACGTGTTGCCGGCCGTGCTTCCTCGACTCGGCAACTGCCTTAAATCGTCCATGGGGGTGCGCCGGCTCGGTGCCGCCGCCCTGGACCTGTGCTATGTCGCGGTGGGAAGATTTGAAGGGTTTTGGGAGGAACATCTCAAACCCTGGGACACCGCGGCAGGCATGCTCATCGCCATCGAGGCCGGTGCAACCATCACCGATTTGAACGGCGCCGCGTACCACATAAACGCCCCCAGTATCGTCGCCAGCAATGGTCGCATTCACCAAGAGCTGCTCGACGCCCTGTCACTAGAGGAGACGGCATGATCCATGAGGCCCACGCGAAGTTGATCTTCGGTACCCGGTTGAGCTGCTTTGGGGAATTCGATATAGAGGATGGAATCTGTAAACGCTACTGCGCCCTGCGCATCCGCTGCGCCGTTGAAAAGGACCAGAACACGCGCATGGATCTGTTGGAGGATGTCATCTCGCCGGAGATGATGTACGCCGTCACCCAATAGCGCCGGCGCTACTCGAGACGAAAAACGGCACACCCTGCGGTGTGCCGTTTTTTTATGCAAACCCGTCCGTTTCGTCGGCGGCGTCCGCCGTCATCCCCGAAAGGCTACCGCTTTCCCATCTCCAGTTTGTGGCACAGAATGTCCATCTGTCGCCGGAACGCCTCGTTTTGACGCAGCTCGTTCTCAATGGTGTTGATGGAGTGCAGCGCCGTGGCGTGGTATCGGTTGAAACTCTTGCCGATGGTCTGCAAAGGGGAATCCGTGTAGCGTCGTGCCAGATATATGGCGATCTGACGGGGCTTCACATGACAATGCCGCCGGGATTTGGACTCCATATCCCTGAGCGAAACGCGGTATTCCCGACTCACCAGTTTCTTGATGCCCTCGATGGTGATCTTCGTACGGGAGCGAACGATGTGGTTCACCACGCTGGCCGCCAAAGAGAGGTCGACGGGCAATCCAAGAAGGGAAGATTTTGCCATCACCCCGATGAGCCCGCTTTCCAGCTGCCGCACATCTTCGGTCAATTCCGCAGCCAAGTAGTGTACCACCTCCTTGGGCAGGGTGGCGCCTCGTAGCGCCGCTTTTCGTTTGAGAATGCGCACCCGGGTCTGAAAATCGGGGGGATCGATTGAAGAAATGAGGCTGCAGCCCAGGCGGGACCGGATCTTGTCGTCGAGCTTGGGTATCTCCGCGGGCAAATAGCAGCTGGAGAAAATGATTTTTTTGTTGGCCTCCAACAGTGAGTCCAGCGTGTGAGACAACTCGATTTGGGTCCGCTCCTTACCACTGATGTGGTGCACGTCCTCCAGTAGGAGCACGTCGCAGCCCCTTCGGTACTTCTCCTTGAAAGTGTTGAAGGCGTCATGGCGAAAGGAGGTTATCATTTCATTGGTGAAATCTTCCGCGGTGATGTAGTAAACCTTTTCCCGGGGGTACTCGGATAAGATGTGATGACCAATGGCCTGGGAAAGGTGGCTTTTTCCCATCCCCGTGTCCGACAGCAGGTAAAGGGTGTTCTGACCGTTGTTGCGTTTTGAGGCCAGCGAAAGGGATGCACTGTAAGCGAAATCGTTGTTGCCGCCCACCACAAATTGATCGAAGGTAAAGTCCTTGCGCAGCAGCCGTCCGCTGTGGGGCCGAATGCTCATCTGGGGCAGGGCCAGTTGGAACCCATCCGACGGCTCGCAGCGCTTGGAGGGTTGACCGCTGGCGATCTCGATGCTCAACAGGCATTTACCACCGACGATGCGAGCGGCTTCGGCCTCGATCAGCGCCCCATAATTATCGGTGACGCGCCTGCGAGAGAAAAAGTTGGGGGAAGACACGACGAGGCGATGGTCGTCAAAGGACACCACTTCCAGCGGCTCGACCCACATCCGGTAACTGTGGGCAGGAATCTGGGACTTGAGAGCAGACTTGATGTCACGCCAAATGGTTTCGAAAGGCATAGTTCACAAAATAGCGAAAATCGGTTGTCAACGACAACAGGTATCGGAAAAACAACAAACAACCATTTTTTTTAGGTGATATTGCCAGGTTATCCGGAATCTCGGAGTAGTTGGCAGAGATACTGCAAGAATGGATCCCCTTTTATGACCTCATCGGGATCGAGTCAATCCGGATGATTCCCATATATGAGTTCCGTCAATGTTAGTTATCAACAATCCATAATAATCTGTAAACAATGACGATATTTTCACCCTTCGCTCGGATCCGCTTCAGATGAGGCATTGCGGCACGGTGAGGATTCCCAACTATTTTAACCATATCCACATAAATGGATCAAAAGGACGGCGTATTTGATTACTCTCTTTTTCTCTATTTTTCTACGATTTTCTCTATTTTTTAATTTAATGTTAGCGTCTTAATAGCAAAGTCGACGCATATCCCGTGAACGCTTGCAGGGTACCGATGCGCGTCGGTTTACAAAGCGATAGACGCCGGCTAAGATGCCGTTTTCCGATACCGGGGCACAGGGGAAGTGGGTTGATGGATCACTGGATCACCGTCAAAGGCGCGCGGCAACATAATTTGAAAGACATCCAGGTGGCCTTACCGAAGCACCGGCTGGTGGTCATTACCGGGCTGTCTGGCTCCGGCAAATCTTCACTGGCATTCGACACCTTGTACGCCGAAGGTCAGCGCCGATATGTGGAATCGCTGTCTACCTATGCCCGCCAGTTTCTTGAGCGGTTGGAAAAACCGGACGTCGACGCCATCGACGGGTTGTCCCCGGCCATCGCCATCGAGCAAAAAACCGCCGGACACAACCCCCGCTCCACCGTGGGCACCGTCACTGAGATTTACGATTATCTACGGCTGCTTTACGCCCGGATTGGGACACCTCACTGTCCCCGGTGCGGTCATCCCATCACCGCCACCGCGGTGGTCGACATCCTCGACGCCGCCATGGCCTGGCCCGCGGGTTCCCGGGTGGTCATTTTGTCACCGCTGAAACAGGACGCCAAGACAGATCTTCGCCGCACCCTTCAGCGATTGAGAAAGGACGGGTTCGCGAGGGTCCGCATGGGTGGCGACATGCAGTTGCTGGACCCCCTGCCGCCACTGCCGTCGAGGCCCCTTTCGGCCGTCGACGTAGTGGTGGACCGCCTCGTGGTGAAAGCGGGCATCCGCAACCGCCTGGCGGACTCACTGGAACTGGCTCTGTCGCTTTCTGAGGGTACGGTGATTCTGCAACGCGACGGGCGTGAAGAACACGTCTTCAGCGAGCATGCGGTTTGCCCCGGCTGCCAAGCGGTGTCGGCGCCACTAACGCCGGCTGTGTTTTCATTCAATTCTCCCCACGGCGCCTGCAAGGACTGTGAGGGCCTCGGGACCGCGGCCGTCTTCGACGAAGCGCGCATCGTTCCGGACCCCCATCTGTCCCTGAGGGACGGGGCCGTGAAGGTGTGGGCCAACCGCAACAGCGTTCACTTCATGGCCTACCTGGAAGCAGTGGCCGCCCACTTCGGGGCCGATATCTACACCCCGTATAGGGAATTGCCGGCGTCCTTCCGCCGCGTCCTCATGCACGGCTCTGACGGCGAGGAGGTGGTGTTTCACCTCGATGGTGAGCAGCGGCGCCAGCGCATCTCCAAACCCGTGGAAGGGGTCATCCCGCAACTCCAGCGACGGTATGCGACATCCGAGGCCCGGGAGGAACTGAAACCCTATTTGTCATTCATGCCCTGCACAGCCTGCCGTGGCAGCCGGCTCAATCCATCGAGCAGCGCCGTGAAAATTGGCGAAAAGGCGATCCAGGACATCACCGCAATGACAGTTTCCCGGGCGGCTGCCTACTTCAATACCCTCTCGTTGCAGGGCCAGCGCGCACACGTCGCGGAGAGAGTCATCCGCGAGATCATGGAACGGCTCGCGTTTCTCGAAAACGTGGGACTCAACTACCTCACGCTGGACCGGGGGGCCACGAGCCTGTCCGGTGGTGAGGCCCAGCGCATCCGCCTGGCCACCCAGATCGGCTCCAGGCTCGCCGGCGTCATGTACATCCTCGATGAACCCAGCGTCGGATTGCACCAGCGGGACAATGACCGGCTGCGGGCGACACTTGCCGGTATGCGCGACTTGGGCAACTCCGTCATTGTCGTGGAACACGACGAGGACACCATCCGCCATGCCGATTACGTCATTGAACTGGGTCCCGGCGCCGGCGTCGAGGGGGGGCACGTGGTCTTCAGCGGCACCCCTGCAGAACTGTTGGCCGATACGGCGTCGCTCACGGGCCGCTACCTGTCCGGCGCGCTTCGCATCGACATCCCGCGCCATCGGCGCCGCGGCACCGGCAAGGCGCTGGTCATTCGCGGCGCCGGCGCTAACAACCTGAAAAACATCGACGTACGGATCCCCCTGGGCGTCTTTACCTGTATCACAGGGGTTTCCGGCTCGGGAAAATCCACCCTGGTGATCGAGACCCTCTACCCCGCACTGGCACGCCACCTGCGTCATGCCCGACAGCCGGTGGGCCGTCACGACGCCATCGAGGGCATGGACGCCGTCAACAAGGTGGTCCACATCGACCAGTCATCCATCGGAAAGACGCCCCGTTCCAACCCCGGCACCTACACCGGCATCTTTACTCACATCCGTGATCTGTTTTCCCGAACGCCCGAGGCCCGTGCCCGGGGATACAAAGCCGGCCGATTCAGCTTCAACATCAAAGGGGGGCGCTGCGCGGCCTGCGGCGGCGACGGCATCGTGAAAATCGAGATGCACTTTCTGCCCGATGCCTATGTGACCTGCGACGCCTGCAAGGGGCGCCGCTACAACCGGGAGACGCTGGACATCCGGTACCGGGGGAAGACCATTGCCGACGTCCTCGACATGACCGTCAGCCAGGCGCTGGCCTTCTTCAGCCGGGTGCCGTCCGTGAAACCGAAACTGCAAACCCTCATGCAAGTGGGCCTTGGTTACATCCGGCTCGGCCAGCCGGCCACCACGTTATCCGGCGGGGAAGCCCAGCGAGTGAAATTGGCGCGGGAACTGAGTCGGCGGGAAACGGGCAACAGCCTGTACATTTTAGACGAACCCACCACCGGTCTTCATGTGGAAGACATACGGAAACTCCTTGAAGTGCTCAGCCGGCTCGTAGATGCCGGCAACACTGTAGTGGTCATCGAGCACCACCTGGACGTCATCAAGACGGCCGATCATCTCATCGATCTCGGGCCTGAGGGTGGCGAGGGGGGCGGGTGGGTCGTGGCCAGCGGGTCACCGGAAGCCGTGGCGGCCTGCCAGGAATCGCACACGGGCGCCTATCTGAGGCGGGTGCTGTCGGACATCACCTGACCCGGGCGGGCCATTTGCTTCCAGAACCGAAAAAGGCCGCACCGCTCATGGCGGCACGGCCTTTCTGGGTGTTACCCGGTGGTGCTTAGTGAGCAAACAATGCTGCGATGGCACCGGCCTGGGGATGTGCGAAAATAAGAATCAGTGAAACGACCAGTGCGTAGATACACAGTGATTCGATCAGCGCCAGGCCGATCAGCATGGTCACGGTCACTTTACCCGAAGACTCCGGATTGCGGGCAATGCCTTCAACGGCGGATTTCAGGCCAAGACCCTGACCCAGACCACACCCGAAGGCGGCGATGGCGATACCGAAACCGGCAGCCGTGGCACATGCGATAAAAAACTGTAATGCTTGAGCTTCCATTCCTCTATGACCTCCTTTTAAAAGTTAACAGTGCGCTTCTTCCACTTTTCCCAGTCACTGCATGAACGATAAACAACGCACCGGTCCCTGTCGGTGCGGGTTATCCGATGACCCTAGTGGGCGTGCTCCATGGCGCCCGAGAAGTACATGATGGAGAGCAGGAAAAACACGAACGCCTGAACCAAGGCGACGAAAATACCCATGGCCATAATGGGCAGGGGCGCGAAAAATGCGCCGGCCAGCATGAACAGAATCATCAACACCAGTTCATGGCCCATCATGTTGCCGAAAAGACGGAAAGACAGCGACATGATGCGGGCCAGGTGGCCAATGATCTCGATGGGGAAAATGATCGGCACCATCCACCAGATGGGGCCCATGAAATGTTTGATGTATTTCGCACCGTGGTACTTCAGGCCGATGATGTGGGTGAAGGTGACCACCACCAGCGCACAAGACGCGGTGGTGTTCAAGCTGGCGGTGGGGGGATAAAATCCCGGCAGCAGGCCTGAGAGGTTGCAGACGGCGATGTAAATGAACACGGTGGCGATGAGGGGGAAAAACCAGCGACCTTCGTCTCCGGTGATGTCCACCATGAACTCTTCCAGCCCTGAAATCAGGATTTCCCAGAAATTCTGCGCCTTGCCCGGAATGAGGCTCACCGATTTGGTGGCCATGGCGGAGACGAGAATGAGAAAAAGCATCACCACCCAGGAATAGATTACCCAGGGGTAATGATGGGCAAAATCACCGAGACCGGCCAACTCGAAAAGTTTTGAGAAAAACAAGTAGGGATGTTCCACCTTATACCGCCTCCTTGAAAATCAGATGTTTGATTTCACACGCGGTGGCCAGCATGATGCTGGCGACCACCACGGAAAGGCCGAGAAGCAATCCAACCGGATTTACGACCTTGCCGGCGATCAGCAAAAAGATGATCACACCGCTGATGAGAAACCGCAGGTAGTACTTGGCCAAAATGCTATTGTGAGATGCCAGGTAAGGCGGCGTCAACGACCGCTTCAACGTTCGTGCCAGCAGGTGAAAGTTCACCGTCACCAGCAATCCGCCGAAAAGGATGCCTTTGGCGAAGCCAGGGCTTGCCAGTTGCCATGCCGCCACACTGGCGACCACGAACAGCACCCAATTGGTACGGGTCACGAATATGAGCAGTCTCTGCTGAATATTCACAGTGCCGCTTCCCTGACAGGACAGTGCCGATTGTCTGATGGAATCACAGCTCACGGCTTTTTCGGATGGCCAGCCCGATGTTCCTGAACCCTGCGATGATCCCCATGAACAGCAGGATGAGGGTCAGCCACGGTGCGGTGTCGAACTTGCGATCCAGAAAAACGCCGGCCCCTAAGCCGATGACGATTGACAGCGA
This sequence comes from uncultured Desulfobacterales bacterium, assembly GCA_964446485.1. GTDB lineage: Bacteria > Desulfobacterota > Desulfobacteria > Desulfobacterales > JBDRRP01 > JBDRRP01. Next base: position 25,717 of record CAYUOU010000033.1, on the reverse strand, counting down.
CACCTGGAACCCCAGGCTGCTGTAATACGCCCAATCGCGAAGGACGCGCCGTGTTTCTCTCTTCATTAGAGCGCCTTTCGCGCTCCCCTTCCGGGGAGTGAAAAAAACCTCTGAGCCTCTACCATAGCCCATGCCCGGAGTCAAACAAAATTGACGTCACTCAAAGGCCACGTCCATGGCGTCGAACACGGGGCCGTGGGTGCAGGCGTGAAGGTAGCCGCTGGAGCGGCGGGCCTTCATGGCACAACCCAGGCAGGCGCCGATGCCGCAGGCCATGAGGGTTTCCACCGACACCTGAGTGGGGATGCCGTGCCGTTCGCCGATACCCGCCACACAAGCCAACATGGGCATGGGGCCGCAGGCGTATATGGCGTCGGGCCGCACCCGGGGGATGGCGGTTTCCACGGGGAGGGTCACAAGGCACTGGTCACCGGCGCTCCCGTCGTCGGTGGTCTGAACCACGGCCACGCCCAATGCGGCAAAATCGTCGCGGCAGAGTAAGTCATCACACGAGCGCCCCCCCAGAAAGACCTGGATCGCCGCGGGCGGCCAGATGCCGCGACCGATGGCGGTTTCGGCCAAATAGTACAATGGGGGGATGCCGATGCCGCCGCCCACCAGGGACACCCGCCGGTGGCGGGGGTCCAGAGAAAACCCCCGGCCGCTGGGGCCGACCGCATCCACCGCATCGCCCTCGCCCAGTCGAGCCATGGCCCGGGTCACCGGCCCGACGATGCGATAGAGCAGTTCGATGCCCTCGCCCTCCCCGGCTCCCAGGCGTCGGAACACCGAAAACGGTCGCCGCAGCAGCGGCTGCGACAAGTGGGGGAGCCGCAGCATGACGAACTGGCCGGGGATGGCGGCGGCAAACGATGATCCCGTTTTCAAGCCCATACGCCGATACTGCGCTCCGCAGGGGCGGTTCCATAAGACGGTTGCCGTCAGTTGCTCCATGGATATGGCTCCTGATCGATTTGTCCCATAGGCGATAGGCCGCACAGGACTATCTCTGAAAATAGGATTACAACAGCGATGCTGCCACGGCCCACAGGTGACAGGGAGCCGGTCGACAATATGACAAATCGTCCCGAAAATATAGAGCTTCGGGTGTTTTGCCGTGGATACAAAGCGACCATAGAACAGCGCCTATCAGGGCCGCAACCCGATCACGGCGCCGAAGCGACCGGTCCGGTGTGCCCGCCGATAGGAAAAAAACAGGCGCGGGTGGCACCGTGTACAGATCGCTCCCGTTTCGATGGCGGCGTTGGCAAGGCCCGCCACAGTAAGCTGCGCCCGACTGGCGGCCCAAAAGTCGAAATGGTGCGTCCCCCGGCGAAATCTCCAAAAGGTTTCAGGCAGCTCCCGTCGGTAATGGATAAACTCCGCACAGCAGGGGCCCAAGGAGGGACCGATGCCGGCGACCATGTCACGGGGGCTGCAGCCAAAGTCGTCGATCATGACAGCCACGGTGCGCCCGATGACGTTGCCGATGCTGCCCCGCCATCCCGAGTGCACGGCGGCGGCGACGCGACGGCGCGGATCGAAGATCAGTACCGGCTGGCAATCGGCCACCTGAATGAGAAGCGCCCTGTTCGGCGCCCGGGTGACGGCGGCGTCCGCCGCCGGTGGCGACGGGGGGCGCCCGCCTTCTGCGGCGGCACCGGGGCCCGCCACATGAACCCGGGCACCGTGAACCTGGTGAAGCGCAACCAGTTCCATCCCGCCGGTCCACGATGCAATAAGCTCCCTATTCTCACCCACACAGCCATCGTCGTCACCCCCGCCGTAAGTGACATTGAGGCTGTCAAAGGGTGGGGCGCTGGCGCCGCCACTCCGGGAAAACACTCCGTGAACCAACTCCGGATATCGGGCCAGCACGGCAAACCGGAATACCGTCATGCCCCCGACCCGCTCGGAAATCATCGCGGGGACGGCCCCGCCGGCAGTCCGGGGTCCATGGCGCGAATACGCGCAATAATGCCGGTGGTGGAAACGTCCTTGACAACTGGAATGCGCACCACGTCGCCACCGTCGGCACGAACCGCTCCGGCGCCGACGATGTCCGCTTCAGCCCAGTCAGCGCCTTTCACCAGGACATGGGGTCGAACGGCGGCAATGAGCGCTTTGGGGGTATCATCGTCGAACAGGGTCACATGGTCCACGCAGCTCAGGGCCGCCAGCACTTCGGCGCGTTGGTCTTCCGGTGTCACCGGACGCGACGGCCCCTTGATCCGACACACCGACGCGTCGGTGTTCAGGCCAACAATGAGGCAGTCGCCACAGGCCCGGGCAGCCGTCAGGTAGCGCACATGGCCGATGTGCAGGAGGTCGAAACAGCCGTTGGTGAAGACGATGCACCGCCCGTGACGACGGAGATCCGCCGACACGGCGGCCACGCGCGCATGGGGTATAATGATGGGCGGTTCTTTGATCATTGAACCCTCCGCAATGTCCGGGCCGCAACCAGCACATCCACCTGACAGGCACCGGCTGCCAGCAGGGCGCCGCCGCACGCGGCCACGGTCTCCCCGGTGGTGACCACGTCGTCCACCACCAACACATGCTTGTCGGTCACGGCCCGGGGATCGGTGACGTGAAACGCGCCGGCCAGGTTTCGCCGACGCCGGTCGCTGTCGAGTCCCGCCTGCGGCGGCGTGTCGCGAACCCGGGTCAGCACGTCATAGCGTAGCAGCGGAACGGCATCCGCCGACCGACGGCGAAACGTTTTCCGGGCCAGCAGCCACGCCTGATTGTATCCGCGGTGACGAATGCGCCGGCGATGCAGGGGGACCGGAACCACCAGCGCCACCGATTCATGCATCCAGTCGTGTTTATAAACTGCCGACATCCACTGACCCATGGCAGCCGCCAGGTGAACGGCGCGATGATATTTGAACCGCCGCATCACCGGCACCACCGCCCCTGCATACACCGCTGCGGCCCGCATTTTTCCGAACGCCATTGGGTCCCGGGCACACTCACCGCACCGATGGTCGCCGCCCGCCGCCGCGCTGAAAGGCCTCCCGCAGTGATGACACAACGGCGGCGACACCGGCACCACGGTGGACCGGCAGTCCGGGCACAACAGCCGCAGCAGGGGCTCCGGCCCAGGGACATCGGCGCCAGGATCGACCTCGCCCGGCGCGGCTTTCATTGACGCCGGGGCCGGCAGGCGACCGCACGCCGCACATCGGAACGGCAGCAGCAGGGCCAGCGCATCATGGGTGACACGCTGCAATAACCGGCTCAACCGCGGCATGAGGGACGCCCCTTCTTCGCCCTCGCTCAGGCGATTCGCTCGGCAACGGCCGCACCGAAGGCCGAGCAGCTGACTTCTTTGGCGCCGTCGATTTGCCGGGCCAAATCGTAGGTGACGATGCGCTCCCGAACCGTCTGTTGAAGCGCCCGGCGCACCCGCTCGGCAGCCGGCTGCCAGCCCAGATGGTCCAGGAGCATCGCCCCGGAAAGGATCAGCGAACTGGGATTCACCTTGTCCAGACCCGCATACTTGGGTGCCGTACCGTGAGTGGCTTCGAACACCGCGCAGGAGTCGCCGATATTGGCGCCCGGGGCCATGCCTAGCCCGCCCACCTGGGCGGCCAGGGCGTCGGACAGGTAATCACCGTTGAGATTGGGGGTGGCGATAACACTGTATTCTTCGGGGCGCAGCAACACCTGCTGAAAGAGCATGTCGGCGATCCGGTCCTTGATGACCACGCGCCCTTCGGGGACGACGCCGCCGTGTTTTTCATACACCTCGGCTTCGGTGATGGTTTGCGCGGCAAAGTGTTCCGCCGCTTCCCGGTAGCCCCACCGGCTGAAGGCCCCTTCGGTGTATTTCATGATGTTGCCCTTGTGCATCAGCGTCACCGAAGGCTTGCCCTGGGTGATGGCGTAAGTGATGGCACGCGCCACGAGACGGCGGGTATTCTTTTCGGACATGGGTTTGATGCCGATGCCGCTGGCCGGCGGCAACACAGCGCCCAGTTCGTCTTTCAGGAAGACGGTAAGCCGTTCGGCTTCGGGAGTACCGGATTGCCACTCGATGCCCGCATAGAGGTCCTCGGTGTTTTCCCGGAATACCACCATGTCGATTTTCTCGGGAGATTTCATCGGGCTCGGCACCGTTTCGATATAGCGTACCGGCCGCACGCAGGCATAGAGATCCAGCCGCTGCCGGATGGCCACATTGAGGCTTCTCATCCCCTTGCCCACGGGCGTCGTGAGGGGGCCTTTGATAGCCACCACGTGATCGTTGATGGTCTCGAGGGCGGCCTCTGACAGCCACTCGCCGGTGAGGGTATTGGCCTTTTCGCCGACGAGGACTTCCAGCCACGCAATGCTGCGGGAGCCGTCGAAGGCAGCCGCCACGGCGCGGTCCAGCACCGGACGGGTGGCATTCCATATATCCGGGCCAATGCCGTCCCCTTCGATGTAGGGAATGATGGGATGGGATGGGACCGATAGCGCGCCATCGTTATTCAGGCGGATGCGATTGTCGTCATTCATGGTTGTCTCTCCTGAGTGTTGTTGTGAAAACGGGGTGCCACCCAGCGTCATTCGACGTCTTTCGCGATGCGCCCGGCGTGACGGTAATGGCTCGAACGTTGGGGTCAATGTCGCGTTTAAGGACAGGCGCAGAGGGCGATGGTCACTGCGTGGCGCGGCGGCGCCGATAGATTTCATACATGGCGACGGCACCGGCCACCGAAGCGTTCAACGAATTGAGGTGACCCTGCTGCGGGATGGCCAACAGCAAATCGCACCGTGATTTGAGCAATGGGCGGATACCCCGCCCCTCGCTGCCCACCACCAGCGCCAGGGGCGACGGCAGCGGCGTGTCAAAGATATCACTTCCCTGGTCCCTGTCCAGTCCCGCCACCCAAACGTCGCAGGCCTTCAATCGCCGGATGGCCTCGGACAGGTTGGGTACTCGAGCCACCGCCACATGCTCCATGGCGCCGGCCGACACCCTGGAAACCGATGCGCTCAGACCCGCAGAGCGGTCCTTGGCGATTACCACGGCCGCAACCCCGGTGCATAGTGCCGTGCGCAAAAGGGCCCCCAAATTATGCGGGTCGGTGATCTGGTCCAGCATCAACACCAGGGGCGGGTTGCTGGCGGCTTTCAGCAATGCCGCGAGCTGCCCCGCATCCAGCGTCGGCAACGGCTCGGCTTGAAGGCAAAGCCCCTGGTGCCGGCGGTTGGCGGCCATTTCAACCAGGATTTCGTCGCCGACAATTTCCACCGGCACCCCCAATGCTTCGGCGCGGCTGACCGCTTCTCGGCTCCGGGCATCCGATCCGGCGTTAGACACATACAAACGATGAATCCGGCGGCGGCCGGCGGCAAGCGCCTCCGTCACGGAATGGGTGCCAGAGAGGTGTTCCACCCCCCCGCCGGGCATTTTGAGCGGACGTTTACGGCCACGACTCACGCGGAAGATCCTTGCGCTGCGTTCGCGGTTTCCGGGACAGATTTCATGTACCTGGAAAAAAGATCCGCCAATTCAGCCGCGGCGGCATCGAAGTCGTCATTGACAAGGATATGTCGATAGCGGCCGCGTTGGGACATCTCGCGCTCGGCGGCGGCCAGGCGCCGTTTCACCTGGGCGGGGTCATCGGTCCCGCGCCCCGCCAGGCGCTGGACGAGCACCTCATGGGATGGGGGCATGATGAAAATAGTGACACTTTCAGGGTACCGGGCCAGGATCTGTTCGGCCCCCTGGACATCGATATCCATGAGCACGTGCCGGCCGCGGCCAATCGCCGCCTCGAGAACCGCCGCCGAGGTGCCGTAGAAATTGCCGTGAACCTCGGCCCACTCGGCCCACCCACCGGAGTGAATCTTCTCCTCGAAAACTGCCTTGCTGATGAAATGATAATCCTCCCCATCTCGCTCTCCGGGGCGCGGCGCCCGAGTGGTGCTCGACACGGAGTATTGAAGCGAGGGAAATCGTTTGCGGACCGCACTGCACAACGTCGTTTTTCCGGCACCGGATGGGGCAGAGACAACGAACAGCCGGCCGGGGTGGGTGGTGGCCGATGGGGAGAGGGGCGTGTCCGGCATGGCGCTATCCCTTTTCCTCTGCAAGCTGTTCGAAGCGTTGGGCGATGGTTTCCGCCTGGATGGCCGAAAGCACCACGTGATTGCTGTCGGTGACGATGATGGAACGGGTCTTTCGGCCGTGGGTGGCGTCCACCAGGCGGTTCTCCTGCCGGGCTTCATCCTTGAGCCGCTTCATGGGTGCCGAGTTGGGCGTGACGATGGCCACCACGCGCTCGGCCACGACGGTGTTGCCAAACCCAACATTGAGAAGCGTATTGTCCACAATGATTCCTTTCCCGCAAGCGCCGCTCCGGTGTCTTGCTATTCGATGTTTTGGATCTGTTCCCGAATCTTTTCCAACTCCGCCTTGACGTCCACGATGCGGTGGGCCAACACGGCCTTGCCCGCCTTGGACCCCATGGTATTGAACTCACGGCTGAGCTCCTGGAGAAGAAAATTGAGCTTGCGACCGGCGGCTTCAGCATCGTCCATCAAGTAACGGAACTGATCGAGATGGCTTCTGGCGCGCGTGATTTCTTCAGATATATCACTCCGATCGGCCAGCAGGGCCGCTTCCTGGGCAATGCGCAAGGGATCGATTTCCGGCATGCCGCCGGTGAGCGCCTGGATGCGGTCGCCGAGCCGCTTCTGGTAAATCATCGTCACGTCTTCGGCCCCGTCGGCAATGACTTCGAGCCAGGTGTCGATAGCGGCCAAGCGGCCGGCAAGGTCCTGGGCGATAAATGCCCCTTCACGTTGGCGCATGGCCATGAGATCCTCCACTGCCGTGCCAAGGCACCGCTCCAAGGCCGGCCACACACCGTCGGGGTCCGGTTCGGGGTCGGCGGTGATGATGACCCCGGGGGCCGCAGCCAACAGGCTCAGGCGGGCGTCTTCAGGCAGATCGAATCGCCGCTGTAACTGCATCAGCGCCTTCATGTAGGCGTCGGCGCGCGGTTCGTCCACCTGGAACACATCCTCGGGCTGCCGTTGGTCGGTGATGGTGATGTGGGTGTCGATGCGCCCCCGCACCACATCCCGGGCGATGCGGTTTTTGACACGTTCTTCGAGAATGGCGTATCCGCCGGAAAGCCGCACCACCTGGTCCAGGTGCCGACTGTTCACCGATCGGATCTCAATGGAGACGGCAAGGCCGGACTCGGTGCACGCCGATGCGGCAAATGCGGTCATGCTGTGGATCATCGATGCTCCTTAGTCTTGGGCGTCCCGGCGGACGGATGACCGCTCACGCGCCAGGTCTGCCAGGTGCTTGCTTCGGGCCCGTTCCAGAAAATGCAGCAGGGCCGGCTTGCGATAGTCCGGGTAAGTCCACGGCAGTGGGGCGAGCACCCCATCCTTGACCACCAGGGTCAGGTCGGCATAAACACCATCGCCGATGTAAATTCGGTGGGTGAAATCCTTACCCGTGGCCAGTACAAATCGGCTGCGGCACAGGTAGCCCGGGTCGATATTCACGCGGCGGCGCGCGCCGGCCATGGAGGCTTGTTCCAGTTCGTGGCAAAACCGCTTCACCGACGGCAGTCGGCCGGGATCCACCGGTTCGGTGAACGCCATCATCCGCCGCTGGAGCGGTCCCCCCATCTCCTCGAAATAATAATCGGTCTGATCAAAGGGGATCCACGGACTGATCATGTCCGGGGGGCCATAGGCGTCGGCCAGCGACCCGGCCAGCCGACGAAACCGTCCGCCCTTCGCCATAAACATGCCGATGATCAACTTTACCGGTTCCGGAGATTGAAGAGAGCTCATGGTCGGGCCGATGATAATGAATCGGTAAAAAGTGGCAAAAATGGCGGCTACGAAAAAAGTTCGAGATACGGCTTGCGAATCCTCAGGAATAAGGCCTACTTACAGTACGCCGCAATGACAAAGGATACGCGTAACGCAGATATCGGATTTTTTACGGAACCGTCAATGATGGGGCAGCGTCAGTCCAGGGGTTTGGCCTCGTCGATCAGCATGATGGGAATGTCGTCTCTGATTTCATAAACCAGCCGGCAGGCATCACAGATCAAACCGTCCTGGGCCTCGTTCAGGGCGATATCCCCTTTGCACTTGGGGCACGCCAGTATTTCAAGCAATTCCTGACTGATAGCCATCGAGTCGCCCTCACTGTTAATCGATCACGGTATGGCAACGTCCCCCGGCCGACGGCGGGTAAAACACGCGCGGCGGGGTTCACGGTGCAACTCCCATCACCTGGATGGAAGGCCGCAGGGAACATACTAAAATCAAACCCAAAAAGCAAAATATTCATCCGCCACGGATTTAATTTGAATGCCAACCGGGTTGTTGATATGACGACGCGACGGATGGGCGCTTCTGACTATGGCAAAGACAACCCGAAAAAAAATCGCACTGATTCGCAGTTCCTATTCGCCGTTCGGCGGGGTGGAGCGCACTGCGCTCAGCCTGATGGAAGGCCTCACAGCAGCCGGGGCGCAGATCGATCTGCTGACCTGGCCGTCCCAGCGGTGGCCCATCCGGCATCAAAATCTAAATGTTGTTCCCTGCGGCATCTCCACAGGACACCGATTCATTCAGGCGGTGGCCTTCAACCGGGCGGTGAATCGGCATCTCACCGGCCGCGACTTCGACGTGGTCCTCTCGCTGGACTCCGTCTCCTGGTTTACCCATATGCACGCCGGGGGCGGCACCCATCGATCGTTTTTAAAAATCAAGAATCAAAACGCGGCGGCGCCGGCCCGCTTTTTCCGGCGCCTCAGCCTATTCCACAACTATGTCCTAAGACTGGAAAAGCTCAGCCTCACCGATCCCCGCCTGCAGCGGGTGCGGTGCAACTCCAGTCTGGTGAAGCGGGATATTCAGAAGGATTACCAGGTCGATTCCGAAAAACTCGTGGTGATTCATTCCAGTGTGTACTGGCACGATATCGGTGAGGTCTTCGAGGCGCGGGAGAAAACGGCGGCATCCTTGCTCCAGGAAGAAGATCTGGAGCCTTCGCTTGATTACCTGTTGTTTCTGGGCAGCGGCTTTTGGCGAAAAGGCCTCGACATTGCTGTTACCGGTATGACCTTCCTGCCCTCATCGTACCATTTACTGGTGGTCGGAAAGGGCGCCATCGCTCCCTACCGAAGAATCGCCGAAAACCTTGGCGTTCCACAAAGAGTGCACTTTTTAGGACCCCGCGCGCAGGGGTGGAGATACGGCGCACTGGCCAAAGCCGTCCTCCTCCCCTCTCGCTACGAGCCCTTCGGCGGAGCCGCCGCGGAGGGATTGGCCATGGGATTGCCTGTGCTGGTGAGTGATGAGACGGGCGCGCTGGATCTGGTGACCGCTGGCCAAAACGGTGTGATTTTGCCCTCCCCCATGACGCCTGAGCGGATTCGCACCGCGTTTCTAACGCTGCAGGGACTCATCGAATCGCCGGTCCTCAAGCCCGCCGATATCCGCGACCGCGCCCGCTGCGTGTCCAACGACGTGATTCTGGACCGGCTCCTCGCCGAGTTCATCGAGCTATGACGCGCTTCCCGGTCATCGACAGCACCGCCGTCCGGTCCATCCTGTTGATCCAGTTGGGCGACATCGGCGATGTCATCATCACCTTCCCCTGCGTCCGAACACTCCGCGAGCGGTTCCCCGACGCACGGATCCTGGTGGCCGTTCGGGAGAAGACCGCGGCGCTCGTAGCCGTCTGCCCGTGGGCCGACGGGGCCGTCGTGGTACCGTCGCCCGCCGGCGGTGCGGCCGCCCGCGTGCGACGCCACCTCGCATTCATCCGCAGTCTGCGCCGCCAGCGGGTCGACCTGGTCTTCGACCTGCTCACCGGCGACCGCGGCGCCATCCTCGCCTTCCTCACCGGGGCCCGCCAGCGCATCGGTTTCTATGCGGCAGACGGATCCCTGTGGCGCAACCGCCTGTTCACCCAATTATACCGTTCGCCGAGAATCCCGGGGCAGCACCGCATGGATTACTACCGGAGCCTTCTGGAGGCCTGCGGCCTGACCGCGGCACACCCCGTGCCGGAAATCCCCGTGGGAGCCGCGGCGGCCGCCAACGCCCGATCGGCGCTCGCGTCGGAAGGGGTGCCCGCAGACCGCCCCTACGTGATCCTCCAACCCTTTTCGCTTTGGCCCCACAAGGAATGGCGCACCCGGCGGTGGACCCAGCTAATCGCCTGGCTCACCGACACCTACCGCCTGTCCGCGGTTCTCATCGGCAGCCCTTCCGAGCGGGCCGGGGCACAGGCGATCACCGAGACCGCCGGCCCCGACGTCTACAACCTCGCCGGCCGGACCCCCCTCGACGTCCTCCCCGCGCTCTTCGCAGGTGCCGCCCTGTTCGTGGGCATCGACAGCTCCGGCACCCACTTCGCCGCAGCCGTGGGCACCCCCACGGTGACCCTCTTCGGTCCAACCCTGTCTTCAGCGTGGGGGTATGGCGGCCAGGGGCACACCATCGTCACCAAGGGCTATAGCTGCATCCCCTGCGACAGAAAGGGCTGCGAAGGCAGCGGGATATCCCGGTGTCTCCGCTTTTTGGGCACTGAAGCAGTTGTCGAGGCAATCGATCATCAATTGAAAAAAGGTTGCCGATCAATCGCTTTCGGTCAGTAATGATTCCACCAATGCATTATGGAAATTTTGGCGTGAATAGCGGTTGACATAATCGGCAGCATTGGCGGCAAATCGCTTCTGCGCTTCCGCATCGACAATCCCCGCCTTGGTGAGACACTCGGCGAGTGCCGTCACGCTGCCTGAGGGAAAGGTCCATCCAATTTTATTATCCCGGACAAGTCGGCCGAGAAGCTGTTCGTCGGAAGCAATTACCGGTTTTCCGGTCGCCATCGCTCTCGATAGTATTCCGCTGGTTCCGAAATGATTCAGATACGGCAACAATACGATATCGGCGGCCTGAAAACATAATTTTTCTTCGGCATGAGAGACAAATCGATTCATGATGAGCGCCCGGTTCTGCTGTACTAACGCATTGAGCCCCTTGCGCACAAGCAGGGGCGGATCCTGCTTTCCGGCCACCAGTAAGAATGTATCCTTCCTTTTGAGGCGAAGCATCGCATCCACCGCCAAAGAGAGGCCTTTTCGTTTGGCACCGACACCGAAAAAGAGAAAAATCAAAGGCGCAGAGGGAAGCCCCAAAGCTGATCGTGATAGACCGCGATCGCCGTTGAAATCGTCCGGACAGGGATCGGGAAGAAAGTAGATCGCCTTTTCCGGATATGCGGTTTTAAAATCTTTCGCCAAGTATTCATCTACAAACAATAGCGGCTTTACCCAATTTTTCGAAATGCATTTTCTAAATCCAGCGGCTTTGAGGAAGCGATTCAGGGAATACCAGGGTGAATCGGTGAACCGGGGTCGGTGGTAGATGCCGCCGATTCGTCCTTGTAAAGCACGGGGCAGTGGCACCCCCAGTGCCGCCCGACGAAACGCGGTGGAGGCCAACTCATCAAAGGCGCAAAGAAAAGCGCGTGGCGTTTGGGAGTCATCCATGCAGGCCAACAGGGATGCGAAAGAGCTACCATTCAACGGCCGGCCGCGCGCATCAACGGCGGGAATCAATTCAACCCGCTGTATCAGATCCCCAAGGTGCTCTTCGATAATACGGCGGGAGTGATCCCGCAGATCTACCGCGAGAACCACCTCATAATCGGCCGACAGCAGATCCTCTGTTATAAACCGAAGCCAACCGGGGTGATGGCCTTCCACCCGAGGTTCATAAATCAGCAAGCGGCGAGAGTTTTTTTTATTGTCGGTTATCATCTTATCGATCCGAAACATCTCGAAAATATTTAACACACCCCCATCGGTGGCGCAAACACGCCTGAAGACGCAACGGTTTCTTATTGCGATTCATCGATGCAACGTGATATCTCACGCGCTTGGATTCACTGGCGATTTGCCGGGCGAAGGGAATCGGTCTTAACTTTCATCGAAACTTCTGTGTACGCCATGGCGCATTTAAGTAAGATATCCGTATATATCATTGCCTACAATGAGGAAGAAAAAATTGCAGACGCCATAAACAGCGTGCTGTGGGCGGATGAAGTCATCGTGGCTGACTCCTACAGCCAGGATAAAACCGCAGAAATTGCGACGACCATGGGAGTCAGGGTCGTTCAGATCGATTTCCACGGGTTTGGGGATCTGAGAAATCAGGCTGTCAAACATTGTACCCACCCTTGGATTTTCAGCCTGGATTCAGATGAGCGCTGCACCCCCGAAGTCCGGGACGAAATAATGGAAATCATCCGCTCGCCCAACGAACATGATATCTTTTTTGTGCCCCGCAAGAATTTTTTCATGGGCAAATGGATCCGGCATTCGGGGTTTTATCCCAATTACCGCCAACCTCAGTTATTTCGAAATGGTGCGATGGCCTACAAACCGGACCTCGTCCATGAAGGGTTCGTGGCCAAATCCGACAAAGACATCGGATATCTAACCCACGCCATTTGGCAGTTCCCCTTTAAGAATTTTGACGAAATCATCGGAAAGGCGAAACGCTATTCAACCCTGGGCGCCGAGAAAATGGCCGCCCAAAACAGGCGATCAGGGTTGTTCAAAGCCCTCATGCACGCTGGTTGGATTTTTTTCCAGCATCTCATTTTGAAACGGGGTGTTATGGACGGCCGGGCCGGGTTTGCCATTGCATTCGGAAATTTTGAGGGTACATACTATAAATATATGAAGTTGATGGAAACCCATTCGGACTGGAAGCCACCGCTTTCCCCGCCGCTGCGGCGGCAGCAACGTGGCGCGATGTCTCGACTATCTGAACACTGAAGCAGTCATCACGGCGGTCAAAAACCAACTGGGGTCATTCATGTCACCGCATCAATAATCGAGATGGTAACTCTTTGAAAAGAAAACAAAATTTCTCGCCTTCTTGAGATCCGTTTCGATATCAACGCTGGGCATGACGGCGTCCTCGGCGATGGCCATGTAGTTGTAGCCCCGCTCCTGTAAAAAACCGAATACCTGCGCCGGTTCTTGAAGATCAATCTGGTTTCCATCGCCTCCCACAAAGGGTTCACATCGAGCTCAAGGATTCTGTCCTTCAAATTGGAGTACACAGAGAAACCGTGCACGGTCTCAAACCACAGGCCGTCTTGGTGAATATGGAAAGGTCTGATCTCCCTTCGCACGACCTTTTTCATCAGTTCCCGGAAAAAGAAATCCGTACTTTTCTTTTTTAGCTGGCGAATGAGTCGCATTGAACTGCCTCAGTTTAAAAGGTTGCCATAAACACGGGGCCGCCGTGAATCGCCATCACTTACGACGTGAGACTCAGAAGCAATTGCACCAGGCGATTCGCGGTCCGCTGATAATTGTGATGCCGCTCGATGAAGGCGGCCCCCAACCGGCCCATTGCGGCGCGTTTTTCGGGGGAATGGATAAGGTGCCGTATGGCCGCGTACCAGTCCTCATCATCGCCCGTAGGGATGCCGAACTCGGGTTTGAAGATTTCAGCGGTGGCCCCAATGGCGTTGCCGACGATGGGGACGCCACAGGCCAGGTATTGGATGGCCTTGATGGGTGATTTGCCCCTTGAGTATTCGTCATCGGGCAATGGCAACAGCCCGACGTCGAGGGTCTGGACAAAATCCGCTTCAGTGCCGTCTTTGAATGGCACATATTCATAGGGGCACTCGAGTTTGGGTTTTATGCCGCAATAGATTTTCAGCTTAAACGCCGGTTCGATGGCGTGCAATCGGCACAGCACCGGATCCAATGACTCGATATAGGCGATATTCCCCGGCCCGCCTGCCCAGCCAACAACGACATCTTGCCCCTCCGATCGCTTTCCCGGGTGCCAGGTTTCCAAGTTTACAGACATGGGCAAAACAACGACGTTCCCATGATGTTTTTTGGCAAACGCGGCAAGCTGATGATTGGCAACGGTGATGACGGTAGACTTTTTCAACCATAACATCAGCCGATAGGTGACGCGAATCCGGGTGAGCCATGAATACGGCCTTCCCGGACGGGTATAGATGGCATCATCGAAGTCGAAGACAACGGCCTTGGCACTCGAGATGATTTTTTGCGCATAGCCTCTGTTGAATAGGCATTTTTGATTGAAAACCAGATCCGACGCGTTGGCCCGATTGTGGGAGTGTCTGTCGATGGCGTTTCGCTGGACGTACTCGACCCGGATCCCCATTTCGTTCAAGAAAGACTCGTATTGAACGAGTCGGAACTTTGTGCTACCGGCCGATCGATCACCGATGGTAAGAGCGAAGACATTCATACCCTGTGCTTCCTCTGTTTATTTTCCGAGTCTTTGTTAAACTCCGGTGCGTGGCGGGAACACTCCGATACTGCCTACTGTGTTGGCAGGGATGAACCGGTCAATCGGTACAGCGTGATGTTCCCGGTGTCCGCATGGCGCCATCGGCCAATGCTTTTAAGTTTTTGATCAGGAAGGCTGTTGCCCATGGTAATGCCGTTTCTCTTCCAGGCGTTCTCTTCAACGAGCAGGTATTTGAACCCCTGTTTGATGTAATCATCGATGTGACCCTCCTGGTCACCATCGGTCGTGATGGTGACCGGGAGGCAAAAATGGCCAGGGTATGCCAGATTGGCGTAAAAGGTGATCCAGTGATATACCGTTGTGCGTAATCCCACGATCTTGATGATCTCCCCGTGCCCTTCCATCTCCGCCACCTGCTCTCCGATACGCTGGAAAACCGCCTTGTCGGGTTCGATGGGATAACTGTTCTTGACGATGCCGAACACGGATATGTAGCCGACCAGCAGCACGACGGACAGGCCCTCTTGCCAGTAGTTTCTCTTTTTCAGCCACGCTAACTGGGCGGACAACCCGAAACCGATAAATATGCAGCTGGGCATTATGATGATGGCGAGAAACCGGTTGTACATGAACCACCACTCGATGAGGTGAAAGTAGATCAACAGGACGGCGGCGATGGTGGACCAGAGCAGATAGGATGCAGCAACATCCTTCTGCGATGCCCGCCAGGCGCCGAGCAGTCCCAAAAGAAAAAAAACGAAATAGGGATAAAAATAGGCTTCGAGGGCATAGCTGAAAAGGGTGCCCAGAGCGATGAGCCAGGTGAGGTTGGAAGCGAACATCAGGTAATCGGAAATGCGGTTTTCCTTCCCCAGGCTTTTGGCCATGGCCTCCACGGCGATCATCGTCTCCCGGTAATTCTCGAAGGGCCGGGTGAGTTTGGCCGTGATGTCATCAACCCGCAGGTATTGCCCTATGGGCGCCTGGTAAATGGCGGCGATCATCATCGCCGCGGCGCCGATGACCAACACGGGCGAAACAAACAGCGCGAGCCTTTTGATTTTATCCTCCCCCCGGGCCAACAGCAGATGGGCGCAGGAGACCGGGATGAAGAGCAGCCCTTCGATTCTGGCCCAGGCAGCCAGGAGAAACGCCACGTTGCTGAGGACCAGACACACGGCGACCCTTCGGTCAACGACCTGGACCCGTAGATGACTGATGTAGAGGTAAATGCCCCACAAGAGGAAAAACCAGAAGACCGGCCCGCGGACGATGCCGGGCGATCGGCTGACCAGCACGGGGATGAAGGCATAGATCAACAGCGTTAGGCCGCTGATGCGCCGAGTGAAAAATTGGCGCAAGATGAGATAGAGCGGGAGAAACATCCCCACCCCGAAACACAAGGAGACACTCCTGCCAGCGACCACCCAATCACCAAGAAGGCCGTAGCCGGCAGCGACAAAAATGGAATAGAAAGAGAGATAGGGCACCGTGCATTGCGTCACCAGATCCCATTGCCCGTAAAAAATCGCTTTGGCCTGCTGAATATAGAGAACACCGTCCGGATTGACGATATGGCTGTTTACACCGGCATAGACCCGAATGGCCATAGCGACGACGAACACCCAACTGCCGGGACTTCGGAATATGCGTTTGAGGCTCATTTAAGATTCAGTATACTCAGTTGCCGTTTGAAGCAGAGGCAGCAGGGTGTGATCTCCGCCCCTTCGGATGTAACGCCCCCTGGCATCACCATCCCCGCCAGTCGCCCCGTGGCCAGGGGCAGTAGGGCCGGGTTTTCCACCGTTGATGAACCCAGAACCATTGATCCGGATGTTGGCGGATAAAACCCTCCAACACCCGGTTGTAGGCCAAGGTGTTTTCTTCGATGTCCCGCTGCTTGTCACCGGTCCGCCGCGTCGGCACGACCGGGGCGAAGTCCACCCGGAACCCGCCGTCCGGCTCCAGACTGAGGTATACCGGCACCACCGGCGCGCCGGTGCGCATGGCCAGCAGCGCCAGACTCTTGTTGGAGCAGGCTCGGCGGCCGAAGAAGTCAACGAACACCCCCTCGTACCAATCCACGTTCTGGTCCATGAGAAGGGTGACGTTTTCCTGCCGGCGAAGCCGCCGTATCACTTCCCGCGCGGCTCCTTTGGCGGTCACCATCTCGGCCCCGAATCGGCCGCGCACCTGTTCGAAAAAAGATTCCAGGGGCGCGAAATCCAGTGGGCGGTAAACCACGGAAACCGGCAGGCCGACCAATCCGGCGGCCTGGGGAAGCAGCTCCCAAATACCATAGTGACCGGTGAGCACGAGCACCCCGCGGCCCTGTCGGCGGGCAGCCGTAAAATGATGCATGCCGTAAATCCGAAAGCGCTTGGCCATCACTTTCGGCGGCGTCCGCATGGCCCACGCCATTTCCAGCAAAAGTCGAAACAAATTGACAAATACCGCCTCGGCACACCGGCGGATGTCCTGTCGAGACCATTCGTCCTCAAAGGCACGGCCCAGATTGTTCAATGCGATGCGGCGGTGCTTGGTATCGAGACGAAAGAGCAGCCCCCCGAGGCCGCGAGATAGGGACGCGCGCGCCGACGGCGACAGCCCCCCCAGCGCCCGGACCACAAACCAAATGGCCGACAGGATTGCCTGCTCCCCAGGACGCAGTGCTCGAGCCATTACGATTCTCCTCCCCACAACAGCGGCATGCTTTTGCAACGTTGGGGTTTCCATCGCCGCCGGTATTCAGCCGCTCAGATAATCCGGTTCAAAGACCGCCGACAGGGGATGAGCGAGCTTCTGATCACCCCTGGCGGCGGCAACAAGCGGAACTCACTACCAATCTATGGTAGGTCGGTCAACCACACCGTGGGGGGCGTCCGGTCGCCGGAGCCGTTTCAGGCAGACGATCCAGCAGCCATTTCCGGAACGCCTCGGCATCTTCAGGAAAGTCGATGCGAACCCCCACCACCGTCAGTCGGCGGCAGAATTCGGGAAAGCGTGAGAGCAACCGATAGCAATCCTTTTCCGTGGTCACCATGGCATCCGCCCGGTTGGCGTCGGTTTGCCGTAGCAGGCGGGACACATCGTCTCGGCGATAGTGGTGGTGATCCCTGAACCCAGCGAAAGACACCACCGAGGCCCCCAGCCGCGTTAGGCTGCCCAAAAACCGCCCATTATCGGCAATGCCGGAAAACGCCACCACCCGCCGACCGCGCAGCGTGTCCCCGGGTACCGGGGCCAAGGGTGCCTTCGCGAAGGGTGGCGTCACGTCTCCCGAAACGCACAGCAGTATGGTTCGATGGACGGCGCGAAAAGCGGGTTTCCCGCCAACGGCAGCGCCGCTTGACAACCGCCCATGGGCAACGCCCTGATCGGCGCGCGTGAATACGACGGCACTGGCCCGCCGGCAGGCGGTGACCGGCTCCCGCAGGGGCCCGCGTGGCAGCACGTGCCCGTTGCCGAAGGGATATTGGGCATCCAGGAGCAATATATCCACATCGCGCGCCAGTTGCAGATGCTGGAACCCGTCGTCCAGGAGCACCACGTCGGGGGATGCGGCGGCGATGACCCGGCACCCTGTCGAAAACCGATCGCGGCCCACGGCTACAGGCACTCCCGGCAGCTGTAGGGCCAGCATAAATGGTTCGTCACCCGCATCCGATGCCTCTCGAAGGACGCGTCGGCCGTCTGAGACCACCCCGCCGTGCCGCTCCAGCCCCCCGCGATAGCCACGGCTAACAATGGCCGGCCGTCGCCCTGCCGCTGCCAGGACCTCGGCCAGATAGGCCACAATGGGCGTTTTCCCCGTCCCGCCCACCGTGAGGTTGCCAACCGATACCACCGGAATCGGAAGCCGGCGACGACGACGGCGCAATGCCCCTTCAAAGGCGGTTGATCTCAGTACGGCCGCGGCCGCATAACCCCGCGACAGCGTTTCCAGCACAGCGCTCAATCCCGGGGGAGAGACCTTTCCCGGGGGGCTGTGGATGATATCGGTCACTCTGTCCATCCATGGGGTTCGGGTCATATCGCCTCCGGATCTGCCGCCGCACCCGCTGCATCGTCGTTCAAGACCTGCTTCAGCGTCGCCAGGATTTCATCGACGGCCCCCCGGTGGCGCAAAAACACCCGTCGGGCGGCCTCACCGGTGCGGCGCTGCGCATCATCGCCGAGAAGCCCCACGACCCGCCGGGCCATATCGTCGGCATCGAACACCCTGAAAGCGCCCCCTTCCGCCACCAATCTGTCGGCCATCACCTGAAAATCCCGCATGTCCGGCCCCAACAGTACCGGCACGCCGTGCGCCGCCGCCTCCAGGGGATTGTGTCCGCCCTCGGGCACGAGGCTCCCGCCGATAAAGGCCACCGCCGCAATAGCGGTCAACTCCGCAAGGATCCCCATCCGGTCCACCACAATGACCCCGCCGGCCGATGACGATGACGCGGATCCCAGCGCCGCCAACAATATCCCCGTCTCACCGTTCTTGGCGGCCATCCGGCACACCTGGGGGGCGCGCCGGGGGTCGCGCGGGGCGACAACGAGCCGAAGCGCGGGCACCTTGAGCCGGGCCTTCGCATACGCTGCCAGGAGCGGTCGTTCCTCCCCTGGGTGGGTGCTGACGCCGACCATCACCGGCGCCGCGTCGGAGATGCCCAATCGACGGCGCCATGCCCGCCGTGCGGCCGCATCCATCGCCGGTGTCGCCTGGTCGAATTTGATGGAGCCCGTGACGGAAATCCGCTTCGGGGAGACGCCCAGGGCGGCGAACCGGTCGGCGTCCACCGTCGACTGGCAGCAGATATGGGCCATGGCCCGAAGCATGGGCCGCGCCACCGGTCGCAAGCGCCGGTACCCTTTCAACGATCGCTCTGACAATCGGGCATTGACCAGCACCACCGGCACCCCGTGAGCCTGCGCCGCCGCCATGAACCCCGGCCAGATATCGGACTCCACCAGGATGACAAGCGCCGGTCGAATCCGTCGAAAGGCACGATCGATGGAAAACGGCACGTCGAAAGGAAAATACCCCAAAGCGTCCACGCGGCCGCCAAACCGCTCGGCGGCAATGCGCCTGCCCGTGAGGGTGGTCGACGTAATTACCAGAGGCCGGCGGCGGCGCCAGGACTGCAGCCGATCGATCACCGGGGCCGCTGAAAGGGTCTCGCCCACGGACAGGGCATGGACCCACAAACACCGCTCGCCGTGGGGCAATGAAGGCTGCAGCGAGGGGAAAAGGCGCTTGAAGACGGTCTGGCGGCGCTTTCCCGAAAGGAGGCTGATCACGCCTACCGCCGGCAGGGAGAGGATGGCCGCACCGGTGGCGAGCAGGCGGTAAACCTGCATCAACGGCGATGGAGATATGACGGCACGGGGCGTTTGAATCATCCCATTTCTCCAGGCGAAACGCATTCTTGTCTGAATAGATGTCGGACGACGGTCAAGAACCGGGCACATCCCAACATGTTGCCCTGCAGCCTCAATCGGCCGTCATCAACAGAAAACCGCCCAGGCACATGAACACCAGATTGGCGATCCAGGCCGCAATCCACGCCGGCAGCATTTCGCCATACCCCAGAGACAGGCTGAAACTGTGAAACACCCAATAGAGGAAGGCCACCGCCACCCCGGAGACCACATTCATGACCATGCCTTCCCGAAGGCGGCTGCGTACGGCGATCCCCACGCCCACCAGGCTCATGATGATACACACCAGGGGAAACGCCAGTTTGTTCATCCAATCGACTTGATACGCCGTGGCTTCGTATCCCTCCGATTGGATTTTATCGATGTAGCGGCCCAGTTCGGCGATGCCCATTTCTTCGGATTTTTTGGCCACCCGGAACAGGTCTTCGGGAGCGATGCCCAGGTCCTCCTCGCGCGAGGCCTGGAAGTCGACGTGAGAGGCACTGCCGCCGGGGACAAAGGTCTGCACCACGACATTCTCCAGCTGCCACCGGTCCCCCGCCGTTACCCCCCGCTCGGCGTCGATTCTTTTCACCGGTGAGAACCGCTCGTTGAAACGGTGAACGGTCACGCCGTACATGGCCTGGTCAGGGGGGTGGTAATACCGGATGTGGATGATGGACTGATCCCCTCGAATCCAGATGTTCTTCTCCCGCGTACTCACCACCGAAGACCGGCACACCTCCTGATTCCAGATGTGATTGGCGCGGTCGATGGTCACGGGGACGAGAAATTCCGCCATGGCAAAGAGCGCCATGCTGAACACCACACCCAGGGCCGCCACGGGCATCACGAGGCGATGGATGCTCAATCCGCAGCTTTTCAGCGCCATGATTTCGTTTTGACGGTTCATGAACCCCACGGTGATGAGTACGGCAAGGAGCTGGGCCACCGGCAGCACCTGCACCACAACGAACGGGGTCTCATAAATGAGAAATTGAATGAGCCGGCTGATGGGCAGCCCGGCTTCAATAAAATTATCCACCTTCTCAAGGAA
Source organism: uncultured Desulfobacterales bacterium (assembly GCA_964446485.1). Taxonomy (GTDB): domain Bacteria; phylum Desulfobacterota; class Desulfobacteria; order Desulfobacterales; family JBDRRP01; genus JBDRRP01. The sequence goes on along the minus strand of CAYUOU010000033.1, from coordinate 4,947 downwards.
GTCGATGGCAATGTAGAGACCGATGACCACGGCGAGAACCAGGAAAAAGGTCTTCAGGATCTCCCGAATCATATAGCGGCGGATCGTCTTCATGGATTCCTGACTCCTGCCGGATCGGTTTCTTGGACGATGACGGCGGGCGTGACGTCTGGCGGCGACATCATTGCTTCCAGCCGGCAGCGCCGAACCGGCGGCGCAGGCGCATCACCCACCACACGAACCGATCCACCCCCATGGAGCGTTCACGGGCGGTGATGATGAGCAAAAAGATGCCGATGCCGCCCATGACCGCGTTGGGCACCCACATGCCGATCCCCGGCGGATAAGCGCCCGTCTCACCGAAGACCCAGCCAATGGAAAGCAGGATGTAGTAGCATAAAAAGAAAAACAGCCCGAGCCCGACCCCGAATGATCGTTTGGCCAACCGGGACTGAATACCCAGTGGAACGGCCAGTATCGCCAGGGCGATGCAGGAAAACGGCAGCGAGAATTTCTTGTGGATCTCCATCAGCGCCATGTAATAGCGGCTGTCGCGCGCCGGGGCCGTCGCCATCCGCTGGTAAAGTTCGCCGAGGGTCATCTCCTCCTCATCTTTTTCACCGGTAATGGCCGCGGACAGGGCCTGGCTGACGTTGAGCCGAATATCGTAAGTGTCGAAGCGAATGGTATGGGCAGAACGGGTCTCCAAATCGACCTGATTGATGGTCCCTTCTCGAAGGTGAAGGTGAAACACGGCCTCACCCGCTTTGGGTCGAATCAACTGGCCGACGGACGCCACCACGGTGCTCCGCACCCGTGGGTCACGATGGTCTTCGATAAATACGTCGTGAAGGGTGTGCGATCGGGCGTCGATACGGTTGATATAGAGCATCACGCCGTTAAATGTATCACTGAAAGTGCGCTCTTTTAGCCCCACCTCCGTGTGGGAAGTGGCCACCGTATACAGCAGGTCACGAATGGCCAGCCGCCCCTTGGGCAATCCCGCGACGGCCACATATGCCGTCACCGCCGCCCCCAGGAGCGAGAAGATCACCACCGGCGGCAGCAGGCGGTAGACACTGATGCCGCTGGCTTTCATGGCCGTGATTTCATTGTCGCTGGAAAGCCTCAAAAACGTGAGCAACACCGCCATCATGACGGACATGGGAATGACAAACTGGAGAAAGAAGGGCATGGTGTAGAAAAAGAGGCGCGCGATCACCCAAAGGCTCACCTGGTAATTGACCACCATGTCGGTGATTTCAAGAATGCGCGTCATGAGAAAGACAAATACCAGCACGCCGGCGCTGACCAGAAAGGGCGGGAAGAATGCACTGAAGATATATCGGGTGATGATGGACGGTGTTGTCATGACGCGCACCCTACGGCAGCGGCCCTCGGCGGCGGCCGGGGCCCTTGAAATCGGCACATCCTATTGACCTTTAGGGCCGAAGTCAACTAAACAGCCGGTGGCTGCACCCGTGGCGATCAGGGTCCCGTCGAAGTTGACAGGGATTGGTTTTTCGGAGGACCACGCTCCGTCGTGGCCGCGTTTCGGACGCGAGGGACCGCCTCCCTCCCAAAAACCGTGCCCTGCCGGAGGTCGTGGTGGTGGCTTAAGAAATGGATAACGACATGCAGCAAACCGAATCCGAACGGCGGTGGATGGCGCTCGCATGGGCGTGGGTGGCCCTATGGACATTTATCCGCTTCATCTACGCCGGTACGTTCAATCTGGTGCCGGATGAAACCAACTATTGGCAATGGGGCCGTCACCTGGACCTGGGCTACCACGACCAGGCCCCCATGATCGGGTGGCTGATCCGCGCCGCCACGCTGCTGCTGGGCGACACGGAGCGGGCGGTGCGGCTGCCGTCCGTCCTGGCGCTGGCCGTGACGTCCGTCTACCTCGTGAAGATGGCCGCCCGCTGGTACGGTCCACGCGCGGCGCTGGCGGCGGCCGTCATGAGCCAGGGCATCTTCGTCTTCAACGTCGGCGGCATCCTCGCCACTGCCGACGGCCTGCAGGCGGCCTGCTGGGCGGCGGCCGCCTACCACGTCGGCCGCGGCTACGAAAACAACACGTGGCGCCAGTGGCTGCTCGGCGGAGTTTGGTTCGGGCTGGGCATGCTCTCCAAGTATTCCATGGCGCTGTTTCTTCCCGTTGCCTTTCTCTACGGCCTGGCCAGTGCGCAGCATCGGGGGCGTCTCGCGGGCATCCGGCCCTACGTCGGAGTGGGGCTGGGGATGCTCATGTTCACTCCGGTCATCATCTGGAACGCCCGTAACAGTTGGAATTCAGTCCGGCACGTGGCCCACATCGGCGGTGTCGACGAGCCCATGGCCGTTCATTGGAACTTCTTCGGCGATTTCATCGCCGCGCAGGCGGCCTTGCTGACACCGCTGGCCTTCATTCTTGTCCTCTTGGCATGGTGGCATGTCATTCGCCACCGCCGGCAGCCGTCGGCCTGGGCCGAACGCTATCTGCTGTGGGTGTCGCTGCCGGTCGTCACCGGGTTTGCCCTGTTGAGCCTGCATGCCCGGGTGTACGCCAACTGGCCCATGATGGGATTTGTGCCAGCCTCGGTGCTGGTGGTGGCCCACTACGGCCCGGGATCACGTCGATGGGAAAAGCGGGGGTGGCGACGCCTGTGGCGGTGGACCCTGGCCACGGCCTACGGCATGACACTCATCATCTTAACCCAGGTGGTCTGGCCGGTGCTGCCCATCCCCCTTCACCTGGACCGGACCAGTCTAGAAATCCCGGGGTGGCGTGAACTGGGCGTCAAAACCCAGGAGGTGGTGGACACCATGCCCCGACCGGACCGGACGTTCATCTTCGGCACCATGTACCAGACGGCCAGCGAACTGGCCTTCTACGTGCCCGGCCGGCCGCAAACCCTGTCCCTCAACCAGTGGCATCGCCCCAATGTCTATGACTACTGGTGGGAAGACGCCGACCGCCTCGGGTGGGATGCGGTGGGCGTCACCGATGCCCCGTACAGCCACACCGAGCACCTTCACAAAGTCTTCGAGCGCGTGGACCCGCCCATCGCCCTGCCGGTCTACCGGCCCGCGGTCTTCGGCCGCATCGGCCCGGACGACACCCCGGCCAGGGTCTTCTACATCTACCGGGCCTACGGCTTCAAAGGCGGCCTGCGCTGGCTCCCGCCAAACGCCGACGACGTGCGTGCGGGTAACGATATCGATTTCGACGGTTGCGGCGTGACCGTGTCAGGGCGTTTCCAACCGAAAGTCGAAAACGGCCCGAATCAGCTGAAAATCTGATGTGTTGCGGGTCACCACCGCGGCCCCGATCTGCCGAGCCAGTACCGCGATGGTGATGTCATTGTAGTGTTTCGGATGAACGGGATCCAGTTTTCCGGACGCCCTGAACCGCTGGCACAGTCGGCCGATCTGGATCAGAGAAGTCTCGGAGGGAACGATCAGACGTTTCAACGTCACGAAGCGTTGCTGAAAAGCGACCAGGTGCTTTCTTTCCCGTTCCCCCCTGGCGCCCATCCACAGCTCATGAAGGACCGGATAGGCGAGAAAAACGATGTAGCCGATAGGGTCCCGCAGTTGTAGGTACTTGGCTTCGTTGAAAATATCGATATACACGTTCGTGTCGATGACGACCTTTTTCTGCACGGATCAATCCTCGAAAACGGTCTCGAACCGGAACGTGCCGGCGTCTTTGAAGGTCGCCTCCGAAACCAGAATGTCCGTGTCGACTTGCCCCAGCACGGCGTTGATGGCCTCTTTTTCGGTTTTTGCGTTCAATGCCGATTTGATTCGGTTGATCACCTCCTGATCGAGTTCGATCGTCTTTTTTACGAGTGCCATACTTGCCTCCCCGAATTCTGTCAGAACCATAAAAACCAGGCGGTTTGTACGGTCCATACTACATATGGTAGGCGCCGCTGTCAACGACGGGACAGCGGAAATTCCGGGGTGGTCGAGTGGGGCGACGCATCAAGGAGGCGGCTATTGCTTTCCCTATCTATGCCGCTTGCGGCACCGGGAAAACCGTGAAGTTTCATATGAACCCTGCGGCAGGCGCAGTCGTCACCGATGCCGCAACCGGATGCGAAACAACTCCTGAAAGACAAAAACGGACTTCCCGAGGCTGTCGTACTGAATCCGCGAGTCCTCCATGTGGGTCCAGTCCACGGGAAACTCTCCGACGCGAAAGCCCTCCCGCTTTGCCAGCCACAAGATCTCCGGGTCGAAGATCACACTGTGAAGCCGCTGACATCCGAAGAGGCGCTGCGCCGCGGCCCGGGTGAAGAGCTTGAATCCGCACTGGGTGTCGCTGTAGTGAAATCCGAGGTAGGTGTTCTGGATGAGCGTATAGAGCTTGGCCGACATCTCGCGCCAGACATTTTGATGATGCACCACGCGGCTGCCCGAAACAGCCCGGGAGGCGATGGCGATATCACACCCCCCATCGAGGAGGGCCAGCCCCGCTTCAACGGCCGCCATGGGCACCGAGTAGTCGGCGTCCATGAACATGATGACATCTCCCTCACCCCGAAGCATGCCGTACTTCACGGCATACCCCTTGCCGCGATTGGGAAAGTATTCCAAAAATGACACCCGCACCCTTTCCGGGGCGTTGAAGCCGCGGACCACATCGCCGGTAGTGTCGGTGCTCCCGTCGCTTACCACCAGAATTTCAGAGGAGTAGTCCTGCGCCGACAGGTAGGCCAGGGTTTCGGTAAGGGTATGAACGATACGATCATGCTCGTTGTAGGCCGGTACAATGATGCTCAGTTTCATGAATGGCGCCTTTTGCTATCACCGATTGAGGGCTCACAACCGTTCAATGTTCGTCAAGCCCGTAAAAACCCCTCAGATGTCATCCCGAGCGCCCCCCCCATGTCATCCCGAGCGCAGCCCCCCCATGTCATCCCGAGCGCAGCCCCCCCATGTCATCCCGAGTGCCGGCCCCCCCCATGTCATCCC
>CAYUOU010000032.1:0-40614 GCA_964446485.1 uncultured Desulfobacterales bacterium | reverse complement strand
AAGACAGTAGCCGCGCCGCTAAAAACCGTCAAGTTGAAATTTTAAGGGCGTCCCCCAATTCAATTGCCTTACGGGACGGCGGCGATTTCGCTCAGGCGCTCCCACAGCTTCTGCGCATCGGCCGCAGACGGCGGGTCAGGGAGCTGCATGAGGATGCCCAGCCCTTCGGCGGTGTCGTGGAAGGCATCCGACGGCTGGCTGCTGATGACGGCGGTGTTGATGAGGGCGTTCATCGACAGGATTTCCTTCACCAGTGCAAATACCGGCCGGTCAATATATTGATCAATGATCATGAGGACCGGTTTCAACGCTTCAGCCATGTCTATGGCGGCCTCGGCGCTGTCGGCCAACTGAATGGGTTCACCGGCGGCGTCCCCGAGGGGCTTCAAGAACGGCGCTAGCCGAGAGGGCGATGCTGACGCCAGTATGAGGATTGCCATGTGTTTTCCTTTCGCAGCTAAATTGGCCCCTTACCGCAGCACGATCCAGGGCCGGCGCACCCCGCCGTTTCAGGCGACTGCCCGCAGCAGGCCGTGTCGCCGGCAGACGGGGTGTATTGTGGGGTGCGCCCGGTAAGGCTGCTGGTAGGCGACATTTGTTTGGCCACGTTGGAACTCCCGCAAGTGGGGCACACCAGCGGGGCAGATGCCGTTGGGGCAATGACCTCTCCACCGCAGCGACAGTCGTGGCAGACGATATCGTAAATGGGCATAAGTCAGCGTCCTTCCTTTATTAGAAATGCGGCTGCCCAAAAACTGGCATCCATGGCATCCGGGGCATGTTCTGCCCCGGGGTGAGTTTCGCTGTGGCTCATTTTTTCCATTTCTTGACGCGTCAAAGGCCGCCGCCGCCGCCGCAGGTGTGCTCTTGGCTGAATTGGGGAAGGCTGCCGGCGATGATGGCCTGAATGGCGTGGCCCACAGTCTGAGCGTCGCCACCGTGATACACCTCGATCCCCACTTGGTTGAAGCCCATCAACGGGCGCAGGCCCATGCCGCCGGCGATAAGCTTTTTAACGCCGTGCTGGGCCAGGTAGTTGACCGGCGCCATGCATCCCCCCTGCTGGTGGGGCACATTGGGAACCACTTTGACGGTTTTGACCTCGTCGTTGTCAACGGCCACCAGGGTGTACAGGTCGCAATGGCCAAAGTGTGCGCCGAGTCGGGCCTCGAGGCCTCCGGGGTTTTCAGAGGGAACGGCAATGAGTGTTTCCATGTGATGCTCTCCTTACTCTTGTTGATAGACCTTTTGGGGTTGTTTTTCTTCCAGGATCGACAGGATGCGTTGCCAGGCGTTGCGGATATCGCCTGAAATGCCGTCGGCCTTGTATTCGGTGATGGTCTGCCGGGCCACCATGGCGTGGGTGACCGCCGGGTCATGGACCAGTTCCGCGACAATGGGGATGCCGCGCCCGGCGCAGTGGTCGCCGATGTCGCGGCTGATGGCCGGGTTCAAGTCGCACTTGTTTACGATCACGGCGGTGGGAATGGAAAAGTGATCGCACAGCGACAGTACCCGTTTGAGATCGTGCTGGCCCGACGGGGTCGGCTCGGTGACGATGACGGCCAGATCCTGGCCGGAAAGGGCGCTGATGACCGGGCAGCCGATGCCTGGCGGGCCGTCGGCGATGATCCGCGTGACGCCCTTTTGCTCGGCCAGTGCCCGGGCTTCCTTTCGAAGCAGCGACACGAGAAGCCCGGAGTTTTCCTCTGCGGGAAACAGCTGTGCGTGAACCATTGGGCCGAACCGCGATTGGGAACTGTACCACTCGCCGCACTGTTTGGAGACGAAATCGATGGCCGTTTCCGGACACAGTGCCACACAGGTTTTGCAGCCCTCGCAGCGCAGGCCGTCGACAGCGAACCCGTCGTCGGTCTCCGAGACGGCGCCGTAGCGGCATACGGACAGGCACTGGCCGCAGCGCGAGCAGCGGTCCGGGTCGATCACAGCCACGTGTCCGGACCAGAACTCGTGGGTGTCGCGATCCCGGGGGTCGAGCAAAAGGTGGAGATCCGGCGCATCCACATCAAGGTCACAGATGATGTGGTCCCCGCTTAGGTGTGCGAACGCGCCCGTGATGGATGTCTTCCCGGTGCCGCCTTTCCCGCTGATGATGAGTATTTCATGCATGGGTCACCTCCCCGGCGGCCTCGCGAATGCGTTCGGCCATCTTCCTGAACAGTGCCCCCAGTTCATACGATGCCTCGGCGACGATGCGGCCGTTGGCGTAGTTGTGGGCAATGGCCGGGTCGTAGGGGATTCTGGCAATGATCGGCAAATCCTGCTCACGGCAGAAATCGTAGACGGATTTGTCTCCAAGGCCGTCGCGGTTCACCACTGCAACCATGGGAATTCCCAGATCGGAGAAAGCTTTGTACGCCAGCTGCAGGTCATAATTGCCGAAGGGGGTCGGTTCGGTGACGAGGACGATCACGTCGCTGTCCATGACCGCGTTGACCGCCGGACAGCTCACGCCCGGGGGGGCGTCGATGATGATATCTGCATGGCGGGGCACGGCGATGGCGTCGAGCTGCTCCTTGACGATCCGCATGAGGGGGGGGCTCATGGCCTCTCCGATGCGCAGGCAGCCCATGATGAACTCGACGGCCCCGGCGCGGCCCCGGCTGATCTCACCCAGCTCTCGGCGGCCGGGTTTCAGGGCCCCTTCCGGGCAGATTGCCAGACAGCCGCCGCAGCCGTGGCACATCTCGGGAAAGGTGAGCAATACGTCGGCCATGACCGTGATGGCCTTGAACTGACACAAGTCGGCGCAGGCGCCGCAGCGGTTGCACAGTGTCGCATCCACTTGCGGGATTTCGAGGTAGGCCGGTGCCGTCTGAGTGATTTCCGGCTTAAGGAACAGGTGAAGGTTGGGTTCCTCCACGTCCAGGTCAACGGCCACAACGGGGCGCGGCCATATGTGGGTCAACGAGGCGGCCACCGTCGTCTTCCCGGTGCCCCCCTTGCCGCTGGCAATGGCGATTCTCATCGGCCGTGTCCTCGCCGATTGGGGGCTGAGGCCCATTCCACATCACCTGCGTTGAAACGGTCGATGGCTTGCCGCACCGTGACGTTTTCCAGGTTCTGGGCCACCTCAATACCGGCGGCGGAAAGCGCCATGAAGGCCTTGGGCCCGACAAATCCTGTCAATACCGCCTTTGCCCCGGCGTTGGCCACAGTCTCGGCGGCCTGGATGCCGGCGCCTTGGGCCATGGCCTGGGCGGCGCCATTTTCAATATACCGGTGTTCCAGGGTCTGGGGGTCCACGATGATGAAGCCGGCGGCCCGGCCGAATCTGGGGTCAAGGGCATCACCCAGGGTGGGACCTTCGCTGCTGATGGCAATTCTGGTCATGTTTTGCTCCTTTGGTTATTTATGAGCATACGCTCGCGCGTCCTTAGAAGCGCCGTGGCGTATTGTCAAGGAAAAAGAGCATATGCTCATATAGTTTTTGCCCGTTGCCGGAAACCTGACCGGGGTACTTTTTCTGCCCCCCGGCTGATCGATCCGGCTGTCGCTGCAATGAAACGGCGATCGGTCAAGGCCGACAAATCCGTAGAAAGTCGTCAAATGTCATCCCGAGCGTAGCGAGGGGTCTCTACTGAAGACAGATTGACAGCGAATGACACTGAGTTGAGATTCCCCGTCGCGAGCTCCTCGGAATGACAAGTGGTGTTGGGAAGACTTTTTACGTGACCATCAACGCCGCTCGCCCTCGATGCTCGCAAGGCGCGCTTCAATTGATTCCAGTGCTGCCGTCAGTCGTGTCAGCAGCGCCGATTCCGACACCGGTTCGCTGCCTTCGGCTACCGGGATCGGCGGTATTGCTGAGCGTTGCTGAAACCACCGGTACCGCTGGCCTCTGCCGCCATTGCCGCGTCCGGCGCCTGCCGCACCGCAGCGCCCAAATCCGCCGCCGGACATTGGGCCGGCACCCATGGGACCTGTCTGATCAAAACCTGGCATGATATACCTCCGTAGGGTTGTGGTTTTGCGTCGCGCCCGCGTAAGGGGTCTTGAAGGGATATTCCTTTTCGGAAGCGGCGCAGTGACGTGCGTGGCAACAATTAAGAGCATATGTTCATAATAGTAATATCCATCACGCTGTCAATGGTTTTGGCGAGCATATGTTCAAAAAAATGTGTTGACGCCGGTATCGGTTCCGCCGACTCCAGTGACAATGGTTGACACCAATCGGCCTGAGCGTGTATTTGTATTGGCATATTAGCTAGATACGGCGCCGAGGCGTTTTGCGCGGCTTTAATTGCGCGGGGTTGGTGTTGCCCCGATCTCACCACGACCCACTGTTTACCCACTCGGTCTGCATCGGTCCGGCGCACACGGGCCATTAATGCTGAAAGAATGCCACCGTGAATACTTCTCAAGACTGGAAACTGTTGATCGTCGATGACGAGGCGGACATCCGTGAAGTGATGGCGCTCGCCCTGGAAGATGCCGGCTACCAGGTGGAGACCGCCTCGGATGGGGCCGCCGGGTTGCGCTTGTGCGGCACCGTGCTGCCGCAAATTGTCGTTACGGACATCCGCATGCCGGCGATGGACGGTCTTTCGATGTTGAAGGCGTTGAAGGAGCAGTATCCGGATGTCGAGGTCATAGTCATGACGGCCTACGGGGAGATGGACCAGGCCATCCGTGCCCTGCAACTCGATGCATCGGACTTTATCACCAAGCCGGTCAATGCCGATGCGCTGACGTTGGCGTTGCAACGGGCCCGGGATCGATTCATCGCCAGGAAAAAACTGAAGGATTACGCAGCTTTGTTGGAGCAGGAAGTGGAAGACCAAGCGCGGCTCCTCCATCAGGACAAAATGCTTTCTCTGGGTCGGTTGGCCGCCAGCGTGGTTCACGAAATCAACAACCCCCTGTCGGGGATACTGAATTACATTCGCTTGATGCACCGCATCATGGGCCGGGAGGTGCCGGATGCCGCGCAGCGGGAGAAATTCAGTCGGTACTTGGCGCTGGTGGAGGCGGAAACCGAGCGGTGCTCCAACATCGTTTCAGGTCTGCTGGCCTTTTCCAGGAAATCGGAACCAGCCTTTTCGTTGGTTCGTATCGAAGCGGTGATCGATCGGTGCGTGGCCCTGAGTCGCCATAAACTGGAACTGCAGCACATCGACCTGGAAACCCGCGTGCAGACGGGGTTGCCACCGATTCGGGGAGACATGAACCAGTTGCAGCAGTGCCTCATCAATCTGGTTTTCAATGCCATCGACGCCATGCCCGATGGCGGCACCCTGACGATCGACGCCCATTTCAGCAGCCCAGAACATCTGGCACACATTTCCGTGAGCGACACGGGGCCCGGCGTTCCGGCGTCGATGATGAAAGACATCTTTCAGCCGTTTTACACCACCAAGAAAGACGGCCAAGGGGTAGGCCTGGGACTCTCCACCGTCTCCGGCATCATGGATCACCACCACGGGAGCGTGTCGGTGGAAACCGCACCGGGGGGGGGTGCCGTTTTCACCCTGACCCTGCCGCTGGCAAACAAAGGAGCGCCCGCGTGACAAACAGCCAAGACCGCCGAAGTGCCATCCCGGTAACGACGATTCACTCGTCCCAGTGGCTGGAATTGCTCGACGAGCTCAATATCGGCGCATTCACCGTGGATGTGGGCCGGCAGATCATGGCCATGAACTACAGTGCCCAGGCGCTCATGGGGCTGAAGGAAAGCGAGGCCGTGGGAAAGGACTGCCGGGAAGTGTTCACCGGGATCCCCTGCCTGGCGCGGTGCTTCATCAGGGAAACCGATCCGTCGCCGGCTTTGGAGCCGGACATCGCGGTTCTCGACGAGATTGAAGAAAAACACCTGATCACGCGACTCAACACGCCCATTTACAATCTTTCCGGGGACGTGGTCGGCTGCATGACGATTCTTCAGGATTACGCACCCATTGCCGATCTCATCAATCGGGTTCATTACGAAGAGCGCAGTCTGAAAATCATTCTCGACAATCTGGACATCGGCATCTTTACGGTCAACCGCGGCGGATTTCTCAACTTTTTCAACATCGCCGCCGAACGGATCACCGGCTACGATCGCCGAAATGTATTGGGAAAGCCCTGCGCGACCATTTTTGGCCGCCAAACCGAAGGCGACTTTTGCCTTGCAGACAATATCATCCCCGGCGGCAAGACCAAGCGGCGATTGGAGGGGGTAATCGGGGTTAAGGACGGCGCCACGATCCCCATCCGGGCGGACTACATCCCGCTGCGCAATGAGAAGGAGACCATCGTCGGGGGGTTGGTGACGTTTCAGGACCTTACCCTGGTGCACCAGCTCAACAAAGTGGTGAGCGACCGCTACCGCTTTCACGACATGATCGGAAAGGACCCCGCCATGCGGAAGGTCTTTGACATGGCTGCGGTCGTATCCGAAAGCGATGCCGCCGTTCTGATCGAAGGGGATACCGGCACCGGCAAAGACCTGCTGGCAAAGATCATTCACGCCTCCAGTCGGCGGGCCCGTCGACCCATGGTGAAAATCAATTGTGCCTCCCTGCCTCACAACCTGCTGGAGTCGGAGTTGTTCGGGTACATGCGGGGCGCATTCACCGGGGCTGAGCAGGACAAGCCCGGGCGGTTTCAGGAGGCCGACGGCAGCACCCTCTTTCTTGACGAAATCGGCGATTTGCCCCTGTCGCTGCAGGGAAAGCTATTGCGGGTGCTGGAAGAAAAGGAATTCTATCCTTTAGGCAGCCGGCACACGGTAAAGGTTGATGTGCGCATCATTTCCGCAACCAATCGCGGCCTCGAGAAACTGGTGGCCAAAAGACGGTTTCGAGAAGATCTTTTCTACCGGCTAAATGTTCTGCGCATCGAATTGCCGCCGCTGAAGGATCGCCGCGCCGATCTGCCGCTGCTCATCAGCCACATCCTGCGACGGCTTTGCGCCGCGCGGGCAACACAGCCGACGAATATCTCCAAAGAGGCCATGGGAATATTGTTGTCCTTTGACTACCCGGGAAATGTCCGGCAGTTGGAGAACATCCTGGAGCATGCCCTGATCACCTGCCGTGGGGATTCCATTCATGTTGAGCATTTGCCCGACACGCTCAAGCGGCCGCTGGATTCTCAGGCACCTCACGACGCGGGCATGGATGCTATCCGTAATACCACCGATCAGCAGGAGCGAAGCATACTCCTGGAAACCCTGGCGCGATACGGGGGCCACCGCGGAAAGGCCGCCGACGCACTGGGAATGGCACGAACGACCCTGTGGCGAAAGATGAAAAAGCTTGGCTTGATTTGATATTCCCGTCCCCTTGTTGCATGATTGTCTCATTTTTGATGCGCAACATGTCCAACCGGCTTGCCAGAGCCTGACTGCCGTAGCTGCCAAAGCCTTTGTTTCAGCTCTTTTGGCAGCATTCCAAAGCGCCAGCACAGTTGCATGAACGCCCCCCCGATAAACGCTGGCATGGACCACCGTTGTTTCACCATGTTCCAATTGCCGCTGCATTGCATGGCATCAGCTTACGGGTGGCTTTCCCGATTTCACCAACAATATTGGCGTGTTACCATTTTATTCGGTCGATGGCACGCCTTATGCTCCCCATGCAAAGAGACAAAGAGAATCGGAGTGTGCTGCTGAAAGTACAGACTTCGTGTGGGCACTTCTTCAAGAGGAGGGGGCCGTGGCCGCTGCAGTGAAGAAAAAACGTATCCTCGTTATCGACGCTGACGCCGATGTCCGGTTGTTCCTCTCAAATATCCTCAGTGCCAATGCCTACGACGCGGTGAGTGTCGGCAGTGTCCAGGGAGCCCGCATGGTTGTCGAAGAACTGAACCCGGATATGATCATCATGGATGCCATGATGGAAAACGAAGCCGGCGTCGAACTCTTCATCGAGTTAAAATGCCAGGGCGGCTTCTGTGAAAAGCCGGTCCTGATGCTGGCCACGCTCGATTGGCGCACCCTCACCCTCATCAAAAAGATGCGGGACGCCGCGGTGGGGCGAAGAATTCCGCAACCCGAAGCCTATTTGAAGAAACCCGTGGAAGCAGAAGAAGTCTTGCAGTTGGTTTCCCAATTGACGGGTTGAGCGCTGGCCCGCCCGCGGGTGGTGCCGGCATCAACCGGCGCGCACGCCGCCTGACACGAGATCCCCGGTGGGGACGGCGATCAACAGGAGGACCGGATGTCGCTGAGAATCGGTTTCTACATTTGTCACTGTGGAATCAATATTGCCCACAAAGTCGACGTCACCAAGGTGGCCGCTTTTGCCGGGCAGCTGCCCGATGTCACTGTCTCCCGCGATTACAAATTCATGTGCTCGGATCCGGGCCAGGAAATGATTGAAAAGGATATTCGCGAGCACGGCCTCACCCGTGTGGTGGTGGCGTCCTGCTCGCCCCGGCTTCACGAAAAAACCTTCCAGTCGGCCTGCCTGCGGGCCGGTTTGAATCCATTCATGTTTCAGATGGCATCGGTGAGGGAACAGGTGTCCTGGGTCACCCAGGATGCCGAAGCGGCTACGCGCAAGGCCAAAACCATCGCCGCGGCGGCCATCAACCGTGTGCGCCACCATCACCAGCTGGAGAGCCGGGAAGTACCGGTGCACCCCGACATTCTGATCGTGGGGGGGGGTATCGCGGGGATGCAGGCCGCCTTGGATATCGGCAACTCGGGGCGCAAGGTACATTTGGTGGAGAAAGATACCACCATCGGCGGCCACATGCTCCAGTTTGACAAAACCTTTCCCACCCTCGATTGTGCGGCATGCATCGGCACGCCAAAGATGGTCGAGGTGGCCCAGAACCCCAACATCGCCCTGCATTCCTACAGCGAGGTCGAGGCGGTTTCCGGAGCCATCGGCAACTACACGGTCACGATCCGGCACAACCCCCGATATGTTAAGGAAGGCGTCTGCACCGGTTGCGGTGAGTGCGCCGCCGCCTGCCCCGTTTCCGTGCCCAGTGTGTGGGATGAGGGCCTGGGGCAGCGAAAGGCCATTTACCGGGCCTTTCCCCAGGCGGTGCCCATCACCTTTTGCATCGACAAAAAAGACCGGGCGCCCTGCGTGGGCGCGTGCCCTGCCGGCGTGAACGTCCAGGGATACATCCAACTCATCGCCTCAGGACGCTATGAAGCGGCATACCGCCTGATTCAAGAGCGTCTGCCCCTTCCCGGCGTTCTGGGCCGCGTTTGCCCCCACCCCTGCGAGGCGGCATGCCGCCGCGAGGCGGTGGACGAACCCGTGGCCATCCGGGATCTGAAGCGGTTTGCCGCCGATCAGGTGAATATCGATGCCTTGGCGCCGCCGGAGATCGCCCCCCTGGAGGGGAAGGTGGCGGTCATCGGCTCCGGGCCGGCCGGTCTTACCGTTGCCGCCGACCTTCGGCTGAAGGGATACGATGTCACCGTTTTCGAGGCGCTCGAGTTGTGCGGCGGCATGCTGCGGGTGGGTATTCCCGACTACCGACTGCCGCCAGGGATTCTCGACAAGGAAATCGACTATATTCGCCGCATGGGAGTGACGTTTCGGACCGGCATTCGCCTGGGAACCGACATCACCTTTTCCGACCTTGACGACGAGAGATTCGTGGCGGTGTTTCTGGCCACCGGCGCGCACGCATCCCTTTCCATGGGGATAACCGGAGAATCGGAAGGTGACGGGGTGGTGGATGCGGTGGCCTTTCTCAGAGATGCCAACCTGGGTCTCGCGCGCTCCCCGGGAAACCGGGTCACCGTCATCGGCGGCGGCAACGTGGCCATCGATGCGGCGCGGGTGGCCCTCCGTCTGGGTGCGACGGAGGTCACTGTCGTGTACCGCCGTTCCAAAATCGAGATGCCGGCCTACAGCGAAGAAATCGAAGGGGCCCTGGACGAAGGCATTCAACTGGCCACGCTGGTCGCGCCGGTGGCTGTCCGCCGGGAAGGGGGGCGCCTCGTGGGGTTGGAATGCCTGCGCACCGAGTTGGGGGAGCCGGATGCCAGTGGACGCCGCCGACCCGTGCCGGTGGCGGGCTCGGAAACCACCATTGCCTGCGATGCCGTCATTTCGGCCATCGGTCAGCGGACCGATGCCTCTTGGGGGCGTTTGCTGCCGGCGCTGGAATGGTCGCCGCGGGGAGCACTGGTGGTGGCGGGGGGCATGCAGACGACGGTCCCCCATATTTTTGCCGGTGGCGATATGGTTTCGGGCCCGGCCACCGTAGTGGCGGCCGTGGCAGCCGGCCACCGGGCGGCCGAGGGGATCCACAGGTTTTTACAAGGGGAAGCGATCGATGCCGAGGGCCCCGGCGCGCAGCCGGCAGCGGCACCTGTAACGCCCCAATGGGCCCGGATCCCGTCCGATATCGCAACGCTGCCGCGTGAGCCGCTGCTGCACCGCGACCCCGGCGAGCGATCGGGAACGTTTGCGGAAGTGGCCATCGGTTTTACCGAAGATCAGGCGAAGCGGGAAGCCGCGCGCTGCCTCAACTGCGGGACCTGCTGCGAGTGCATGGCCTGTGTCCAGGCCTGTGAGGCCAACGCCATCGACCATACCATGCAGGAAACCCGCATCGATGTCACCGTGGGCAGCATCATCCTGGCCACGGGCTACGACGTTTTGGATCCGACCCGCATGAGCCAGTTCGGCTACGGGCGATACCCCAATGTCTTTACGAGCCTGGAGTTCGAGCGCTTGAGCAATGCCACGGGCCCCACCGGGGGGAGGATTCTCATTCGCGATGGCGAGGGAAATTTCACGCGGCCCCCCGAGAGCGTGGCGCTTCTTCACTGTATCGGCAGCCGGGATGTCAACGCCCACGAATACTGCTCGAGGGTCTGCTGCATGTACGCCCTCAAGTATTCTCACCTCATCAAGGAAAAGGTCGGCCACAACACACCGGTCTACGACTTTTACATTGACATGCGATGCTTCGGGGAGGGCTACGAAGAATTCTACCGCCGATGCCAGGAAGAGGGGACGGTATTCATTCGCGGCAAAGTGGCGGAGATTACCGACAGGGCCGCCGTACCGGAAGAAGAAGGAAAACTCGTCGCGTTGGCCGAGGATACCCTGTTGGGGAAAAACCTGAGAATCCCCGTGGACATGGTGGTGCTCTGCGTCGCCATGCAGGCACGGGCGGATGCCGCCGATGTGGGCCGCCTATTCGGGGTCAATCTGGGCGCCGACGGGTTTTTCCTGGAAGAACATCCCAAGCTGGGCCCCTTGAATACGGCCACCGACGGCGTGTTTCTGGCCGGCGCCTGTCAATCGCCCAAAGATATCCCGGACACGGTGTCGCAGGCATCGGGAGCGGCGGCCAAATCCATGTCCATGGCGGACCTTGGGCACGTTCAGGTGCCCTCGACCATTTCCTGGATCGATCCGGATGTCTGCGCCGGGTGTCGGACGTGCATCGATCTGTGTCCGTATTCGGCCATCGCCTTTGACCATGGGCGGCGGGTGTCGGTGGTCAACGAGGCGCTGTGCAAAGGCTGCGGCAGTTGCAGCGGGTTCTGCCCCAGCGGCGCCGCCCAGGTGCGCCATTTCAACGAGAAGCAGATCTTCGCCGAGCTTGACGGGCTGATGGACGCGTTGCACGCCGTTGGGAGGTGAGCGGCGCGCTCAGGTTAACACCCGTGTCTTGACCAGCAGCAGTGATCATGTAGCGGCGGGGTTTACCCCCGCCCGGAATCAGGCCGACGCCGGAAGCGCAGGAGGGGGTAAACCCCTCCCCTACGAAACCAACGAGAGGGCGTCGGGGGGAGAGAACCATGGAAGACTTTGAGCCGACCGTCATCGCTTTTGTCTGCAACTGGTGCACGTATACCGCCGCCGATTTGGCCGGTACGTCGCGGTTGCGTGTGCCGCAAAACGTCCGCCTCATTCGGGTCATGTGCACCGGAATGGTGGATCCCCAGTATGTCATCAAAGCCTTTTTGGAAGGGGCTGATGGGGTTCTGGTCAGCGGATGTCATCCCGGCGACTGTCATTACATCAACGGCAACTTCAAAGCACGGCGGCGAATGAAAATGCTCAAAGCGCTGTTGCCCCAGTTCGGATTTGCGCCAGAACGGTTGCGGCTCACCTGGATCGGGGCCAGTGACGGCATCGCCTTCGCCGAAGTCATTCAGAAACTGGTCAGCCAGGTCAAGGCCCTGGGACCCAGCCAGGCCAGATTAAAAATGGTCATATAGCATCGCTTGGCGGTTTTATCATTTGCGGTTTCCCCGCAAGAGAAGCAACGGAGCACCATCAGCGGGTCAAGATGACGCATCGGAGGCTTTCATGACGACGACGGTTAAAATTGACGTTTCGGAAAACGACATTCCGGCAGCGGTGCGATCCCTGCTGGCGGCGGTGCTGGCACAAGAGGATATCAGCGCCATCCTCGTCCCCTGGCACCTGCCAATGAAGGGGGCCGTCATGCCGACGCTGGTGTCGGATCCGGCCCTGTTGGAAAGGGCGGACCCGCTGGCTCCGGCCTTTCCCATGAACGGCGCCAAATTGGTTTCGCAGCTGACCCGAAAAGCCTCTGGCGGGAAAGTGGCCGCCGTGCTGCGCCCCTGTGAAATTCGCGCCTTTTTGGAGTTGGTGAAGTTGAATCAGGGGTGCAGGGAGGACGTGCTGATCATCGGCACCGACTGCCTGGGCGCTTTTCCCAATGCGCAACTCTCCCGGTGGGCCGGTGGAAATATGGCGGAAGCCACCACCCGCTTCATCGAAACGGCGCTGGACGGCGGCGCCACCGAAGACAACGGTGTATCGGTGGCCTCGGCCTGCCAGGTTTGCGAATTCCCCTTGCCGTTGGGCGCCGACATTGCCGTCGCTCTTTACGGTGTCGACACGGCGCGCCGGATCCTGGTAACAGCGCAGACCGAAGCCGGAGGCGCGCTGTTGTCCCAGCTTGGATTCGATGCAGCAGACATGCCCTCTGCGCGCACAGCGGCCGTGGAGGCGCTCGTGGCCGACCGCGTCGCCGCGCGGGACCGCATGTTTGAAGAGACCCGCGAGGCCACGGCGGATCTGGAGAAGCTGACCGGATATCTGGCCGGGTGCATCAACTGCTACAACTGCCGCGTGGCGTGCCCTGTCTGCTATTGCAAAACCTGCGTATTCGTCACCGATGTCTTCGACCATGAGCCGCTGCAGTACCTCCGGTGGGCAGAGCGAAAAGGGGCGCTGAAGATGCCCACCGAAACGGTCTTTTACCACCTGACCCGGTTGGCCCACATGGGCACCGCCTGCGTCGGCTGCGGCCAGTGCAGCAACGCCTGCCCCAACGACATTCCAGTGATGGCGCTATTTCGAACGTCCTCCCACCGCATCCAGGAAGCCTTTGGCTACGAGGCCGGGCGGTCCCTGGATGAAAAACCGCCGTTGTCGGTATTCCGTGAAAAGGAGTTCGAGGAAATCGTCGGCATGGAGTAACCCATGAAAACCAAGATCGGTAAGGCTCTGGTGGTGGGGGCGGGTATCGCGGGCATTCGAACGGCCCTCGATCTTGCTGAAACCGGATATCGAGTGACGCTCATCGACCGCGCCCCGCACCTGGGCGGGGTCCTTAGCATGTTGGATCACCAGTTTCCCAGCGACCACTGTGGAATGTGCAAGATGCTGCCGCTGGTGGACCGCGACAGTGCCTCCCAGTATTGCCTGCGCAAAGGCCTCTTCCATCGAAACATCGACATCCTGCTGTCCACCGAGGTGGCCTCGGTGTCCGGCGAGGCGGGCCGCTACGAGGTCGTGCTAAAGGAGCGGCCCACATGGGTCGACCCTCATTTGTGCACCGGATGCGGGGCGTGCGTGCCGGTCTGTCCCGTCGAGGTGCCCGATGAATTCAATTCGGGGCTATCCACCCGTAAGGCCATTTATTTGCCGGTGCCCCATGCGGTTCCCAACCCCTACATCATCGATCTGGCGGCCTGCACCCGGTGCGGTGCCTGTGAGGCGATCTGCCCAACCGGTGCGGTTCGGCTGTCTCAGCAGGAGCGAAAGAACTTCCGGATCCTGGTGGTGGACGACGAACGGGTGGTGCGGGAGTCCATCCAGGCGTGGCTCGAAGAGGAAGGCGGCTTCACCGTGGAGACGGCGGATTCCGGCACTGCAGCCCTTGAGGCGCTCAACCGCAAGCCCTACCACCTCATGATGCTGGATATCAAAATGCCGGGCATGGACGGGGTCGACGTCCTGAAAGCGGCCCTGGACATTGCCCCGGACATGGCCGTGGTGATGATGACCGCATATGCCGCCGTCGAGACAGCCGTTGAAGCCATGAAACTGGGCGCCCTCGACTATCTCATCAAGCCATTCGATCCCGCCGCGCTGACGGCGATGGTGATTGGCCGATATGAAGACTTTGAAGCGGCTCGGGGCCGAAAACTGGAAGTTGGCGCCGTCGTGCTCTGCGGCGGCACGACGCAATACAACCCGACGGGGGGGACGAACACCCTGGGCTACGGCCTGTTGCCGGACGTGGTGTCCGGGCTCGAGTTCGAGCGGATCTTGAGCGGCACGGGCCCGTCGGAAGGCGCCCTGTGTCGGCCCAGCGACCAGCGCCCCATTCGGCGGGTGGCGTGGCTGCAGTGTGTGGGTTCGCGGGACCTGCAGTCCGGGGCGGACTACTGCTCGACGATCTGCTGCATGGCGGCCATCAAAGAGGCCCGGCTGGCCCTTGAACGGACTGGCGGCGATCTGGCGGCCAGCATTTTCTTCATGGACATGCGCGTCTGCGGCAAAGGGTTTCAGCGATATCGGGACCGTGCCGAAACCGATCATGGAATCGCATTTCTCCGCGGCAGGGTTCACTCGGTCGTGCCTGACGACGCCAGCGGTGATTTGCTGTTGCGATACACCGAAGAAAACGGGGCGTCTCGTGACATGACGGTGGATCTGGCGGTGCTTTCCGTAGGACAGCGACCGGCGCCGGAGGCCATGAAGCTGGCGGCAATGCTGGGACTTGAGGCCAACCGGTGGGGATTTGTCGCCACCGAGCCGTTTTCTCTCACCCACGCCGGCAAGGACGGTGTCCTGGTGGGAGGTGCCTTTGCCGGTCCCAAGGATATCGCGGCGTCGGTCATTCAGGCCTCTGCCGCGGCGCTGGGGGCCTCTCGTGTCATCCATTCCCATGGCGGCGGCCTGTCTCTGGCATCTCCCAACGAAACACCCCTGCGGGATGTGGCCATGGAGGCGCCGCGCGTACTTGTGGCGATTTGTACCTGCCGCCAGCGATTGTTCACCCCCGAGCAGACGACCGCCATCGAGCAGGCGCTGTCGCGTGATCCCGAAGTGGACCATGTCATTGCGGTCCAGGACGCGTGTACGGCGGACGGTCTATCCGTGCTGGCGCAGTCGGTGGATGCCGGACCGTACAACCGAATTCTTCTCGGCGGCTGTCTGCCGGCCGTTTATGCCCAAACGCGTGATCTGATCAGTCAACGCACCTGCCTGCCGAAGGCACTCATCGACGTGGTGGACATACGACCGCCGGCCTCGGTGGATGCGGGTCTCCGGGTCGCCCACGTCGTCTCGACGGTGAGGTCCGGACTGGCAAGACTCAGAACCGCGGATCCCCGGCCGGTGGAAACCCGGGCGGTGGTGCAAAAGGCCTTGGTGATCGGCGGTGGTATCGCTGGTCTTACGGCGTCGCTGGCCATTGCCGACCACGGTTTTCCGGTGGACCTCGTGGAACAGACGGACGCCCTGGGTGGGAATCTTCAGTGGCTCAGTGGCACCCTGGCGGGGGAGGACGTCGCCGCCTACCTGACCGATATCAGCCGACGGGCCGAAAAGCACCCCCAGATCACGGTGCACACCCAGGCTCGCGTGATTCACGGGGAGGGCCAGGTGGGCGCCTTTATCAGCGCCGTCGAAGACACGGAGGGCCGGGTGACCACCATCGACCATGGCGTGACGATCCTTGCCACCGGGGGGCAGGAAGCCCCAACCGGGTCCTATGGGCACGGCAGCCTTGACGGTGTTGTCACCCAGAAAGTCCTCGAGCGGCGAATCGCGGAAGGAACCCTGGGCGCTGAAACGGGATCGGTGGTGATGATTCTCTGCGTGGGTTCCCGCGAGGAGCCTCGCAACTACTGCAGCCGGGTCTGCTGCGGGACGGCCCTCAAGCACGCCCTGGCGCTGAAAGCCGAAAACCCGGACATGGCGATCACGATATTGTATCGCGATATGATGACCACTGGTTTTGCCGAGAGCTGGTACACCGAAGCCCGTCGGCAGGGGGTTCTTTTTATACGCTATACACCGGACCGAAAGCCGGCGGTCGCGCCGTCCGGAGCGGGCGGTGTGCGGCGGCTAACCGTGGCGGCATGGGAACCGCTGCTTGAACGGCAGATGACCATCGCGGCGGATATGGTGGTGCTGGCCACCGGGGTTGCGCCGGTGCTGCCCGGCGATGTCGCCGCGGCCTATGGGGCCGGGCGTGACGGCGACGGCTTCTTTCTGGAGGCGGAATCTAAATGGCGCCCGGTGGATTCACGGGCGGAAGGGGTTTTCGCGTGCGGGCTGTGCCATTCACCCAGATCCATCGCCGCGTCTGTCGCCTCCGCGGAGGCCGCCGCTCAGCGGTCCCTGCGGATCCTCAATCACAAGGCGCTGCCTGCCGGTGTAATTACGGCAAGGGTTCGCCAGAGTCTGTGCACCCTGTGTCTGCGATGTATTGACGACTGCCCCTACGGGGCCCGCAGCCTCGATATCGACGCCGCAGGCATCGCCGTAAACCCCGCAATGTGCCAGGGGTGCGGCGCCTGTGCGGCGACATGCCCCAACGGGGCATCCATTCTTGATGGGTATTCCAAGCGTGCTGTCTTGGGAATGATCGATGCGGCGTTTGGCTGAAGTCCAAAGGAAGCGTTTTCAAGGGAGGATTCATGTCACTATCAGCCATGACTGACCAAACACCGGCGCCCGGCGCCATAACGTTTCCCGATCGCCTTGCAAAGGTGCGGGAAATGGTCCAGGCGTGCATCCAGTGCGGCACCTGTTCGGGATCCTGCCCAAACGCCTTTGCCATGGATATCACCCCCCGGCGGATGTGGCGGATGGTCTTGACGGGCCAGGACACGGATTTGTTTTCCAGCAAGACCTTCATGCTCTGCTCGGTGTGCTACGCATGCACTCTGCGCTGCCCCCGCGGGCTTCCGCTGACAGAGGCGATGAGCGCCCTCAAGCAGGTCGCAGCGAGGGAGAACATGCCAAAGCAGCGCCGAAGCACTCAGTTTTACCTCAAATTCATGGAGAGCGTCAGACGCCATGGCCGGGTGCGTGAAATGGAGTTCATGACCCTTTACTTCGCAGCCATGAAACATCCACTGCTGCCCTTTCAATTCGCACCGCTGGGACTAAAGCTCATGGCCAAGGGGAAGGTGTCGTTTCAGTTTCCATCGAAAGGCCTGGGGCGCCTCGAAGGGATGTTTCGCAAGGCCGAAGAATTGGAGGCGAAAGAATGAACTACCTCTACTACCCGGGGTGCTCCCTTGAAGGCACGGCCAAAGAGTACGATCTGTCCACCCGCGCGTTTCTGGACGCCGCCGGCGCAGTGCTGGTTGAACTTGCGGATTGGACGTGTTGCGGGGCCAGCGCCGCCGAGGCCACCAGCGCCACGCTCGCCCTGGCGCTGCCCGCCAGGAATCTCGCGCTGGCCGAGCGCGAGGCACCGGGTAAGGATGTCTTGGCGCCTTGCAGTGCCTGCTACCTGAACCTGAAAAAAGCCTCCATGAAAGCACAGGCGCCCGCCGTGATGGCCGCCGTCAACGAGGTGCTGAAGGAAGAAGATCTCCGCCTGCACCTCACCGCCCGCCCGCGCCACCTTCTCGATATCCTGGCCAACGATATCGGCCCGGAGGCGATTCATGCCCTGGTGCGCCATCCCCTCGATGGGCTTGTCGTCGCGCCCTATTATGGCTGCCAGTGCCTTCGCCCCTACCCGGTTTTCGATGACCCCGAGCGGCCACAATCCATGGCGCCCCTCATCACTGCGGTGGGGGCGCGTGTTCATCCCTGGGAAATGGGCGGCCGCTGCTGCGGGGCCTCGCACATGAGCACCAAGATCGATGTGGGTCTTGATCTCGTGGCGGCCATTTTACATGCCGCCAAGGGGGCGGACGCCATCGTCACCGTTTGCCCCATGTGTCAGATGAATCTGGAAGCCTATCAGCAGAAGGCTTCCGCACGCTACGGCAGCCCCCTTCAGATTTCGATCCTGTACCTGCCCCAGCTCCTTGGCCTGGCCGCCGGACTCTCGGCCAGAGACCTGGGCATCGGCTTAAATCTGGCCATCACCGACGCGCTTTGCGATCGGCTCGAGAAGCTCGTGCCGGCGGTTTGAATGGCCGATGGAGAAGACTGCGCATGGTCAGCCTCATCAAAATGATTCGCTCAAGTCTTGCCGGCAAGCTCGTTGCCACGGTGGGTATCGTTTTGCTGTTGTCCATTTCCATCTGGTCCTATTTCAACCTTCGCTACCAGAAGGGCCACATGATGGAGAACATCGTGGACGGCACCGACCGGCTGACCAACACCATCCGCCTGGGCACCCACTATGCCATGATGCTCAATTCCCGCGATGACATTACCCAGATTATCAACAACATTGCACGCCAACCCGAAATCGAAAACATCCGCATCTACAACAAAACCGGTCAAATCAAGTATTCCAACCAAATGGAAGAGGTTGACGCGATTACCAACATCACGACCGAGGCCTGCGACATCTGCCACCGCACGGATCCACCACTGAAGGAGCTCACCCTCTCTGAGCGCACGCGCATCTTCCGCTCGCCGGACGGTTACCGCCTGCTGGGCATCATCAGCCCCATTTGCAACGATATCGGGTGCGCCACCGGCGAGTGCCACGTGCACCCCCAGGGCAAGGCCATTCTTGGGGCGCTCGATCTCGTGGTCTCCCTTGAAAAGATCGATCAGGAGATCATTCAGGCGGAAAAAGGCCTCCTTGGGTTGACCGCCCTGGTCTTCGCGCTCACCTCCGCCATTATCTTTGTCTTTGTGATGCGCTTCGTAAATCGTCCCGTGAAGAAGCTGATTCGGGGCACCCGGTTGATCGGCCAAGGGCATTACACCACCCGCGTAAATGTTCACCAGGATGACGAACTCGGGCAACTTGCAGAGACGATCAACAGCATGGGCGGTCAAATCTCCACCAAACAGGAGGAGTTGAAAAAACAGCGCAATGAATATCAGAACCTCTTTGACATCGTTCCCTGCATGATCACGGTGCAGGATCGTGAATACCGGCTTTTGCGCTGCAATCATTTTTTCGACAGCGTCTTCCAGCCTGCGGCCGGTGATCATTGCTACCACGCCTACAAGGGACGGAGCGAGAAATGTCTCAACTGTCCTGTGGAGAAGACATTTCAGGACGGCCGTTCCCACTATGCCGAGGAAAGCGGCATCGACAGGGACGGCAGCCCCAAACACTGGCTGGTAAGGACATCCCCGATCCGCGATGCCGACGGCGAATTGGTGGCCGCTATGGAAGTCTCTTTGGACATCACTCCGCGCAAACTGCTGGAAGACAAGCTGGAAGCCTCAGAGAAGAAATACCATGCCATATTCAACAACATCCCCAACCCGGTGTTCGTCCTGGACAGGGAGCGCCTTACCATTCTCGACTGCAATGAGAGCGTTGCCCCGGTTTACGGCCGGCCCGGCGCCGAATTCATCGGGACGACCTTTCTGGCGCTGTTTGCCCCCGATGATCGCGCGCGCTATGCCAAGGCGATCACTTCCCTGCAGGAAATCAATCAGGCCAAACAGACCACCGGCAACGGCAAGTATATTTTCGCGAATATCCGGATTTCACCCTCGGTGTACGATGGGCGGCAGGTGCTGCTGGTGACGACCAGCGACATCACCAAGCGGCTGGAGACCGAGCAGCAGTTGATCCAGGCCAGCAAGATGGCCACCCTTGGTGAAATGGCCACCGGAGTGGCACATGAACTCAATCAACCCCTGTCGGTCATCAAGACGGCCAGTAGCTTTTTTATCAAAAAACTCGACGGCCAGCAGCCGATTTCTCCAGACGTTCTCTCCACAATGTTGAGAAAGATTGACGCCAACGTGGACCGGGCATCCAAGATCATCAGTCACATGCGCCTGTTTGCCCGCAAGTCGGAGATCGATCTGGAGCAGACGAACGTCAACACCGTGCTGACAAAGGCCTTCGAAATGTTCAGCCAGCAACTCAAGGTGCGCGGCATTGAGGTCATCTGGGATATTGCGCAAGACTTGCCGCCGGTGAGCGCCGACCCCATCCGGCTCGAACAGGTGTTCATCAACCTGCTTCTCAACGCCAGGGATGCCATTGAAGAGACGCTCGCCAGCGGGGCCGCCCGCGAGGGCACGATCTGCCTGAAAGCGAAAGTGCAAGGGGATGCCGTTGTCATCGATGTCACCGACAGCGGCGAGGGCATCCCCAAAGCAGTGGTGGACAAAGTCTTCGAGCCCTTTTTTACCACCAAGGAAGTAGGAAAGGGGACAGGTCTTGGACTCTCTATCAGCTATGGCATCATCCGAGAGTGCGGCGGACACATCCGTGCCGCCAACGCCAAGGGCGGCGGTGCGCGATTTATTATCACGTTGCCGATATGGAGGAAGACATGAACCCGCATCTGCAGGGAATCGACACGGTGCTTCTTGTAGATGATGAAGAAGATATCCGCGATGTCTTGTCGCTGTCCCTGATGGACATGGGGCTCCGGGTGATCTGCGCGCAGGACGGGGCGGAGGGGCTGGCGTGCTATCTCGAAGAAACACCACCGGTGGTGCTCACCGACATCAAGATGCCGAAAATGAACGGCATCGACCTGCTGCAAAAAATCAAGCATGAGAATCCGGAAACCGAGGTGATCATGATTACCGGCCACGGCGACATGGATCTGGCCATCATGAGCCTCAAGCACGATGCGGCTGACTTTGTTACCAAACCCATCAATGTCGATGCATTGGAAATCGCCATGAAACGGGCGTGCGACCGCATCGTCACCCGCCGGCAACTCAGGGAATACACGGAAAACCTTGAGCGTCTGGTGCGGGAGAAAACGGAACTGCAGGACAATCTGTCGTCGCTGGGGCTCATGATCGGATCCATCAGCCACGGCATCAAAGGGCTGCTCACCGGCCTGGACGGCGGCATGTACGACATCGACCGGGGATTGGGGAAAAAGGACCTGGAAGAGGTCACCGAAGGCTGGTCCACGGTCAAGCGGGTCATTGCACGCATCCGCAAAATGGTTCTCGACATCCTTTACTACGCGAAAGACCGCGACCTTAAATGGGAGTGGGTCGACGTGTTGACCTTCGCCGAGGATGTCGCCGTTGTCTTCGAGTCGAAACTCCAGCAGGCAGGCATCGATTTCGTGCGTGAATTCGATGCGTCCGCCACTCGGGTGATGATCGATCCCGGCAGCGTTCACGCCGCACTGATCAATATTCTGGAAAATGCGGTGGATGCCTGCCTGCGGGATAAAAGCAAGACTGCGCACACGATCACGCTGGGTGTTGCCCAGACCCGCAAGGGCGTCTCTTTCAAAGTGGCAGACAACGGCACCGGCATGGACCGGGAGACTCAGGAGAAAATCTTCAAACTCTTTTACTCCTCCAAAGGCAGCGCCGGCACCGGTCTGGGGCTGTTCATCTCCAACACCATCATCCGCCAGCACGGCGGAGAGATTCAACTTTCCTCCACCCTGGGCGTCGGCACCTGCTTCACCATTCGTATACCCGTTTCGGCAGAGGGCGGCGACGTTTCCGATAGCCACGACGGCGCGTGAACCTGCGGAAGGCCTCCTTTCGGCCCCCGGTGAAGAAACGCGCTCCGTCGCGTCCGGGGCGGTTATTTAGTGCCCATCCATGGGAAGGCTCATGCTCCCTCTCCCTTGATGGGAGAGGGCTGGGGTGAGGGTGATAACACGCCGATAAGTAAGGATAATCTAATCCCGACCCGCCCCGGAGAGGGGTATTTATGGATGGAGACTATTTAGACGATCATGGGGGCCTCGTTAATATCCCCTGTGACAATCCCGTAAAAAGACATAATCGAATCATTGTTTTGGGGTAAAGTCTGAGTAATTATTGATGGATAGCTTGGTGACCCCAAAACGGGCGACCGAGAAAGGCGGTGGCATGATAAGATTCATCCACACTGCGGACATTCATCTGGACAGCCCATTGCGCCGGCTCGAACAATATGAGGGGGCCCCCGTCGACGAGATCCGCCAGGCGAGCCGGCGCGCTATGGAAAACCTCATCGAGCTTGCCATCTCGGAATCCGTCGATTTCGTTATCATCGCCGGAGACCTTTTCGACGGCGACTGGCCGGACACCAATACGGGGCTCTACTTCGTGCGCCAGATGCGTCGCCTCCACGATGCCCGAATCCCCGTCTTTATCGCCTCAGGCAACCACGACGCCGAAAGCAAAATCACACGCAAACTTCCCTACCCGGAAAACGTCCACGTGTTCTCCACCCGAAAACCCGGCACAAAAACCCTGGAGGGGTTGAAGGTTGCGGTTCACGGGCAAAGCTTCCCCCATGCCGCGGTCATGGACAACCTGGCCCTTGCATACCCGGAGCCGGTGCCCGGGCATATCAACATCGGTGTTTTACACACCAGCCTCAACGGCAGGGAAGGTCACGCCGGTTACGCACCGTGCACCCAGACGAATCTCCACAGTCGCGGTTATGACTACTGGGCGCTGGGACACGTGCACCAGTACGAGATCGTCTCCGACGACCCGCCCATCGTCTTTCCGGGCTGTATTCAGGGACGCCACATCCGGGAAACCGGCGCCAAGGGGTGCGTGGTGGTTTCGCTGGCCGAAGGCGCCGCCCCGGATATCGTTCACCACCCCCTCGACGTGATCCGATGGGACCGCGTGGCGATCGATCTCACCGGCGTCGGGGAAATGTCCGAGGCGTTGAAACAGAGCCGGAGATCCCTTGAAGCGTTGATGGACCGCCATTCCCCGCTGCCCGTCGTCATCAGGGTGGCGGTCACCGGCGAGACCGCCCTTCACGACCGCCTGCTGGCGGACCCGGACGCGTTCAAAGATACCCTCCGCGCCGAATCCATCACGGCTTGTGGGGAGCGCGCCTGGATCGAGAAGGTCGGCATCCAGACCACCGCCGCCGGGCGCGCGGCCCCGGCGCCGGGGCCGCTGAAGGAAATGGCCGACCTGGTTGCACAGGTCGCCGCTGATGACGATGAACTCCTGGCGGTGGGAGAGGCGCTTTCCGATCTGCTAAAGAAGGTGCCGCCGGACTATCGCCAGGGCGAGGATCGGCTCCGCCTCGACGACCCCGGCCAATTGCGAGGGATCGTCCTTCAGGCTCACGCCCTTCTGGTGCGCAGGCTCAGAAAGGAGGCGGCCGCATCATGAAATTCAAATCCATCCGGCTTGCAGCTTACGGCATCTTCACCGATGGAACCATCGACCTCGATGGCGCCGGAACGAACTTTCACATGATTTACGGCCCCAACGAGGCCGGCAAGAGCACGGCACTGAGAGCGCTGAGGAACCTTCTCTTTGGCATCCCTGCCCGCACGCCGGACAGTTTCCACCACGGGCACCCGAACCTTCGCATCGGTGCTGCGATCACCAACAGCAGCGGCGACACGCTGGAATTTCTCCGCAGGAAGGGCAACGCCAAGACCCTGCGCGGTCCCGACGACGAGACCGTGCTGGACGACAGCGCCCTCGCCCCTTTTTTGGGCGGCGTCGACCGGGAGGTTTTCGAGCAGATGTTCGCCATCGGTCATGATGACCTGGTCCGAGGCGGAGAAGAGATCCTCTCCGGCAAAGGCAACATCGGGCAGGCCCTCTTTGCGGCAGGCGCGGGCCTGATCCCGCTCCAGGCCGTTCAGCAAGGTCTGGAAACCGAGTGCGGGGATCTCTTCAAACCGGCCGGTTCCAAACCGCGCATCAACCAGAGCATCGCCGCCATCAAGGAAGCAAGAAAACGCCAGAAGGAGGCCCTGCTCCCTGCAAAAACATGGCAGGACCAGGAGCGCGCCCTTCTGGAGGCGCAGAGACAGCTCGCGGCAGTTAAAAATGACCTCGCCGGCCATAAGCAGCGCACCGGCAAACTGGGTCGCATCCGGGACGCCAAACCCCTTATCGCAAAAATGAAAGAAATCGACACCGCCCTTTCCGCCCTCTTCGGCGTGCCGGACCTGCCTGACGACTTTGGGAAAAGACGTCAAAACGCAGAAAAGAATCTGGACCTCGCCAGGCGGGACCGCGAAAAAACCGCCGACGCCATGGAAACCATCGGCCGGCAGATGGCGGA
The DNA here is from genome assembly GCA_964446485.1 of uncultured Desulfobacterales bacterium. Classification (GTDB taxonomy): domain Bacteria; phylum Desulfobacterota; class Desulfobacteria; order Desulfobacterales; family JBDRRP01; genus JBDRRP01. Next base: position 16,329 of record CAYUOU010000032.1, on the reverse strand, counting down.
TTTGTCCGTTCCTGAAACCTTGATCCACCAAGCTGCCGCAGTCGAGGCCCTTCAGCAGGAACTGGGTAGCTACCGGAAGGCTCAGAAGGACCGCCCCACCCTCGAAGGACGCATGCACACCCACAAAAAAAGCGCGGCTGACCACTTGAACGAGGCCGGTACCGGTGCGTCCACTGGTGACATCGCCACCGCGCTTCCGGCCGCCACGGTGGCTGAAATTCGGCGCCTCGGAAGCCGGTACGACCAGCTCACCACCCGCCGCGATACGGAAGAAAAAAGGCACCGTGAACTAAAAGCGGCGCTCCGCCAGTTGACCGAGGCACGAAAATTCATGCCGGTGCCATTGGAAGCAGCCGACGTCGAAGCCGCCCTTCAAAACGCCCAGGAGGCCGGTCCCGTGGAAAAGGGTTTGGCCGAACGGGAGGCCGAGATCGGCGCCTTTGAAACATCCCTCACGCGGGCACTGCAACGTCAGACGCTGTGGTCCGGGACAATCCAAGAGGTCGATGTTTTTCCCTGCCCTTCCACGGAGACCATCGACCACTTTGAAAAGCGCTTCGATCGCGGCCAGCGCGAACTGGAAAAACGCCGGGACGCAAAGGAGACCGTTGAAAAAAAGGTGGCGGAGACCTCGACAAAGCTCCAGGCCCTGGACCGCTCCGGCGAGGTGCCCACCGAGGCGGACCTTGAAAATGCCAGATCCATTCGAGACGCGGGGTGGGGACTCGTACGGCGCACCCTCGAAGGAGATGCCCCCGCCGTTGAAGAGGAAAAGGACTTCACCCGCCGCCACGACGGCGCCGAGACCCTTCCCGACGCCTTCGAGGCCAGCCTGTCCGGCGCCGACGGCATCGCGGACCGCCTGCGGCGGGAGGCCGACCAGGTGAGCCAAAAGGCCTTGCTCTCGGCGGACTTGGTAAAGAGCAAAGCCGCCCTCGCAGAGACGGAAACTGCGCTGGAAGCCGCCCTCCAGCAACAGGGCGCGATCCAGACGGAGTGGGAAGGCCACTGGGCACCTTGCGGGATCACGCCGCTCTCTCCCCGGGAAATGCGTTCGTGGCGCGCCGACATTACCGCCGTCAGGGAGAAACTTGCCACACTCCGTGAACACCGGGCCAGGCACGCCGCCGATGCGACTGCGCTGGGAAAACTTAAAAGCGGTCTTTCCAAGGCTTTGTTATCAGTCGGCGCACCGGTTGAAGAAACCGCAGCGCTGTCTGCGTTGATCCAGAAAGCAAAGGTTATCATCGACCGCCAGCTGCGGCTCCAAAGCGAGATTGCCTCCGCAGACAAGGAGATCGCCCGTCTCTCAGCAGAAACCGCCGCCGCTTCCCGGGAACTGACCGATATCGACGCGGCGCTCGCCGAGTGGAAAACCGAGTGGGGGCATCATGTGACGAAAATCGGCCTCGCGGCGGATGCCAGCCCTGGCGCAGCGCTCGCCGTGATCGAGAGCCTTCGGGATGCGAAAAAACAATTCGAAGAGGCAGAGGTCATCAAAAAGCGGATCGCCGGCATCGACCGCGATGCAGAAACCTTTGACGCCCAGGTGGCGGCGCTGGCCAAGGATCTTGCAACCGATCTCGTCGGGGGGCCGCCTGACCGGGTTGCGGAGCTGCTCAACGCCCGGCTCAACGAAGCCCGGGAAGCGAACACCACCCTGCAAGGCTACAAACAGCAGCTCTCCGCCGCCAGGAAATCAAGGGATGACGCAGACCAACGGCTCGCCCAAGCCGCGGCGCTCCTTGAAGCTATGTGCCGGGAGGCACGCTGTGAGCGGCTGGAAGATCTCGCCCAAACCGAGGAAAAGGCCCGGAGCCGAAAAACGCTGTCCCAGGAGTTGGAAAACATCGAGGAGCGCCTGCGCACACTCGGCGCTGGCGCCACGGTTTCCGATTTCATAGACGCGGCCGACGCGGTGGATCCCGACGCCATCACTCCCGAACTGGAAGAACTCGAAACGGGAATCACCGACCTCGAAAACGAGCGTTCCGAACTGGACCAGACCATCGGCAAAGCACGTGCCGAACTGGCCCGCATGGACGGCAGCGCCGATGCCGCCGAGGCGGCCGAATCGGCCGAGCGACACCTGGCCGCCCTGGAAGCGGACATCACCCGCTACGCCCGGCTGAAAATCGCATCGGTCCTTCTGGCCCGGACCGTGGAGCGCTACCGGGAAAAGCACCAGGGGCCGCTCATCGAAAGGGCAAGCGCGCTTTTCGGCCAAATGACCCTGGGCGCTTTCAGTCGCCTCCGGGCAGACTACGACACCAGTGGCAATCCGGTGCTGGTAGGTATCCGGCCGGGCGACAACACGGCGGTCACCGTGGACGGCATGAGCGACGGCACCGCCGACCAACTCTACCTGGCCCTCCGCCTGGCGAGCCTCGAGCAGTATTTAGATAAAAACGAGCCACTTCCCTTTGTCGTGGACGACATCCTGCTGCGCTTCGACGACGACAGAGCCTTGGCTACCCTGAAGGTGCTGGCCGATCTGTCAAGTAAGACGCAAGTGCTGTTTTTTACCCACCACCAGCATTTGGTTGAATTGGCCGCCGATAACCTCGGGACTGGTGCCTTGAGTCAGTACGCGCTGCCTTGATGATGGTTTGCCGCCTGTGATTGTGGCAGGGGCTGCAGCGGAGGTTTTGTGAAGATCCCTCACCTGGTGAGAAGCGGGCAATTTCGGCCCATCATAAAGGCCGCCAGAAGTAAGTAAGGGGTGTTGGCGAGGCATTGTGGATCCCTTGGTAGACCAACTTTAGGGGCAAAATGAATCGTACAAGGCGATTCCGGGGGCTTTTTTGGACATTATTGCAGGAATATAGGTTAGGTGGGTGGCTTGGGCGACCCCAGATTACTCAGGAAGTTAGTAAATTAGGGGCGTCCCCAAGAATCTGAGACACGCCTTGACAACACCACGATTTATTGAGTAATTTTACTCACAATATTGAGTAATTTGTATTTTGGTGTTTTCGATATGTACAACAGACCGATTTTAAACAAACTTTTAGATCGCCTCCAGGAGCCAAGAAGGTTCATCCAGGTGCTGTCCGGCCCCCGGCAGACCGGAAAGACCACGCTGGCCCGGCAGGCAATCGATGCGCTCGACGCCCACTCCTATTACGCGTCGGCTGATGAACCCTCGCTCAAAGGTTTTCACTGGATCGAGCAGCAGTGGGAAGCGGTCCGCTTCGGCATGCGCCGGGAGCCCGGCGCCGCGGGCATCCTGGTGCTCGATGAAATCCAGAAGATGCCGGGCTGGTCTGAAACCGTCAAACGGCTGTGGGATGAAGACAGCGCCGAAGGCCGCCCCCTCAAAGTGGTCATTCTCGGGTCAGCCCCGCTGCTGATGGCCCGTGGCCTCACGGAAAGTCTCGCCGGCCGATTCGAAGTCCTTCATGTCACGCACTGGCCCTACCCGGAAATGCGCGATGCCTTCGGATTCGACCTGGAAGACTTCATTTACTACGGCGGGTATCCGGGGGCGGCGCCGCTGGCAGCAAACCGGGACCGGTGGGCGCGCTACATTCTGGAGTCTCTCGTCGAAACCACCATTTCCAAAGACGTACTGCTGCTCACCCGGATCGACAAACCCGCCCTCTTGAGGCAGCTCTTTGAACTGGGATGCATGCATTCGGCCCAGGTGCTCAGCTACCAGAAAATGCTGGGTCAGCTGCAGGACGCCGGCAACACCACCACGCTGGCTCACTACCTGCGCCTGCTGGAAAGCGCCGGAATGCTGGCGGGCCTGCCGAAGTTTTCAGGCGCTATGGTGCGCCGGCGCGCCTCCAGCCCGAAGCTGCTGGCCCTCAACACCGCGCTTCTTTCCGCCATGCAGCCCCTTTCCTATGAAGATCTCCGGGGCGCACCCGAAGCCTGGGGTCGCCTGGTAGAAACCGCCGTCGGCGCTCATCTTTACAATTGCAGCGTGGGAACCCCCATCGGGCTCCACTACTGGATCGACCGGAACCGGGAACTTGACTTTGTTGTGACCCGGGGCAGCGAGACCATCGCGATCGAAGTCAAAACCACCGCCGGCAAAGTGCGCATGCCCGGCATCGCTGCCTTTGCCGCAAGCTTCCCGGTCACCCGCAAGCATTTGATCGGCCCCCAAGGCATCCCTTTCGAGGAGTTCTTTACCGCACCGATCGAATCCCTGTTCTGACGGTACACGGCGAGCCTCTGCGCGGCAGCTCTTGGCTCTTGGCATTCATCCGTTTCGTGACGGTAATGGTCGGATTTCCAGATTGCTGACGCTGCTTCTATGTTACCAGCATGGCTATGAAGTCGGGCGTTACATAAGTTTCGAGCGGACTTTAGTACTGATATTTACCGGATAGCGTGGGCGACCCGAGATCAAACCAGATTGACAACCAGAGCTAAGAAAAATCTTTGCTGGGCCAGACCAAACCCACAAAACCCCATACCCATGGCAGGATGGGAAACGGTTTCTAGGGTCGAACAGGATTTGAGTTGACGTTTCGAGCTTGAAAGGGGTATATAATTACTAATCGAGTATCGATACGTCAAAGATCGCTGAATTCTCTTTTTTTGACGTCTCGTGACGGTACAGGGTATTCTTTCTCCCTTTACGACACGGAGTGTCCATTGTGAAGACGACCGACTTTTTCAGCACCCACCCGGTATTCTCGCTGGACCGGGCGGTGGATGTCCTCGCTCCTTCAGGCGGACGGCCGGCCACGCTCGCACGGCTGAAATATCATCTGAAATCCGGCCGCCTGAAACTGGTCACGCGGGGAGTCTACGCCGTGGTTCCCGCCGGCGTACCGGCCGAAGGATTTCAACCGGACCCCTTTCTGGTGGCATGGACGGTCCGACCTGACGGCATCTTTTCCCACCACAGCGCACTGGAGCTCCTCGGAAACGCCCACTCGGCATGGAGCCGACATACCCTTTTCACGGCGCGGCGACGGCGGCCCCTTCGCCTCCAAGGTACGGATATCCGCTTTCTGGAACACCCCGGCCCCATGCAATCCGGCCCTTGTCGACAGCTCGGTATCCGGCGGGTGGAGCACCGGGGCAACCTGCTTCGAGCCACCGGGCCCGAGCGCACCTTAATCGAAGGGTTTCGGCAGCCTGACCGGGTGGGGGGATTGGCGGAACTGATCGACTCGGCAGGCGGTTTTTCCGTCCTTGATCTCGACCTGCTCCAGGAACTCTTGAAATGCTACGGCACAGCCAATCTATGGGCGGCGGTCGGGTGGTTTCTGGAACGTTTCCAGAAAAGTTTTCAAGCACCCGATTCCGTGCTGGAAAAACTGGTCCGCCACCGCCCTCGCGCTCCGCAGTACCTGTTGCGCAGCAGCCGTGGAGGCGCACTGTGTGCCCGTTGGAACCTGCTCCTGCCGCCCTCGCTGATTCACATGGGAGAACCGGATGAGCATCAGCCTTGAATATCTGCAGCGCTGCTCCACCCAGACCGGATATGCCGTCAACACCCTGGAAAAGGTGGTCCGTCTGGGAGAAGTGGCCGGAGACGTATCCCGTCATCCGCTGTTGGGACAGGTCCTGGCGCTCAAAGGCGGAACGGCGCTCAACATCTGTCACGGGCCGCCCCAGCGGCTTTCTGTGGATCTTGATTTCAATTATATCGGCCACCTGGAGCGGGATAAAATGCTGGAAGATCGTCCGAGGGTGGAGGACGCCCTTATCCGGATCGCCACGAAAAAGTCTTACCGGATCCAGCGATCGGCCGATGCCTTCGCAGGACGAAAGCTCTTTGCTGATATACCGTTCGGCCACGGGGCGGCAAGATCGCATCGAGATAGACCTGAACTTTCTGTTTCGAATGCCCATTGCCGGCACGGCAATGCAGGAAATGTGGCAACCGGGCGAGTTGGATCGTCCCGTGGTCCGGATGGTCAGCCTTGAGGAAATTCTCGTAGGAAAGGTGCTCGCCTTTCTGGATCGCAGCGCCGCCCGGGACGCCTGGGATCTGGCCAACCTGACGGCCCTCGCAAGGGAGACCGCCGCATCGTCCCGGTTCCGGTCCTGGTTCATCGCCCTTTCTGCGATACTGGACCATCCGGATGATAAGGCCGAAAGAGGGACTGCGATTCGCCTGAGAAGCCGTCTGCCAAAATTGCGGATGAAGAAATCTGACGCATGCTGGCCGGATCCTATCAGAGAAGCGAGCGGTGTTCAAACGCACAACCGTTACGACCGCTTGTAGGCCGGGGGGATAAGAACTTGCTTTTCAGCATGCCGTTTACCCCGCTTCTCAAATAGTGTCCGCGAAAAAGAGGTCGACCGCCTGGTGGATGCCATCGGGATGCTTTCAAGCATGGTGTAGCCACAAAAAGCCTCGAAACCCGTCACTCCGGCGAACGCCGGAGTCCTTAACAACATCACCGGCAGGGCAAATGGAAACACTGAGACAACGACTTCGGCAATTTGCCAGGGACCGCGACTGGGACCAGTTCCACTCCCCCAAGAACCTGGCCATGGCCCTGAGCGTGGAGGTGGCCGAACTGGTGGAGCATTTCCAGTGGCTGACCCAGGAGGAAAGCGTCATCACCGCGCCGGAAAAGCTGGAAGCCATCCGGCAGGAAATCGGCGACATCCTGATCTATCTCGTGCGCCTTGCCGACAAGCTCGACATCGACCCGCTCCAGGCGGCCCAGGAAAAGATGGCCATCAACGACCAAAAATACCCGGCCGATGCGGTCCGAGGAAATGGGCACCATCGTCGAGACCACGGTGCTGCGCCATCTGTTCGCCTACTATTACCGGGACACCCCGGAAATCGTGTACTGGCGGGATGCGGCCACCCAGAAGGAAGTGGACATCATCGTGCGTAGCCCGGCCTATGTGCTGCCGTTCGAGGTCAAATACCGATCCAATCCGACACTGGACAGAAAAAGCGGCCTCGGCATCTACTGTGCCTCGGAAAACCCCAGGCAGGGATACCTTGTCACCCAACGGGATGCGGATTTTGCCGTGGCCCGACTGGAAGGCATCGATACGGCGTTTTTAAAAATTCCGGCCTACATCCTGTGTTACCTGCTGGGTCAATCAGAGCGGCTGTTGTGGGTTTAGCGAATTGAAATCTTTGTAGCGTCTTTGAACGACTGGACGAGATTTCCAGCGAGAATCGGGGCCGCGGCAACGGTCCTCCGGGATTCGGGCTGCCAAGGGTGCTTCAGAATCGCCCTTTCGGATGGGGTTCTGACCAATAGGGGCTGTGTGAGGATTGGTGCTGAAACAAGGCGCCTTAAAAGGCCAATCAGGGGGGGGCAAAATGAACCGGTTAAGGCGATTTTGAGGTGGCTTGGGAGACCCCAGACTACCCAGGAAGATAGTAAATTAGGGGCGTCCCCACAAGAATCCCCCAAGCCTACTTGTCCCATATTTTGTTGACACACTATTTTATAAGGGGTTATTTGTCCCATAATTCATTGTTTTAATCGAAACATGGGACAACAAAATGGTTATTGAAGGCATACTTGATGAAAGCCGCAATTACTACCAGGTGCAGTACGACCAGCTCATTGCCCGGATCCTGCACATTCCCAGGGGCTCCCTGCGCAGCATCGACAGGGGCGGGGCCCGGTACTGGTATTTGCGCCGCCACCTGCCTGGCCAAGGCTACAAGGACGTCTACATCGGCCCGGCCGGCGATCCTGGTGTCGAAGCCTTCGTCGCTTTTGTAAAAGAGAAAAAGCCGCGGCTTGAAGAAAGAAACACCGTCAAGCAATCCTTGAAAGCATTGGGGGTGACACGGGTGGAGTTCCAGGAAAAAGGCTATCACCGCATCTTTCTCGATCTGGCCGAGGCCTTTGGCAGTGCCGGGCTGTGGGATGAAGGGTTGATGCTCATCGGCTCCTGGTGCTTCAGCGTTTACGTGCAGGCGTTCGGGGTATCATATTTCCCCCTGCGGACCATGGATTTTGACTTCGGGCTGCGAGTCCCTTACCGCGGCGACAAAGCCAATGTGGACCGTCTGCTACAGGATCTTGGCTTTACGGCGAAGATCGATCCGGCCTACGACAAGGTCGACTACGTGTTGCCCGGCGTTGGTATGGTCGAGGTGTTCATCGACCGTGACGCGGCGACAAGCGAACAACGGGATGCGCTGAAGAAAAGCCTGTCTTTGCGTCCCGCGGCGGTCTCAAACCTCAAGATCCTTACCGACAACCCGGTGACGGTGAAGGTCCATGGGGTTCACAAGGCCATCACCCTGCCCTCTTTGCCGGCCTTTTTTGTCCAACGGCTGGTGACGGCAAAATTCGGTGAATACCGGGATCCGGTGCTGAACCCGGCCAAGACAAGAAAAGATTACAAGCAGGCGGCCCTGGTGGCCATAAAGATCGGCAGCGACAAAACCCTGAAAGAAAAACTCACGCGCATCGTCGCCACGCTGTCCGAAGACCTGAGGGAAAAGATGCACCAGGGCGCCCGGGCAGCTGCGGATTTCGTGAAGGCACCGGACCTGACGCAGGAGGATGTGGTGCACATTCGCCGGATGGCCGAGTAAATTAGGGATGTCCCCAAGAATCCCGGCTCGAATTGCGATGGACGTGGTGGTCCGGTATCCGATGTCAATGGAGGATGCCGTTGTCGAAAAGGAAGTTGTTTCAATTGCTACGAAATGGATCGAGCAGTCGCGAATCGCCAAGTAGGTCCTTGCATGATTGTGAGGGATTGGCGGCTGGAATGATTCCTCAAGGAGAAAGACATGATCGGGTCCACATCATTTTTGAAATCCATCCGGGTGAAGAATATTCTTTCTTTTAATGCCGGGCATCCGGTCATCGATCTGCGATCCTTGAACGTCCTGATCGGCAAAAACGCCGCGGGCAAATCGAACCTGATTGAAACTTTTAGCTTGTTGAATGCGGCACCGAGCGACCTGGCCAGACCGCTGCGGGAGGGTGGCGGCGTCGGTGAGTGGCTCAACAAGGAAAGCGGGAGACCGCCGGTGGCCGAGATTGAGATTACTTACAGTCATATGCCGAACAACAGGCCGTTACGGTATCGACTTGAGTTTACAAGTGTGGGGCAACGATTCGAACTGATCGATGAAGCCCTTGAAAACGACGCCAAGTCCAATGATGGCGATTTCTATTATCGCTATCAGCAAGGCAACCCTGTGCTCAACGTAATCCCCTTGAACAATGGAGGGGCGAATGGCGAGTTTGAGGTGCGCACGCGCCGTTTTCTGAAAAGGGAGAATTTGGAGCCTAACCATTCAGTACTATCCCAACGCAAAGATCCCGATCAATATCCGGAATTGACGTTTCTTGGAAACCAGCTCTCCCAAATGAGGTTTTACCGTGAATGGAATCTTGGCCGATACACCCCCCCGAGATCGCCCCAAAAACCCGATCTGCCGGAAGATTTCTTGCTGGAAGATGCCAGCAATCTCGGATTGGTTCTCAATGACCTGCAACACCGCTCGGAAACCAAACATGTCATCATGGAAAAACTGGCAAGATTCCATGATGGCATCGAAGACCTCTCAACCAAGATTCATGGAGGAACAGTTCAGGTGTTCCTCCATGAGAAAGGACTCAAGCACCCGATTCCCGCCACACGAATGTCAGACGGCACGTTGCGTTATCTTTGCCTACTGGCTGTGTTGTGCCACCCCAGCCCGCCCCGTGTGGTTTGTATCGAGGAGCCGGAATTGGGGCTGCACCCTGATGTTTTACCCGATATTGCCAAGATGTTGATCGAGGCCTCGCATCGAACCCAGCTATTCGTGACAACCCACTCGGATGTTCTGGTTTCCGAGCTGACCCAGGTGCCGGAGAGCGTCATTGTCTGCGAGCAGGGAACTGAAGGGACCGAACTCAGGCGGCTGGAGAAAGCGCAGTTGGAAGCATGGCTTGAAAAATATTCGCTCGGTGAATTGTGGCGCATGGGAGAGATCGGAGGGGTCTGATGGCTGAAGAAATTCGGATCTACCTGGAGGGCGGGGGCGATGGAAAATAAGGCAAAGCCAAAATACGCAAAGGATTCGATTCCTTTCTTTCAAGTTTGAAGGAAACTGCTCGCGCCAAAAGGATTCGCTGGCAGATCGTTGCCTGCGGGTCGCGAAACAACGCCTATGATGATTTCAATACAGCCCTCCAACAGCACCCCGCCGCCTTTAATGTCCTGCTCGTCGACTCAGAGGGACCGGTTCTCCAGAAAACCCCGTGGGTTCACCTGCAGCAGCGGGATCAGTGGCAAAACCCTGGGGTGGGCGATGCCCATTGCCACCTAATGGCTCAAGCCATGGAGGCCTGGATCATTGCCGACACAGATGCCGTGGCAGCCTACTACGGCCAGGGGTTTCACCGTGGCGCCCTTCCGGCCAACCAGAATGTCGAGGCAATAGACGAAGACGCATTGGAAGCGGCCCTGGTGGCAGCAACACGCCATACCCAAAAGGGCCGGTATCACAAGATTCGCCATGGGGCCGAGTTGGTCGGCCGGTTGAATCCGACCCTTGTTCGCCAGAAAGCCGGCTATTGTGACAGGCTGTTTTCAACCATCGAGGCAGAAATCGATTAGCTTCATCCGGTAAAGTCGCCCTACTTTCTGAGATGCGCAGAAACAACTACTTCGGGCCACGACCGAGCCCGAGAGAACAGGATGAGGATTGAGTGAAGATGGCAAAGCATTCCAATACGAAATCGATCGGACAGATCCTGATGGCGGCTCTTACAGCCGACCAGGTCGCAGCCCTATTAACGACGATCTTACCGTCAGGAAAGCGACTGGTCACGACCATCAAGGCCATTGAATCCGCCGATGCCGATCTTGCGGCAACGCTTCGCAAAATCTGCATGGCCGATGGTGCTGCGGATGACGGTGCCTCAAGTCCGCAGGGCGTATCATCCCTGCAGCGGGATCTGGAGCGCTGGCAGGCGTTATGGCAGGCCTGGGACAAGCATGTCATCGAACTGGGCGACGAAGATGGGAGATATGCCTGCAAGGACAATGATTGGGATCCCCCGTATTTCGATGGATACTCGCTGGCAGCGGATCTGGAAGCCATTGCCGAGCAAATGCTTCCCTTGGTAGAGCGGGTATTTGCAGCCGTAGGCGCGCCGGATCTCTTCATGGGCTCATTGGATGAAATCGAAGCGCGGATACGGGCTTATCCCGAATGGATGGGGGCCGAGTACGACGACGGCTGCTGTTTTATGCAAAATGCCACCCGGTGCATCCTGCACTGGGCTTGGCTTGGCTGCTCGGACAAGCCGGCATCCGGCACCGCCTTCGTCCGAAAAGTCCTCATCATCGAAAAGGACTACGATCAAATCTGTCTCGATGCTGAAACGACCATCCGGTATTTTGCCACCCTCCCGGACGCAGTCTGCCTGGAGATTTATAAACTGCTGCGATCCAAAACGGTGGGCATCGAACTGGGAGCGGTGCATTCGGTCTGGCACCGGATCAACCATGAATACGACGCCCGCTTCGACAGCAAGCGGCACCTGAAGACCTGCGCTGCCTACCTTTCTGAGAATTGGCGATACGGACGTCCACTGATCGAAAAGGCGCTGGCCGATGGCGACCACGCGTCGGCCGAATCGTGGCTGAAAAAAACCTTTGCCAGTCTGCTCCGGCCGATGCACAAATCGACCTGGTTTCCGGAAACCAATCTGCTGACCGCCGCAATGGAGTTGTGTGTCGGCATCGACACGGAACAGGTCGCTGCCCTTTTGAATTTGTGGGCGCAGGCGGCCACCGGTACAGGCAACGAGCGCCGCGCCTTGGCCGCTCGGTTCCAGGCCGTCGTCCTTCAGGAACCGGAAGACTGGGACGCCGTTTTCAAGGCCTTTAGAGACACCGTCGGCACCAAGGCCCAGTCGATCAGCACTTCTCTCCTGACCCAGTGGAAAACGATAATGGCCAGCCAGAGCATGGGGTTTTTCCTGGATCCGGCAAAAGGCGCTACCTGGGTTCATTGGCTGATCGATGCGGCAATTGAAGGCGATCCGGAGAAGCAAACCTTCCGAAGCCTCCTCGGCGACTGGCTGAAGGCTCTTCTGGCTGACGGCCGCGCATTTGGTAAAAATTGGCGCTGGCTGGCTCTGTTGACGGCCGATCTCGATGAAACGCGTCGATTGGAAAAAAACCACCCCTATTTCAGCCGGACCGTCATTCCAGTGGACCGGGCCCCCGGTGTACTGGACGAGCACCGAAGACAGGCCCTGAAACGACTGGGCGCCGAAGACTTTCTGGGCGACATCCTCGCGGTGTGGGAAACGCACCTGCATCGCATCATGCCCGACCCGGCCAAGGCCCACAAATCCAATTACGGCGAGCATGCCGCCTGGGCCGCGGCATTGAAAGAACTGGATCCCTCTCAATTCGAAAAACTGATGGGCCGCTGGCGCGCCAAACACAATCGCCGACGTAACCTCTGGCGAGATCTCAAGGCGCAAGGCTTGCTGGTTTGAATGAGCACTGGCGGCGAGCCCTTTGCAGCCGGTTGTCCGTCAGGGTCTGCCACGCATCGTTAAAAAGTTGTTTTGAAGAGTAAAATGGACCGTTTAAGGCCAGAAAATGGGGTCAATTTTGGATATTTTTCTATCTGGTATTGATTGGATTGCGTGGGCGACTCCAATGCGCTGTTTTGCAGCTTTCTAAAAAACTTTTTTATATGTGTAATGGGGCGTTTATGGCAGTTTTGAAAGGCATTTTTCAGGGTTATCAATAGAATGACAATGAGATAGCTTGGCCCGAGTTCGTGAGCTATATTGCACAAATCAAATTGGAATGCGCGATTTACCTGAGGCAATTTTACAAGAGTTTGACGAGGGTGGCCTGTTTTGCGAAGAATGCCTGCATAACCGATCAAAAATTAGGTACTTGGCAGAAAAGGATGATTGATTGTCTTCCTGGCGCCTTTTCACTGGCCAATAAAGGATAAATACCAATGCTTGCATTGGCAGACAGGGTGATCGAGAAAATCGGATCCGTTGCCGGCGCCTATCATCAGTTGGTAATTCTGGTCGGTCCGTGCCGAAGCGGCAAGACCCCGTGTCTGCAACGTGTACATGAAAGAACCGGGTTTCCGCTGATCAATATCAACCTTGAACTAAGTCAGAAGCTGCTTCAATGCCCGCTTCAACAGCGTGCCTTTGAGGTATCCGGGCTTGCCGGGGATATAGTTGCGGGTAAAGGCGCCCGTTGCGTGCTCCTGGATAACATCGAAATTTTGTTTCACCCTGATTTGGCCATCGATCCTTTACGCTTGCTCCAAAAGCTATCCCGCAATAGAACCATTGTGGCAACCTGGAATGGTGTTTTGGACGGCAGACAACTAGTTTATGCCGAGCCCGGACATCCCGAATACAAGCGCTGGCCGGTAGACGATCTGGCTATCATCCCCATAACACCTGAAGAAAATCTCTGACGCATTTTTGAGGGCCCCATGAAATACGGAGACTTGATCCAGTTCGATCCCATTGAGAGCATTATCGAATTGCGGCAGGCAGACCAGGCCCAGGTGGCACGGCGGCTGGCCCAAACCTACGTTATCTCGGACGAAATGGCTGAAAAGCTCGTTGAATTGGCCCTGCCCCAGCTTCAATTCGACAGCCCGGCCGATAACAAGGCGCTCCTTGTGGTCGGCAATTACGGCACCGGCAAATCCCACCTCATGGCTGTGATTTCCGCCCTGGCTGAAAACGCAGACATCGCCGCCGAATTGAGCAACCCTGCTGTGACCCAGGCCGCCGGTGCTGTGGCGGGGCGATTCAAGGTCGTCCGCACCGAAATTGGGGCCTCAACCATGTCGCTACGAGACATCCTTGTTCGGACATTGGAAAAACGGCTTTCGGATTTCGGCGTCAGCTTCCGGTTTCCAGCAACCGATCAACTGGTCAGCCACAAACCGGCCTTTGAAGAGATGATGGATGCCTTCCACCAGCAGTTTCCTAATCACGGCCTGCTACTGGTTGTGGACGAATTGCTCGACTATCTTGGGTCCCGTAAGGACCAGGCGCTCATTCTCGATTTAAATTTCCTTCGCGAGATCGGCGAAGTCTGCAAGGATTTAAAATTCAGGTTCATCGCTGGCGTTCAGGAGGCAATTTTCGACAGCCCCCGCCTTTCCTTCGTGGGCAAAAGTCTCCTGCGCGTAAAAGCACGGTTCGAGCAACTGTTCATCGCCCGAAAGGACGTAAAATTTGTCGTGGCCGAACGGCTGCTGAAAAAATCGGCCGAACAGCAGGTCAAGATTCGTGAGTACCTGACCCCCTTTGCCAAATTCTACGGCAGCATGAACGAAAAAATGGACGAGTTCGTACGTTTGTTTCCCATCCACCCGGACTACATCGACACCTTTGAGCGGGTGACCGTGGTGGAAAAGCGTGAAATCCTGAAGACGCTTTCGGGGGCTATGCGGCAAGTGCTCGGTGACGATGTGCCGACTGACAAACCCGGCCTCATCGCCTATGATCGCTACTGGCAATCCCTTCGCGATGACGCATCCTTCAAGTCCCTCCCCGAATGCAAAGCGGTGATCGAATGCAGCCAGGTGCTCGAAGGGCGCATCCAGCAGGCCTTTACCCGGCCTGCATACATAGACATGGCACTGCAGTTGATCCATGCCCTTTCTGTGCATCGACTCACGACCGGTGATGTCTACGTTCCCATGGGGGCCACGGCGGGAGAATTGCGAGACACCCTTTGTCTATACCAGCCGGGAATCGAGGAACTGGGTGGCGATCCGGCCGACGATCTGCTCTCCCATGTGGAGACAGTACTGCGGGAAATCCATAAAACGGTAAGCGGCCAGTTCATCTCGTTTAATAAGGACAACCATCAATTTTATCTCGACCTGAAAAAGACCGATGATTTCGACGCCTTGATCGAAAAAAAGGCTGGTGTGTTGGGAGAGCAGAGTCTTGACCGTGCCTATTACACCGCCTTAAAGCAAGTCATGGAATGCAGCGATTCCACCCATGTGACCGGCTACAGCATCTGGGAGCACGAACTGATCTGGGCCGAGCGGAAAGCCGCCCGCAAGGGATATCTTTTTTTCGGTGCCCCCAACCAACGGTCTACAGCCGTTCCGCCCAGGGATTTTTATCTTTATTTCATCCAGCCACTGGATCCGCCCAGCTTCCAGGACGAGAAAAAAGGAGATGAAGTTTATTTTCGCATCAAGAGCATCGAGGCAAGCTTTCAGGCACACCTGCAAAATTACGCGGCGGCCATCGATCTTGCCTCGACCTCCTCGGGGCATGCCAAAAGTTCCTATGACGCAAAAGCCGACGGTTTCCTGCTCGAAATGAACGAATGGCTCCAGGCGCGGATGTTCGACGCCTTTGACGTGGTACACCAGGGAAGGAAAAAATCCCTGCGCGAATGGCTCAAGGGCCACCCCATGTCTTCGGTCAATCCGGACCAAATCAATTTCCGGGATGTCGTCAATACGGTGGGCGGCATTTGTCTGGGGCCTACATTTTCAGAGCAGGCCCCTGAATACCCGTTTTTCTCGGTACTGATCACCGGCGAATCCCGGGCACAGGCGGCTCAGGATGCCCTGCGTGCCATTGCCGGCCAGAACCGGACCAAGCAAGCCACCGCCGTTTTGGATGCACTGGAACTGCTCGATGGGGAAAAAATCGAACCGAACCGATCCAGATACGCCAAGCACATTCTAAAGGCGCTGAAAAAGAAAGGGCACGGCCAAGTCGTCAACCGAAGCGAGTTGATCCAGGATATTGTGGGTGTGGAATACATGGCGCCACAGAGCCTGCGGATCGAACCCGAGTGGGCCGTGGTGGTCCTTGCCAGCCTAGTTTACACCGGCGATCTGGTTCTGGCCATCCCAGGAAACAAATTCGATGCCACTACTGTGGGGCAACTGGCCGCCGCCGGGCTTGAAGACCTGAAACAATTCAAGCACATTGAAAAACCAAAGGACTGGAACCTACCGGCCCTGAAAGCCATCTATGAGTTGGTCAATCTTCCCACGGGCCTGGCCCAAGAAGTCACTCAAAACAAAAACATTGCCGTCACCCAACTGCTCGACAAGATAAATGAAATTGTCAACCGTCTCGTACTGGCCCAACAGGCACTTCAAACCGGAATTTCCATGTGGGGACGCAGCCTGGTCTCCGAAAACGAAACGGAAACATTAGGCAGCGCCCTGTCCGGAGTGAAAACCTTTCTGGAGTCGCTGCAAGCCTACTCTACCCCCGGCAAACTGAAAAACCTGCGCTATGAGGCCGAAGATATCGTAAAGAACAAAAGCGGACTCAACGCGCTAAAAGAGATCGAATCCCTGCAAAAGGTGGTCAACACTGATTTTCGCGCACCTTTAACCGTCACAGCAATATAAGAACTCGAACG
>CAYUOU010000031.1:0-41748 GCA_964446485.1 uncultured Desulfobacterales bacterium | reverse complement strand
ACGGCGGCGTTCAGTGCCAGCAGGTTGGTCTGGAAGGCGATTTCATCGATGGTCTTGATGATTTTCTGGGTTTCCTCACTGGCCTTGGTAATGGCTTCCATGGAGCCCGTCAGTTCGCCCATGGCGCCGTTGGCCCGGCCCACCACGGAATTGGTTTCCTGCATCAGGGCATCCGCTTGCCGACTGTGTTCTGCATTCTGGCGGGTCATGGAGGACATCTCTTCGAGCGACGAGCTGGTCTCCTCGATGCTTGCCGCCTGTTCGGAAGCGCCGTCGGCCAGGGATTGACTGGAGGAGGTGATCTGGCCGGATGCCGAAGTAATTTGATCGGAGCCGGCACTGAGTTCGGCAATGACACGGTTGATTGGCCTGGAGATGCCGCGGGCCATGAAGAAAGACGCTCCGAGGCCCAGTACCGTAATGAGGCCAATGCCTGCAAACACCGCCAGGAAGATGCTGGAGATCTCTTTATCCACATCGTCGATGTATATGCCGGAGCCCACAATCCATCCCCAGTCGGGGTGCAATTTAACATAGGAGATTTTTGGCGCGGGTTTTTCCTGGCCGGGTTTGGGCCAGTAGTAGTCAATGAATCCAGCCCCCTTTTCTTTAGCCACGTTGGCCATTTCAATAAACAGCGGCTTGCCGTTGGGGTCTTTGAACCCGGCTAGATCTTTGCCGTCCAACGACGGTTTGATGGGGTGCATGATCATGGCCGGTGCGGTGTCGTTGATCCAGAAGTAATCATTTTCTTCGTAGCGCAGCGACTTCACCGCCGCCTTGGCGGCCTCCTGGGCGGCTTCCGTTGTCATGGCGCCATGGCTGTTAGCATGATGGGGTTCAATCGTTGCGCCGATGTGGTGTGATGTTGCGGTGGCGGGTGCTGCACCGGCGCCGGAGATACGGTCGGCCGACGGAAGCGGCGGGCATATGGGGTCAATTCAGGTGGACCTATATGTTGAATCGGTAATGGATGACGTCTCCGTCCTGGACGGCGTAGGTTTTTCCCTCCAGGCGGACCGTGGCCTGCTTTCTGGCCTCGGCATAGGTCCCGGCGGCCATGAGATCGTCGTAAGCGACCACCTCGGCGCGAATAAAGCCTTTTTGGATATCCGAGTGGATCTCTCCGGCGGCTTCCACCGCGGGGGTGTTCGCACGGATGGTCCATGCCTTGACTTCGTCGTCGCCCACCGTGAAAAAGGAGATGAGTCCCAAGAGGTCGTAGCTGCGGCGGATGACCCGGTCCATGGCCGATTCGCCCACACCGAACTCGGCAAGAAATTCCAAAGCCTCTTCGTCGGTCATTTGGGCCAGTTCCTGCTCCAGTTTACCACGGATCACCATCGTCTCCCCTGCCGTCACGGCGCCGGGCAGTGCCGGCAATGCATCATCCTCATCGGCGTTGTTGAAAAGAACCAGCAGGGGCTTGCCAGTGAGAAACGCGAAGCCCTTGAGGGTCTTGGCTTCGTGTAATTCGGGTTCACTGCGAATGGGCGTTTCCTGCTCGAGCAGGGAAAGACACCGCTCCAACAGGGAGTGTTCTTCATCGCTGATTTTTCGCCCTCGCTGTTTTTCCTGGGCGATCCGCTCCAGGCGTTTTTCAACGACGATCTGGTCGGCGATGATGAGTTCCTGGCAGATTCCCAGCACCGCTTTGGACGGCTCCGGAAGCGTGCCGTCAAGGCCGGTAAAGTTGCGCACCACCAGAATCAAGGCGTCGCAGTCACGGACCGGGGTCCAGAACTGCTGGTCTCGCTGGGCGTCGGGTCTGCCCGCCTGATTTCCCGGCAGAAAGTACTCGACCTGGGCGAAGGTGGTCTTCTTGGGCGCGTACATGGCGCTCAGGGCGTCCACACGGGCGTCCGGCACGCGAATGGTGGCGATACGGTCTTCGGCCCGGTGTCCTGGGGCAGCCAGGGATCGGGTCAATGCGTCGAATACCGTCGATTTGCCGGACTGGGGCAGCCCGATGATGCCAAGTCTCATAACGTGGTTCTCCTCGATCCTGCATTGTGAGTGCCGCTCAGTGCCATTTCTGGACGGCCAGCATCTCGAAGCGGTCAGCGGCCCGGCACGGAATCGTCATAGCGGCTGAGAGTTAGCACCCGCATTTCTATTTTTCAATACCGGTATCATATTCACAATGCCCGCAGCGGGCAGATCGGTTTGCATACTTTGGAACAGCCACGACGGCGCGTGGCCCTCCAGGAAGACCATTCTTCGGCCGGCGGTGGAGGGACGCGCTTTATCGCGTCCATGACCGGATATCCGGATATTCCTCGCGGCTGCCGCTTTGCGCGGTTAACCCGGCCGCCATAGTCGGGCTGCGGCTCACCACTGCCATATTTCATCGGAAAGAGAAGGGTTGCAGTAGATACGAAAGAAAAAATCATGGTCAACCGTGATTTCCGCGGCAACTACACAAATACACGACGCTGCCGTTGAACAGGATGTTTGACACCGTTGTGGGGGCCGTCATATGATCTCGCTACCGTTGCCATTCTGAAGGACGGCTTTCGCTGATCCGGCGCCCCCTGGCCCCCCTTGCGATGCATGCTGCGCGTGTGACTGGACGCCCCCTCAATACGGATTTCCCACGCCGCCGGCGGCGCCTTCTTCAGGCAGTGGTGCACATGACCACCCCCCATCGACAGGAGGCCGCCATGAAGCGCAAAGTCCGTCACTACGAGACCCTGCTGGCATTGACCGGCACCATCGCCTCAGGCAAAGACCCGGAAAAGCTCTGCCCCATCACCGTGGCCCAGGTGACCGAAACCCTGGATGTGAAGGGGTGTGCGCTGTTTCTCATCAATCGCAAGACCGATGAGCTCGAGATTGCGGCGGCCTATGGCCTCAGCCAGGAGTACATCGACAAGGGCCCCGTGAGCGCACTGCGATCCATTGCCGATTCTTTCAAAGACGGCCCGGTGGCGATCTACGACGTGTCCGACGACCCACGGATCCAGTATCCGGACGCGGCCGTAAAGGAAGGAATTGCCTCCATCATGTCACTGCCCATTGTAATGCACGGTTCGGTGTTGGGCGCCCTGCGCATCTATACCAGTGATCCGTGGGAGTTCACCCTCGACGACGTCAACTTCATACAGGCCGTGGCGCAGTTGACGGGGGTGGCCTTGGACCGCTGCCGCCTTAGCCGTGGCTTCAAGACCAGTATCGAAATACTGAAATCCATGCGCGACACCCGCAAACGCGCCGTCTTCAGACCCCAGAAAGACCGTCCCGCGGTACAGGGCATCGCCTAAACCCCATCGTTGCATAAACAAAATGGCATACAATTTCCAACACACTGATAATCGGCATGCCTGCCTTATTTTGTTACCATTAGCCCTTCCTTGTGAACAATGTCAGCAGGTTCTATCCGGGAGGTCCGACGAGGGTGTGGATGGTGGTGAGGAGTTCCTCGCGGGGAATGGGTTTGGTGAAGCAACTTTCGGCGCCGAGGCTTTCCGCCAGTTGAAGGTAGGCCTCCGGCCCCATGCGCGCGCCGCCGGACATAGCGATGATCTTTACATCGGGAAACTCCGATTTCAATTCGATAATCATCTCGATGCCCTCTTTCTCGGGCATGATCAGATCCGTCAGCACCAGGTCGTAAGGCTGCTGGCGAAAACGGGTCAGTCCTTCAACACCGTTTGATGCGTCATCCGCCACATATCCCTCTTGGTTCAGCATGCGGCACAGCATGTCTCGAATCTGGTCGTCGTCGTCAATGATCAGTATGCGCGCCATGATACGTCCGAGGTCATTGGATTGGGTTTCGCAGGCGATGGATGGCCGGCCGCAGATCCTGTTTGACGACTGGCCGGGGCAGGTTTTTCCCGGTGTGTCGACAAACGCTCCTTTTTTACCATTTTCTGAAAACCAGTGCAATTCTTAACCGGAGCGAATCGCTACGGCCGGGTGCCCGGTTTACCGCGTCCAGCTGAAAAGGCTGGCCCCGAGCCCAAGAAATACAACGCTCATGATCCCAAGGATGGTAAGTTCCGGCAAAACGTCCAACAGGCCGGCGCCGTCATTCATGATTCGGCGCACCGCGTTGAGCATGTGGGTCAAGGGAAAGATCTTGGCGAAGGATTGAATCCAGCCCGGTGCCCCTTCGAGGGAAAACCATACTTCGGAGAGAAACATCATGGGCCAGGATATGAAATTGAGCACACCGGTTGTGAATTCTTCGCTGGTTCCCCTAGCCGCCAGTATCAGACCCAGGCCGGTCAAGCTTAGGCTCCCCAGAAAAAAGGTGAGGAAGAGATTCGCATAGCTGCCGTCGACCTCGAATGAAAAAATCATGTCGGTGCCGAACCACACCACGAACAGCGTGAACATGAGCAAAAAGACCCTGGAGAGCAGTTGGGCGCTCAGGTATTCAACGGTAGTGAGCGGTGTGGCTTTGAAGCGTTTGAGCACCCCGTTTTTACGATATCTGACCACCACATAACCCACCCCCCAGAGCGCGCTGAACATCATGTTCATGCCCAGAATGCCGGGAAACAGCCAGTCGATGTACCGAATTTCCCTGCCTTGAATTTCTTCCTGGACAGCCAGGGTTCCCCCGATCCGAATGCTGTCGCGAAACAACGCCGCCACCGCGTAGCCGTTGGGAGAGGCGTCGCTCACCCAGTACCGGTAGGGGGGCGGCCCGGCGGCTATCAGAAAATCGATTTTGTGGTGCCGCAGCCGGTCCATGGCCAGGGCCATGTCGTCAAAACCGATGAATTCGGCATATCGGATGGATTTGAACGCCTCGGGGATGTCGGCCTGTGTCGGGTCCAGCGCGCCCATCGACGTCGCAGGAACGATCCCGATTTTGTAGGACTTCTGACTGCCGCCGCTGAATATCAGCGCGAAGCCGGCGACGATGAGAAAAGGAAACAGAAAATTCCATCCGAAGGCCGCACGGTCCCGGAAAAACTCCCGGTTCCGGGCGCTGAACATGGCCCAGAATCGCTTATAGGAGATACCCATCATTGCACTTTCACCTGAGCCCTTTCGCAGGACAATGGATCGACGGAAGGTATCGCCGGTTGCCTGTCAATCGCGCAGCTGCCGACCGGTGAGATAAAGAAATACATCCTCGAGGTTCGGCGAGCGAATCATCATCCCCGTCAGGTCCACATCCTGCGTGAGAAGGGTTTGGAGGCAGGCGTTCACATCCTCGGTCTGAATCTCCACACGGTCTCGGGCTTCGCTGACGATAAGGCCGAGCCCTTCGAGTCCATTGAGAAAATTTTCTCTGGGCAGCGTCACGGTCATCCCTTTTCGGTATTGCGTGATAAGGGTTTCAGGTGCCCCTTCGGCGATGATGCGCCCGCCGTCCATGATGGCGATGTGGTCGCAGAGATACTCCGCCTCTTCCATGTAATGGGTGGTGAGGATGATGGTTTTTCCCTCCCTCTTGATATTGCGCACGATCTCCCAGAGATCATGGCGGGCCTGGGGGTCCAGGCCGGTGGAGGGTTCGTCCAAAAAGAGCAGCCGTGGGCGATTCACCAGCGCCAAGGCCAATAGCAACCGCTGTCGCTGGCCGCCGGAGAGGCGGTCATTGTAGTTTTTGCTGATGCCCTCAAGATGACACCGGTCAATGAGGGTATTGATGGGCTCAGTATCGGTGTAGAGTGCGGCAAACGTTTCCAGGGTTTCCCGGACGGTGAGAAAACTCAGCAGTGCGGTATGCTGAAACTGGATGCCGATCTCGGCATTGAACGCATCGTCCCGGGGGCGGCCGCGATAGCGTACCGTTCCGGCCGAGGGGGGCGTAATGCCTTCGATAATTTCAATGGTGGTCGTCTTGCCCGCGCCGTTGGGGCCTAACAGGCCGAAACAGTACCCTTCAGGTACGGAGAAGCTCACACCGTCGACGGCGGCGAGTGTCCCGTAGTGTTTTTCAAGGCGCTGTACTTCCAATATGGGTGCTGCCGGCATGGTGATTTCCCCAGATGTTCGATTATTTACCTCAAGAAATATCAGCGGAGAATATACGCACCGACGCCGCCGGTGCAAGTCATCGCGCAATGTCGCGCTGCCTCCCGCGTCGCTGGTGGCCGGCTTGACAAACCCGGCATCCAGGAATAGGTTGCCAGCGTCTGCGGCGGCCACGGTCGCCGTTGTGGCTTGAACCCACGGAATGGAACGCCTGAATGCCCCCGGTCATCGCCATCTCCGGTCATTCCAACGCCGGTAAAACGACACTCATCGAGAAGCTGCTGCCGGAGTTGTCCCGGCGGGGGTATCGTGCCGCGACGGTGAAGCACGCCCATCACGGATTTCAAATGGATCGCCCCGGCAAAGACAGCTGGCGCCACCAGGCTGCGGGGGCGGCGGCCGTTATTCTCATCGGTCCCGAGCAGATGGCCGTGCTCAGGAACCAGCCCAACGGCACCCTCGATGACGCGCTGAGATACGCCGGCGACTGCGACCTTGTCATCGCCGAGGGATTCAAGCGGGCGCCGGTGCCCAAGATCGAGGTTTTTCGGCAGGGCTCCCAGCCCGCCCCCATCTGTCTCAAGGATCCGCATCTTATTGCGCTCGTGACCGATGCCGCCATCGCCTCCCTTTCGGTTCCCGTGATCGGTTTGGAGGATATCCCACGGCTGGCCGATGAGATCGTCTCTTGCCTGTTCAATCCGCTGACCCGCAGCGCGGGCACATTGACGGCGGATGACGCCGCTTTGTAACCCCTTTTCCCGGGAAGGCTCATTACCGGTATCGCACCGAAATGGGGTTAGAAATGATTTCGGTGGCGCAGGTTACCCTTTTCGGAGGAAGGTAAATGAAAGAAATATGGCTGTTTCTCGTCGTTATCGGCGTCTGGTTTCTGCTGCAGGCAGTGATTCTGCCGCGACTGGGTGTCTCCACCTGAATGAGCGATGCCTGCCAGGTGGCGGGTAAGAAGGGCGATGAACCCAAAACAGAACCTTCAGAGCGTCATTGATGAAGATACGGAAGTGATCCGGGCGATCAACGACGGACGGCCAGATCGTTTTCATGAACTCGTGGGGCGCTACGAGGGACGGTTATACAACTTTGGGCTGAAGCTATGTGGGCACGTGCAGGATGCCGAAGACCTGGTACAGGAGACCTTCCTCAACGCCTTTAGGTACATGGGCAGCTTCCGTTTTGAAACCAAGTTTAAGAACTGGCTCTACCGAGTGGCTGCCAGCGTATGTATGAAAAAACGGCGTCGCTCGAAATTCGCTCCCGAAAAGGAACTCTCCCTGGAGGAATTTCTTCCCAAGGAGGGGGAGCCGCCGCCGGACACGGTGCCGGGATGGGCGGCTCAGCCCCTGGATCAGGTGCTCACCAGCGAACTGTCCGAGGTGATCCGTGATGCTATCCTGGCTTTGCCGGAAAATCACCGAATGGTGGTTGTACTTCGGGATCTGGAGGGGTTTTCCACCGAGGAGACGGCCCAGGTGCTCAATTTGACATCGTCAAACGTGAAGGTCCGGCTTCACCGGGGCCGACTCTTTCTCCGGGAGAAATTGAAAGGATATTTTGACGATGTCCCATAACCATCATTCCCGCAAGGACTGTTTGGCGCTTTTCGACAAGTTGTCGGCGTACCTTGACAATGAACTGGACGCCGCCACCTGTGCCGACATCAAAAAACATGCGGAAAACTGTGTTGCCTGCCAATCTTGCATCGACACCCTCAGGCAGACCGTGGCCCTGTGCCACGGGCTAAAAGAAGAAAAACCCTCCCCCGAGTTCTCACGCCAGCTCAAAACCCTTGTCGACGAAATGACCCGTCAGGCCCGGGCATGACACCATGGGATAGGCAATTACCCCGTTTTGAAACCTGCATGAGCTGACCGCCTCCAACCTTAGATATACATATGAAAAATGCCTGTTGTGTCATCCCAGCAGGCCAGCAGGCTGTGTGCTATCAGGAGGGTGCGTCGGGGAAGGCTGTCTTTGATCATGTATTCGCGGTCGCTATGGTCGTTTTCCCCCAGTGGGCCGAGACCGTCCACCACCGGAATTCCCGCCTCGGCGATGATGTTGGCGTCCGACACACCAAAGCGGAATTCTTCGGGGGCCGGCATCCCCAGCGTCTTTGCCACCTCGGCCACCTGGTCATAGAGCGCCTGGGTGCCGGCTGAGGGCGGCATGGGGGGGCGCCGGCTCACCGTTTCCAAGGTACAGTGCACCCCGGATACAACCTCCGTGTCGGCGATGGCGTGGGCGGCATCGACAAGTCCGGCCTCGTCCGCCGGGGTCGCAAATCTCATGTCGATGCGCGCTGCTGAGGTTTCGGCGACGGTGTTGGGGCCGATGCCGCCGGTGATTTGCCCCACATTGACGGTGATTCCCCGCTCCGGGTCGTTGAGCGCTTCAAAAGAGAGAATCTGATGGGCCAGGGCCTCGATGGCGCTGGCCTTGTCCGGTCCGGCCGATGCCGCATGGCCGGCCTTTCCCGCGCAGACCAGTTGAAACGATCGATTCCCTTTGCGACGGGTGACGATGCTGCCGGTCATGCCGCCGCATTCCAAGACGAACGCAAACCGGCTTTTTGACGCCTCCTGCCGGATGAGTGCCCGGGATGTGAGGGATCCGATTTCTTCGTCCGCATTGAATATGAAGGTGAGGGGCATTGTTGAAAGAAGCCCGGCGGCATGGAGGGCTTCCAGTGCGAATATGCCTGCCACCAATCCACCCTTCATGTCGATGATCCCCGGCCCGTAGCAGCAGGGCCCGTCTTCGCGATAATCCCTAAATTCGGTGTCTTCGGGAAATACCGTATCCATGTGCCCTACCATGAGCGCCTGGCCGTGATGGGGGCCGACGGCGGCGGTGCGCACCACCAGATGATCGCCGAAATCCAATTGGGAATCGATGTCGATGGAGACGGGGAGGCGGGCAAGGTGATCGCGGATGCGCGCTCCCACCCGGTCGACCCCGGCTTTGTGATGACTGCCGCTGTGGATGTTCACCAGATCGGCCAGGAGCGAGAACATGGCGGCCTCTCGCTCATTTACGGCGGCGGCGATGACGGCTGCAGGCGTCATGACGGTTTCCGGCTGGAAGCAGCGTCGCGCGTCGCGCCGGCAGTCGTATTGGCGTCCTGCGTCATTTCCGGAATGCTTTCACCGTGTTTGGTGTCTTCTTCCAAGAGAAAATCGGAGAAATGAATGTCCGGCATGGGACCCTTTCCATGTTGCCAGAAGTCGTTCCGGTGAAGGGTTTCGCCCGCCCCAAAGCGGCGCATTAGCAACCGCTCTGGCAATTTGCAACCCTTTTCTAACGCACTGCATCGCCAGTGGCTCGCGTTGACATCATGGGCCTTTTTGTTTAGCATCCACCGCGGTTTATACTCAGGATGGACGAACCTCATGATTCTTGGCTTGGATGTGGGCGGCACCCATACCGATGTCGTACTGATGGGCGATACCGGGCTTGTGGGCGCAGTAAAAGTTCCCACCCGCCACGACGATCTATTCCAAACGGTGGTGGGGGGCATCGACGCGGTCATGGCCGGGCGTTCGCCGGATGCCATACACCGCCTGGTGCTGAGCACGACGCTGACCACCAACGCCGTGGTGCAGGGCAACGTGCCCCCCGTTGGTGTCATCGTCACCGGGGGGCCGGGCATCGACCCTGCGTATTACCGCCTTGGCGCCCACTACTACCATGTCCGCGGCGCCATGGATCATCGGGGTCGTGAACAGCAGCCTGTCGACATCGATGAAATCCGACGCATCGTTCGGGAGTTGGCCATCCAGGGGGTCAAACACGCGGCGGTCATCGGAAAGTTCTCAACCCGCAATCCAGCCCACGAATTGGCCATCGAGAAACTTCTGGCAAACACCTGTGACGTGGTGTTTCTGGGCCACAGGCTCTCCGGCTTGTTGAATTTCCCCCGGCGCATTGCCACCGCTTACCTCAATGCAGCCGTTTACCCGGCTCACATGGCCTTTTACAGTGCAGTGAAGCGCTCCTTGGCGGAGCGAGGGCTCACCGTCCCCATACGGATCCTCAAATCGGACGGTGGCAACATGAGTTTCGAGGCGTCGTTGGGCGCGCCGGCCCAGACCATCAACTCCGGTCCGGCCGCCAGTGTCATGGGCGCCATGGTCTTCTCGTCCGAAACCGAGGAGACACTGGTCATGGACATCGGCGGCACCACCACCGACATGGCCATCCTGGTGAATGCCGCACCCCTCCTGGACCCTGTGGGCATTGCCCTCGGCGGATACCGGACCTTGATCCGCTCTCTCAATACCCGTTCTGTGGGTCTTGGTGGCGACAGTGCCGTTCGCATGAACGGCCAGGACCTCGGCGTCGGCCCTGGCCGACTCGGCCCCGCCATGGGTTACGGCGGTCCGGCACCCACCCCCACCGATGCCATGATGATCCTCGGACTGGTGGGTGATACCGGTGACCGCGAGGCGGCGCGAAAGGGGTTTCAGGCGCTGGCAGCGGCCTTGGGCATGGATGTCGATGCGGCTGCCCGACTTGTTTTTGACGAGACCTGTCGGCGTATCCTGGCTCACGCCCGCCGGATGATCGACGACATCAACAGTCGTCCAGTCTATACCGTTCACGAGATGCTGGAGGGGTATCAGGTGGACCCGAAGCTGATCACCCTGCTCGGCGGGCCTGCCCTGCCGTTTGCCCGGCGTATCGAGGAGATCTCCGATTTCCGCGTGGGCGTTGTTCCCAATTGCGGGCTGGCCAATGCCATCGGTGCGGCACTGGCGAGAACAACGTCCGAGATCACCCTTTTCGTGGACACCCAGCGGGGGGTTGCCATGGCACCCGAGGAAGGGGTGCACCAGTCGGTGGGCAGCGGTTTTCAATCGTCCCAAGCCCGCGAATTGGCGCTGTCGCTGCTCCGGGACAAGGCCGTCAGGAATGGCGCCAGCCCGGATCATCTGGAACTGGAAATCGTGGAAGAGCAGTCTTTCAACATGGTTCGCGGATTTCGAACCATTGGAAAAAACATCCGTATCCGCGCCCAGATCAAGCCGGGGCTCATACACGGGTTCGAGAACATCAGCAGGACATTCATTTGAGACAAAAGGCATATTTTGGCCCAGAGCGGCGTTTTTAATCCCCCTGAACAACACGGGGGCTTACCAGCAAGGCAGTCGGCCATTTCCGATTCACTCGCGTTCGCTCGCTGGGTCTGGCCCGCTACATTTTGAAATCCTCGACTTAGTGACCCTTATGCCTGCGGTTTCAAAATAGCTCAAGCCTTGCTCTGAACCAGAACCTACCTTTTGTAGAGACGGCAGAGATGACACTTCAAGCGACGCATAAGACCGGCCTGGTCTTCTTTCCCGCATTCGATTGGGCCATAAGCCCCACCCACCCCGAGCGTGAGGAGCGGCTGCTGTACACTCAGGACCAGGTTATGGAAGAGGGGGTCTTCGATATCCCCGGCATCGTGGAGCTGAAGCCCGACCTGGTGACGGTGAAAGACATTCAACGGGTGCACTTTTGCGTACCCGATCCCTGGCGGGTGACCACGGAGAGCCATTTCATCAGTGCCGGCGGCGCGAAGACCATCGGTATGGCCGTCATGGACGGCCGCGTTGCGCGCGGGTTTGCCCTGGTGCGTCCTCCCGGCCATCATGCCATGCGTGTGGTGCACGGCAACCGTGGGTTTTGCAACATCAACATCGAAGCGATCATGGTGGAGTACCTGCGCGTGGCTTACGGTATTCGCCGCGTCGCCATTGTGGACACCGACTGCCATCACGGCGACGGCACACAGGATATTTATTGGCACGACCCTGACACCTTGTTCATCTCCATCCACCAGGACGGCCGGACCCTCTACCCGGGCTCCGGCTTCATTCACGAAGCCGGCGGTCCCACAGCCACCGGTACGACGGTGAACATTCCGCTGCCGCCGCATACGTCCGAGGAGGGGTTCTTGTATGCCGTGGACCATATCGTGAAACCCATTCTCGAAGATTTTAAACCGGACATCGTCGTCAACTCCGCCGGTCAGGACAACCATTACTCCGATCCCATCACCAACATGAATTTCTCGGCCCAGGGGTACGCGCGGCTTACCGAGCGGCTCGGTGCGGATATCGCCGTACTGGAGGGCGGCTATGCCATCGAGGGGGCCCTGCCCTACGTCAATCTCGGCATCATACTGGCCATGTCCGGCATCGACTACGGGGCTGTTCTTGAGCCGGACTACGATCCCGACCGTATCCGACAAAAGCCTTCCGTAACGGCCTTCATCAGAGATTTGGGCGCCCGCATCCTGGACAATTGGCAGCGGCGTGAAACGCTGCGCGAGATCGCCTGCAAGGGAAAAACGGTGGCCCATCGGGAACGGGATATCTACTACGACACTGACGGTATCATGGAGCATCAGAAGGAGCGCCTGGTGGTTTGCCCGGATTGCGGTGGTGCCCTGCGCATCGACTCCACAACGGGTGCCGGTGCGCACGTCCTGGCTGTTAACATCCCCCTTCATGCCTGCCCCGCGTGCCAGGAAAAGGGCCATGAGTGGTACGATGATGCCGACACCGATGTCTACGACCGGGTCTATCTTCAGGACCGGCCCAACGACATATATCAAGACAAACCGCATGCGTCGGAAAGCGGCCATCGTGGTTGACGGCCCCAGCCCGGCGCTGCCCCCAACGGAGCGCATGAACACCTGCCGCCAGGCACGGATCCATGGCTATTTGCACACCCGCCACCGGATGACGGCGGCGCTTCGCGCTTACTTTGACGAACGCGGCTACCTCGAGGTGGAGACGCCCATTCGAATTCCGGCGCCGGCGCCGGAAGCCCACATCGATCCGGTGCCGTCGGACGGCTGGTTCCTCCAGACATCCCCCGAACTGTGCATGAAACGATTGATGGCAGCGGGCTACCCGCGCATCTACCAGATTTGCCGGTGTTTTCGGCAGGGAGAACGCGGGGGCCGCCATCTGCCGGAAATGACGATGCTGGAGTGGTATACCGCGAATGCGGACTACCTGGATATGATGGACCAGACCGAGGCCCTGATATTATCGGCGGCCGACACCCTCCTGGATGGGGTGCGCATCCTGTCCTATCAGGGGCGGCGCATCGATCTCAGCCCACCGTGGGAGCGGTTGCGTGTCAGCGATGCTTTTTCGCGCTATGGCGGCGGAGACATGGCCGCCGCCCTGCAGGACAACCGGTTCGATGCGGTCATGGGGCTGGACATAGAACCCCATCTCGGTGTGGAACGACCGGTATTTCTCATGGACTACCCGCTTGCCCAGGGGGCACTGGCAAGGCGGCGCGCCCAGGCACCCGATGAGGTCGAGCGGTTCGAGCTTTACATTGCCGGACTGGAACTTTGCAACGCATTCAGCGAGTTGACCGACCCGCAGGAACAGCGCCGGCGTTTCGTCGATGAGCGGGCAGCGCGGCAGGCGGCGGGGAAAACCGCGGCTCCCATGCCTGAACCGTTTTTGACGGCGCTCGCCTCCTTGCCCGACTGCACGGGGAACGCCCTGGGGGTGGACCGGCTGGCCATGCTCTTTGCCGATGCCGTCGACATCGACGCGGTGTCGGCCTTTACGCCCGAAGAATTGTAACCCTCGAGGTTGACGGCTTAGTAGAAATCCACCTGCCCCAGCATGTCATTCCGAGGAGCGTGCGACGAGGAACCGCAACTAATTGTAGTGCCTTTGAATAACGTCTGAACACATAGATCCCTCGCTACGCTCGGGATGACCATTGAGGATTTTCTACGGGTTCGTCAAGGTTGCATTAAAAATCTGATATTCCACTGTTGGCGGAAAACCGCCGGGAAAGACCAGGCATGAAAAAACATGTCTATTTCTTCCATCAGCCGGAATTCACGGCGGTGTCGTATCCCCAGTGACAATCCGTCGGTGGTGACTATCCGAATCGTCCCGTGATGTAGTCTTCGGTGAGTTGGTGGCGCGGGCGGGTGAAAATCCGTTTGGTGGCGCCGACTTCGATGAGATCCCCCAGGTGAAAGTAGGCGGTGCGCTGGGAAACCCGGGAGGCCTGCTGCATGGAGTGGGTTACTATGACGATGGTGTACTGCTCCCGCAGTTCATCGATCAAATCTTCGATGCGGGCCGTTGCGATGGGGTCCAGGGCCGAGCAGGGCTCGTCCATGAGGATGACTTCGGGGCTTACGGCGATGGTCCGGGCGATGCACAGCCGCTGCTGTTGACCGCCGGACAGACCTGTGCCGGGCTGGCTGAGCCGGTCCTTCACTTCTTCCCACAGCCCCGCTTTTTTCAGCGCAGTTTCCACGACCTCGTCGAGTTCGCTCTTGTTGTTGGCCAGTCCGTGGATTTTGGGGCCGTAGGCAATGTTGTCGTAAATGGATTTGGGAAACGGGTTGGGCTTCTGGAACACCATGCCGACCTTGGCCCGCAGGGGCACCACATCCAGATCTTTGTCGTAGATGTTGACGCCGTCGAGGAGGATGTCACCGGTGACGGAACACCCCTCGATGGTATCGTTCATCCGGTTCAAACAGCGGATGAAGGTCGACTTGCCGCACCCGGAAGGACCGATCATGGCAATGACTTCGTTGGAGCCGATGTCGAGGGTGACATCGATGATGGCTTGCTTGTCCCCATAAAAGACATCGACGTTGCGGCAGGCGATGCGGGGGTTGTCCAGCAGTGTCTCACCGACCGTTTTACGCTGATCTCGGTTCACCAGTATGTCGTTCTCTTCAGGCATTGTTCAACCTTCCGGTAATGCTGCGCCGGCATGGTAGCATGACGGCTGACTGCTGGGCAATAGACGACATCACCGCGGCCCATGAACTCCCGGGGGCCGCGGTGATGCAGGAGGGGGGCCGTTACATACTCAGGGGTTTGAGCGCCTTGGTGTTCTTGCGGAATTCCTTGCGTTCGGCATCGGGCATGGGGATCATGCCCTTTTCCGGCAGGTAGCCGTCGGGGCCCCAGGCTTTCTCGCTGGTGAACTCATCCAGGAATTCCTTGATCCCCGGGATCACGTTCACATGGGCTTTTTTCACATAGAAATACAGTGGGCGGGAAACCGGGTATTTGCCGTCGGCGATGTTGTCGAAGGTGGGGGCGATGCCTTCCACAGAGGAACCCTGGATCTTGTCGCTGTTCTGGTCGAGGAAGCTGAAGCCGAAGATGCCCAGGGCACCGGAATTGGCCTGGAGTTTCTGGACGATGAGGTTATCGTTTTCGCCGGCCTCGATGTAGGCGCCGTCTTCACGAATGGTGTGGGCGATCTTCTTGTACATCTTCTTGTCCGCACTTTTCATCTTCTTGATGAAGTCGAACGACTGGGCCCCTTTTTCCATGGCTAGTTCCAGGAAGGCGTCCCGGGTGCCGGAGGTGGGCGGCGGGCCGAGCACTTCGATCTTGACGTTGGGCAGCGACGGATTCACATCCTTCCAGGTCCGGTAGGGGT
This sequence comes from uncultured Desulfobacterales bacterium, assembly GCA_964446485.1. Lineage (GTDB taxonomy): Bacteria > Desulfobacterota > Desulfobacteria > Desulfobacterales > JBDRRP01 > JBDRRP01. The sequence goes on along the minus strand of CAYUOU010000031.1, from coordinate 26,346 downwards.
TAACCACCATGTCGGTGCCGCCCTTGGGATTGGGCACCTGGGCGGCCAGCGCCAGGAAGATGTCTTTCCGGGTCAGCCTCAGGGTCGAGGCCTTTTTGGAATTGGCCACCACGATACCGTCGTAGCCGACTTTCACTTCGATGACTTCCTTGACCCCGTTGGCGGCGCATTTGTCAACTTCGGACTTCTTGATGCGCCGGCTGGCATTGGTGATGTCCGGGTGTTCCACGCCGACACCGGCACAGAAGAGTTTCAGCCCGCCGCCGGAACCGGTGGACTCGATCTTGGGGGTTTTGTAGGCGGTGGTTTTTCCGAATTGCTCGGCGACCACCGTGGCGAAAGGATAGACCGTGGACGAACCGACGATGGAGATGTAATCTCGCGCGGCAAAGGCCGTTCCGGTAGTCAATACCAGGGCTGATACTGCAGCAATGATGATGGTCTTCTTAAACATTTACATTCCTCCTTGAATTAATGAATTCGTTTGAGTTGGCCCGTTTTCAAGCGTTGGCACTATTTATAAATTCCTTAGGGCTGTATTGTTAGCGTACGGTGAGCGACGCGTGAGCTTTTTGTGGGATCGGCGTTAGCTTCAGAAATTTCTCGGTGGGGCCAAGGCTACCAGCGCCGCTCAAATTTCTTTCTCAGGAACACCGCCGTGGCGTTCATGACGATGAGAAAGGCCAGCAGAACCATGGTGGCCGCCGAGGTCTTCTCCACGAAAGCCCGCTCCGGGCTGTCTGCCCACAAATAGATCTGGACGGGCAGGACGGTGGACGGATCGGTGAACCCGCCGGGGATGTCAACGATGAACGCAACCATGCCGATCATGAGCAGCGGCGCCGATTCGCCGAGGGCCCGAGCCATGCCGATGATGGTGCCGGTGAGCATTCCCGGCATGGCCAGGGGAAGCACGTGGTGGGTGACCATCTGCATTTTGGACGCCCCCACCCCCAGTGCCCCCTCGCGGATGGACGGCGGCACCGCCTGGAGTGACGCCCGCCCGGCGATGATGATGGTGGGAAGGGTCATGAGGGTCAGTACGAGCCCGCCCACCAACGGCGCCGAGCGCGGCATGTTGAAGAAGTTGAGAAAGACCGCCAGACCTAGGAGCCCGAACACGATTGAAGGGACAGCCGCCAGGTTATTGATGTTCACCTCGATGATGTCGGTCCAGCGATTGGTGGGGGCGAATTCCTCGAGATAAATGGCGGCCGCCACGCCAATGGGAAAGGACAGCAGAAGGGTGATCACCAAAGTGTAGAAGGATCCCAGGGTGGCACCTAATATTCCGGCCATCTCCGGTTCCCGGGAATCGCCGGCGGTGAGAAAAACGGTATTGAACCGTTTTTCGATCTCGCTGTTTTCCATGAGTCGGTCGATCCACCCCAATTGCTTGTCACTCAGGCGGCGGTCGTCCTCGGCCGAATTCCTGTCGATGTGGCCTTTGATCAACATGTCCACGTCATCGTCGGCAAGGACCCATATTTTTAAGGTCTTGCCGATGATACTGGGGTCGGCCACCACAAGTCGCTGGAGCCGGAAGCCGGCGTCGGAACTCACCAATGCGTAGAGCTGGCGAAGGTCGCTACGGCCTTTCACCTTGGGAAACATGTTTCTTACGGATTTTTTCACCAGTCCAGGAAAATTGGACCCGGGGATGTTCTGGAGATCGATGTCGTCGGGGCTGAAATAAACCGACAGCTGGATGTAGGTCTGGAAAAACGCCGTGTAGCCTTTGGTGAAGATGCTGACAAAGAGGATGATCAGAAAAAGGAGGCTCAGGCCGATGGCGGCGATGCCCAAGGCCTGGAACCGCCGTTCGGACCGATAGCGCCGGGCCAGTCCGGCCTGGACGATATCGCTGGCCTTTTTTCCGGCGCTGGCTTCAGCGGCCGGAGGGGAAGGGTTATTCATACTGCTCCTTGTATTTGCGGACCACATGCAGGGCGATGATGTTCAGCGACAAGGTGGTGATGAAGAGCATGAGGCCCAGGGCGAACGCCGCCAGGGTCTTAGGGCTGTCGAACTCCTGGTCGCCCACCAGCAGGGTGACGATCTGCACGGTGACTGTGGTGACCATTTTCAGGGGATTCAAGGTCAGGTTCGCGGCCAGTCCGGCGGCCATGACCACGATCATGGTTTCGCCGATGGCCCGTGAGATGGCCAGCATGACCCCGCCGATGATCCCCGGCAACGCCGCCGGAAGTACCACTTGCCGAATGGTCTCGGATTTGGTGGCGCCGAGGCCGTAAGCGCCGTCCCGCAGCGCCTGTGGAACAGCGTTGATGATGTCGTCGGACAGCGAGGACACAAAGGGGATGATCATGACCCCCATGACCAGGCCGGCGGCCAGTGCACTCTCAGAGCTGACATCGAGGCCGAGGGTGACCCCCATGCTTCGAAATGATGGCGCCACAATAAGTGCTGCAAAAAAGCCATAGACCACCGTGGGGATGCCGGCAAGGATCTCCATGAGGGGCTTGACCACATCGCGAAACCGGCGGTTGGCGTATTCGGACAGGTAGATGGCCGAGAACAGGCCGATGGGCACGGCCACGAACATGGCGATGCCGGAAATGAGCAGGGTGCCAGTGAAAACGGGTATCGCACCGAAAGCGCCGGAAGATCCCACCTGATCCTCGCGAATGGCCATTTGGGGGCTCCAGGACAGGCCGAAGAGAAAATCGGTGATGGGGATGATCTGGAAAAACCGGATGGCTTCGAAGAGCACCGACAGCACGATGCCCACCGTGGTGATGATGGCGATGGTGGAGCAAAACACCAATAACACCGTGGCGACCCGCTCCACTTTGTTTCGCGCCCGTAGTTTCGGAGTGATGAATTTGAGAACGGCCACGGTGCCACTGATGGCCATGACCAGCATGATGACAGTCATGGCTCCCAGGCTGACGTTTTGCAGGTGCCGGTAATGATCGGCCGCGGCCTCCATCACCGGATCGATCTTTCCGGAAACGATGTTGCCGGCAATGAGGTTGCGGATGTCGTTGATGAGGAGGTTCAGCCGGGCGTCCGAAAGGTTGCGTAGATCTTCTGGGAGCCCCTGGATGACGATTTGCGTGATTATGCTGTTGTCAATTATCTGCCACAGCGCGAATAACATGAGCGCCGGGACCCCGCACCAGATGGCGGTGAGCATGCCGTAATATACCGGCCGGGAGTGTAGGTCCTTGAGCTGCCGGGGGCCTCCGGCAACGGCGTGTGAGCGCTTGAGGCCGATGTAATAGGCGCCTGCGCTGAGCAGTAGGAACCCGAACAGTACCGTAGTGGGTGTCATGGCAGCAACCCAATTAAAGGATCGATAGTACCTTTGTCAAAAAACCAGCCTACGCCCGTTAAGTTAGATTTATGTTAGATATTCGTTGTGTTTGTGTTTTTTTGCACCCGATGTTCCGAGGATCAGATAAACTCGGGGTCGGCGGGGCGCGGGGTGGCGGCGGGGGCATCCGCCTTGTGAAAGACAACAAAGAGCGCCAGTGATGCCATCATGAGAAGGCCCCCGAATGGGAAGGCCGCCCGAAGGCTAAACAGGTCCATGAACCCGCCGGCCAGAACGGCACCGGCCAGCATGCCAACGCTGTGGGCCAGGGTGAGCACCCCCATGACGGCGCCCATGGCCTCCAGGCGGCTGCCGGCGGAAACGGCCAGGGCCATCTGGGCCGGCATGGCAATGCCGCCGCCAAGGCCGAAAATCATGCTGGCCGCAAGCAGGCCGTAAAAAGAATGGGTCCAGTAAAACGCCGCCACGGCAAAAACAATGATGACGCTGCCGCTGATCACCAGGACGCGGCGATTCATGCGATCGGCCAGTGCGCCTATGGGAATGTGCATGATCCCGCTCACCATCACCCCCAGCGTGACCAATAACCCCGTGGCGGCACTGTCCAGTTGAAGCTCCGATGCGGCCAGGACGGGGAGAAAGCCCCAAAGGATGCCGATGCAGGCGGCGTAGCCCCACCGGATGGAGAACAGGGCTATGATGGATGGGTCCGTCATCAGGCGACGCCAGCGCGTTGCGGGCCGTTGCCGCTGTCGGCCCCGTTCCTTTTTAACGGAAGGCAAAAAAGACAGGCTCATGAAAAATCCGGCCACGGAGAGGAAGCCCATGGCCGCGAAGGCGGTGTCGAGGCTGAATCGGTCATGAATGAGGCCGCCCAGCACCGGGCCGATGGTCAACCCGCTGAACATGGCCACGTTGAAGGTGCCCATGACCGTACCTTCACGGCCCTTGGGCGTGATATCCCCGATGTAGGCCTGACAGACCGGCATGAGCATGGCGGAGGCGATTCCCTGAAAGAATCGAATCATGATTAAACCGCCCACGTCCTCGGTCAGCATGAAGGCAAAGGATACCGCCGCGTAGGCGACCAAGCCTACCACGATAAAGGGCTTTCTGCCCCTGCGGTCGGATAGCCTTCCAAAATAGGGCAGAAACAGGGATCTCGAGATGGAAAAGGCCCCGAAGATGAGGCCGATGTAGAGGCCACCCGCGCCAATGTGATGGGCATAAACAGGTAATAGGGGCACGACGATGCCCACGCCGGTGACCGCCGTGAACAATGAAAAAAACAAGGTTGTGAAAATGCGCTTATCTACGACTGTCATCGTGCCCCCGCAGGTCCGATTCCTTTAGCATCCGAATCGGCGGGGCCACAAGAACAAACCCGGTAATCGGTGCGCACCGTCAGGTTCAGCGCGCGTTCGACCAGCGGCGCCAGCGGGTACCCCACCGGCCTACCGGGTTATCCCTACCCAATTCTGCCTCGATACGGTCAGTCGCTGTGTTTAAAGGCAACAAGCCGTTGTGACGCCAGCTCGCGTACAACGGCATCGTCGTCCTTTTCGCTGATCTGTAGCAGCAGTTTGGCATCGTCAATCCGGGCAACGGCCGCCTTTCTCACCTCCGGATTCGAATGCTGCCAGCGCGGGACAAAGAAATCTGAGAATCTCATCGCACACCTCCTTCACCGTTGATGTAGACGATCCCCACACCCGACGGCATCCGTGGACTACGGTCCACCCAGCGAGGCGTTGAAAAACAGAAGCGCTCCAGAGGCCGGCACAAGGAGTCGATGGTCATTTCGGTGCAATTCATGAGCAGCAGTAGAAACCGTGCCGCAGAGGATGTGGTGAGGAGGAAGATCAGAGACGAACGATCGCTGTCAAGGTCGGGTTTATATACAATGCTAAGTATGATTGAGGCGTCGTCAAGACACTTCCGGGTGGCGGGCTACACTGCGGTGGCGGTCCACCGGTCAAGGACTTTCCGGTCCTTGGCAGGTATGGCGGTGATGTGGACGGTGAGCTGGGCGGTCCTGCGGTCGGGGGCTTCTTCCACGGAGAGGATCTTGGCATAGATATCGCCAAAACAGTGGGCTTCGGCGCAGAACAGCAATTGCATCATGATGTCGTCTCTGGCGGTGATGTCCGAGGCGGCATCGAGCCTGATGACCCACTCGTGCCCGCTGATACGCAGCGTTTCACCGTCCACGGCAGTGTCATCGATTCTCTTGCCGCGGACTGCCCGGCACCGCACGGGCAGGACCAGCGGCACCCAGCCATTGTTACCTGCCGGCGGCGGCAGCACTCGATTGAACGGCTCCCGGATCCCGGTCACCGGATAGACCGCCACCGGTTGGCTGAGGCCCTTCATCATGGCGGTTTCGGGTGGCAATACATCGACGACGTCTTCGACTACGGCGTAGGTGGGTTCTCCGATGAGGATTTGGCCGCCGACGGTCAGTGCCTCGATTCTGGATACGATGTTCACCGTTGGGCCGATAATGCCGTACTTCATGCGCAGGTCGGAGCCGATATTGCCGACGATCACGTCACCGGTGTTGATCCCGATACCCATCTCCAACGCGGGAAGCCCCTCCCTTGCGAACTCTTGGTTGAGGGTTTCAAGCGCCTGCTGCATCTCGATGGCGCAAGCCACCGATCGGGCGGCGTCATCCGGCCGCCTTTCGGGCACGCCGAAGATGGCCAGGATGGCATCCCCGATAAACTCGTCGATGACGCCGTCATAGGAGACGATCACCTCGCTCATGCGGCTGAGATACCGGTTGAGAAGCCCAACGATGTGCTGAGGATCCTGGTCGGCGGCAAGACCGGTGAAGCCCCTCAAGTCCGACATCAGCACGGTGACGGTTTCCCGGCGGCCCCCAATCTGTTGCCCTTCCGGAGATTCGAGGATTTCATCAACCACCTTTTTTGACAGGTACCGCCCGAAAGTTTCGCGAATGACCTGGACCAGACGGAGTCGTTCCCGGGATTCTTTCAGAACGTCCCCCAGCATTTTCATCCGCGTGATGGCGATCTCGGCGATCTCGGCGGGGACATCTTCAGTCAGATGCACGGCATTGGCTTCCAGATTTTCCGAGTCGATGCTCAGATTGGCCCGGGCGATGGCCTCAAGGGGTTGAATGATGCGCTTTTTGAGGAAACTGCTGAGGGTGATCATCATAAATAAGAGAATGATCGCCACCAGAAAAACGATCCGCAGCGTATACCACATCAACGTCGGCAGATCGGGCATTTCCAGGGCTATTCGGTACCCTACCGACCACACCAGCAGGATGGCTTCGATGATCAGGATCCGCCAAAAAACGCCCTTGAGCAGGACTTCTCGGGTGGTTTTCGGCGGCGGCGGGTCAGGCCTCGGCGCGCCGGCAGGTGGTGGAGACGGCATGTGCGATTCCCCTCGATTCGGGTCACTGCAGAGCGCCGATGCGGGGCCGGCGCTGTTGAGCATCGTACCATGAGTCGTGGCAGCAGAGGAATCCTTTCACCGTGTCACGTCGCCGCCGCTTCGCGGGGACGGTGTGCCGCCAGCTCTTGGCAGACGGCCACATGGTACATATCGATTTTTCCCTTGCCTTTAACGGCAATTTTCCCGCGGTACTCGCAGGCGATGTCGCTTCGAATCAGGTCGTAGGTATAGGCAGAGACGTTGACCCGGCCCGCTTCGGCGGCACTCTCCATGCGGGCGGCAATGTTCACCGTGTCCCCCCAGATGTCGTAAGTGAATTTCCGGCGCCCGACCACGCCGGCGACCACCGAACCGGAGTGGATGCCCACCCGCATGCGCCATTTGATGGCGTTGTCACGATTTTGGGCTTCAATAAAAGCCTGCATCTCCAGGGCGGCCAGGACGCAGGCGATGGCATGGTCCGGACGTGGATGTGGTATGCCGCTGGCTGCCAGATACGCATCGCCGATGGTCTTGATTTTCTCGATGCCATGGGATTCCACGATGACATCGAAGGCGCTGAAGATGTGATCGAGTTCTTCAACCAGTTTCCTTGCCGGTATGGTGCCCACGGTGGTGGTAAAACCCTCGAAATCGGTGAAAACGATGGTGGTGTCATTGTGGCGGCGGGGGGCGGCGGTGCCGTTCTGGCGCAGTTCCCGAACCACCTCGACTGGAAAAATATTGTGCAGCAGCCGCTCGGTTTCTTCCTTTTCCGCCACGAGTTCGGCCGTCCGCTTGCCGATGCGCTCCTCCAACAGTCGATTCTGTCCTTCGACGACCTGGCGCTCGAACCTTTCCTTGTCAACGGCCTGGCGATTCAGGTCGGCACGCATGCGCGCCATGCGTTCGGCCACACCCAGTGAGAAGAAAATGGCCTGGAAAACGATGCCGACAACCACCATGTCGGCGTATACGGGCGTGGAGGTGACGACGCCCAGAAGACTCAGTCCATAGACCGCCCCGCCGGCACAAAAAAACAGATTGCCTGTCAGGTAGGCCCGTGCCGGCTTGAAACCGGCTCGATGACATCGGGTTGCCAGAAAGATGACAATGAAGAAAATGGCCAGTGCCACGATGCTGTTGAAACTGAATCCCGCGCCCCGCCACCCGAACCCCACGACCGGCGCGCCGATGAGTGGGCCTGCATACAGAAGGCCGTGGATGGCGTTGAGCATTCGGTGACCTGCCGGCAGGGTTGTGGCCGTTTGCAGATACTCCTGGGTGAATCGCACAAACCCCTGGATAGTCAACATAATGAGGCACCAGGATAGGACGCTGTCGGCGATGGGAAAGGCAGGCCACAGCACGGCGAGGAAGTAGTTTTTGGCGCTCAATACATAAACGCCGGCGGCCAGTGTGTAGACGGCAAACCGCTGATAGCCCTTGTTTCGAACGAAGAAATACAGCGCTAGGTTGTAGAGACCCAACCCCACAACGACGCCGACGGCAATGCCGTCGAACAGCAGATGGGCCGGAACGGCGTCGACGGCGATTGGAACGGCCCCGGCGTCGACGGCTGCCGCAGTGCCTGGGCGCCCGGCGACACCAACGCAGTGACAGGAAAAGAGGACCGCAAAGCGTCGAAATGGACCGTGAAGGTATCCCATAATGCGCTCCTGAACGGGTTGGAAAGGGTAGACGAGATGTCAGGCAGGTGGGTGATGCCCGTATGTTGCGGCGAGAAGCCGGCGAAAGGAAGGGGCTGAATCGTTCGTTGGTTAATGACTTAGCACATCCCGCGCACGGTCATCAAGTACTGATGAAACGGTAAAAAGTAGCAAAAAGGACGATTTCGTAACATGTTCGAGATACGGCTTGCGAATCCTGAAAACTGCGGCGTACTTACAGTACGCCGCCATGACGAAGGATGACGCGTAACGCAGATCTCGGACTTTTTACGGAACCGTCAAGTCGCTGCGGGAGCGGCGCAGTGACCTACAGCGTTGCCGGAGGGAGTGAACAGGCACTGCGTGTGCCCGGAACCACAATTTGCCCCAAGCGATTTGCTTCACCAGCCGCGCGTTATTGTTTGCCTGTGGATGCGGTGGTCCTCGGCACGACGGCCATGGTCAGCAGTGCTTTCGAAACCAGCGCGGCCTTTCCCGTCGACAGGCAGCGCACTTCGGACTCCACGACGCTCAGCCGCCGACCGTTCTTGACCACCGCTGACCGGCATTCCAGGGTTTCTCCCCGGGCCGCTCTCAGAAAATTGATCTTGAACTCCACCGACAAAATGATTTCGTCTGCGCCAATCAGGGTAGCGGCAGCCGTTCCCGCCGTGTGGTCGGCCATGGTGGTGATGACCCCGGCGTGGACAAATCCATCCTGCTGCTGGTGTTTGGTCGCCAATCGAATGCGGCTGCGGCATCGTCCAGGATCGGCCTCGATCAGTTCCATGCCAATTTCCGTAATAAATGGTGCATCGGAGAACAGCCGTTCAACTTCCTGCATGTAGTTGGGGTTTCTCGGAGTCATCAGCCGCCTCATCACTGAATTCGGTTCCCTACCCATCGTTGCATAAACAAAATGGCTTACAATTTCCAAAGTACTGATATTCTAAAAAACATAGGCAAGACCCTATGTTTTCAGACGTACCCGCCTGTGAAATCAAAGGATCAGGGATTTAACACTCCATAAAGTGCATACAAATTCGAGGTCACCCAGACGCACGGGTGACGGTGACCCGCGTGGCGTTGAAAGTGGCACCGCCGCCAATGGCTTGGGGCGATGGACTGGTCAGTACGTTTTGTGGAATGCCGTTGCGATCTTCGAATTGCCGCGGCGTCTGGACCACGCCCCGAGGCACCATATCGGACACAACCGCCGACAGCGTCACGGTGCCGCCGGCGTTGGACAGCACCACCGCGTCCCCGTCTTGAATCTCGGCCTCGGCGGCATCGTCGGGATGGATGACCGCCGTTGCCGGAATGGGGCCGTAGATCTCTTGAAACTGACTGTGGGTGTAAGCCGGCAAGGCGCTGTTGAGCATGACCCAGCCGGGCCGATTCGTTTCAGCGACCTCTGGCAGTGGAGCAAACCCAAGGATCTCGGCCTGACGTGACCGGAATTCAATTTTACCTGATTCCGTGCCATAGCGGTCAGCTGGTTTTCGGGACAAATAGCAGGTTTCCCCGTTGTAAAGGGCCTCCACACCCCCCTCTCGAAACTGTCCCGCCAGAGCCGGCTGCAGCGCTTTCCAGGGATCCTCGAAGAGCCAGGGTTCCTTTCGGCCAAGGCGCCGGGCCATCGTCTGCATGAGGGCGACCTCGCTCCAGCCGTCGGTGACGGGCTTCACGATTTTTCGGGAACGTCGGATGCGGCTGTGGCTCCATGGGATGACCAGATCGTCTTTTTCCAAATAGGTGAGGGCCGGCAGCACGACGTCGGCAAATTCACAGGTGCGGGTCCAGTGGGTGTCGTGGACGGCAACAAAAACATCTGGGCGTTCCATACCGCGGCGCAGCACCGCCTGACCCGGCAGTGTCAATGCCGGGTTCATGCATGAGACGAAGACTACCCCGAAATCCCCCCGTTCAACAAGGCGGGCCAGACCTACCTGGCTCACCGTGGCACCGGAAACGCTCGCCAAGGATTTCCCGGTGATGCGAGCCATGTCCACGGTATGTGCGTCCGCACTGCTGTAAAAAAATCCTCGGTGCTGCCCCAGAACCGCCGGAATCAGGGCGGCGGCACGTGCCGCATCGGCGCCGGCGGTTTGTTTTTGAAGACCGATACCGATAAGGGTGGCGGCCGGCCGGCGCTGTGCATACGCATCGACCAGCCTACTCAAATCACCGCTGGAAACACCGGTGGCCGCGCGGACGGCCGTCGGCGTCCAGGCCGAGGTCTTTTCCATCAAAGCATCGAACCCGGTCGTCCATTCCGAAATGAACGCCTCCTCGTGCGCTTGTTGACCCACAATGGCGTTGATGATGCCGTAGGCAAGCGCAACGTCGGTACCCGGCTTCGGGCGCAGCCAGATGTCTGCGGCATCTGCCGTTGGGGTGCGCACCGGGTCCACAACGGCGATGCGCGTCCCTTGCGTCCTGCGGGCGGCCACTGCCAGGCGCCATAAGTGGGGGGCGCTGACCGCGGCATTGAATCCCCAAAACACGATCAAGGGGTGATGGGGCAGGTCCACCGGATCGATGCCGTGGCACCCGCCGTAGTGAAGCCGTATACCTGCTTTGCCAGAGGTGCTGCAAACGGTGCCGTCGGTCATGGTGGCGCCCAGGGCATGCCAGAGTCTGCGAGGATAAACGGTGGAGAGCAGCCCCATGTTGCCGGCATAGTCCAGGAGCAGGGTTCGCTCCGGATGTCCCGATGCCAATTCCGAGGAAATTCTCGTGCAGAAAATGCTCAGGGCAGCGTCCCAGCTATCCGGCACCAGTCTGCCGTTCTTTCGTATGTGGGGTTTCCGGATCCGGTTTTTTTCGAGGCGCGCCAGATCTGCCGCCCCCCGGGGGCAGATGGTGCCGCGGGTGATGGGATCGGCCGGGTCACCGGTAATTTTTGCCGGCCGGCCCTCATCATCGTAGGCCACGCTCAGTGAGCACGTGTCGTAGCAGTCCCTGGCGCAGACGGTGTGAATGGGTTGTTTCAAAGTAAGCTCCGGCTGTCAGCGATCGGCTGCGCGGGGTTTTACCATCAGTGCGTGCGCCAGCCGATTCTCTGATTCAGTGCAGATCACGCCAAATCCATTTTCTCCCTGGTTCGTCTTTGTATGCAATCCCGGCCCATGTCGTCAACCACGCGCCGGCACCCGGCCTGGGGGTCGCTGCAGCGGCGTCTTCCATCTTTGCCCGTAAATCCTACTAAAGTGTTTTTCAAAACGGCCGAGATCAAAGTTAAGGCCGCCGAGAAGGGAACCCGAAGTGCTCGGCCCCACACCACATGGCGGCAAAACAGCGCGAGCCATCATTAACAACTTCACGAAAGGGGAACAATCATGCGTAGAATAATGGTCTTAGTAGGCGTTGCTGTTGCGTTGACATTGGTGTTTCCGGTGGCAAACTGCCTGGCCGACACGACTGCGGACGAACTGGCCAAAGAATCCGAGGCAAGGGCGGTGGCCACTTCCAAAGACCCGCTGACAACGGATTTGATCGTCAAGAAGGTCGATGAAGCCTGCAAGCTGGTCGGCCAGCAGGGTGAGGCCGCCTTTAGCGCGTTCCAGGGCAAGGGCTCCGATTTCATTTTCTCGGGGACCTATATCTGGATCCATGATCAACACGGGATCATGCGAATGCACCCCATCAAAAACAAGCTAAATGGCAAAAACCTTATTAATCTGGCCGATTCCACCGGCAAGCTGTTTTTTGCAGTGATGAACGAGGTCAGCGAACAAAACGGCAGCGGTTGGGTCGATTACATGTGGCCCAAACCCGGCGAGAAGAAACCCTACGCCAAAATCTCCTACGTCAAGCAGGTGAAGTATGGTGAAGACACCTTTGTCGTGGGTTGCGGAACCTACGATGAAACGGTCATCGCCAAGATCAAAGGCCAGTAGGCCGAACAGGGTCTGCCGTTACAGCCCGGCGCGCCCGGGCTGTAACGGATCGTAACCGAAACCCTTCACAGTCAGGAAGGCATAATGAGAAATTTATCCATCAGACTAAAATTGATCCTTCTGGTTGTCCTGGGTCTCGTTTTCGTGGGTGCGGTCGTCGCTATCGAAACAATATCCAGTACCAGCATCGACAATGCCAACAACCAGAACGTTGCGGCGATAGAACAGGCCAACACTGACTACCGTGAAAAAACCCGCATCGCTCAAGGGCGCCTGGAGCAGATACAGGATGTCTTGAGGCATGTTCAATACGCCCGCATTGCCGAAAAAAGTTATCTCCAGTTTTACAACTCCATTTACGAGACCCAGCTCGACGAGCACATCAATTATGCCCTGACGGTCATTGCAACCATCGAAAAGAACGAGGCCGTCGAAATGCTGAAGACAACACTGACGGCCTATCGGCAGGACTTCGCCAAGGTGGTCGCGCTGCATAAGCAAATTGAAGGCTTGAATGCCGAAATTATTAATGATTTTAAAGTGTTGAAGGCACTGCTGCATGAGGCTGAGGTGAAAATCAATGCCAACCGCTTCGAAATGCAAATGCAGGGAGACGCGCTTTCGCCGGCTGAATCGCATTTTGAAACCATGGTGGCGCAGACTTTCAGGACGGTTGATTTTCTCGCTTCAATGCGTTCGCAGTACCTGCTAACGGACAACACCGATTTCATTGACACCCTCACGAAACATTTCGAGGAAAAGATGGGCGGCGAAACGGCCTCCATCCGGCAGACCGCAAAAGCCCTCAAAGTCCCGCTGTATCTGGAGGCTGCCCAAAAGTACAAAGAGATCATTTATAAAGCCTTCCAGCAGACGCTGGAGACGCGTGACCTGTTCGTCCAGCAAAAAGAGACCACCGAGCGTCTCAACGACTATGGTACGGTCCTTACCAGCACCGGCAACAGTTTTCTCAGGGGCATTGTAGATCAACTGAATGCCGAGCAGGCGGCGGCTGACGCCAAACTGCAAAAAGCCAAAGAAACCCGAACCGTCTCCCTGGCACGGGTCAAAAAGACGATGCTCTGGATGCTGATGGTTACCGTGGGCGCCGGTGCAGCGGTTTCCATTTTTCTGGCCATCATTATCATCCGGTCCATCACCAAGCCGGTCAATACGATCATTGCCGGGCTGGAGCGGGGTGCCAATGATGTCGCCTCCGCCTCAAACCAGATGTCGTCCGCCAGCCACGCCCTGGCCGAAGGGGCTTCGGAGCAGGCCGCCACCATCGAAGAGACCTCCTCATCGCTTGAAGAGATGTCCTCGATGACAAAGCAGAATGCGGCCAACGCCGGAGAGGCGGATGGCCTCATGCAGGAAGCCAATAAGGTGGTGGGGCAGGCCAATGAAGCCATGGCGGAACTGACCGGATCCATGACGGAAATCTCGGCTGCCAGCGAAGAAACATCGAAAATTATCAAGAAAATCGATGAAATCGCTTTTCAGACGAATTTGCTGGCCCTCAACGCTGCGGTGGAGGCCGCTCGCGCCGGTGAGGCCGGGGCTGGCTTTGCCGTGGTGGCAGACGAGGTGCGCAACCTCGCCATGCGGGCGGCTGATGCCGCAAAGGAAACCGCAGACCTCATCGAAGGAACGGTTAAAAAGGTCAACCGAGGGGGCGCGCTGGTGAACCGGACCAACGAGGCGTTTGCCCAGGTGGCGAAAAGCGCATCCAAGGTGGGTGAACTGGTGGGTGAAATCTCTGCAGCCTCCAGTGAACAGGCCCAGGGCATCGAGCAACTCAACCGGGCCGTCATTGAGATGGACAAGGTTGTGCAGCAAAACGCCGCCGGAGCCGAGCAGTCTGCGTCATCCTCATCCGAGATGAGCGATCAGGCAGAGCACATGAAGCGCTATGTCGCAGAGCTGGTGTCTATTGTCATGGGGTCACGCAAGAAAAAACAGGTAATGCCGGCCGGTGAAGACAATGCCGTTGAATGGAACCCGCAACAGCGGGCGGACACGGCGACATCGAAGCGACATCAGCATGCTTCAGCGGTCCCCGCAGAGACCTTGGTAGCAAACGAAAAGGATGATTTCAGCGATTTCTGATCTTGCTGTCCGCAGTTGGTATAAAAATCTCTCAACCGACAATGGCTCGCCTTATGGGGCGGGCCATCGTCGGTTTCGAACCCGGTAAATACCGCTGCTGTTAGCAGCGATCAGCGCAACGCGGCGCGGGGCGCCTTTCCGGCCAGTGGATTGTAGAGTTTCATGATGGCGAACTTCATGACGTCCACGGTCTTCATCTCACATATGAACCCGAACAGTTTTTCCTCGGCATCGGCGGGCAGGGCGCAGGCATTGGCGGCATCAAAGGCCAGGCCGGCAAACCCCTTGACCAGCTTTTTCTGCTCCTTGGTGGTTACGGGCACGGAAATGGCTCTCTTCCCATCAATGGTGACAGCGGCATCGCCCAACCCTGCGGCGGTCAATTTGGCCTCTTTTTCTGCGTCCAGGACAATGGTGACGGTGTAATCGGACATGCGTTGTCTCCTCCCTACCAATGTGGTGGAATTTAAAAAAATGAAGCAACTTCAGTCAAGTTCGAAGCCCGCTTTTATGACAATTCCGCGCCGGTAGTCAAGCGCATTTGTGCAACGCCTTGGACGCATCCTGCCCAGTCCCGCACATCTTCACGCCCTTGTCTCCAGGGACGTCCGGCAACAGGCGTTTGCCCACCATCGAATTGGATATCGGTTGCGGCCCGGTAAATTTCGTCAAACCGTGTGGGGCCGGAGCGCTTTTTTGCCTGATATTTAATTTATACTAAGAAATTTCTCGGAATGTATGATCGGTCCTGGTTGACATGCCGCCGGGGGTCTGCTATAGGAATCCCCACTAATTATAGATTGTTACCGGTTAGGCATGAGGGGTATTTTGATATTCCGTACATAGCGAACAACTCGTGCGACAAATACTATTTTTACCACTCCAGCCAAAACATCTCCCGATAACCTGACATTGCCCCCGAGGATAATCTCATGGATGCACCCCGGCAGCACCGTGATGTCTGCGATGATGTTCTGATTTCTTTGCGACGCATTATTCAGTCCATCGATCAGCATTCTCGATTTCTCATGAAACAGTTTCATCTCACCGGCCCCCAATTGTTGGTGCTTCAGGAGATCGAAAGATCTCACGAGGTGTCCGCCAGCCAACTGGCAAGGGCTGTCAGCATCAGTCAGGCAACGGTGACCGGCATATTGGAGCGGTTGGAAAAACGTGGACTGGTGCTTCGCCAGCGCAGCGACATGGACCGGCGCCGGGTCATGGTGACCGCCACTGCTGCTGGGGTGGACTTGCTGGCGGCGGCGCCACCGCCGATGCAGGAGTCTTTCACCAAACAATTTACGGGGCTTCAGGAGTGGGAACAGCACATGATTTTGAGTTCATTGCAGCGCATCGTGACAATGATGAACGCCAAAATGATTGATGCCGCACCCATTCTGGCGACGGGCCCCATTGAGCCCCGTGAATGGGGAGTATGACGGGCGGCGGCGCTGTCTTTTCATACCAGGTAACGGATGGCCAGGAGCACGATGAGCACCTGAAAAACGGTGCGAAGGGTGCGGTTCTCCCGGTTCACCGCCAAGCGGGCGCCGAAGGCGGCACCGGCGGCAGTGGCCAGGGTCAACGGCACCGCCACCGTCCAGTTCACGTAGCCAGCGGCGATGAATACCGGCAGGCTGGCGGCAGTGATGACCAGATTGGGGAGTTTGCTGTTGGCGACGGCGCCGAGGAAGGTGTGTCCGGAGAGATAAACCAGGGCGAAAACAATGAGGACGTTGCCCCCCCCACCGAATACCCCCGTGTAGAAGCCGATGAGGAGCCCGGCGGTCACAGGCCGGGCGGCGCCCCTGCCTGGCGGGGGATTGAGCAGCGCTGACAGACCCGAATCTTTATTCAGAAACGTTGCCATAACCATCAGAAGCATGCAGATGCCGACGACGCGCTCCAGGGCGGGGGCGTCAATCCAGGCGGCACAAAGGGCGCCTGCCTGGGCGGCCCCGACGGCGGCGAGTGTCAGCACCATTCCCGTTCGCAGGTTAACCAATCCGCGGCCCCAAAAGACCAACAGGGGCGAGACTTCTCTGCCAACCACGGTTACTTTGGCCGTGCCAATGGCCATGTGGATGGGCATGCCGACCGCGTTGAGCAGCGGCACGAGGACGAAGAGCGTGCTGCCCATGACGGCGCCGAAAATCCCCACACCGAAACCGACGGCACAGAGTGCAGCAACAGTGGCTGTTGAAATGTCCGGATTCATTGATGATGGCCTACGTGCTGATCCCCGGTGTCAACGACACCCCGGAGGATGTCGCCGCGCGGGTCGACTTTTGCAGGCCCCTGTCTGCCAAGGTGAACCGGATCCCCTTCAACCCGGGCACCGACGTGTCCTACCGGGCGCCTGAGGACAGAGAAATCATGGCCTTCAGGGATCGACTGGTGGCAGCCCGGATGCAGGTGCAGTCACGTTCCACCTCCACCCGGGGCCGGGATCTCATGGCGGCTTGTGGACAGTTGGGTGCATTGCGGCGACCGGCGCGGTTTGTTCACTGCCCGTGAGTCCGCAGATCAGGCGGCCGGCGCCACGCCGATGGGCTGCCCCAGCCGCTGGGCTTTGACCATTGCCCGTCCGGCATCGGTGTACATGGCCGTCTGGTCGCTTTTGTGCCCAGCAATACCGCACGAAATGCTCACTCTTCCCAGGGAACGGCCGCTCTTGTCTGTGAATCCATAAGCGGCAACGGCCGATGACAAGCTGTGGGTGATGCGGGCGGCGATTCTCCCGTCCACCCCGGACATGATGACGGCAAATTCGTTGCGGCCGATCCTGAACGGAAGCGCCTCCTGGGGGAGGGTTCTGCGGATAATCTGCCCCACCTCTCTGAGGAGGTGATCGGCGTCTTTGTCGCTCAAGTGGGAGAAGTGATCGATTTCAAAGCGCACCAGCCAGGCTGAGTGGCCGAGGCGCTCCGCCTCAATGGCCGTTTCCGTGAATTTCTGGCGGAAGTGGCGTCGGTTGAAAAGCTGTGTCAGGTCGTCGGTGCAAGCCAGTGCCGTCATTTTTTGGGTCAACGCCTTCGATTGCCGGGCACTGTCCTGGGCCTGCTGCATCCGTTGCTGCAGTTCGCCGTAAAGCGTTTCAAAAAGCCGATTGAGTTTGGTCAACTCACCACCGGCCGATGCCGCCGCTGTCGCCGCGTCGCCCAGGCACTCACTGCCGATGTGGGTCATTTTCTGCGTGAAGCGCTCCAGAGACTGGGTCCACCACCATAGCAGGAAAAACCCCAGCGCCTGGATGAACAGAATGGACAGGGCGCTGGCATTGAACCTTCCGGAAAGCGCCTCGATTTGGGTGGGGTGGAGGACCGGCAGGGCGTACTGATAGACGACAAACAGCATGATCAGCACGGGCATTAGGCATGAAATGAGGTAAAAGGTAAAAAAGATGCTTCGGAATTTTTCATGGGTCAGGGAAACGAGTAGATTCATGGCGGCCTCTGCTGTCTTCGTTTCGCCCGAATGCATCTGGAGAAAGGTCAGTCACAGTATCCGAAAGAGTGGCATAAGTCAAGAATTTTGGCTATAAAAATACCTATTATCTTGGCGTCGTGTTTGCTTTCGTTGCCAGGCGGCGGCCGGATGGCTATTCTTCGCCAGTGTCGGCAGGTCGCATTCCCCGGTGGTGGCGGGGTGAGTGGTCACGGCGCCGAACGAACAACGGACACGGGCGGCCCGGCTACGGTGCTTGCACCAACGGCGGGACGCCGTTATCAATCAGAACCCTATTAAGGAGCTGGATCATGCCTCAACATGACGTTTACGACGTGGTGATTCTCGGATCCGGTCCCGCCGGACTTCAGGCGGCCATTCACGCCGCGCGAAAGCGGGTGTCGGTACTGGTGCTGGGGCGCACGGAAAAGAGCAGCCTCTTTCGTGCCCACATCGAAAACATCTGTTGCTTGTTTAATGTGGCCGGTGACGAGCTACTTCGCGTGGGGCGGCAACAGGCCGCCCTTTTTGGGGCTAGGATGGCCGAGGAAGACGTCCTGGGGCTTGCACCGGAAGCGAACGGTATTCGGGTAAGGCTCGAAGGGGGCAGCGACATCACCACCCGAAGTGTCATTCTGGCCACCGGTACCAGCCGCAACCGGTTGGGCGTCCCGGGAGAAAAATCGCTGCTGGGCAAAGGCGTCAGCTACTGTGTGGACTGCGACGGCAATTTTTTCCGCCAGCAGCCGGTGTGCATCGTGGGGGGGGAGAGTGCCGCCGTGGATGGGGCGCTCAGTCTGACCAAAATTGCCGGCGACGTCCACCTTGTCTGCGACACCTTGGCGGTGTCTCCGGTGATGGCCGATGAGCTGGCGCAAAGCGGCGTCATCGTTCACAATGGCGAAGCGATCGCGGCCATTCTGGGAGAGGGCGAGGTGACGGGTGTTAAGCTCAAGGGAGGCGAAACCCTCGACGTCAAGGGGGTATTCATTGAACTGGGTGCCAAGGGGGTTCTGGAACTGGCCGCAAGCCTGGGGCTGATGATGAACGACGAGATGAAATATCTGAAGACCGACAAACAGCAGGCCACCAACCTGCCCGGCGTGTTTGCCGCCGGTGACATCTGTGGCCCGCCCTGGCAGATGGCCAAGGCCATCGGGGAAGGGTGTGTGGCGGGTATCAATGCGGCCAATTATGCCAAAAAACACGCGCGCCGATAGTGGGTGCCCGGCGCCGTGTCAGTGCCCGCCGCAACCGCAGCCGCACCCGTCCTTGTCCACTTCTAGGCGGGATGAGAATTGAAGGCCAATGCTGTCACAGTCGATGCGAATGGGTTGAATCGCCTTCAGCAGTTCTCGCTCCACTAAGTAAGTGACGCCGTCCACCTCAAATACGGTGTCAGTTGATTTAGGCTCATCAAACATCAGACCGAGGGCTGGACCCTCGGTGAGGGACGACTTGACCTGAATGCGGATGGGCGCTTTATTTTCTCCCGCTAAGAAATCACGGATGCGCGCACTGGCTGCCTGGGTAATGTCCAACATGGGGTTCACCTCGCTGCTGTTAAATACTTATGCCATGTCGATGGTACGGCGCGCAGTCTATCACGAACCCACGAAATTGTCATCGAGAGGGCTAACCGGCCAGCGCATCGCTGGAATACAGTGCAGTGCTTGCGGCGCCTGTCCGCGTCGGTGCAATGCCGCAAGATGCTGCGCGAGCTATGCCCTGCAGGTCAAGTGGGACCCCATAAACCGGTTGACATGGACGGCAGAACCCTATAAAAACCTGCCCCGACGAGCGGGAATAACTCAGTGGTAGAGTGCAACCTTGCCAAGGTTGAAGTCGCGGGTTCAAATCCCGTTTCCCGCTCCATTTTATTTTCCCCTTATCTCCCTATCCCGCGGTGGTTGATTTCCCCCCCTTGTCTGCAGGTCCGGCATTTTCCGCTGGCCTGCGTCTTGACAACCCCCCGCGGCGCCATAGTCTCTCACTGTTGCACAGATATACATGCCATGCACCACAACCCGATGGAAATGCTTTATGGAAACACCGCTCAACACAACGGGCGCTCAAACCTTTGCCAGTGTGCCCGAGGCGGCACGCTATCTGGGCGTGAGCCGCAAGACCGTTTATCGTTTGATTGAATGAGGGGAGGTGAATGCACAGCGGCAAAACGGTATTGTTCAGGTTGATCGATGCAGTCTGAAGGTGTTCCGAGACAGCGGTAAAATGACCTAAAACATGCCCGCTGCTGACTTGACCGGCGGCCATCCGCCGATATACAATTTTACTGTTCGCTGCTACCGCCATATTGATCATGAAATGAGGCCGCTATGCACCGGGTGCTGATTGCCGATGACGACCCTATTATGCTCCGACGACTGCAAAGAGCCTTTGAACCGCACTCAGCAGCGGTTACGGTGCTCACCGCCGCCAACGGGCGGGAGGCCATGGATCTGCTGGCCGAGCATACCGCATCATTGCTGATCACCGATATTCAGATGCCCGAAGTGGACGGCCTTGAACTCCTTGCCCATGTGAACCGCAACTACCCGGTGGTCCGCTGCTTTGTCATGACGGCCTATGATTCGGCGGCCCTGCAGCGTGAACTTCCCAAGGATTTGTTCCAGTTCTTCAACAAGCCCCTAGACCCGGAGGTTGTCGCCGATGCAGCCGTGACAGTGCTCGGGCGTAACGCGCCCCGCGGCGTATTGAGCGGCATTTCCGTGGCAAGCTTTCTGTTCTTGATCTCTTTGGAGAGGAAAACATGCCTATTGGAAATCAGCGGCGCGGAGAACAAAAAGGGATTGTTCTACTTTGAAAACGGCGAGCCCTTCGATGCCGCCCATGCGGGTTTGAAAGGGGAAGCCGCTGCCATTGAGATTATCAGCTTCAACGAAGCCACTTTTAAATTCAGGCATTTTCCGGATCGCCCGGTGGCCCGTCGGATCTGCATAGGCCTTCAGGAGATGATTGACGCCGCACGGACCCGCCAGGCGGAACTGCAATCCATCGAATGGGACGACATCATTTTATAGGGGCGGGGGACATCAATCCTGGCGGCTTGGGATTTACAGCAGCCCGGCGGCAAACCTTCTCTCACTGTTAGCGCGGCGGCACTCGCGCCCGGACTTCGCCCCGTCGTTGCATCCAGACGCCACCGTGCACACCGGTAGCCTTATGGAAGAATTTGTTGGCATTCTGCTAAAAAGTACCGCTATTCTCACCCTGATCAGTGGGTTGGCGGGCCTTATCCTCTCTCTGTTGATGCTGTTGAATCCAGCATCACTCATACGCATCAATGCCGGTCTCAACCGCCGAATCGATGTTGACATGGCTCTGTCGCGGTTGAATTTCCCCCTCCGGATCGATCCGCTGATTTACCGCTTCCCGTTTATTTTCGGCATCTTATTCTGCACCGGCGGCCTCTTTTGTCTAGTGTTTCTTCTCTTTGGCGCCAAGGCCTCCAATTTATCAGACGTTTTCAGCACCATTTTCGTGGATTTCCTCATGTTGCTGGGCAGGGTGTCCGGGGTGCTTGGCGTCATTGTCGGTTTGCTGCTGATCATCGCCCCCCAAAAACTGTTTGTCGCTCAGCGCCGGATGGATTTTTGGGTGGACACCGACAAAATGATCAAACACCTCAATGAGACCACCATCAACGTCGATGCCGTCTGCCTGAGAAATCCCGTAATCTTCGGGCTTGTCGGCAGCGTGGCATCCATCACGCTGCTGGTGCTGGCGGTGGTCAATTTGCTGCCGATGTTTTAGCGGAAAGGGGTCGCGCGGCGATGCCCGGGTCTAACGGGTCATCAGTTCAGTCCTGGCATTTATAGGGATAGAAATGGTGGTAGCAGTATCCCCCGGGGTCGCCGTACATGGCCTCGGTGTCGATCATGCATTGGCCGATCATTTCCTTTGATGCCTCCGGGTAGTCGGGCCGCTGTTCCTCGGCTTGCTTGCAGGCCGTGCAGATGGCCTGGTGGTCATACACCGAAAGGATGCGGGGGTCATTCGCGGTCATTTTGGCGTCACACCGCGTACAGGCAATGGCGCAGCTCAGTACGTTTTGCCATGTGTCCTTCATATGATACCTCGCGTGTGGTCCAAGGGGATGCGGCGCGTCGTCACTGCGGTTGTGCCGTCTTCAAAGACTAAAGGTTTTCGCGGGAATGTCAACGCCGGATCCCCTATCGGCACTTTTTTGCCGACAGGGCCGAGAAAGGATCTCTGCACCCGGTGAACGACTTGCGACAAGATACCGCAAGGCCTGAAAATCCTATGTAGTACCGTTGTTCTTTGTTAAACACCCGTTGCCGGCGGCGCTCAGATACCGGCAAGCACTCAACTTAGCAAGGAGAGATGATGATTACCCACGTGGTCATGATGAAATTTAAAACAACGGTCACCGAGGCAGCCATTGAAGAACTGGAAACCCTGCTGGATGAACTGCCGGAAAAGATTGTCGAGATCCAGGCCTACGATTTTGGACGCGATGTGCTTCGATCGCCGCGATCCTATGATTTTTCCATCGTATCGGTGTTTGCGCACCTTGAGGCCCTGGCCAGTTACCAACAACACTCGGCCCACATCGTCGTGGGAGGAAAACTCGGAGACATGTGCGAGCACATTGCCGTCGTGGATTACGAGAACAAACCCTACCCAAAAACATCCGCCGAGGCGGCCATGGCCGGGGATCCCTGGCAATCCAAAAACTTGTTCAAACCCGCCTGAAGATTCCCATGGCGCCCGCAACTGCCGCAGGCTGTCGCTTCATCGTGACGCGCCCGCCCGCCGCGGCCGGCATCGTCGATTTTCGGATCCGGTGAGACGCTGGACCAACGGCCTTACAATCCATTGATGCAGTCGATCAATTGGTGCAGGCGGGCGAAGTGCCGCCGATCGAAATCGATGACGAGCCGCGGCAGGTCTTTCAAGGCGGGTGTGTCTTTTTCTTCCGGCAGCGCCGTGCCGGCCGAGATGCCGCCGCCGGGCAGGAGCATGTCACTGAATCCCGCCGCAAGATCGGCCACTTGCACGGGTGAGAGCGCGCGGGTAAGCCGGAGAACCAGTTTGTCTCCCACATATCGCAGGCTGTGATAGCGGGAGTAAAACCGGAGAATATGGTCGACCACCGCCTGGGGGTCACTGTGGCGGGCGACCAGGTGAAGATCTCCGGTGCCCACATAACCCGAGGCCACCATCTGTGTGGTTATGAATGCCTCCCAGTCCTTCCAGTAGCGGCCTTCGGGGATATCCAGCATCACGATGGGGATGGGGTTCTGTTTGCCGGTCTGCATCAGCGTGAGGGCTTCCATCCCCTCGTCCAACGTGCCGAACCCGCCGGGAAGCAGGACCACCGCATCGGCTTCCTTTAAAAACGCGACTTTACGATTAAAGAAATATTTGTAGTTGACGCTCCGAGGGTTGCCTGCCACGACGGGGTTGGGTCGTTGTTCGAAGGGCAATTGAATGTTGATGCCAAAGGAGGCCTTGGGACCGGCCCCTTCATTGGCCGCTTGCATGATGCCGGGTCCGCCGCCGGTGATGACCATGAACCCGGCCTCGGCCAGCCGTTTCCCCAGCGCACGGGCCAGTTGGTATCTTGGGGCCCCGGGCGGCACCCGTGCAGACCCGAAAACAGAAACCTTGCGGACCTGATGATACGGCGCGAAGACTTTGGCCGTGAATCGCATTTCTTTTAGCGTGTGATTCATCATTTTCAAATCGACGCGGTCGTCTTCATCTTCCTGCCCCGCCTTCATGGCGGCCAGAATCATTTCCCGCACGTATCTGGGGCGGTGTATGCCTCCCACCAAGCCAATGAGTTGGTCGATGGCGGTATCAACAGCCCCGTTCGTCCGGGTAAAGTGAAGTTCCCGCGGGGGGGAGGGACTTTGTTCTGTCATGGGCGATGGTTCCTTTTCAGCGTGGATGCGGCGGTTTGTGTCAACGGCGGCCAGTGATCGCAATCGTGACCCTTCCCGGGTCGGTCACGATGATGACCCGGTCAGCCTGGCGTGTCAACCGGCGCCGATACAGATCAACGCCGACCGGGTCGAGGAGGATGGCCGCGGCTGCATGCCTGGGTGTCCGAAAATTGCAGATCCTATCGGAACCGACCATTTGACAATGTGCCGGGCGGCCCCATGTTAACGAGGCGATAACGGTTTCGGCTACGGCCGCATTCTGTGCGCCGTTCCCGCCGCCACGAGAAATCGGCGGTGTTAGATAACTCCGGGAGCCCCCTCATGGCGTCACCCTTCCAGATCCCGACGATCCGTCAATTCATCGCTTTTCGGATCTTTTTCAATGCACGGTTTTACTACCCGGTGTTCACCATTCTCTTTCTCGATTTCGGCCTTACCCTGTCGGAGTTCGCCATACTCAATGCTGTCTGGGCCGCCACCATCGTGATTTGCGAAGTGCCGTCCGGTGCCTTGGCCGACCTCATCGGCCGCCGCCGGTTGCTCGTGTTCGCCGGTGCCGCCATGATCGTAGAAATCGGCATTCTTTGCATCGTTCCGGTGGGGGCGGGACCGCTGCTCTTCACGGTGTTCGCCATCAACCGGGTGCTCAGCGGCATGGCCGAGGCCGCCGCGAGCGGCGCCGATGAAGCGCTGGCTTACGACGCATTGAAGGGCGCCGGACTGGAAAGCGAGTGGGGGCGCGTCCTCGAGACCCTGATGCGGCTGCAGTCCATCTCCTACATCGGGGCCATGACCATTGGTGCGGCCCTCTACGATCCACGCCTGGTGCAATCCGCCTTGACCGTTCTGGGACATCCGGGCTCCGTTCTTCAGCAAGACACCCTTCGACTCCCCCTTTACCTCACCCTGATCATGGGCGTTGCAGCGTTTATCGTCACGCTTCGACTAAAGGATACCCCCTTGGAAGCCTGCCTGCCGGATGACGACACCCCCGGCCCCTGTACCCCATCCGTTTTCCAGGCGTTTCGCATTACGCTGAAAGCCGGTCGATGGATTTTCCAGACGCCCTTTGCCCTGGGGGTTATCCTGGCGGGAATGCTATTCGATCACGTGATCCGAATGTTGCTCACCATGAACAGTCAATACTACCGTCTGATTCACCTGCCGGAAGCCTCTTTCGGCCTCATCGGAAGCCTCATGGCCGTGGCCGGACTCTTCGTCCCCCGGTTGGCGCGGCGCCTGGTGGAGCGCGGGACGCCGGAGCGCAATTTATGGATCATGGGTGCCGCAACGATTGTGGGCCTGGGCGGCATGGCCCTTTTTATTCCCTATGCAGGTCTGATCCCCGCCGTACTTCTGGTCTCGGTGATGTATGCGGTCAACTTCATGTTGAGCAGCTACCTTAACGAAATCACCGATTCTTCTCAGCGGGCCACCGTATTGAGCTTCAAAGGGCTCTCCTACAACCTGGCCTATGGCGCCATCGGCATTCTGTATGCCGGGCTCCTGGCGGTGATCGCCCGGCCCGGTGGTACCGGCACCCATGTGATGGCACCGGCCGACGCCGGTTTCACACTCGCCATGCCGTACTTTCTGCCGTATTTTCTCGTGTTGTTTCTGGTGCTGGCCGCCGTCATTTTCAAACGAAAACGAAACAGCGGCGGGTAGCAACATCACCCACCCGCTGTCTTTATCTCCATCGGGGAACCTGCTAAGATCACCTATATCCCGAGAATAATATATTTTTGTTAGGAGCGACTGTGTTTACATTGAGTGAAGTGGTGGACCTGGCCATTCGCATCGAGGTCAACGGCGAGCGTGTCTATCGCCGGTCAGCCGACGGTGTTTCCGACCCCGACCTGAGAAACGCGCTGATCTGGCTTGCCGACCAGGAAGCCGAACATGCCGAGTGGTTTCGATCTCTGGATGTCGCGCCGACGTCTGTGGACGACGCATCACCGCTGGCCGAACTGGGCAAGACGCTGCTGGGGGAGATCATGGATGGGCGGTCGTTCTCTTTGGAGGGCAAGGATTTCAGGCGCCTATCAGACATCCGAGAGGTGTTGACCACCAGCCTGATGTTCGAAGAGGACACGAAGACCTTTTACGAATTGATCGGCGCCTTTGTCGAAGACACGGCTGCCCTGGCCCGTTTGGACGCCATCATCCTGGAGGAGGCCAGTCACATCAGGCAGGTGACCCTGCTCATTGACCGGCTGGATGCAGCCCGCAACGCACCGGCACTGGTGGGGTAAAAGTAATGCCGCTGCAACGATGGGGTTGACAAAGCGCGCCGGGTTTCTGTAGAGGGTTTTTCAGTGGCGGTAAATGACATCTTGGGGACAACAATGAACGCACCCAATCGAAAACAATGCTGCTGGTGGTGCTGGCGCTGCTGAACCGGCACACGGGCGCGATTGTTTTCGACTGACCACACCGAGCCACCGACCGTGAGCCCCCCCCCGCTCGCGGTCTCATTTTTTTGGGGCTGTGAGACACCTCACAGCCCCTTAATTTTTACGGTTCCGTAAAAAGTCCGATATCTGCGTTACGCGTCATCCTTCGTCATTGCG
>CAYUOU010000030.1:31311-42982 GCA_964446485.1 uncultured Desulfobacterales bacterium | reverse complement strand
CGTTCGAGTTCTTATATTGCTGTGACGGTTAAAGGTGCGCGAAAATCAGTGTTGATAAGAAAGTAAGGCTTTCGCTCCCAGTTTCAATGTTAGCCTAATTATAGAAATATAAGGGCTATATACTATTAGTAAGCCGGGTAAGTCCGGTGGATGCGTGCGAGGGGCCCGCCTCGCAGCAAGCAGGCGGGAATCGCCGTCGGCACAAGACGCGATAGCGGCAGCGACGGCACAGCCGCATCAGGAGCCGCTGCGTGATGGGGGGGTGTCCGCCGCCGCCAACGCCGCGTCCACCACCCGGCGGACATCAGATAGGCATCAGGTGCCCTTGGGATTCATTGTCCGGCAGGAGCACCGGCCGAAGCGCTTGGCACTCCGTATGGATGCCAATATGGTGGCGTGACCGTGTTGCAGCAGGTCCGCCCGGATATCGGTGTCCGTGTGGTTGAAGCAGTGGCAGATGGTTTCCGTCATGAGATGATCATCACCTGGATATCGCAGACGTTGGTGTTGGTGGGGCCGGTCTTGAGCAGCCCGTCGATACGATCGAAAAAATGGTAGGCGTCGTTGTTCTTAAGATGGGCCGTCAAGGACAGCCCGGCACTTGCTGCCGATTGAAGCAGATGCCGGTCCGCGAAGGCACCGGCGGCGTCCGTGGGGCCGTCGTTGCCGTCCGTCGACGCCGCCAAAAAATGAATCCCCTGCACATCCTCCGGGCTCACCGCCAATTCTGCCAGAAACGCCAGGGCCATTTCCTGGTTGCGCCCCCCCAAACCGCCGCCACGGATGGTGACGGTGGTCTCCCCCCCGCAGATGAGGCAGACCGGTCGAGCACCGAAAAGGTCGTGATTGGCCGCATCCCTGGCGATGCCGCACAGCACCCGCGCCACCTCCCGCGCCTCGCCGATGACCTGGGAGGACAGCACCGTGGTGCGGTAACCGAGGGCACGGGCCTTGTCGGCAGCGGCCTGAAGGCTCTGCATATTGGTGCCGATGAGCAGGTTTTTCACCCGCGAGAAGGCCGGGTGCGATCCATCGGGGGTATCTGGTATGCTTCCAGCCGCGCCCAGGGCCAGGTACTCGCTGACGGTTGCCGGCAGTTTTTCCGCCAGGTCGTACTTGTCGATAATGGCTGCAGCATCGGCGAATGTGGAGCTGTCGCGGGTGGTGGGGCCCGAGGCAATGACACCCAGGTCGTCCCCCACCACATCGGACAAAATCAGGCTCACCACCGCGGCCGGATAGAGCATTTCGGCCAAGCGCCCCCCTTTGATAAGGGAAAGGTGCTTTCTGAGACAGTTGATCTCGTTGATGGTGGCACCGCATTCCAGGAGCAGCCGGGTGGCCGCCTGTTTTTCGGCAAGTGAAATCCTCAGTAAGCGATCCCCTTCCCCGGTTTCGGCAGGATAGGGCATGAGTGCCGAGCCGCCGCCTGAAATCAACATGAACACCAGTGTGTCGGCATCTGCCGCCCCGGCAAGGGCGGCCATCTCTCTGGCAGCCCGAACCCCCGCGGCATCGGGCACCGGGTGATCGGCCTCGATGGTGCGGATGCGGGCCAGCGGCTCGGTGTGCCCATATTTGACGGAGATGATACCGTCGGTGATCCGGTCGCCCAGCACGCGCTCCACCGCCCGAGCCATGCGCGCGGTGGCCTTGCCCGCCCCCAGCACCAGCACGCGCTTGAATGCGTCGAGATCGACGGCCTCAGAATGACCTTCGGTGGTAACATGGAGTCGGCCGCCCTCTCTGTTGAGGGTGCTGCGGATGAGGGTCTCCGGGTCCACCCGGGAAAGGCCGGCGGCGAAAATCTGTTCCAGGTGCGCTCTGATGGCGGATGTCATAGGATCGGTCCCAGTTGGTCGCTGCCCGCCAACTCGTCGGGTACAAGATAGGAAACAAGCGGGCGCCCTAATCTTCGGAGTTCTGTGCCGTTCCAGTCTTATGCGTCCATCGTTTGATAGTAAAGAAGGCGATGGCCACGGCGAGAATGAGCGCGGCAATGCCAATCAAGGTCAGGCTGTCGTATTTCTCCACGTCAAGGATGATCACTTTTCGGGAGATGGCAATGAGCGCCACTTCCAGGACGATCTCGACATGGACGACTTTCTCGATGAGATAGGCCTTGATGGCCTCCAGCAGTTCAACTCCGATAAGCACCAGCAGGAAGAATCCGAAAATCTCGAATAGCTCGTCGATCTTCAGCAAAATGAGCGGCGTCGAGATGATGTCCTTGATGATAATCCAGCCCAGTTCGATGGTGGCCAAAAGAACCACCATCATCATCATGCCGATGAGGGATAAAACGATGGCTTTTTCAAATTTTTTGAGAATGTCGTTCATGTCGGTTATTGGACGACCCATAGCGCCCGGTCGGAGAGCCGGTCGATGAGATGGCTGGAAACGCTTCCGGAAAAAAAGGCCGCATTGACGGCTCAAGTCACCCGCATTTCATCCGATATAACGTGTGAAGCGACCCAGCCGCCGGCAGCCGAGCGACGGCCATGATTGGAACCACGGCAAACTGATCGGCCCCCATGAACTACGAACACCACTTCGTCAAAAACAAGAAAAACGCCAAAGTCAATGCGTGCTGGGACACTGACGCCAGATGCTTCACCATGCAGGTCGCCATCCAGAAAAAGGCGGGGGATGAGACCACATGGGGACCATCGTATCGGTTCTCATACGATAACATCGGTGATGCGCTGTACTATTTCGAGTCCATTGGCATTGGGCTGCCCCAGTCCATCATCAAATCCCTCCTCAGAGATCGCATCGAGGGCGAACGTCACCACCGTGAAATTGCCCGCAGCACACCGGTCACGCCGCTGCGGGTCACCGCCGCCGGTGTCTCCTTCGATTAGCGGCAACAGCCATTCAGGTGCGCCAGCCGACTTGGCATCCCCCACGCCGTGACACAGCCAACAAGGATTTGTAATCGGGCATGAAAACGACCGGTTGTCTTCCTCGGCGTGTTTCATCGACACTACGGCGGCGCCAGCCTATGGGTTTGACACCATCGCCTGATAGCCGCTATACCATGGCCAAGATGTTGCACGCCCTGCAACGCCTATGCGGTGCATCCGATGAGTGGTGCGGGGAGGGTCGAGAACCAGAGGCCGGCCTATGAAAAATCCCATCGATACTCTCCGCAACAGTCTGGTGGCCAAGCTGTCCATTGCCATGGGGGTGATCCTACTTGGGGCGGTCATCATCGAGACGCTGTTTAACATCCAATACCAATCGGAAAAATTTCTCCAGGCCAACATTGCCAGTGCCAACCGCGTAACCAACACCATTCAGTTGGGAACACATTATGCGATGATGCTCAACAGCCGCGAGGATATCCACCAGATCATCAGCAACACCGGCCTTCAGGAAGATATCGTCAGGCTGCGAATCTACAGCAAGTCAGGCGATGTCAAATTCACCAAAGCCCATGAAGAACTGGGACAACGGGTCGATACGACGTCACCCACCTGCGCCATCTGTCATATCTACGATCCGCCCCGGGCGAATCTCTCCCAAGAGCAACGCACCCGTATCTTCACCATGGAGAACGGCCACCGGGCCGTAGCCATCACCAGCCCCATTTACAACGAACCCGGCTGCTCCACCGCGGAGTGCCATTTCCACGATGAATCCACCAGGGTGCTGGGCATCCTTGATGTGGTCATCTCCATGGAAGCCTCCGAAAAGGACGTCATCCGCTACAACACGGTGATCACCAGCGTCACGGCCATCGTGTTTGCCGCCGCTTGCGGCGTCATTTTTTTCACCATCTTCCGATTCATCAAGCAGCCCATTATGAGACTGATGGAAGGCACGCAATGGATTTCCCGGGGTGATTACACCCGAAAAATCGACATTGTCCAGAACAACGAGATTGGTGCCCTGGCGGAGGCCATCAACAAAATGGGTGATCAAATCGCCATCAAGGAGTCGGCCCTCAACCTCCAAAGGGACGAATACCAGAAGCTTTTCGAAGGGGTGCCGTGCATCATCACGGTCCAAGATCGCAACTACCGCCTGCTGTCCTACAACAAGCGCTTTGCCGACAGCTTCGACCCAAAGCCCGGGCAATGCTGCTATGCCGCTTACAAGGGACGGGACAGCAAGTGCGAGAACTGTCCTGTGGAAAAGACCTTTGCCGACGGCAAATCTCATTTCAGTGAAGAGTCCGGCATCGGCAGGGACGGCCGCCGCACCCACTGGCTGGTAAAGACATCGCCCATCCGTGACGAAACCGGCGAGGTAATCGCCGCCATGGAAATCAATCTAGACATTACACCGCGCAAGGAACTCGAAGAAAAGCTGATCACCACCGAAAAGAAATACCATGCCATTTTCAACAATATCCCCAACCCTGTCTTTGTCTTGGACAGACGGTCCTTGGAAATAAAGGACTGCAACAGCAGCGTGCTGTTTCTCTATGGCCACCGCCCGGATGAATTGCTCGGCCGCTCTTTCATGGATCTTTTCAGCCGCGATGACGCACCACGCTGGAGGGAACAGATACAGGCGGGCTCCATTCTGAACCAGGTGCGACACAAACGCAGCGGCGGGCAAACGATCTTCGTCGACATTCGCGTCTCTCCATCCGGCGACCCCGGTGAAGATATTCTACTGGTGGCCGTCAACGACATTACCAAACGCGTGGAGGCCGAACAGCAATTGGTCCAGGCCGGGAAAATGGCTACCCTCGGGGAAATGGCCACCGGTGTCGCCCACGAGCTCAATCAGCCGCTGACGGTCATCAAAACGGCCAGCAGCTTTTTCATGCGAAAGGTCCGACGTAAGGAAACCATCGATCCTGACACGCTGTTCACGATGAGCAGTGAGGTCGACAGCCATGTGGACCGGGCCACCAAAATCATCAATCACATGAGGGAGTTCGGGCGCAAATCGTCAGTTCGCCGAGAAATGGTCCAGGTCAATGATGTTATCGAAAAGGCCTTTGACATCTTCAGCCAGCAACTCAAACTGCGCGAGATCGAAGTCATCTGGGAGTTGGACCGGTCGCTGCCGATGATCATCAGTGATGCGGGCCGGCTGGAGCAGGTCTTTATCAACCTGCTCATCAATGCCAGAGATGCCATCGAAGAACGCAATGAGGCCGAACCGCTTGAGCGCAAAAACAAGCAAATAATTCTCCGCAGCTTCAAGGATGATACACAGATTGTGATTCAGGTTCAGGACACGGGCATCGGCGTGTCTTCGTCGCTGTCAGAAAAAGTGTTCGAGCCTTTTTTCACCACGAAGCGCGTCGGCAAAGGTACCGGGCTGGGCCTTTCCATCAGCTACGGCATCATTCAAGACAGCGGTGGCACGATTCGCTTCCGCCCACTGAAGGTCCCCGGCGCCTGCATTGAAATACGTTTCCCGTTGATCGCAGAGGAGCGTTGAAACCGTGGATCCGAATATCAGCAAAGACATCCTCCTGGTAGACGATGAAGCCGGCATCCGCAACGTGCTGGAGATCTCCCTGACCGACATCGGCTATACGGTCCGCGCAGCCAGAAACGGTGACGAAGCGCTGTCACTGTACAAAAGGTACGCCCCGGATATCGTCATCACCGACATCAAAATGCCGGGCATGGACGGCATCGAACTGCTGAGCCGTATCAAACAGATCGATCCAGAGACCGAGGTCATTATGATCACCGGTCACGGCGACATCGACCTGGCCATCAAGAGCCTCAAGCTGGAAGCCACCGATTTTGTCACTAAGCCCATCAACGACGAGGCCCTCGAAATTGCCATGAAACGGGCCCGCGATCGCATCCAGATGCGCCGGAAAATCAAAAAGTATACGGAAAACCTGGAACAGCTGGTCGAAGAAAAGAGCCGCAAGCTTATCGATGCCGAACGCCTCACCGCCATCGGGCAGACCATCGCCGGGCTGTCCCACGCCATCAAGAACATCGCCAGTGGACTCAAGGGCGGCATGTTCGTCCTGGAGAAAGGCCTTGAGCTGGACAACCGCGAGTACCTCGAGCAGGGATGGGAAATGGTTCGCGGCAACGTAGACAAAATCAAGAACCTCTCCCTCGATCTGTTGGACTATGCCAAGCCCAGCGTTATCAAATACCGACTAGAAGACCCCGTTGAGCCAGCCCGGGAAGTCATTACCCTCATGACCGGCCGTGCCGAAGAAAAAGGGGTTCGCCTTACGTTGTCCGCCGAAAAGGATCTTCCTCAGATGTACCTGGAACCCGATGCCATCCACCGGTGCCTGCTGAACCTAGTGACCAACGCTTTGGACGCCTGCACTGGAGAAGCGTGCACCCAGAGCGCGCCCGCGGTGCGCCTTGAGGTGGAAACCATACCCGACTGGGGGGTGTCCTACCGTGTGATCGACAACTGCGTCGGCATGAGTGCCGCTGTACGCGAAAACATTTTCAAACGGTTTTTCAGCACCAAAGGGTCGGGTGGCACGGGTATCGGGCTGATGCTCACCAAGAAAATCATCGACGACCTCAAGGGGCGCATCGAGGTGGAAACGGAGTTCGGTGTGGGGTCCACGTTCACAGTTGAAATCCCCAAGGGGAAGAAAGCCTGGAAGCGTACATTTTAGAGCGGCGTTTAAAAAGTATCTTGGACAGAAGAAGTGCGAAAACCTTTTGATCACCACGAAACGTGCGAAGGGGTAAAGATGCTTGTTTGTGTTTTTTCTTCGTTTTCTTCGTGAACTTAGTACTCAATTCAGCGCTAAGACATGACGATGGGGTTCCATGAACCAGCTTCAGCTCAAATACCAGCAGATCGGCAGCATGTTCGATTTTCTGGCTGCCGGCGTGATCATCCTCTCTGCCGATCATGAAGTGGTTCACATGAATCGCACCGCCGAGCTGTTGTCCGGCAAAAACGCCGAATCGGCGGTCGGTGGTTACTGCTACGACGTCTTTGCCGAGTACCTTTGCGACGGCGACTGCGCCATGCGCGAATCAGTGGCCCTCGACCATGATGTGGTCCACCGGCGCTATGAGCAGGCAGTGGGGGAGCGTCACCACATCCACAAAATCGTCTCTCCGATTTTCAGCCCGGGCGGCAGACTCACCGGATGTATCGAGATTTTTCAGGACACGTCGGCGTTCACCGAGCTGGTGGAGCGTGTCGGCGAAGAAAGCCGGAAGCTCAAATTGGTGCTCGACCACCTGGACCTGGGCATCCTGTCCTGTGACCGCGGGGGGCACATCACCAGCTTTAACCAAATGGCTGAGACCATTACCGGTTTTCAGCGCCGAGACTTGCTGGGCAAGCGTTGCGGAGCCATCTTCGGCGACAATTTCTGCGAGCTTCGGGACACCGGCGCCGACAATGCCGAGGCGGGCGGATATCAAGAATACCATATCCACAACGCCGACGGCCGCCCGCTGCCCGTGCGGGGGCGCCATATCCCCCTGACCAACAGCGAAGGGCAGCCCACGGGGCGGTTGATCACCTTCTCCGACCTATCGCTGGTCTACCGGTACAAAAACGCCATCGCCGAGCGGTATACCTTTCATGATATGATCGGCAGTTCACCGGCCATGCAACAGCTCTTCGAAATACTGCCGGCAGTGGCCCGCAGTGACGCCACCGTCCTCATTGAAGGCCCCACCGGAACGGGCAAGGACCTTTTATCCAAAGTGATTCATTCGGCGAGCCCGCGCGTCGACCGCCGCATGGTCAAGGTCAACTGCGCCGCCATGCCTGACAATCTGCTGGAATCGGAAATGTTCGGCTACGTCAAGGGTGCCTTTACCGGCGCGGACCGCGACAAACCCGGCCGGTTCCAGGAGGCCGACGGCGGCACGATTTTTCTTGATGAGATCGGAGATCTGCCCTTCCCGCTGCAGGCCAAGCTGCTGCGCGTCCTCGAGGATCAGGAGTTCTATCCGTTGGGCAGCCGCCAGACCACGCGCGTCAATGTCCGTATCATCTCGGCCACCAATCTGGGTTTGAAGGAACTCGTCCGTCAAAAGCGGTTTCGTGAAGACCTCTATTACCGGCTGAACGTCATGCGGGTGGAACTGCCTCCCCTGAAGGACCGCCAATCGGACATTCCCCTACTCATCGACGATATTCTCAAAAACCTGTGCATGGTCAAAAACCGTCGCATTGAACGGATCGCCACGCCAGCCATGGAAGTGCTTCTCAACTATAACTACCCGGGCAACGTGCGGGAATTGGAAAACATCCTCGAGCATGCCCTCATCATCTCCAAGGGCACCGTCATCGAGCGCCGCCACTTGCCCATTCACCTGCAGGCCGGATCCCCATCGCCATTCCTATCCGCTCCTTCGGCAGATGTCGGCCCGCCGTCTGCCGCTGCGGTCGCTGCCCCGCCCCCCTTAGCGGTGGGCGAAAGAGCGGTGATCCTTGCCACTCTTGAACGATTCGCCGGCAACCGAAAGCAAACCGCCGCCGCGCTGGGCATGGAACGCACCACCCTGTGGCGAAGGATGAAAAAATACGGCATCTCCGCCTGAACCTGCCGTGGCGTTGCAGACACGTTGCAACATCACATTCCTGCAACGTCACCAGCTTAAACATTTATTAACATGATAAGAGATATTTATAGTATAATAAGCCGGCAATGAATGGTATTTATGTTGCTGAATGTTGCGATATTGCAACGTCATTGATGATCCACTTGCCTTTTTCGAAAAGGCTTTCGTCGCAAGCCATCCCACTGATTCCATTCATTTTTCTAAATGCCCCGATTTATCTCGCGGGCAACTGGCACGGCTTCTGCTCGATGCAGCGGCAACCGTTCGTCGACATTGCGTTGAACCCGCCGGCGAGCGCATTCCCCGCGGCGTGTCGCAACGCAGTATAAATCCCGCACTCCGGGGCTACGGGGCGGGCGAGATTGAATTACAAGACCCCCTACTGGGAATCCTCCTCGCCGCTTGCTGCGAGGAGGGCTCAATTATCCCGAAGAGGTTTGACATGAATGTCATCACGCTTGAGCCGGAGGGCCGGCTTCACCTTAACCAAACCACCATCACCGGCGACCCCCTGATGTACCTCAACCATGCGGTGGCACTCGGCGACGGCGTCACCCTGCGCGATTATTTTCGACTGCTCGAACACCACGACATCTTCACTCGCATCAATTCGTTCTACCCGTCGTCGCTCAAACAATACACCGCCTGCCCGCCGGACGGCTGCACCTCGGAGGACTTCAACCACCTGGAGTTCGGCAAGTCCATCGAAATGATCGGGTTTCCGGGCCAACCGCGCCTCGAGATCTACACGTCCCTCAAGGCCATCATCGGTCTGGAGCGCAATGAAATCCGCGACGTCCCACTAGCCTGTCTGCTCGATATGCCCGTTCGACTGGGATCCCTCAGACACGTGGTCTTTGGTGATTCGGTCGATGTCTTTGAGTTCGATACGGTATTCACCCTGTTCGAGTTCATCGACGGCATTGCCTGGGAACTCAGCTTTCAAAATACGCCCATCACCTGCGAACTGAGGAGGTAACCATGTTTGACAACATCTTATTTTCGACGACAGCTTCACCGACCTGCGATGCAGCGGCAAACGTGGCCTTCGACCTTGCCCAAAAATATGGTTCCACGCTGAAGGTATTTCATGTCTTCGGGTTTCCAACACGAGGCTACAGCCCCTATGTGGTAGACGTCCGCACCGGCAATGAGGAAAGCACCGGCGCCGACTACCTATCGTGGGTGGAAGAAGAGATGAAAAACACCTACGCCCAGTTTCTCGATGCCAAAAACCCCATTGAGATATCGGCCAAGGTCGGCATCCCCTCCACTGAGATTCTTCGCACGGCCAGGCAGTCCAACACTGACCTCATCGTCATGGGGGCTCACTCCAGAGAAGAAGACGTGGGCGCCACCCGCTACCGCGGCGTGGTGGGCAGCACCATGCAGAAAGTGGCGAAAAAAGCGCGCTGTCCGGTGCTAATCGTCGCCCGCCCCTGTAGCACCTGTTTTTGGTATTTTTCCAATATCGTCTTCGCCACGGATTTTTCCAAGGCCGCCGACTCGGCGTTTCTGTTTGCCTTCAAGGTCGCAAAGGCCATCGGGTGTATGCTGCATATTTTTCACGCCGTGGATGTCAGCGCCGCACAAATCGGCAAAGAGAAGAGCCAGCAAACCATCGAGGAGCGGATTGCCGAAGCGAACGAGAAAATCGAACAGCGATACGTTTCCCAAATGGAAGCGTTCGAAAATTACACGGTCTCGGTGTGGGAGGGCATCCCTTATGTGGAGATTCTCAAATTCAGCCGTGAACGGAGCGGGGACATGATCGTCATGGCCCATCACACCAAGGAGGTAGACCCTGAACTGGCAGAACTCGGCAGCACGGTGGAGCAGGTGGTATTGCGCTCCTCATGCCCGGTGGCCAGTGTGAATCATCCGGATAAGGTGTCCGATACGGAATAGGCGATGGTCGGCAGGCCAAGGGAGTGCGGCGATGCGCGAACCCAAGACGATCCTGATTGTTGACGATGAAATCGACATGCGCCTGTTTCTCTCCACCCTTGTTGAGACCAGCGGATATCGCCGCGTGCTCGCCCGAAACGGCGAAGAGGGCTTGAAAGCGGCCAAGGAGCATCACCCGGATCTCATTTTTCTGGACATTATGATGCCAAAGGAGGGGGGGGTGTTCATGTACGGCCAACTACGCACCACCCCTGAGCTTAAAGACATCCCGGTGATCATCCTTTCGGCCATTTCCCGGAAAACGTTTTTCCACTACCTCAAAATGCTCAGCGTTAGGGTCGGTGGCACTATCCCCGAGCCGAACGCCTATGTCGAAAAACCACCGGAGGCCGATGAAATTATCGATCTCATCAACACACTGACGCCATGAAAAGAGGTCATCATCATGAACCACAAGGAGAACTGGGATTGGCAGCCGGGGCGGCGAATCATTGCCGACCTGGAAGCATGGCGCGAGACCCACGACTACATGGAGGAAGTCGCCTTCAGCCCGGATGGTGAATCCGCCGCCGCCATCGTCAAAACGCCGGATGAAGAATTCAGCGTCTGCATAAACGGTACATTGTGGGAGAGCGCTTTTGACAAGGCATGGTTTCTGAGGTTCGCCCCTGACGGGCGATTGTGCGCCATCGTCAGCGAAATGGGCGAATGGACGCTGGCCATTGACGGCGCCACGTGGGAAAACAAGTTCGACTATCTCTGGGATGTCCGCTTCGCCGCGGCCTCACAAAACATCGCCGCAGCCGTGCAGCAAGGCGGCACCTACCGGGTGGTTCGCGACGATGTCGTCTGGGAAAAGAACTATCCCACGCTCACCGATGCTGCCATCAGCCCGGAGGGCAGCCGGTCGGCGGCGGTGGTCCAGACCGTGACCTTCAAGGAAGGCGACATCTTCACATTCCAAAAGGGATGCTATGCACTGGCGGTGGAGGGCGAACCCATAGGCGCCAATTTTATCAACGTTTGGAATCCGGTGTTCAGCCCCGACGGGCAGCGTGTAGCCGCAGAAGTCCGCACCTCGCTCTACGACTACACCATCACCATCGACGGCATCCCTTGGCAGACAACATTTTCCTCGATTTGGGCACCCCAGTTCAACCCTGCCACCGGAAAGGTGTCGGCGCCCGTGAAAACACCCTCCGGGTGGACCATCGCCGAAGACGGGAAGGCGATCTGCCTCTATCTCCCGCTGACCTCGAAGGATATGA
>CAYUOU010000030.1:0-31301 GCA_964446485.1 uncultured Desulfobacterales bacterium | reverse complement strand
TGCGTCCATCCACCGGCACCTCTACGGCCCGGATGGGGCGAAGCTGGCGGCAAT
This sequence comes from uncultured Desulfobacterales bacterium, assembly GCA_964446485.1. Classification (GTDB taxonomy): domain Bacteria; phylum Desulfobacterota; class Desulfobacteria; order Desulfobacterales; family JBDRRP01; genus JBDRRP01. Next base: position 31,247 of record CAYUOU010000030.1, on the reverse strand, counting down.
CGTCGCACCGACATACGGCCGGTGGACCATGGCCGTCAACGGCGCCCCCTGGGGGCTCACTTTCGGCGAGTTGGTGGCCGATCCCATTTTTTCACCGGACGGCAGCCGGCTGTCCTGCATCGGCAAGGAAAACGGTCAATGGTTCGTGGCCGTTGACGGCAAGCGGTGGCCCGAGGCCTACGACATGGTCTTTGACATCGTCTTTTCACCCAATGGCGATTCGGTGGCGGCAAGGGTGGAAAAAAACGGCAGCCGTATCATCGTGGTAAACGAAAAACCCATTGGGGAGGCATTTACAGAGTTGGCCGCCCCCGCCTTCAGCCCCGATGGTCAGCGCCTATTGGTGCGGGGCGCGCTGGCGGTGGACGGGCGGCGCTGCATCGTGCGCGATGTGCTGCCCCTTGAGGACACCCGATAGGAGAGGAGAAGAACATGATTGCCCTCTACGATTTTATCTCCGGGCCATTGGTGTGGGTGGCTTTTATCATCTTCATCGGCGGCACCCTGTACCGGATCATTTCAATGGGCCTGCTGGCAAAGGAAAAAGATCAGATCATCTACAGTTACATGGACCCCTATTACGCGCTGCGCTCCATCTTTCATTGGGTTGTCCCCTACGCCTCGACCAACATGAAGATGAACCCCATCTTCACCTTCATCGCTTACGTCTTTCACATTTCTCTCCTGCTGGCGCCAATCTTCCTTGTGGCCCACGTGGTGCTGGTGGAGGAAGCGTGGGGGATCAGTTGGTGGATGCTGCCGGACACGGTGGCCGATGTCCTCACCGTGGCGGTAATTGCCGCCTGCGTGTTCTTCGCATTCCGCCGCATCTATCAACGGGATGTCCGGTTTCTCACCGCGCCTTCGGATTTCGCGCTGCTGGCGCTAGTGGCCGCCCCGTTCGTCACGGGATTTTGGGCGCAGCATCAGTATGCCGGGTTTCAATTCATGACCATCTTGCACATTCTGTCGGGGGAAGTGCTGCTGGCCGCCATCCCATTCACCCGATTGAGCCATATGTTCATGTTCCCATTCACGCGGGGCTACATGGGGTCCGAGTTCGGCGCCGTGCGCCACGCCAAGGACTGGTAGACCGTTTAGAGGAGATCTAAAATGACAGAGCCTGCTACCAAAGGCAGCAAACAGGTCGTTGATGAGGGCATCGATACCGGGGCCTCCCGTCTGGACACCGTGCGCATCAAAGAAACGATCCAGCGGGTGCTGAAGGCGGAGACCGGTGCGCGGCTGAAGACTTATGTGGACACCTGCGTCCACTGCGGTCTCTGCTCCGAAGCCTGCCACTACTACCTTTCCCACGACAACGACCCGGCCTTCTCTCCGGCCGGCAAGGTAAAACAGACCATCTGGGAGATTCTCAAAAAAAAGGGCGAGATGAGCCCGGAATTCATGAAAGACGCGTCCCGCATCGCTTACACCGAGTGCAACCTGTGCCGACGCTGTGCCATGTATTGCCCTTTCGGCATCGACGTGGCCTATCTCATGCTCACCATGCGGCGCCTCTGCCACAAGCTCGGCGTCACCCCAAAATACATACAGGACACCGCACACAGCCATTCTGTGTCTTTCAATCAGATGTGGGTAAAGGACGACGAGTGGATCGACACGCTGCAGTGGCAGGAGGAGGAAGCCCAGGACGAAATCCCCAACTTGCGCATCCCCCTGGAAAAAGAAGGCGCCGACATCATCTACTCGGTCATCGGCCCCGAGCCCAAATACCGCGCGCAGCTCATTTACCAGGCGGCCGTCATTATGAACGTGGCAGGCATTGACTGGACCATGCCCGCCACCCCGGGGTGGGACAACAGCGACATGGCCATGTACTCCGGCGACAGCGAAATCATGGGGCGGATCAAACGAAAGCACTTCGATACGGCGATCCGCCTCAAGGCCAAGCGGATCGTCATGGGAGAATGCGGCCATGCCTTTCGCTCGGTCTACGACGTGGGCAACCGGTGGCTCGGCTGGAAAATGCCGCCCATACCGGTGGTACACGCCATCGAATTCTACAACGAACTGTTCACCGAGGGTAAACTGCGGGTCACGAAAAAATTCGAAACCCCCGTCACCCTCCACGATCCGTGCAACATCGTGCGCGGCCGCGGCCTCCACGAAATGGCCCGGGCCGTCGTCAACGAAACCTGCAGCACCTTCATCGAGATGACCCCCAACCGGGAGCACAACTACTGCTGCTGCGCCGGCGGCGGCGTCATCAACTGCGGCCCACCCTTTAAAATGACCCGTGTCGACGGCAACCGCGTCAAGGCCGAACAACTCTTTCGGGCCAAAGCCAAGGGGGCTAAAATCGTCATCGCACCCTGCCATAACTGCCACGGGGGGCTCGAAGACATCATCGAACACTACGGACTCAACATGGAACTCAAATTTCTCGGCGATATCATTTACGAGGTGATGGAAAAACCCGGCGCCGGGGCGTAAAGACAGCGGTCACCCCACATTCACCGCGCTTCAAAGGAGTTCAGCATGTCAAGACACAAGATTTTGAAATCACTATTTATTCTAATGATCTTCGCCATTTGCTGCAGCCTGCCGGCCCTTTCACAAGACGATGTCGAGACCGTTCAGGATTCGGCATTCACCCAACACCGGCGAGCGCCCGCAGTGTTTTTCCATGACGAACACAATGAAAAAGCCGGTCTCGAAGATGACTGCAGCGTCTGTCATCATGTGTGGGAGGACGGGGTGAAGCTGGAGGATGAAACCTCCGAGGACCAGGAATGTTCTGAGTGCCATCTTGAAGAGGGAACGCCCAATACCATGCCCCTGGTAGGGACGTATCACAAGCAGTGCAAGGGCTGCCATCTGGCGGGGAAAAAAGGGCCGGTAATGTGCGGTGAATGCCACCCGAAACGCAATTAAAAGTTATGCCGGCGGCGCAGACCACGGGTAGGAGCGGACGCCACATCCCCGGATGTTGAGTGTACCGAAACCGCTGCCCGATCAAGCCTCAAACCCGTTACGTTACCTCTCAAAGGAGTGAGTCATGCCGAAAAAAATCATGGTGGTGGATGACGATCCCGTCATCGTTAAATACCTGATCAAGGTGTTTGAGGACAATGGCTACGAGACCTGCTTCGCCAGTGACGGTGCCCTTGCCCTGGAGGTGCTCGAGGCGGAAAAGCCGGATCTTTTGACCCTCGATCTGGAGATGCCCGAGGAGTGGGGGCCGCGGTTTTACCGACGGTTTACCAAAATACCGAAGTTCAAGGACCTGCCGGTCATCGTCATCAGCGGGCTCCAGGGGCGCCACCTGGCACTGAAAACCGTTGTGGCGAGCATGGGAAAACCCTTCGATCCTGACAAGCTAATCGCCCATGTGCGAAGGGCCATCGGCGACCCCAACAGCTAAAAGGGTTCGCGCAAAAATTAGTTCGCAATTATGGGGGCTCAGGCGCGCAAGCGCAGGAATATCGAGCATATTCCGAGCTTGCGCAACGCAGACAGGCGGGATGCATGGGCGTCTAAAATGTGAAGTTATTTTTGAGCGAACGGTAGGCACCGCGCAGGCATGGCGGCCGTGCAACGATCCGCCCCGACACGGCTGCGGCATCTCCCATCGCAGTCAGTATTCCCCATCGTTGCATTGGCCACGTTCTGGAACGCCGTCCCGCAGGGAAAATCGAAACAGCTGATACCTATTTCCCCCCCCATTGATCGAAAAATTACGGACCGAAAAAACCACTGTTGTCGCAGCGATCCTTTCCTACCCTGGCGGAAAGGTCAACGCAGCATTCGGGACGACCGCAAAATTGAAGGCCAATTCCCCACGTGCGCCAGACAAGGAATCACGGTTGCGTCCGGCCTCAAGTGGGCTCGAATTGTAGTTTTTCCTTGCCTTGTGCAGGCCAAACCGCTTGAATGGTCGCGCACACGGCAACCCTTCACGTCTGTTGAGACCATGAACAATCCCACCACGATCCTTTTGGTCGACGACGAACCCGGCATCCGAACGGTGCTGACGGTGTACCTTTCCGATCTGGGCTATTCGGTTCGGACGGCGGACAGCGGTGAGTCGGCCATGACCTTATTTCGCGACAGCCCGGCTGATATCGTCGTGGCTGACATTAAGATGGCCGGCATGGACGGCATCACCCTGCTCAGGACCGTCAAAGCCGAGTCTCCGGACACCGAAGTGATCATGATGACCGGACACGGCGATTTCGAACTGGCCATTGAAAGCCTCAAGCTTCAAGCGGCCGACTTCATCACCAAACCGGTCAACAGCGATGTATTAGAAATCGCCCTTGGGCGGGCCGCCGAAAAAATCAGTATGCGCCGGGCTCTCCAGCAGCATACCGACAATTTGGAAAAACTGGTGGCCGAAACCTCAGCCAGACTGGTGGAGGCCGAACGCAAGGCTGCGGTGGGCCAGGTGGTGGAAGGCCTTTTTTCCGCCATGGCGACCCTTGCGGAAAACCGTGACAAGGCCTTTGCTGCCTTCGACGATGTCCCCTGTTTCATTTCGCTTCACAACCGGGATCTGAAAATCGTAAACGTGAATCGCCACTTTCGGGAGCGCATCGGCGACAGCGCCGGCAAGGACAGCTGTGAGATTTACGGCACCGGCAACCGCAGCCGCGAAGACTGCCCGGTGGCGGAGACCTTTCGCAGCGGTGCGGGCAATCACTCGGTGGCTGTCATCGCGGCAAAGGACGGCGATCTCACCGTATCCGTGCACACGGCACCCATTCGCTCACCGGAAGGAACCGTAAACGAAGTATTGGAAATCGCCACTGACCTTATCGACGTTCGCCACCTTCAAAACGATCTACAGATCACCCGCCGACGCTACCGGCATCTTTTCGACGAAGTGCCCTGCTATATCTCCGTCCAGGACCGTGCCCTCAAGCTGGTGGACATCAACCGCCGTTTCAAGGAAGACTTCGGGGACCGACCCGGGGCGCCCTGTTATGCCGTCTACAAGGGAAGGGAGGGCCCGTGTCCCGACTGCCCGGTGCTCAAGACTTTCGACGACGGCAAGTCCCATCAAACGGAAATGGTGGTGACCGCCAATTCAGGACAGCAACGAAATGTCCTCATTTGGACGGCGCCCATTCGGGATGAAAGCGGAGAGATCGTCCAGGTCATGGAGATGTCCACCGACGTCACCCGCATGCATGAGCTCCAGGACCATCTGGTGTCACTGGGGCTCATGATCAGTTCTGTATCGCACGGCGTCAAAGGGCTGCTGACGGGTATGGACGGCGGGCTGTACATTCTGGATGCGGGCATCGGGAACGAAAACCTCGATGACATCCGCGAAGGCCGGAATATTATCCGAACCACGGCAGAGCGCATCAAAACGGCTGTTCTCGACATCCTCTTTTATGCCAAGGAGCGCGCCCTTGACTGGCAAGCGGTCGACGTTCACGCGTTTGCCGAAGACGCCGCTATGACCATCAACAGCCGTCTAAAGGGAACCGACATCACGTTTCACACCGAATACGGCGAAGATCTGGGCGACATGGATATGGATGTGGAGGCCGTTCGCTCGGCATTGATCAATATCCTCAACAACGCCGTGGATGCCTGCTTGGCCGATATCCGGAAAGACCGCCACGCCATCGTCTTTTCAACCTTCGCCGATGACGTCGAAGCAGAAGTGGTCTTCGACATCACCGACAACGGTACAGGTATGGCCAAGGACACGATGGACAATCTGTTCACACTTTTCTTCTCCACCAAGGGGAAAAAGGGCACCGGTCTAGGGCTGTTCATCACCGAAAAGATCGTCAAACAACACGGTGGCCGTATCGCCGTCACCACCACTCCCAATCAGGGCTCTCACTTCCGTATCACCCTGCCCCGACGCCGGAGGAAACACAACGAAGGAGCAGATTCACGTTGAAAATCGTGGTGACCAACGACGACGGGATCGATGCCCCGGGGTTGGCCGTTTTGGAAACCATTGCGGCGGTAATGGGGGAGGTGGTGGTGGTGGCACCGGAGGGCCCGCAGTCCGGCGTGGGGCACCGCGTGACAACCCGTGAGGCAATACCGGTCAAGGCGTTGGCACCTCGGCGATTCAGCGTCCGTGGAACCCCTGCCGATTGCGTTCGACTGGCCGTCAAATCACTGGCGGGATTCACCGCCTGGGTCCTGGCCGGCATCAATCCAGGAGCCAATCTGGGCAGCGACATTTACAACTCCGGCACGGTGGCCGCCGCAAGGGAGGCGGCTATCCAGGGCGTTCCGGCCATCGCCGTCTCTCAATATATTTCCGACGGAGGCCGCATCGACTGGGAGGCCACCCGCCATCACGCCGGTTGCATATTGGGTGCGCTCATGGCCAAGCCGCCGCCAAAGCATGCCTACTGGAACGTCAACCTGCCGCACCCGGTGTTTGCCGGGGAATCGGTGGCCTATCGCATCTGTGAGCCGGACCCCAATCCCCACCGCTACCAATACGACCCCGTCGCAGACGGCTACCGATACAACGGTACCATCCACGAAAGGCCCAGGGAGCCCGGAATGGACGTGTCCGTCTGCTTCGACGACCACCGTATCGCCGTCAGCCTGCTCCGTCTCTAATCCGCACCAGCTTGACCCCAACGATATGGAATAATGGTCTTCTCTAGAGCAATGCTACGCGCCTTTTCCCATTAGTTAACGCTGAGAAAGCGCGACGATTCGAAATACTCTGTTTGAAGATGGACACCGAATCCCTGCCGGCCTATTATGAACTTGCGGTACTATCGACACGCTTAAGCCGCTGCCGGGGGAGCGGAATCCAACCAAATTATGTGACAATGGGAAAAATCGCATCACTGGAGACAGCCACGTGAACACCAAAAACACTATCTCCACCCCTAAACTGGGCACCTTCGGAGGCGTTTTCACGCCGAGCGTTCTGACCATTCTGGGAATCATCCTTTTTCTGCGTCTGGGCTTCGTGGTCGGCAGCGCCGGACTCATGGAAACCTTGGTCATCATCGCCATCGCCAACGCCATCTCTATACTCACCAGTATCTCCCTGTCGGCCATCGCCACCAATCTCAAAGTCAAGGGGGGCGGGGACTACTATCTCATTTCACGCACCCTGGGCCTTGAATTTGGTGGTGCACTGGGCATTGTCCTGTTTCTGGCCCAAGCCGTGTCCATCGCCTTTTACTGCATCGGGTTCGGAGAGGCCATGTCGGTCATTCTGCCCTACCCTGCCCTCTCTCCACGCATCATCGCATTCATTGCCGCCACCCTACTGTTCGGCCTGGCCTGGATGGGCGCCGACGTGGCCACCCGTTTTCAATTCTTGGTCATGGCGCTGCTCGTGGCATCGCTGGCCTCTTTTTACGTCGGCGGCTTCATGCATTGGAACACGGCCACGCTCGCCGCCAATTGGGAGACCCCGGCCCGCACCCTGCCATTCTGGACGCTGTTTGCCATTTTCTTTCCGGCCGTGACCGGGTTCACCCAAGGGGTGAGCATGTCCGGCGAATTAGAAGATCCCGGGAAAAGCCTTCCCCTGGGAACGTTTTTGGCCGTGGGCGTTTCCGTTCTAATCTACTTCAGCATGGCCGTCCTCTTCGCCGCCGCGCTGCCGCTGGAGACCCTGTCCGGAGACTATGGCGCCATGAAAACCGTCGCTGCTTACGGTCCGCTCATCGACGCCGGTGTCATCGCCGCGACCCTTTCTTCAGCCATGGCCTCCTTTCTAGGGGCCCCGCGAATCCTCCAGTCCTTGGCCGGAGACAAGATTTTTAGGGTACTCAACCCCTTCGCCAAGGGTGCGGGGCCGGCCAACAACCCCCGCAGGGGGGTGCTGCTTTCCGCCTGTATCGCGGCAGTCACCATCGCCGCCGGCAACCTCAACATCATCGCCCCCGTCGTCTCCATGTTCTTTCTCATCTCCTACGGCCTTCTCAACTACGGCACTTATTTCGAATCCCGCTCCGAAAGCCCGTCTTTCAGGCCCCGGTTCAAATACTTCGACCATCGTCTGAGTCTGCTGGGCGCCCTCGGCTGCGGCGGGGTCATGCTGGCCATTGACCCGGAAACGGGCATCATCGCCATCGCCATTCTGGTGGCCATCTACCATTATCTGCTTCGCACCGCCGGACCGGCCCGATGGGCTGACAGCCGCCGGTCCCACGGCCTCCAGCAGATTCGCCATCACCTGTCGGAAGTCGCCGCCGACCCCGGTCACCCAAGGGACTGGCGCCCCCACATCCTCGCCTTCTCCAACGATGCAGAGCGCCGCCATCTGTTGTTGACATTCGCCAAGGCCATCGAGGGGCGAAGCGGGTTCACCACGGTGGTGCAAATTTTGGAGGGCGAAGGGCTCCGAATGATGCGGCGCCAGACCGCCGCAGAGGAAGAACTGCGCAAAGATCTTCGCAGCCGGGGAAATACCGCATTCCCCCTGGTGGTCTTCGCCCATGATTTTGACAGCGGGCTGACGACCCTGGTGCAATCCTACGGGGTGGGCCCCTTGAAGGCCAACACGATTCTGATCAACTGGTACAGTCCGGGCACCGAAGGAAACAAGGCGCTTCGCGAGCGGTTCAACCGGACACTGGGAATGACGTTCCGCTTGGGGCTCAACATCGTTATCGCCAATTTCCAGGAACCCATCGAGACCCAGCCGTCAAACGACAACCCCGCCGCCAGAACCATCGATGTCTGGTGGGAGGAAGACGCCACCGGACGCCTGTCGCTGCTGCTGGCCTACCTCATGACACGCAATCCTGCGTGGGAAGAAGCCCGTATCCGTGTCATCACGGCGGCACCTCCGTATGCATCCCCCGGCGGCCGGGCCCGTTTTCGGCAGATGGTGGTCGACACCCGGATCGCCGCCGAACCGCAATTTCTGGATGAGGCGACGGCCAAGGGCGTGGCCGGCGTGTCGGCCGCCTCTGACGTGGTCTTCCTGCCGTTTCGCTTCCGGGGCGATCAGGTGCTGAGCTTAGCCGGGCTCACCGCCGCGGAATTGCTGCGCTGGCTGCCGGCGACAGCCCTGGTCCGCGCCGCCGAGGACATCGACCTCGACGCGTCCCCGGAAGCTGGAGAGGTTGGCGACATGGCCAGGGCCGCCGATGCGCTGGCCGCGGCCGAAAAAAGACTTAAAGCGGCGGAAAAAGCCGCAGAAAAAGCATTATCAGCCGTCCGGAATGCTGAAACCGACGCTGCCCGGTTGGCGGAGCAAAGTACTGCCGACAACGGAATCACCAAGGCGGAGTCTATCTTGGATCACGCACGGTCGGAAGCGGAAAAGGCCAAACGGAAGATCGCCAAGGCAAAAGCCATCCAAGAGTCTGCCAGAAAAACCGCTGAAGATGCGGGTGCGCTGTCGCAATCCCGCCCCCAGGAAGACGCAGGGCAGGCCCCGGCCGAGGGAAAAGAGAACTGAATGAGCCGATGGGGACCATGCAAATCCTGCCCGCGACGGCCGCAGAGAAAATCGGTCATGAGGCCGTCACCTATGTCGCCAACATCGCGAAGTACTACATCACCTACCGAATGCAGTTCGACATGCAGCAGACGCGACTGAAAATCAAAGAGGAGATTCTCGAGATCAAGAAGTAGTCGTCATCTTCCAACCAAGGCCGCGCATCTCCGTCTACAGGTTGGCCACCGGTTCCGGCGCCGCCACCCGGACATCGGTTGTCGCCGATCGCCCTTCAGTATAGGCCCCAACGATGCAAAAACCCGAGGGTCAACAAAATAGCTCCTAAATTCCTAATCCTATGAATTCACAGGCGGTTACGTCTATAAACACAGGGTCTTTCCTATGATTTTTTACAAAATATCAGTATATTGAAAATTGTATGCCATTTTGTTTATGCAACGATGGGAAAAAGCAGCCAGGAGACATGAGACCTCTATGAAGCCGTCCGCCGCAACTGCCCTCCGAAACACCCTTCCGTCGTTATTCTGGGCAGCATTGTCCGGGCTTCTGCTGACAGGGGCCTTCCCCGACATCGGTCTCTGGCCACTGTCCGCCGTCGGTCTCGTTCCGCTGTTGATCACACTCGGGCGTGCCGATGGGAAGACCGGTTTTCTCCTCGGCTGGATTGCCGGAATGGTGCACCACCTCACCCTGCTATACTGGACCGCCTATACCATGCATGTTTACGGATACTTGTCGTGGGCGCTGACCATTCCCGTATTGATCCTGTTCAGCGCTTATCTGTCACTTTACACCGGGGTGTTCGGCATTTTTGCCGCACGGCTGGGCCGCCACCCCATGAAGCTTCTGGCGTGCGCCCCGGCAGCCTGGGTCGCACTGGAATACGTGCGGGCCCAGGCTTTCACAGGCTTTCCCTGGGCCCAGCTGGGCAGCAGCCTGCATCCGTGGTCCCAGGTCATCCAGGTGGCGGACATCACCGGCATCTATGGCCTTTCCTACCTGCTGGTACTCGTCACTTGCACGGCAACGATCCTGTGGCGATACGTCTTCGGACATGACGCCTCGACCACGGTTACCCGGCGACAGGCCATAACGGCGACCGCCGCAGCGCTTGTCGCCGTCGGTGCCGCAAACGGCTACGGCATCTGGCGCCTCGCCAATGTAGAAGCCCTCATCAGCAAAGCCCCCACGGTGCGAGTGAGCGTCGTCCAGGGCAACATCGACCAGGCGGTGAAATGGGATCAGGCGTTTCTGGACGCCACCCTCAGTACCTACGTGGATCTCAGCCTTGCCGCCGCCGCGGGCCGCCCCGATATCATTGTTTGGCCGGAAACCGCCACGCCGTATTACTACGGGCACCAGAAGGATTTGGACGCAAAAATAAACGCCGGGATTCAGCAGGCAAACAGCCATTTTCTCATCGGCATCCCCAACTTTGCCCGAAAAAATGGCAAATACGATTACTACAACACCGCCGCCGTCATTGACCCCTCGGCCCGACCCATCGGCCAATACAGCAAGTCGCACCTGGTGCCCTTTGGCGAATACGTGCCCTTGAAACGATGGCTGCCGTTTGTCGGCAAAATGGTGGCCCAGGTGGGAGACTTCACGGCCGGTGATCCCGGCGACACCCTATCCTGGCCGGGGGGCACCATCGGCACCCAGATCTGCTATGAGGTCATCTTCCCGGAACTTTCCAGACGGATGGTTCTAAATGGCGCCGACCTGCTGGTCAACATCACCAATGACGCGTGGTTCGGTCGCACCGGCGCACCGTATCAGCATTTTGCTATGGCGGCGTTTCGCGCTGTGGAAAATCGTCGTGCACTGGCCCGGGCGGCCAATACCGGCGTCAGCGGTTTTGTGTCGCCCACCGGAAAAGTCCTTTCCACCACCCGCCTGTTTGAACCCACGACGCTCACAGCCGACCTGCCCCGACTTTCAGTGAAAACGGTCTACACCCAGGTGGGCGACGCCTTTGCACTGATCTGTCTGATGGCATCGTTCCTCCTCGTGGGTGAATGCACGCGTAGGAAACGCTGATCCTCCCGCAATGGCCCTTGCACCTCAGGGCATGCGTGTTGTAAAATGGCAAGTTACAAAAGAGAATCGCTCCAACCAGATAAAGGAAACTGCACCATGTCCACCGAAATCAAGCAGTCCATTGCCGCATTGAAAAACAGACTTGACGACCTCAAGGAGTATCTTTGACCTGCCTACCAAAAAAGAGCGGCTTCAAGAAATCGATGCCCTCATGGCCCGGGACGGATTCTGGGACCAGCCCGACGACTCCGCCACCATTCTCAAAGAGCGCACTGCCCTGACCAACAGCATCGAGACCTTCAAGACCCTCTCGGCAGAGTTGGAGGAGCACGAACTCATGCTGGAAATGGCCGAAGAGGAGGAGGACGCGGGCACGGAAGCGGAAGTCGCCGATCAGATCGCCGATTTTGAAAGGCGCCTTAATCAACTTCACCTGACGCTGATCCTCAACAGACCGGACGACGGCAACAACGCCATCATTTCCATCAACGCCGGCGCCGGCGGCACGGAAGCCCAGGACTGGGCGGAAATGCTGATGCGCATGTACCTTCGCTGGATCGAACGGCGCCAGTTTAAGTCCCAGATCATCGACTACCAACCCGGCGAAGAGGCCGGTATCAAAAGCGCCACCATCACCGTCACCGGCGGAAACGCCTACGGATTTCTCAAAACGGAAAACGGGGTGCACCGGCTGGTGCGCATCTCCCCCTTCAATGCCAGCGGCAAACGGCACACCTCTTTTGCATCGGTCTTCGTATACCCGGAAGTCAACCAGGAAATTGTCGTCGACATCGACGAAAAAGACCTCCGCATCGATGTGTTCCGCGCCAGCGGGGCCGGCGGGCAGCATGTCAACAAAACCTCCAGCGCGGTGCGTATTACCCACCTGCCGTCGGGCATCGTCGTGCAGTGTCAGCAGGAGAAATCCCAGCACCGGAATAAAGAGATGGCCATGAAGGTCCTCAAGGCACGCCTATACAAGGAAGAACAACGCAAGCAGGAGGCGGAAATGCAAAAGCTCCACGACGGCAAGGAAGACATCGCCTGGGGCAGCCAGATCCGGTCCTACGTGCTGCATCCCTATCAAATGGCCAAAGATCACCGCATCGGGATGGACATTGGCAACGTCAACGGTGTGCTCGACGGGAACATCGATCCGTTCATCGAAGGGGTGCTGCTGGCGAGGAAGCGCTGAACCCACGCAGTATGGTGAAGATCCAATGGATCCAATTGCAATCATCAACCACTTTTATCCTGACGACAGCCCCGCCCGGCGTATCCTCTTGATTCACGGCCGGCAGGTAGCGGACAAAGCACTATCCGTGGCCCGCAACCTGCCGGTAACCGGTGTGGATAAGGGATTCATCGAAGCAGCGGCCCTGCTTCACGACATCGGTATGATCCGCACGCACGTACCAGAACTGGGATGCCACGGTGAAGCGCCATACATTCAGCACGGCGTCATCGGACGAAGCATGCTCGATGCAATGGGCCTGCACAGATACGGCCTCGTCTGCGAGCGTCACGTGGGTGTGGGATTCAGTGTGGAAGATATTCGCAACCAGCAGCTACCCCTGCCCCAGAGGGACATGCGCCCCGTCACTCTGGAAGAGGAAATTATCTGCTACGCAGACAAGTTCTTTTCAAAAAAGCCGGACGGCGACACCGCACCCGAAAAAACCCCAAAAAAAATTGTCAGAAAGCTCTCCCTGAAAGGGGATGGCTTGGCAGAGCGCTTCCTTGAGTGGGATCGCCGTTTTAACCGGTAGCCATCGCCCTGCCACCCCTTCCCAATCCGCTGCCAAACCCGCCACACAGCCCTTGGAAACGGGGCATGGGTATCGCCTACGGGTGGGCGGCAAGCACTGCGCGGACATCCACCGGCGCAGTGATGAGGCCGGCGGCGTAGGCGAAGTCGGCGAACGCCTGCCACTGATCCGAGTCGCAGACCTGGGTCTTGGCAAAGTAGGGTGCGGTAAGTCGAAAGGCGGCCGTTTCGGTCGCTTTGTCCGCATCGGGCAGAGCCCGAAAGTAATGGACCAGGGCCCGCTCGGGATCGTTTTCGATGATATTCATGGCCTCTGAGATGGCAGCGGCAAATGCAACAATGACTGATTTTCGCTTGGCCAAGGTGCCGGCCCCGGTGACAAAGATCAGTTCGTCGTAGGCGGGGATGCCATATTTCTCTAGTTCGAAATAGCCCGTCTGGATCCCCTTTTGGCCCATGGTCACGGTTTCATAGGTCTTGAACGGCCCCATGACCGCCGCCACCCGCCCGGAAGTCAATGATTGGGCGATGGCAAAACCAACATTCACGGCACGGTAATCTCGAATACCGTTGATGTCGGCAAAGGCCGCCAACAAGACATCCATGAGGCCGGGAACCGTGTAGCCAATATTTTTTCCGGAGAGGTCCGAAGGGGATTCGATGCCGCTGTCCCTCAAATAGAGCACTGTGGTGAGCGGTGATGCAATCAAGCGTCCCACCACTTTCAACGGGATACCGTCGGCGGCGGCGATCAGCGCCTGGGGCTGATAGGAGACGGCGAGGTCCATCTGCCCGGCGGCAGCCAATTTGAGCCCGTCCGCCGTATCGGAGGGGCTCACCACGTCCACGACGAGTCCGCGATGGTCGAAAAAGCCCGCGTCCTTGGCCACGTAAATCGGCAGGTGGTCGATGTTGGGAAACCAGTCCAGCATCAGCGACAATTTTTCCGCAGGGGCCGGGTGGGCCAAAGAGGCCAGCATGACTAGCGTGAGCAGCAGTCTTTTCATGAGTTGTCCTCCTGGTGCGAGAAAATTTATTGGAATTCACACACTACCCGCGCGGCCAATGGCAAGCGGCAATCTCCTCGCTGCGGCAAACAGGGGGGGGTTGTAGGGGCGGGGTTTATCCCCGCCCGCCAGATGGCAACGGTATACCGTTGCTCCCGGCGCTGGCGGGATGCCCCGCCCGCCCCTGCTTTACCCTTATCAAGGGGCGATTCCCCTCAGCAACGAAACGACCGGACTGTCGCGGCCGAGATCAGCGCCAGGTGATCACCCGTCGCTCCAGCAACCCCACCAGATGCCAAAGTCCCAGACCCATCATGGAAAGCCACAAAATGGCGGCAAAGACCAGGTCCACCTTGAGACGGGCGTTGGCGTGGATCATGAGATAGCCCAAGCCCTGCTGGGCGCCCAGCCACTCACCGATAACCGCTCCGATGGTGGCCACTGACACGCCGACTTTGAGGCCGGCAAAAAACTGCGGCAGGGCCCAGGGCCAGTAAAGCCGCCGCCACGACTGCAAGAAGCCGGCCCCCATGAGCCGGAACAGCGTCCGGTAGCCGGCGTCGCATCGTTTGTAGCCTTCGAGCAAACTCACCGTGATGGGAAAGAAAATGATCACCGCCGCCATGAGCACCTTGCTGGCCATGCCGTAGCCGAACCAGACCACCAGCAGCGGGGCCACGGCAAAAACAGGCACCGCCTGGGAAGCCACCAGAAACGGCGCCAGGGCCTTTTCGAGTCCCGGCCTGGCGAACATCGCCGTCGCCAGCGGCACGGCCACCGCCAGGGCAAGGAGAATACCGCCGGCGATTTCACTGGCGGTGACGATGGCATGGCCGGCCAGCATGGGAGCCCGCCCCACCGCTGTAATGAACACCCGGCTGGGCGCCGGCAGGATGTACTCGGCGATATCCCCGTAACCGCAGGCCGCTTCCCAGATGGCAAGAACGGTCAATACCAAAGCAGCGGACATGAGGGCGCTTCGATTCATAGCCGCATGTCCTTCTGCAACTCGTTCAAAACGTGCACTTTGATGGCCGCCAGCTCGGGATGGTCCACCGGCCGGGGTTTGGGGACGGCCACGTCGATGCATTCGATAATTCGCATGGGGGGGCCGCTGAGCACCACGACCGTATCGGCCAGCAACAAGGCCTCTTCCACGTCGTGGGTTATCATCAGCAGCGTTTTGCCGAAACGGCTTTGGAGCAGAAGTAATTGGGATTGCAGACTGCGGCGGGTAATGGCGTCCACCGCGGAAAGCGGCTCGTCCAGCAAGACCAGATCCCGATCGAACATGAGGGTCCGTACCAATGCACATCGCTGGCGCATGCCGCCGGAAACGGACCCAGGCAAATAGCGTTCGAACCCGGCCAAACCGAACTGTTCAAATAAAGACCTCGCCTCTTGGCAGCGCTCATCAGTCTTTGTACCGGCAACGCTCACGGGCAGCAGGGCATTGCCCAACAGCGGCAACCAGGGCAGGAGAAGATCGTTTTGCTGCATGTATGCGGCCTGCTGCCCCAGATGATCCACAACCGCGCTCTCCCAACGGATAGTTCCCCCCTGCAGCGCGCACACGCCGGTGAGCCCATCGAAAAGGGTGGTCTTTCCACAACCCGATGGCCCCACGAGCACGGTGAACCCGTTCACCGGCAAATCCAGATCGAATCCGCTGAATACGAGCAGATCATCAAAACGCATTTCGAGGCCGGTGAGGCTGAGCATGGGGCGGCGGTGTCCGTCACACGGGGACCACTGGGCGTAAAAAACGGCGGGCAACGGTGAGGCTGGCCGTCACTTTCCTTCGCCGGTATGATCCGGATCAGGTTCAAGGGGTCGAAACGGTGGTGCTTCCTCTCAGCCGCCTTTCGGCAGCTCCCCCAGTGACATCTGACGGTTCCGTAAAAAGTCCGATATCTGCGTTACGCGTCATCCTTCGTCATTGCGGCGTACTGTAAGTATGCCTCATTCCTCAGGATTCGCATGCCGTATCTCAAACATGTTACAAAATCGTCCTTTTTGCTACTTTTTACCGCTTCATCACATCTAGATGGTTACCACCAAGCCGGCACCATGTCAAAACGCTATTTACCGCCATGCCTGATGGTTCGTTTGTGATAACAAAGGGTCAGACCTACACTGGATTTGATTACGTCTACTGGCCGCTGTGCATCACACATCGGTGGCATCCATCCCCATCTGCATATCCCGCCACGCCCATGGTACCTCCAGGCTCGGGTCCTTCGATGTCGGCCAGGGCCACCCCATCGGCGGCGGTGATACCAGCGTGATCGGTGTCTGCAGGATCGGGTGCGTCACGGTCAGTTGGTGAGCCAAGAGGGCAATCTGGCTGTTGGGTAAGGGTTCGGGGGCACCGTATCGCAGGTCCCCTAAAATAGGGTGGCCGAGGGCTGCCAATTGAACCCGGATCTGGTGTCGACGGCCGGTGAGAAGCGAAACAGACACCAGGGAACGGTCATGAGTGACCCCCAGTCGCCGATAAGACAGTCGTGCCTCTCGAGCGCCGGCAGCGGACGCATCGACGACACGGCTCGATGACCCCTCCCGCGCCAGATGGTGGCACAATTCACCGGCTTCCTCGGCGACTCGGCCCTGAACCACGGCCAGGTAGTCTTTGCCCACTTGCCGTTCGCGGAATCGCACGCCGAGGCGTGCTGCAGCCTTCGATGTGCGCGCGAAAAGCACCACGCCGGCCACGGGGCGATCCAACCGGTGAACGAGGCCTATAAAAACACGTCCCGGCTTGGCGTAGCGCGCTTTTAGCCAGGCTTTGCCCAAATCCAGCAGGCTGGGATCCCCCGTGGCGTCGCCTTGCACCAGCAACCCGGCTGGTTTATAGAGTCCCAACAAATGGTTGTCTTCGTATAGCACCGGCCAGTGCGGAAAGAAAAAACCGTTGTTTGGTATGGCAGTCATCCAATGCTCTCAGTCGGGCCGACCGTTTGCAGCAACGCTGGCTATCGGATCAGCGAACAACAGGGATTTGCGTGAGAAAGCGAAAAACCATAGGCCCCGCGGGTAAGAAAAGTCAATCCGCCGCGGCGGCACCGTCTCCAGAACGGCTGGCGGCGCTGTTTGTCGCCTGCGGAATCGATCTTACATCCGGTCAACGGGACCGTCTATGGGCCTATCACCAGATGCTGCGCCAGGCAAACGACGCACTCAATCTCACCCGGATCCACAATTTCACCAATATGGTGCTCAAGCTGTATGTGGACAGCGTTCTACCGGCGACCCTGACGCCGCTGCCTTCTCCCATCCTGGATCTTGGTTCAGGCCCGGGTATGCCGGGAGTGCCGCTGAAGATCTTCCGGCCCGAGATCGATATCCGGCTGGCCGAGACGCGGAGCATCCGCAATCGATTCCTCCAGTCCGTGGTGGATGCCCTTGGTCTCAACGGTCTGACGGTGGTGGGGCATGGCATCAGCCCGGCATATGAAACACCGATTGCCGGTGTCATCACACGCGCCGTCGAGCCTATGACGGATACGCTGGATCGCGTGGCAGGGTGCCTGGATCAAAACGGCCGGGTCATCTTCATGAAAGGCCCAGATTGTGATGGAGAACTGGAAGAAGTCAGACAGCGTTTTTCCAGCACCTACGACCTGATCCAGGACACGGCCTACCGGATACCCACCACGGATCACCAGCGGCGGCTCGTGGTCCTCGAGCGCCGCAGCCGGCCCCCCGCAGCGCTTCGAGAAGCGGCCGCGCACCGCCACCGGTCGGTGGCCATCGACAGTACCGACAACCGCCGGTTCAAACAGTGGAAAAGTCTTCTTTCCGCCTGGGGGATCAAAAAGTCCGGTCAGGCCATCTTCAGCGGCGAACGCATCGTGACCGACACGCTGGCCCGCCATCCGGCAGCCGCTCAGTCATGGATATCCAGCGGAGACGACCCGCCGCCGCCGGAGAGTGCCCCGCCCTCCATGACTTGGGCACGCCTGGCGCCGGCCCTATTCAAGGAACTCGATGTATTCGGCACCGGTCATCCGCTGCTCATTGTGGATGTGCCGGAAATCGAGAACTGGGCACCGGAGGAGGGTTTTGCCGACGGGTGCAGCCTACTGATCCCCTTTCAGGATCCGGAAAACGTGGGCACCGTCATCCGGTCGGCCGTTGCTTTCGGCGCCCGGGCCGTCATCCTTCTGGAAGAAAGCGCCCACCCCTTTCACCCGCGCGCCATCCGCGCGTCGGCCGGGACTGTCCTGTCCGCACGAATATTCCGGGGGCCGTCCATCGCCGAGATACCCGCCGGTCTGCCGATCATCGGACTCTCCGGAGAGGGCCGCCCGTTGGAGACGGTCGATTTCCCTTCGTCCTTCGGATTGCTTCCAGGCCTGGAAGGACCAGGCCTTCCCCCGGCCTGGCGCGGCAGTGCCATATCCATTCCCATCGCATCCGAAGTGGAGTCGCTCAATGCCGCAGCAGCAGCGTCCATCGCCCTGTATGCCTGGTCGCGGCAGCGGGCATAATTACCGCAGCAAGGCGGGTACGACGGGGAAAAATCAGTCGGGTGTGACGGCAACGCGTTCTATCGCAGCAAGTCTGCCATATTGCGACTTCGACACCGGATCGAAGGAGGTCATTCCTTGACGATCTTATCGTAGTCCTTGACGATGTCTGTGGTGATATCCATGTCCGGGTTGGCGAAAAGTACCTCTCCGCTGCGTTTTTCGATGATCAGTGCGTAGCCTTCCCGCTTGCCCTTCTTCTCCAGATATCTGGTGAGCTTTTCTTTCAGGGCGTTGAAGAGCTCGGCGCGAAACGCGTTGAACTCTTTGGTCTTCTCGAGCTGAAGTTTTTTAAGTTCGTTCAATTCAATCTGAAACGATTTCTGTTTTTCTTTTTTTTGATCGTCGGTCCAGAGCACGGACTCCCGCTTATAGGTCTCCTGCATCTTCTTCAGGTCGTCCTGGGCTTTAGTCAACTCCGCCTTGAGAGACTCGCCCTTCTCCTTAATTTCGGCTTTGGCCAAATCACCGGCGTCTGAGCTTTCCATGAGGGTCCTGAAATCAATGATACCGATCTTATCCGTCGAAGCAGCACCGACCTGAGACGCCACCAACAAAAGAACGGCTGCGATGAGAGAAATCCATTTCACCATGGGAAACACCTCCGGGAGTAAATCGTTGCGACAGCAACGGCGGTTTCCGCCCAAAGCCCCACTCGCAGCGCAGGACTTGCAGGCAACCAGCCAGCACCGGGCCGGCATGAAAATTTTGTGTGGATTTGCGCTACAAGCGTTACTAAGCCGTAAACATGGCCAATGGTCAAGGAATTTGTTGCCCGGCGCCGGTGACAATTGCGGTGTATTGGGATATGGTCGCGGCCACCAGGAGGAGAGATCGTGGAGATTCAAAGAATTGCAATTTTGGGGGCCGGGGCCATGGGGGCAGCCTATGCGGCCATGATTACCGACGCCGGAGGATTCGAAGTTTTCTTCATTGCCCGTGGCGATCGATACCGGCGCCTCAGCACGCATCCTTTGTCCATCAATCAGAAAGCCTACCGCATCCCCGTCGTTCATCCCGACGAAGCGACCGCACCGGCTGACCTGGTCATTGTCGCCCTGAAGCACCACCATCTCAAGGGCGCCTTGGCGGATCTTGACCCTTTGGTGGGACCCGAAACCGTGATTCTGTCAGTGATGAACGGCCTGGACAGTGAGGCCGTCATCGGTGCCCGATACGGCATGGACAAACTGGTCCTCGCCATTGCGGTGGGCATTGATGCTGTCTACGAAAACGGCCGGTTCTCCTATGCGAATCCCGGGCGGATCCTTTTTGGCACGACGGCGGACGCGGGGGTGGATGCGGATCGACTGGCACGGCTGCAAAGCGCGCTGGACCGGGCGGGAATCCCCAACGAAATCCCCGCCGACATCCGCCGCACGCTTTGGTGGAAGTTCATGATCAACGTGGGCATCAACCAGGCTTCCGCTGTGCTCCGCGCCCCTTATGCGGTGTTTCAGGAAAACCCCGATGCCGCGGCCTTGATGGCAGCACTAATGGAAGAAGTCATCGCATTAGCGCAAGCAAGGGGTATTGACCTTGGCCGGAAGGACATTGACGACTGGCTGGCCATCCTGCCCACACTGTCTCCCAATGGAAAAACCTCCATGCTTCAGGACATGATTGCCGGCAGAAAAACCGAAGTGGAAATTTTCGCCGGCAAGGTGGTGAAATTGGGAGAACAAAGCAATGTGCCAACGCCTGTCAACCAGACCATCATGCACATCATCCGGGTAATGGAAGCGGCAGCAGTGTGAACCGCACCGGATAACTCCAAGGTTGCAAAAGCCGGAGGGCAAACAAAATGGCTGTTATGCCTCTCTTGGGGAAATATTCTCAGACACCTCTTGGCATCAGATATTCCATGCACGAGCTGTCATATTATGACCCAACCCTATCGATTACACTGACCATGATCGGCCAGACGCAGTGATCGGTCCGTAGTCGCTGGGCATGAATACATCGACACTTATAGTATTTGTCAGAATAGTGTTTCGCTTCATCCAGGCCCCTCTCGGGGGTCGGGATCGAAACCAGAAGCGGCGTTGATTGTTTCTACGGCCGATAGCGGGTTCTTACCAACCCAGCGTCAGGTAGTCGTGGATGGAGTCGGCGGCCTTTCGGCCCGCCCCCATGGCCAGGATGACCGTGGCGGCGCCAGTGACGATATCGCCGCCGGCCCACACCCCGCGCTTGGTGGTCTTGCCGGTCTCTTCATGGGTAATGACGTATCCCCACGGGTTGAGTTGCATGTCCGGCGTGTCGCTGGTGAGTAGCGGGTTAGCGCCTGATCCCACCGCCACGATACACAGGTCGCAGTCCAACTGAAATTCCGAACCCTCGATGGCCACCGGCCGGCGGCGGCCGGAGTCGTCCGGTTCGCCCAGTTCCATCTTCAGGCACTCCATGCCGGTGAGCCGGCCCTTGTCGCTGCCCAGGTATTTGATGGGATTGGTGAGCAGGAAGAACTCGATCCCTTCTTCCTCAGCGTGGTGAATTTCAGCGGCCCTGGCCGGCATTTCGGCGCGGGACCGGCGGTAGACGACCTTCACGCTGTCTGCACCCAGCCGCATGGCCGTGCGTGCCGAGTCCATAGCCACGTTGCCCGCGCCCAGCACCACCACATTCTTGCCCATGGGGATCGGCGTGTCCACATCGGGAAACTTGTATGCCTTCATGAGATTGGCCCGGGTGAGATACTCGTTGGCAGAAAGGATACCCACCAGGTTCTCTCCGGGGATATTCATGAAACGCGGGAGTCCCGCACCCACCCCCACATAGATGGCGTCGTAGCCTTGCTCGAAAAGCTCGTCCAGCGTTACGGTGCGCCCCACCACCTGGTTGACTTCCACTTTGGCACCCAGCCGCTCCAGGAAATTCACCTCCTGGGCCACGATGGCTTTGGGCAACCGGAATTCAGGAATGCCGTAGACCAGCACGCCCCCGGGCTTGTGGAAGGCCTCCAGAATCGTCACATCGTGGCCTTTTTGAATGAGGTCACCGGCCACGGTGAGCCCGGACGGGCCGGAACCCACGACGGCCACCTTCTTGCCGGTGTTGGCCTTCACCGGAGGCAGTTCTCCGGTACCGTGCTCGCGCTCATAATCGGCGCAGAACCGCTCCAGATTGCCGATGGCCACAGGTTCGCCCTTCTTGCCGACGATGCATTTTCCTTCGCACTGAATCTCCTGCGGGCAAACGCGGCCGCAGACGGCGGGCAGCGCATTCTTGGCCCACAGGTTTCGGATCGCACCGGTGAAATCGCCTTCGGTGATGAGGCGGATGAATCCGGGGATGTCCACACTCACCGGGCAGCCTTCAACGCACCCCGGCTTGCGGCATTGCAGGCAGCGGGCGGCCTCCTGTTGAGCCATCGCCACCGTGTAGCCCGTGGGCACTTCAAGGAAATTGCGTCGCCGCACGTCGGGCGCCTGCTCGGGCATGGCCGCGCGTGCTTCTTCTTTTTTCTTTTTGGGTTTTTCCGTCATTCTCTCCTCCAGATGAATTCAATCTCTCAGAATGATCATGGGTGGTTCGCAAGGTCTCCGTTCGTCGATGCGATTACGAGGCGTCCCGGATCGTACAGTAGTCGTTGTAGCATTCCTTTTCGTCTTCGCAGTAGGCCTGGAGCCGCATCATGAGTTCGTCGTAGTCCACGGCGTGACCATCAAACTCGGGCCCGTCCACGCATGCGAACTTCGTCTCGCCGCCCACCGACACGCGGCAGCCGCCGCACATGCCGGTGCCATCCACCATGATGGGATTGAGGCTCACCATGGTTGGCACGTTGTACTCTCCGGTCATCTTGGAGCAGAATTTCATCATGGGCACGGGACCGATGGCGACAGCCAGCTTCACGTCGCCGGCGTCGAGCACCTTTTTCAGAACGTCGGTGACAAACCCATGGTGGCCGTAGGAGCCGTCATCGGTGCAGATATGAAGTTCGTTGGAGGCCGCCTTCATTTGGTCCTCGAGGATCAGCAGGCCCTTGTTGCGGGCGCCGATGATGGCCACGACATCGTTGCCGATCTCCTTCAAGGCGCGCGTGATGGGGTGCAAAACCGCCACCCCCGTGCCACCGCCCACGCAGATCACTTTGCCCACTTTTTCCAGATGCGTGGGTTTTCCCAAAGGACCGATGATGTCCTGATAGCCATCCCCCACCTTCAGATCCCTGAAAATGGCTGTGGACTTGCCCACGACCATGTAAATGATGGTAATGGTGCCTTTGCCGGCGTCGGTGTCAGCCATGGTGAGGGGGATCCGCTCCCCGTCCTCGGTGGCTTTTAGAATAACGAATTGGCCGGGTTTGGCCTTTCTGGCAATCAACGGCGCCTCGATTTCGTTGAGGATCACCGTGCCTTCAGCCATTTCCTCCCGTTTGACGATGGTAAACATGAAAACCTCCAAACCTAATGATTATGAGTCATCGGGGCGAAAGTGCCTTTCGTCCCCATGTGATCAATGCGCTGCCCGACATCCTGTCAGGGGAAGCCGTTTTTTAACCGATGCGGCCTCCCGCAACAGATAAACAAGTTGTCGCAATAAGCATATACTCATTATTTTATCAAGCTCTAATTGTTGCCATCAAACGGTTTGAGTGGTAGAGCCGCGGTCAACCCCGCCGGGGGGCGGCACTCGAGAAAGGACTTGGTATGCAAATCTATGACAGCCACTGCCACCTGGATGACACGTCCTACAATGAAGACATAGAAAACGTCCTGGATCGAATGCATGCAAGCGGCGTTCGCGCGGCCATGATCGCCGGCATCAACCGGGCCAGCGTCACCCGAGCAGTGGCGCTAGCCGAGCGCTATCCAGGACTCGTCGTATCCGTCGGCGTTCATCCCCACGACGCCGCAGGCTGCACCGATGCGGACCTTTCAGCAATGACCGCCACCGCCCAGCACGCAAAGGTCAGGGCCTGGGGTGAAATCGGTCTGGACTTCAATCGCATGTATTCGCCCCGAGACATCCAGGAACGCCGGTTCATGCAACAGCTTGATCTGGCCGAACACACGGGCCTGCCTCTGATCATCCATGAACGCGACAGCGACGGGCGCCTCATCGATCTGCTCAGGTCCCATCGCGGGTCCGGCGCCCGCGGGGTCATCCACTGTTTCAGCGGCTCCCGTTCCGAAATGGACACCTACCTCGACATGGGCTTCCACATCGGCATCACCGGCATCATCACCCACAAGCAGCGGGGTACCCTGCTAAGAAGTCTGGTCCCCCACATTCCCTCCCATCGCATCCTCGTGGAAACGGACGCCCCTTACCTCACCCCCACGCCGGAGCGAAATACATATCGGCGCAACGAACCTGCCTTTGTCAAAACGGTATTGATGAAAGTGGCCGAGGTCCGTGGGGAAGGTATCGTGCAACTGGCGGAGGTGGTCTGGAAAAACACCTGCGAACTGTTTGGCGGTCAGCCGGGATAGCGGAAAAAGGCCTCACGGACAAAGACGGCGATCTCCGCATCGATCTCTTGGTTCAGTAATTGAAGAGGATCTCTTCAGCCGTCTCCAACGTAGCCACGGGAAATTGCTCATCGGCGGCAATCTGCCATTCACGGGAGGTGTTGTACCCCCATCCGGCCAGCACGCACCGCACCCCCAACGGGGCGACGCCCTGGAGATGGTTGACCTTGTCGTCGACAAAGGTGATGGCGGTCAACGGCAACGCCGCCCGCTCGGAAAATACCCTGAGATGGGTGGTTTTATGGCGCCCCGTTTCCTTGTCGAAGGTGCGCTCGGCGGGAAAAAGCGCGGCAATCCCCATGTGATTCAACAGACGCCGCACGGAATCTTTGTCCTTGGCGGTGACGATGGCCAGCACGGTCGTGCCGGCATGACGCCGCAGCAGATCGACGAATTCATCGTAGGCTTGGTGGAGGGTCAGCCAAGTGGCCTCGCTCTCATTCCTGAACGCAAGGCGTTCGCTGTAGAACCTGCGGTGAAACCGTCTCAGCCAGTCGGCGTCCTGGGATTTGAAGTAGGCGTAATAGGATTTCTGGTCGCTGATGCCGATCTCATGCTCGCAAATCTTCAGGGCCACGCCGAAGTCTTCGGCGCGATTCCCCAGCGGCTGGAGTTGAACGAATGCCTGATAATCCGGATCTGAATGGAAGGCAAACCGGGTGGGGCCGCCGGCGGCGATGATGTCCTTTAGCTTATCGTGCCAGCGAGAGCGCGGGCAGAGGGCCGCATAGGTGCGCAGCGCTGTGATGAAAACTTCGCGACCGCTGTCGCAAATCACCCCGTCGAAATCAAGCGCCAATGCCTTCATGGGGTTTCCCTGCCCAGGAATGTCACCGCACCGACGGCGGTGAGCCGTAAAATGCCATTACCCTGTTTGGGCAAACCCGCCCGGCCCCTCCAGGCCGTGCAGTGGCCCAAGCCAATCATGACCCCACAAGGGGCTTTTTTCAAGGCGTTTCTCCCGGTAATCGTAATTGCCGCGCGAATGGAGCAAAATCGGATGCTGGCGTTGCCTAGGACCTTCGCGCCCACGCGTGCAAAGCTATTTTTTCATCAGATGGGTGACGGCCTGTTCCAAACCGTCGAGGGTCAGTTCGAACATCGGGAAAATATCGCCGATGACATCGATGGAGTGGGTATGATCCCACATCCGCGCAGGCACCGGATTGAGCCATGCGCAGTGGGTGAACGTATCGGCGATGAACCGCAGTTGTTCGATGCTGGCCCGTCCGCTGCGTTCGAAAGCATAAATGGATCCTTCGGCGGCCATGAGTTCATAGGGGGCCATGCTGGCATCGCCCACCAAGACAAAACGGGTATCGGGATCAAAGCGGGCAAAGTCCCCGACCCGCTGGGGCTTGCGGTGTCGCGCTGGATCTTCGTAGATGGTGTCGTAGATCGTATTGTGGAAAAAGTAAGTCTTGAGATCCTTGAATTGAGCCCGCGTGTAGTCGAAAAGGGTTTGGACGACAGGGATATAGGGGTCCATGGACCAACCGCCGTTGTCGATGGCCAGAATCACCTTGAGTCGGTCCTTGAGGCTGCGGGAGAAAACGATCTCGATCTCACCGGCATTTTTCATGGTCCGATGTATCGTTGCCTCCACATCGACCACGTCCTTGGGCCCGGAGGGACGAAGGTGCCTCAGCCGCTTGAGCGCCTCGCCAACCAGTGCTTCGGTCAACGGACCCTGCCTGGAATAATCCTTGTACCGGCGCTCCATGGCCACCTGGACGGCTGACTTGTTCCGTGACACGCCGCCGACACGCATGCCACCGGGATGATAACCGGAGTGCCCCACGGGTGAGGTGCCCCCCGTACCGATCCAGCGATTGCCGCCGTCATGGCGACCATTCTGGTCCTTGAGACGATCCTTGAAATACTGGACCAATTCCTCGGGAGTGAGCCTCTGGATGGCGTCTTCGTCGAGGCCGAGGGCATCGGCCAGCGCCCTGGGGTCCTTCAGCCATTCTTCCAGCATGGCTCGGGCGATGTCGCCCAATTCCTCGTCTGCCACATCGGGCAAATCCGCGCCTTCGAAATAGTGGGCGAACACCCGATCGAACGAATCGAAATATCGCTCGCTTTTCACGAGGATGGCGCGAGAGGCCGTGTAAAAATCCTCCAGGCTCGCCACCAGCCCGGCGCGCAGGGCCCGCTGGAGGGTCAAGAACGCCGTGGGGCTGACGGGTATGTGTTGGTCTCGAAGAGTATAGAAGAATGGCACGAACATGTCTGAATCGGATAATCCTTTTTTAAACGTCACACGGGCGGGGATAAACCCCGCCCCTACAATCCATTCCATTTCGGCCGTCGGTGGTTTTTGCAGGGGCGGCGTTTATCCCCGCCCGCTTCACGGTTACAGCAACCGTCGCCGGCTCACTTGACTGGTGGCGCGTTCGTAGTCCTGGCTTTTCTTGAACAGCACCCCCAGGTAGGGTACGCCCCCGTTGGCTGTCTTTCCCTGTGAGAAATCCGGATCTGCCTTCAAGGCCCGAATCCAATTGATGAGCTCCCGGGTGGCCGGTTTTTTCTCGATGGCTTCGAGCTCCCGCAAGCGGTAAAAGGCGCTCATGGCACTATCCATCAGCGCTTTGGTGAGGTCGGGGAAGTGTACACCAAGGATTTGCCGCATCATGTCCGGCCCGGGGAAGGCGATGTGGTGAAAGTTGCAACGGCCCAGAAACGGATCGGAGAGATCCTTCTTGGCGTTTGAGGTAATGATAATCACCGGTCGGTTTTTTGCCCGTATGGTATGATCGATTTCGATGATGTCGAACTCCATTTGATCCAGGACATCGAGCATATCGTCCTGGAAATCCGTGTCGGCCTTGTCGATCTCGTCAATCAGCAATACGGTGCGCCGAGCGGCAGTAAAGGCCTGGCCGATCTTTCCCATACGAATGTAGTCTTCGATATTGCTCACGTTCCGGCTGGAATCGCCAAAACGGCTGTCGTTGAGACGGGTGAGCGTATCATATTGGTATAGCGCTTCCACCAACTTCATGCTGGATTTGACGTTCAGCACAATCAGCGGCATGTCCAGGCTTTCGGCAATGGCGTGGGCCAGCATGGTCTTTCCGGTGCCGGGCTCGCCTTTCAGCAGCAACGGCATCTCAAGAGCCATGGATATGTTGACGATACGGGCCAGTTCGTCGTCGAGTACGTAGCGGGTGGCACCGGAAAAACGCTTGTGAGATTGAGTATCGTTCATGGTTTCCTCGTTCGTCGTGATGGTGTCGGGGTCTACGGGGTCACTTTCCTTGGGATCGATGAGATGGGGTCTCAGACCAGCACGCGGAGCGCCGACGACAGGTCCCGCGTCAATTCGAGCACACGCAGGGCCGGTTCGGGTGCCAGGGAGCCGACGCCGCAGCTGGGTGTCACCAGCGACTGGCGCAGTACCTGCTCCCGGGACAGTCCCACTGCCGTTAACTGGTCAAGGCCGGATATGAACCGCCCCTTCAGGGACGCCACGGTCTCCCGCTCGATATCGGCCACTGCCAGTGTGGGCACGAGCCCCCACGCCAAGTGCCGCCCGGATTGGATAAAACCCCGAACAGCGTCAGCGTAAAGCATAAACCGGTCAAAATAGGCAAAGGCATCAAAATTGATGATATCCACCGGGGATTCGATCACCAGGGACCAGTCCGTATTGGCACAGACGTGAATTCCCGCCAGGCCGCCGCCGGCGTGAATGGCATCACACACCTCCTTCAGGGCGGCCGAAACGTCTTCCCGCGTCATACTGATGAACTCCGAGGATCCAAATCCGGCCATCCCCGGCTCGTCGATGAAGATGATCACCGGAACGCCGTGATGGCGAAGCCTCTCGACCTGCCACCGGGCATTGGCCGCCAGCAGTTTGACGGCGGCATCCCGCAGTTGCGCGTTGTAATAAACAGCTTGCCCATGTTGATCTTTTATCGCGGTGGTAAAAGTAACGGGTCCAGTGACCTGCCCCTTGATGGCTGCCAGGGGTACTGGCCAATTTTCCAGGGCGCGCTCCAGGATGTAGAAACCGGCCGCAGTGCGGGGATCGAGGGCAAATGGGGCGGCGTCAGCCTCACCAGGACCCCCCTCACCCGAGAGGTACCGCTCATAAAAGGCCACGAGGGCCTCATCGAAGCCTGGATCCGCCGTATCGATGCGATACCGGCCGCCGCCGTATTTGACGCCCGGCATCCCCGGGAGAAACTGCTCGACCATGCCCTCTCCCGCCAGACGGGGCAGCTGGGCCCAGACCGGCACCTCCGGTGTGTGGGCCAGGATCAAGCTGTTGGCTGCATTGTGATCCCGCAGCGGCATGCTACCGATGAGGACGGCGCGGCAGTCGCCGTAAAATACTGGCGCCATGAAGTGCTCCTGATCTGAAGTAACCCGGGCCGGTGCGGGCACCACCCACCCAGTATTATCATCATTCCTGCGGCCCCTTGCAAACCCGAATCAAGAACCAGCGGCCCCCGGCTTACCATAGGCATCGGCGTCGTTCAAGATGCGCTGCGGCCAATTGACACCCCACGGGCCCGGTGCTATAGGTTGGCGGTCGTTTCGGCACTCCCTCTGAGGCCGTTTTCCGGCATATGAAAAACTGATACGGATACCGTCGTGGCCGACATCATTCCATTGGACAACAAGCGGCAGTCGACGGAGGACATCAGAACCGCCCGGCTGAAGGATCGGAAGTTCAGGGCCCTGCTCAGTGTCACACAGCATACACGCAAATCTTCCAGATGCGAAAAGTGCGGCTCGCCTCTCAATGCATCAGCGGAGGTAGCAGAAAAAGTCGACTCGCTGCGCGTGCCATACCGTTTCTGCCAAGGTTGCAGTGAGGAATACACAGATTACATTGATCGGCTCAGGGGAGACGGCAACCCGTCACACTATTGGCAACAGGATGAGTGGCTGCAATCCTGGTCCAAGTGGATCGATTATCAGGGCACTGTCGACCGCTACCTGAAATCCGGCGCATTTCGGGCATTGCTCGACGACTTGAAGGCCAACCGGCCGGAAAAATAGGAGGTTCGTATGATTGGTGGCATCGGTATGCCCGAGTTGATCGTTATTCTGGTCATCATCCTGATCATTTTCGGCGCGGGCAAGCTCCCTGAGATCGGTTCAGGGCTGGGAAAGGCGATCCGGAATTTCAAGGGGGCCTCGGACGAAGTGGATCTTAAACCGGCAGAAAAGCAGCTCGACGACGACAAGGGTCCGGACAAGCAAGCCTGACAATCGGCCCGGCCGTCACGGCTGACGCGCTATACAAACGGGCATCGGCGCAAGAGCACATCTCCTGCGCCGATGCCCGTTGTCTGTTGGCACCTTCCCGCCGTGGAAACATGAACACCTTGCGGCGCTCGATGCCGCGAACGATGATGTGGTGCAGCAGTGCGCCGGGGGCGTCAATGCGGGTTTTTCTTGGCATCGTGCGGAACCACCATCGACGTCCGCCGACGTAAAATTAGAATTTTAGGGGCGTTATATATGCCTATAGAATCGATAATTTCCGCATAAGGCTTTCGGCGACTCTTTGGAGTCGTTCCCTTTCGATAACAGGAACCGTCTTTGCCCGATGCTGAATTGCCTCCTCCCCCATATGGGTGTTTTTATCAATGAAAAAGATCTCAATCTCTTCTCCGGGGAAAATCGCACCACAACTGGTAAAGGCCCCTACATAGTCTTGGTCCTGTAAAATGGGAACAACAAGCTTCGCAAGGCCACCCTCACAGACTTCTACAACCGGCTTTTTCCCGGAACGGGCCATTTGGGCCATATATTGTTGGGATTGTCCGCAGATGACAGGCTTGGCCGATTCATGGTTTACAATCTCCCAGCACAAGTTGTTTCGTTCTCCGCTTGTTTGCAAAATTTGATTTTGTGCATCCAATACGGCGCTGAACATACCAATTTCATGCTGCACTTTATCAAGAATGACTTGCCACTCCTCTCGACTTTTCACATCGTACACCGATTTTTCATTCATGTGCATTTTCCTCTTTTCCGACGCGATGGGTTTCAAACCATATGGAAGGCTTCGCAGTGGTTATCCCGAACACCTGCGCCAGCCGCTGTGCCACATCTGCCACACTCACCCCTTCGGCCTTCAGCGCCTTTGCCCATTATAAGGTCCATATTAATGGTCGTTATATTTATTCGGGCCTA
This sequence comes from uncultured Desulfobacterales bacterium, assembly GCA_964446485.1. Lineage (GTDB taxonomy): Bacteria > Desulfobacterota > Desulfobacteria > Desulfobacterales > JBDRRP01 > JBDRRP01. The sequence goes on along the minus strand of CAYUOU010000030.1, from coordinate 870 downwards.
TCTACAAAAACAAGGTCGGTGCGTGTAAAGCTTTTTTTAGGTAGACGGCCATCGCCGTCGGTATCGGTATCGATATCTGCTGCTACGGGGTTCGACACCGATTCCGGTACCGACACCGACCCCGATCACGACCATTGACACAGCGGCGGGCAGACCATCGCGCAAGTGATCGCTACACCCTTAATTTGGTAGATAAATCCGCATTTATTATATGTATTTAAAAGTAGCCGTTATATCAACAAGATCGGGATGCTTTTTTAACGCTGGGCCATTGATTGGGTAGATGCCCCCGCTCCGGTAAAGCTACCACCGTCGCCAAGGCTACGGCGGACATGATGCTCATCACCCGCATCGGACCCTTACAACGCGGACAGGTCAGAGGACCGACTCCCCGCCAGAAATCGGCGGGCAGACGCCTATTTTCTGAATCAGCCGCGCCCAGCTTTTACGGCTGCAGGCACTGCGACGGGGGGCATCGATACCGGTCAACTCCGCTTCTGCGTCAGATCGTTCTGGTAATTGGTGCGCTTGCGGTACGTGGCCAGCAGCACGCGAAGCTTGCCGCTCAGCGCCTGACCGCCGTAAAGCAAGCGCGCCTTGCATTTCAGATCAAGAAACCGCTCGCTGACGCTTGCATCGATGATGGCCCACAAAAACCGGTCCGGTGCCATGATCTCCAGCGTCTCCAGGCTCTTGTACTTTGAGCAGATCGTGGAGAATATCCCACCGCCCCAGTCCGCCCGGAGTGATACCGCAGGAATCAAAATGGTAAAGAACCATCATCGACGTCCGCCCCGGTCAAATTAGAATCTTAGGGGCGTTATATGTTGAATTGATTCGAGAAACTATTCCCCCAGCTAACATATAAAA
>CAYUOU010000029.1:0-42996 GCA_964446485.1 uncultured Desulfobacterales bacterium | reverse complement strand
AATGCGGCGTACTTACAGTACGCCGCAATGACGAAGGATGACGCGTAACGCAGATATCGGACTTTTTATAGAACCGTCAAAGTTGACGGGCAGGCTACCCGGCATCGGGCATGAACAGCATGTAGCCCACGCCCGGCACGGTTTGGGTCAGGTCGGCGCACGCCGAATGCTCGGCCAACTTGAACCTGAGGTGCTGAATGTGAACGTTGATGGTCCTGCTCCAGCGGTAAAGGTCCGCCGTTGGCCAGATCGCCATGCGGATTTCCTCCCGTTTCAAGGGCTGCCCGGCGCCGCCGCCGCATCCCCGGGCCCACGCTTTGGGCTCGCCAGCAATTTCGGCTGCCGGTTTCATGAATGGCCCGTGCAATTGATTTTCTTAGAGATTTTTGAGTATGATGCATGATATCAGCAACGGCCCCACGCCAGGAGCCACTCCACAGCCCAGGAGGAAACCATGCGGCATCGATCGACCAGCACTGACGGTTTTACCCTGATTGAGTTAATGATTGTTATCGCCATCATCGGCATCCTCGCCGCCATTGCCATTCCAAATTTTAAAAACTACCAAAAACGGTCGTATGATTCCACGGTCCAGGCGGACCTGAAAAATGCCATGACCACACAGGAAGCCTATTTCCAGGAAAACGACACCTACGCGGACAGCGAGGCCAAACTCACCGACAGTGGATTCACCCCCTCCACGAAGGTCACTTTTATAACCACTGGATCGACCATGGGTTATACCATAACCGCCTACCATTCCAGCAGCACAACGTCATGGACGATCCACGGCCCCGGCAACGATATGGCCCAGGCCAGCTAGCTCCGAACCCGGATGCTGTGCAGCATGGGCCGGAGGGCGTCTCATGTCTCCATACAGCGGCAGGCCGACCCCGCCCCTTCACCCCATGTCCCGCGTTTGACTCTCCGTGGTGGATGCTCTATACCGCCCCCGGGTAAACCGACCACCGGCAAATCGGGTGGCGTGCATGGCGGCCGCAGCGAAGGTTTTCGCCGCGACCCCAAGCGAGGCACAGGGTTGAGAGGCAATCGAAACCACCGGTAGCGTATGATCAGCATCGAAAACGTCAGCAAATCCTTTGGGGCGAGAACCCTTTTCGAGGACGTGAGTTTCCGCATCAACGCCAGGGAGCGGGTGGGCCTGGTGGGTCGCAACGGCCATGGGAAAACCACGCTCTTTCGCATGGTCATCGGTGAGGCGCATCCCGATGCGGGTGCCGTTGTCATCCCCAAGAATTACCGCATCGGCCATGTGTCACAGCATCTTCAATTCGGCGACGGGACGGTTCTGGAAGAGGTTGCCGCGGGCCTGCCGGAAATCGAAAAAGACCAGCTGTGGAAGGCTGAAAAGATACTCGCCGGTCTGGGATTCAGCGAAACGGACATGGCCCGGCGGCCGGAGGTCTTTTCCGGCGGCTACCAGGTTCGCATGAATCTGGCGCGGGTGCTGGTCTCAGACCCCGATCTGCTGCTGCTGGACGAGCCCACCAACTACCTGGACATCACATCGATTCGATGGATCACCCGGTTTCTCAGGGAATGGCCCCACGAAATCATGCTCATCACCCATGACCGCGGATTCATGGACGGACTGGTCACGCATGTTGCCGGCATCCACCGCGGGAAGGTGAAAAAGGTCGAGGGCGACACGGAGAAATTCTATCAGCAAATCGCCCAGGAAGAGGAGATTTACGAAAAGACCCGCATCAACGACGAAAAGCGGCGAAAAGAGATCGAGCTTTTCATCACGCGGTTCCGGGCGAAGGCGCGTCTCGCCGGCATGGTGCAGTCCCGCATCAAGACCCTCTCCAAGCTCGAAAAACGTGACAAGCTGGAAGGCGTCGAAACCCTCGACTTCCGCTTCCGAGAGCACCCCCTGCCGGGAAAGAACGTCCTCCGGGTGGAAGGGCTTACCTATGGCTACACCGCCGACGCGCCGCCCTTGATCGATGACCTGTCTTTTCACGTGCAGGCGGGCGATCGGATCTGCATCATCGGTCCCAACGGGCGGGGAAAAACCACCCTGCTCAAGCTCATCGCCGGCACCCTGGCCCCACAACAGGGGAAAATCACTTACAGCCCCAATGTGGTGACCGGGGTCTACGAGCAGACCAACATACAGCACCTCCACGACAACCGGACGTTGGAAGAAGAAGTCATGGCCGCTCACGGAGACGTGGAACGCCAGCTGGCCCGGAACATCTGCGGGGCCATGATGTTCTCCGGGGACGATGCCCTGAAAAAGGTGAGCATCCTCTCCGGCGGTGAGAAAAGCCGCGTCATGCTGGGAAAAATCCTCGCCGCGCCGGCAAACCTCCTCCTCCTCGACGAGCCATCCAACCATCTGGACATGGATTCATGTGATGCGCTGCTGGCGGCACTGGATGCCTTCGACGGCACGGTGATCATGGTAACCCATAACGAGATGTTTCTTAACGGTGTGGCCGACAAGCTCATCGTTTTCCAGGAAGACGGCGTTGACGCTTTTCTCGGCACCTATTCGGATTTCCTTGAGCGGGTTGGCTGGGAGTCCGAGGAAGACGGGCGGAGGAACCGACCACGACAGGTTTCCTTGACGCGCCTGGACAAAAAAGCGCTGAAACGGCAGCGTTCTGAACTCATCGCCGAAAAGGGCCGCACCCTCAAGCCGCTCAAGAAAGAACTCAAAGCCCTGGAGCGCCGGATCGACGCTCTCGAAAAGGAACTCGCCGAGATCAACCAGGATCTCATCGCCGCTTCGGAGGCGCAGAACGCCCGCCGCATTACCGAGCTTTCTCGGGCTCTCCACAAGCGCCAGCAGGAGATTGACAGCGCCTATGAGCGGCTCGAAACCGTCTCCACCCAACACGATGCCGTGGAGGCGGAATTCGATTTGCGACTGGAAGACCTGGACAACGCCGACAGGGAAACCCAATGACCCAGTGCCAACCACCGACACCTGACCGCCCTCAGCGCATCGTCGTCTTTCAGCAAAACGGCAGCGCCGAACCAAAGATCGCCGGTATGCGAAAATATGGCAGCGGCCGCTTCGAGATCGCCGTCGTCGCCATCGACGATGCCCTGCCGACCGTCATCGACGACGGCACCGATTACCTGCCGAAACGCATCGAGGCCGATCTGGTCCTCGATTTTCTCACGCACCCGGACCTCTCCCACGATCTGGGGGCCCTGTGCACAAGACTTGGCATACCGGTGGTGGCCTCCGGCAAGAAATCGCGCACCGGTCTGGTGATTACCCCGCCCACCTGATGCGGGCTATCCCGGCAGGTCTGCCTGGGAAACTACAGCGAGCGGTTCGGAGCACCCGAATATTCGGTCTCGATAACGAAGGGCGTCATCGCCGCCGTGGACACGCTTCGCGGCGCCCCCTGCGGCGCCTCCTGGGAGGCGGGGCAAAAGATCGTCGGTCTCCCCGTCGAAGAGGCCATCGTCCGCATCGGCCTGGAAACCCAGTTTTTCTGCTCGGCCGATCCGGCCGGTTGGGACCCCCTCTGGGGAAAAAGTCCGGTCCACTTCGCCGGCGACGTTCACAGCGCCGCCCTGAAACGCGCGGTCAAGGCCGCGCTTGGTGATCTGCCAGACAGCAACTGACAGCGTTGACAGTCCCGAAAAAGTCGGTTTTTTTTCTCTTTTCGTCATCCCGGACAAGTGAAACGAGATCCGGGATCCATTGATTTCAAGCACTTCTGGACCCCGGCCTTCGCCGGGGTGACGGACTTTGGGACTTTTTCCGGCTCTATCAACGTTGATGGGATCGTAAAAAGTCTTCGTAACACCATTTGTCATTCCGAGGAGCTTGCGACGAGGAATCTCAACACACTGAATATTTGAGTTATTCTGTCTTCAGTTGAGATCCCTCGCGGCGCTCGGGATGACAGAATAAGGGAAAATTCGACTTTTTCGAGACCGTCAACGTTAATCCAACGCGAAAGCGCGCGCCGACATTTGCAGGTACCCTGAAAAAGGCATGTCGCCCATCCCCTGAATTTCTGCTATTAATTGACGTCCTTCGCTATTTCGCCGACAAACCGATCAGACCATCGCAAAGGCACCCTGATGTCTCTTTCCATCGACAAACCCCGGCTTGACCAATGCGTGACCGGAAAAAGGCGCATCACCGAAGCGGACGTGGCCCGGGTACAGGCCCTTGGGACTGAACAGGAGGCTACTTCGTGAAAACCTTCGAACAGTTTGCCGTAGGGGTGAAAACGGTTCCAGCCGGGACCTCCTGGTACCTGGCGGATATAGGGGAAGCCCGGGGCCGGCAGGAGCTATTCACCCGCCAGGCGCCCCAGAAGCTCAAGGCCTTGCGGGAGCACGCACTGATCGAGAGCGCCGTCTCCTCCAACCGCATCGAGGGGGTAGAGGTGGACCGGCGGCGGATCAAGACCGTTGTCATGGGCAAATCGTTGCTCAATGACCGGGACGAGGAGGAAGTCCGGGGCTACCGCCTGGCCCTGGATCGAATCCATGAGCAAAGAAAGCGGCTGCCTGTCAACGAAGAGACCCTTTGCGACCTGCACCGGTTGGCCCGGGGCGATCTCTGGGATGCTGGGAAATACAAGACCAAGGACGGCGATATCATCGAGCGATATCCCAACGGCCGGCAGCGGGTCCGTTTCAAGCCGGTTCCGGCGGCCCGGACCGCCGAGCACATGGCGCAACTGGTGTCCATGTGGGAACAGTGCCTGGAAGAACGCTGGGCGCATCCCTTATTGGCCATGGCCGCCTTCAACCTCGATTTTCTCTGTATCCATCCCTTTCGAGACGGCAACGGCCGGGTCTCGCGGCTGCTGCTGCTCCTCCAGAGTTATCACCTGGGCTTTGAAGCGGGGCGGTACATCAGCCTGGAGCGGCTTATCGAAACCAATAAGGATCGGTATTACGAAACCCTTGAGGCCAGTTCACAGGCGTGGCACGAGGGCAAACACGATCCGTGGCCCTATGTGAACTTTCTCCTGTTCATCCTCAAAACCGCCTGCCGGGAATTCGAATCCCGGGTGGGCGAGATCAAAACCCCCAGAGGCGCCAAAACCGAATTCGTGAAAGCCGCAGTCCAGTCCCTCGAATCGCCCTTTACGCTGGCCGACCTGGAGAGCAAGTGCGCCCATGTTAGCCGGGATATGGTTCGTAAGGTCCTGAAAGACATTCAAAAAAACGGATCCGTGGAGTGCGTTGGCCGTGGGCCGGCCGCCTTGTGGCATAAAAGGGGTAATACCTCTTAGTAAGGGTAAAAGTAAGGGTACTAACGCCATTCCTTTCACCGAAAGGGCCTGCCCATTATGACCATGGAGGTCAAGCATGAGAAATGGTAAGATATTCGTGATACTGTGGCCCAGTTTGCCGCTCGCGACCATAGCCCAAGATTTTCCCTCACATGGTGATGTCGTCAAAACACCAAGATCCCTCGCAGGCTCGGGATGACAATTTCGTACTTTACCACGGCGTCATTGGTTACATGCGATTGCCCTGCCCCCAGCCCCTTCGATGCTTGAAAAAGCCGTGATCACAGGAGCTGCACACGCGGCTTCCGTTTCGGTCCGGTTATGATATCCTGATCGCCAGGGAAATCGAAGTCCTGTGCACATCGGTAAAACGCGGTTATCTCTCCGGGCGCTGACCGGTACTGCGAACGAACACCCGACAAATCCCGAAGGCGATGACAGCGCTGATGACGCCTTGAAGCAGGTTGGGAACGATCTCCGCCACGGCCGCCCTGGCGTCGGTGACTGCGAAAAAGGGGATTGCCGCACCAATGGCGGGATAGACAACCGCCTCGAAGAAAAAATAGCCCCCCACCAGAACAAAGACGCCGACGACAAGCGCCGTCGCCATGGCCGTCGCGGTGGCGGAAGATCGGCGACGATGCATGGGCCGCAGAAGAAGAAAAGCGGTATCGATGCCCAGCGTGCGGCTACCTCCTGTTTCGCGGTGCCCGTCGATGCCAAAGCTGCGGCGGTTTGGTCGACCTCGACTGATGATAGATCGCCACAGCAGGCCGATGAAGTAGGGGCATCCTACTTAACGCCAAGCATGTCGCACAGGCCGGCAAAATTATTCGCCTCGACGTCATAGCCGCCTTGAATCTTGCTGCTAAAGGCGACCGAGGAGAAGTCTTTTTCCGGCACACCAACGTAGGCCGTATGCAACCCAGCGCTTTGCGAGGCCGCCAGGTCCCCTTCGTGGGCCGCCACCATCATCCCCTCTTGCGGGCGCAGGCCCAGCAAATGGACCGCTCTTAGATATGCCTGCCGGGAAGGCTTGTAGTAGCCGAGAAACTCGCAGGACAGAATTCCGTCCCACGACACGCCCGCCGCTTTGGAACTGCCGACAATGCTCTCCCAGCTCAGGATGGTCAGAACCACGACGGTGTATCGGCTTTGCAGGCGGTTGATGGCCTCAGCAGCCCCATCGAAGGCACGCAGCCGGTGCCAGATCGCCTTCACCAGAACCATTGGATCGTCGACGAATGACAGGAACGGATACTTGCCGGCGAGCGGTTCAAGCGCACGGACGAGCATGTCGTCGGCATTCATCCAGGATTGGTTTCCCTCTCGGACCTGCGTGAGAACCTTGAACATCTCCTTTCGCCAGTCATCGGCAAAGGAGGCGTCGTCGACCTCACATTGGTGCTGCCGGCCGAGCGCTCGGACCTGGTCGCGAACCGTATTTTTCCAGTCGAACACCGTTCCCCCAACATCGAAGAACAACGCCTTGATGCCTTCCATCCGGGCCTCCTTGAGCCTGCGGCACAGTGCGGTTCGAAACTACTTGACCGAAAAGAAGCAACGAGTCAGCTCCGGGCTAGACGGGTCTGAAAGCGAGCACCGTGGAACGAACGCCGCCTTTTTCCCGGTGAAGGTAGTCGGCCCGCACGGGCATCCCGACCTTGATCTGCTCCGGATTCTTGGGGTCGATCCCGTCGATCCGGGCGTCGACCCGGACGCCGTCGCCGACCTCGACCACCCCCGAACAGTAGGGGTTTTTTCGGCTATAGCCTTCGGCCTGCATGGCCGGCGGGCCGATACTGATGCAGGTAAATGCCGCCAGTTTACCGGTCTCCGGCATTTCGACCCATTCCAGATCTCGACCGAAGCAGGCGGCGCAGATCGGTTTCGGCGGCAGGTAAACCACACCGCAGCCCTTGCACCGGCAACCCATCAGCTTTTCTTCGAAAAGATACTGTTGAAAGGACAGGTCGGAAAATTCGCGGGGTTCGGGCATGGTCATCTCCTTTCCAGGATCGTAAAGGTGCAGGTGCCGCCGGTGCCCCCCAAGTTGTGGGCCGCGCCGATCCGAAGATCCGGTTTGGGGACCTGGCGCATGCCCGCCTTGCCCCGGAGCTGGGTCCAGACCTCGAAGAGTTGGGATATTCCGGTGGCACCGACCGGATGGCCCTTGCACTTAAGCCCCCCAGAGGTATTGATCGGAATCGGGCCGTCCAATGCTGTTGCGCCTTCGGCGATGGCCCTGAACCCCTCGCCGGGGGCAAAGAAGCCCAGGTCCTCAACATGGATCAGCTCCGCCATGGAAAAACAGTCGTGCACCTCCGAAAACTGGATGTCCTTCGGCATCAGCCCGGCCATGCCGTACGCCTCCCGGGCGGCATAGCGCGTCGCCTCAAATGAGGTGAGCGAGTCGCTGGCATGCAAGCCCCGGCCGCTTCCCTGTCCGATCCCCGCGACATATACTGGCTCGTCGGTAAAATTCCGTGCGATCCCTTCTGCCACCAGCAACATGCAGCTGGCCCCGTCGCTGATGGGACAGCAGTCGTACAGATGCATGGGCCAGGCCACCGGTGGATTGACGACCGGATCGAAGAGAAACGCCTTTTCATCCGTCCAGTCCGGCACCGGCTGTCCTTTTATTTCCGCGCTCTTTTGCCGGCTTACCATGATGTCGGCGATCGTCAAGGGAAATTGGGCTTTTGGATTGAGCGGCGCATTGTTGTGGCTTTTGATGGTGATATTCATGAGGTCTTCCCGGCCGGCGCCATACCTGTCGAAGTAGGCGGTCGCCAGGGCGCCGAACACCCCCGGAAAGGTAAACCCCACCTCTCCTTCATACGGAACGGTGGCAAGCGCCAGACCCTCGGCCACCTCTTCGGTGGTCCGCTTCGACATTTCCTCGACGCCGCCCACCAGCACGATGTCGTAAAACCCCGAGGCAATGGCGAAGATCCCTTCTCGAAACGCTAGTGCGCTGGAGGCGCAGGCCCCTTCGGTCCGAGTGGCCGGCTTGGGTGTCAGCCCGATCAGGTCTGACACGATCGGCCCCCAGTGAGACTGATGAACGAAAAAGTCGTTGGAAAAGTTGCCCAGGTACAAGGCATCGACCTCCTGGGGGTCGAACCCCTTGTCCACGGAGCCCAGCATCTCGTTGAACGCCTCAGCAAACAGGTCTTTTGAATTCTTATCTCGGAACATGCCGAACTTGGACATCCCGGCACCGACAATGGCAACGCCCCTAGCCAGTTTTCTACTTCTTGACATGTCACCCTCCCGGATTCGGCTCACCGTTGAACCAGTTCGATGTAAACCCCGTTGAATTCCTCTGATTTGAAAAAGGCGACCTTCGATCCCCGAGAGCCTGGGATTATCCGGTCCCATAAAAAGGAAATCCCGCTTGACTTCAACCGGCCGAACTCGGCTTCAAGATCTTCAACGGCAAAGGCGATGTGGTGAATCCCCTCCCCATGCTCCCGCAGAAAATCGGCGGCCAGTCCGGACTGGGCGGAGGTGTTCACCAGTTCGATGGTAGTGCCACCGACCGGGAAGAAGGCAACGCGCAGCAAGGCGCCTTCAACCTCCACCTCCTCGATCTCCTTGCATGAAAGCCCCAGCAGAGTCTGGTATTTGGCCATGCTGGCCTCCAGATCTCTTACGACGATGCCGATGTGATCGATCCTACCCATCGTGCTCACCCCGCCAGGTGTGCGGATTCGGCTCTGTCCCGCTCGTCGAATACCTCCCGGGCGGCATAGAGCCCGTTGAGCGCCGCCGGAAACCCGGCGTAGACGGCCATCTGCATGATCACCTCGACCACCTCGGTGCGACTGCACCCCACGTTCAGGGCCCCGTGAATATGGACCTTGAGCTGCGGCAGGGCGAATCCCAGCGCGGTCAGGGCTGCCACCGTAGCGATCTCCCTCGATTTTAGGTCGAGACCTGGTCGGCTGTATATGTCACCGAAGGGAAACTCGATGACGTACCGGGCCATGTCAGGCGCAATTGCGGCCAGGCTCTCGATCACCCGCCGACCGGCATCGCCGTCGACCTGGGCCAGCTTTTCCAGGCCCCTGTTGTATCTGTCTCTTTCCAATTCTGCTCCTATTCGACCCGGAGGACGATCTTCCCCACCTGCCTGCCGAACGCCATATACTGGTGGGCCTCTTTCGCGCCTTCCAGCGAGAAGACCCGATCCACCACCGGGCACAATCTGCCTTCGGCAACGGCAGGCATCAGGTCTGAGACGACCCCTTGAACGATTTGGATCTTTTCTTCGAGTGTCCGGGTCCGGAAGGTGGCGCCGATGATCCGCAGCCGGTTCAGGGCCAGAAGCTCCATGTCGAGTTCTCCCAGCGCCTGACCAAGGCGCCCGACGCTGATCAACCGTCCCTTGACCGCCAGGCCGGGCAGGGCATCCTTTAAAAGAAGTCCGCCGACATGATCCACAACCACATCAACGCCCCGTCCACCAGTGGCCTGTCGCGCGGCCTCGCCGATGTTTTCCTGGCGGTGGTCGACAACCCTGTCCAGTCCCAGCAAAGACAGCCTTTGGGCCTTGTCCGGAGAGCCGGAGACGCCGATTACCGGTGCGGCACCGAAATATCGAGCGAGCTGTATTCCAGCCACACCAACTCCCGAAGAAGCGGCTGTGATCATTACTGACTTCTCCGGATTGATGCCGCCGTTTTGCTTCAATGCATTGTATTCGGTCATATACCCAAGGGCCAAGGCTCCGGCGGCGGACCATCCCAGGCATTCCGGCACCGTAATGGCGAGGCGATAATCCATCAAGGCATATTGCGCGTATCCCCCCGGGCACAGTCCCGCGACTCGGTCGCCTTCGCCAAATCCGGAAACGGCCTCTCCGGTATCCACCACCTCGCCTGCCGCTTCCATTCCGGCAACCGTCGGCCCGAAATCCTTCGCCGATGGGTATTGCCCGTGCAGTTGCAGGATATCGGCCCGGTTGACCCCCGCTCTTTTCACTTTGACCAGCAGATCCGTCGGACCGGGTTTTGGTAGGGGAGCCTCCTCGCAGAACAGTTTACCTCCGCCGGTGTCCCTCTTGATCACCATCGCCTTCAACAAATCACCTCCACCTTCGGGGAAAGGAATAAATCCAAAGTCCTTGCAAAGATGACTTTGTCTTGCTGATGAAACCGCAACATCAACCATACACAAGGGCCGGGAGCCAGAGCACCAACTCGGGAAACAGGGCAATCGCCAACAAGCTGAGAAGCTGCAGTAAAATAAACGGGATAACGCCCTTGTATATGTGGCCCAGATTGACCCCCGGAGGTGCAATGCCTTTGAGATAAAACAAGGCAAATCCAACGGGGGGAGTTAAAAACGACGTCTGCAGGGTAACAGCCACCAGTATGACGAACCATATCAGCTCCGGTTGGCTTACGACACCATAACCGGTCACCGCAAGATCCAAATCCGCAACCACGGGGGCGACCAGCGGAAGAACGATCAGGGTAATTTCAATCCAATCCAGGAAGAAGCCGAGGAGAAAGACCAGGAAGAGAATAAATACAATAACTCCAAAATCTCCGAAGGGAAGGCCTGTCAGCATCCCTTCGATCAGCTCATCACCTCCGAGACCTCGAAGAACCAATGCAAAACAGGTTGCCCCGATCAGAATACCGAATATATACGCGGTGGTATTGAAGGTCGAATAGAGCACCTCTTTCAGAACGGTTACGTTGAACTTTTTATATGAAATGGCCAGAATGGTCGCCAAAAGGGCCCCAACCCCGCTGGCCTCAGTTACGGTGGCGATGCCGCCGAATATGGACCCGAGGACCGATACGATCAGGAAAACGGGCGGCAGCACCCGCTTGATGACGTCGATAACGACACGAAAGGAAATGGGACGACGATCGGATGCAAGCGGCGCGGCTTCCGGCTTGAGGTAGCAAAAGACCAGAAGATAAACGACGTAAAGGGATGCGAGCAACAAACCCGGTAAAACAGCGCCGAGAAACAGATCGCCGACCGATACGCTCAGCTGATCGGCCATCACCACCAGCATAATACTCGGCGGAATAAGTATCCCGAGTGTTCCTGCGCTTGCAACGGTACCCAACGCCAGCGTTTTCCGGTACCCCTGCTTGAGCATCGCAGGTATACTCAGGAGCCCGAGCAAGACCACCGAGGCGCCGATAATCCCGGTGGAAGCGGCCAGAAGGACGCCGATGAACGTGACGGTAATGGAAAGCCCTCCTCGGACTTTGCCGAAAAGATCTTGGGCCGATACCATAAGTCGCTCGGCGATGCCGGATCGATCCAGCATCAATCCCATGAAGATGAACATGGGAAGGGAGACCAGCACCCAATTTGACATCGTACTATAGATGCGGGTGACAACAAGACCGAAATAGTTGAAATCGAGACCGGTGATCGTCCCAAGATACTGATCTGATAGATACCCGATTCCGGTAAATAGAATCGATGTCCCAGCAAGGCAGTAGGTAACCGGATACCCCGATAGCAGAAGGACGATAAAGGTGAAAAACATGGCAATTACGAGATAATCATTAATTTCCATGGTTCTTTCCGAAAAGAGAACGTATGGACCGCAGCATCTGAGAGAAGATGGCAGTGCCGAAGAAAATGAAACTGACGGGGATTACGGCTTTGATGGCCCATCGCCATGGCATCCCGAGCGGTGCGTTGGACCGCTCACTGTGAGTCCAGGAATCGAGGAAAAAGGAGTAGCCGTGTATGGTGACCGCTATAATAAACGGCAGCATGAGAAAAATTGCCCCCACCACCTCAATGCCATGCCTTACCTTTGCAGGGAACCTGTTGCTGATCAGGTCCACCCTGACATGAGCATCGGTGACCACCGCATATGAAAGGCCGAACATGAATGCCACGCCGTACAGATGCCATTCAAGTTCTTCAAGGATGACCAACCCGCTCTCGAATCCGTAGCGAAGGGTCACCTGCAGGACAATTACCAATATCAGAATGCCGTTGGCCCATGCCATCATCTTGCCGAAGCGCAGGATAAAACCGTCCAAGATGTCAAGAAGGCGTTTCGATTTTACCGTTGGTTCCATATTCATCTCTCCGGGCCCGAGATACCCTTGGTGAACCTGCACCGGAAAACCCAGACGGGTTGCCGTCGGCCTCCACCGCTTGCAACTCCAGTTCCTGAAAGAGAAGCCTCATTTTGGCCCGCTGTATTCAAACTGGCCGGCCGATGTGGTTTCCCGTAAGTTCCGCGGAAAACCACATCCATTTTTTCAGATTCGCAGATGATTGGGCATTTCACTTTTGGCCGGCGCACATTTTCGTTTTACGATCATAAGGTGCCGACCTTGTCAAATGAGCACCCTCTATTGACAGCTCGGACGGGGAAGATGCGCAACGCATTCATATGGGCCGCACTGTTCGGAATATGCCTTGTAGTCTTCCCACACCTTTTTGAAGAATTCGTCATTCGTGGCCTCTTCTTCCACCACTTCCCTCCAGGTCTTTCTGAACAAATCCAGCATTTCAGGGGACCACTGCCGGTTCTGGGTTCCATGTTTCTCGAGGTTTTCTTTCACGACTTGGCCTTGTTCTGCATGCGATTTGGCCAACGAATACAGGTTGACCGCTCTCGTGGCCACCTCGATGACCGCCTGCTGTCTCGGGCTCATGGCGTTCCAGGTGTCCATGTTGAGTATAAGTTCTAGATGGGTCGCCGGTTGATGCCAGCTTGGAAAATAGTTGTATTTGGCTACCTTGTAGAACCCCAGTTTCGTGTCGATCGCCGGTACGGAAAACTCGGTCGCATCCAGGGCACCTTTTTCTAAAGACGGAAAAATCTCACCTCCCGGGATGGTGGTAACCGATGCACCCAGTTTGCTTAACACCTTTCCTCCAAGGCCGAAAAACCGAATCTTCACTCCCTTGAGATCCTCGGGAGAGTTGATCTCCTTGCGAAACCATCCCGCAGTTTCCGGTGCCAGAAAACAGAACGGAAAGACCTTCACGTTATATCCCGCCTGTTCGTACATTTCCTGATAGAGCTTCCCTCCATTGCCGAAATAGAGCCACCCCAGGTAATATGGGAGGCTCTGGCCAAACGGGATGGCAGTAAAAAATTCGGCTGCTTTTATCTTTCCAGACGCATACCCGGAGGCCCAATACCCTGCGTTGACCTTTGCCGTAGAAACAGAATCCAATATCTCGAATGCGGGCATCAGCTTGCCCGGCTCATAGATCTTTACCGTGATGCTGCCACCACTGGAGGATTCTACGTATTTCTTGAAAGTGGTCAATGAATCGCCGAGGGTCGGAAGCGTTGTGGAAAAGGCGGTGGGGATCTTCAGCAAAATCTTCTTTTCCTTATCCGCCGCCCACGCTGTGGTGTAAAATGCCAGAATCATGATTGTCAGTGCCCATACAACACCCCTTTTCATTGTTCTCATGCCTATCCTCCCTTTCGTTTAGTTTGCGGGAAAATCATTGAACAACGGTCTCAACTGAACTTGCAGGTGATTCCGCCGTCGACAACCAAATTGGCGCCGTTGATGTATTTGGCCCCATCGGACGCTAAAAACAGTGCCGCGTGGGCGACGTCCCAGCCGTCCCCCATCTTCCCGCTCGGACACTGGCGGTCGCGAATCTCGATCATCTTTTCGATGTCGCCTTCCGCATAGGTTTTTTTGAGCGGCTCTTGAATCATAGGCGTGTTCATCAAACCGGGGAGAACGCAATTGGCGCGAATTCCTTTTGCCGCATATTGAATCGCAACGTTCTGGGTGAGCTGATTCACCGCCCCCTTGGACGCGTTATAGGCACAACTGGGATACCCGGTGAATCTGAGTGCGGCAATGGAAGATACATTGACGATGACGCCCCGGCCGTTTTTCTCCATGACCGGCAGGCAATACTTGCAAGTCAAAAACACACTTTTGACATTGACAGCCATGATCCGGTCCCAGCTTTCCTCGCTGAGTTCAACCGGCCCCCCCACTTCGACGATTCCGACGTTGTTGACCAGTATGTCTACCGTGCCAAATGTTTCCTGGCACTGTTGGATCAATGCAGCCACCTGATCGGACCGGGATACATCCACCTGACGGACAGCGCATTGACCGCCTTCGGATACAATAATATCCCTGGTTTCCTCAGCTGCCCCAAGACGCAGATCGCATCCAAAAATCGAGGCCCCCTCCCGGGCAAAAAGTACGGCAGTTGCCTTCCCGTTTCCCCAGCCCGAACCGGCAGATCCAACCCCAGTTACCAGCGCAACCTTCCCCTTGAGTCTTTCGCCCATCGTTTTTCCTTTCATGCTAGCACCGGGAAGCGCTGCTACACTTTCCGCTTCGAGTTTTTCCAATACGCCTCCCGCAGTTCCCGCTTGAGGATTTTCCCGTAGTTGCTCTTGGGCAGCTGGTCGACGAAGTCCACGGTCTTGGGCTTCTTGTAGCCGGCGATGTTGTCCCGGCAAAAGTCGATCAGATCCTTTTCGGTGGCGCAGGCACTGGGATTGAGGGAAACCACCGCCTTGATGGCCTCGCCCCATTTCGGATCCGGCACCCCGATCACGGAGACCTCCCGAACCGCAGGATGCCGAACCAGTACCTCTTCGATCTCCCGCGGATAGATGTTTTCCCCGCCGCTGATGATCATGTCCTTGGACCGGTCCATGATGAAAAGGTAGCCGCTGTTGTCCAGGTAGCCGACATCGCCGGTGTGCAGCCAGCCGTTTTTGATGGTCGCTGCCGTGGCCTCCGGGTTTTTCCAATATCCTTTCATCACCAGGTCCGAGCGGGTGACGATCTCTCCGATCTGTCCGGTCGGCAGAGGATTGTCCGATTCGTCGAAGATCTGGACCTCCACGTCGGTGCGGGCGAATCCGGCCGACGCCAGCCGCTTGATTTCTTCGGCGCTGCCCGAAGGCTTGTGGGCCCAGTGGGGCAGATAGGAGATCGTCATGGGCGACTCGCCTTGGCCGAACAGCTGCACCAGGCAGGGACCGAGCTTGCCCATCGCCTTTTTCAGATCCTCCACCAGCATGGGCGCCCCGCCGTAATTTAGCGACCGCAGGCTGCTCAGGTCATATCGATCCGCCGCCGGGTGGTCGATGAGCATCTTGATCATGGTGGGGGCGGCAAACATATTGGTGACCCGGTGGGTTTCGATGGTCTGAAAGACCAGTTCGGGTTCGAAGGACTTAGAGGGCAGCATCACGTTGGTCGCCCCTTTGCCGATATTGGGAAGACCGTAAAGACCGCTTCCGTGCGACAGGGGCGCGGCGTGGAGGACCACGTCGTTCGGGGAAAACCCCGGAGCGATGTCCGCATAGAAGTTCATGGTCATCGCCAGAAGGTTGCGGTGGGTCAGCATGGCGCCTTTGGGCATGCCGGTGGTTCCGGAGGTGTAAAAAAGCCAGGCCAGATCGTCGGGCGAAACCTCCGCGTCGATGAATTCACCGGCCTCGCCTTCGATCAGGGCAGCATAGTCGACCAGTTCGCCTTCTGCGCTGTCGAGCGTGATCAGGTGCTGCACACCGGGGATCCGATCCCGCACCTGAAGGATCGACTCGTTGAACTCGGAAGAGAGGATGACCACCTTTGCCTCGGAGTGGTCGATGACGAAGGCAAACTCCTTGGGATGCAGGCGAAAGTTGATCGGCACCGCTCCCATCCCGCACTTGAAACAGGCAAACAGCGATTCGTAGGTCTCTGGATAGTTGTATTGGAGAATTGCCACGTTTTGCCCAGGCTCAAGACCCAGGCGCCGAAGCGCGTTGGCCAACCGGTTGGCCCTGGCGTTGAACTGCGCGTAGGTAAACTGCCGGTCACCGTGAACAAGGGCCGGCTTGTCGGCAAAGATCCGCGCGGTTTTGGTCAGCAGCATGCTAAGGTTCATTGCTCGACTCCTTGTAATCTTCAACACATCCCGGTTGGGGCATTATCTCCTATGTGCACGCCGGCGCAAATATGATAACGAATGTTTCACCGCAGAGGCGCTGAGATCACAGAAGACACAAAGATAAAATTTCAGATGATTTCTCTGCGCCCTCCGGGTCTCAGCGGTGAGCCAGCGTTGATCTTGGATAACATCACCGAAATTTTGCCATCGAGCACCAAGGAGGCAAAAAGGGTTCGATAGCCGTTAGGCCATGACCCAGCCGCCGTCCACGTTGAGCACCTGACCGGTGATGTAGCTGGAAGCGTCGGAAGCCAGAAAGACGATGGCCTCGGCCATTTCCTCGGCCTTTCCCATTCGCGGTATCGGCAGCATCGACACGTTGTAGTCGAACCCCTTGGTCATCTCCGTTTCGCAGGCCCCCGGGGCGATGGCGTTGACGTAGATGCCGTCTTTGGCCACGTCCTTGGCGATCCATCGGGTCAGTGCGATCACCCCTCCTTTGGCCGCGGCATAGCCCGGCCCCGAGCGCCCGCGGGTAGCCTGAGGAGAGTCGTCGAGTTTGGAGACAGCCCCGCCGATAATTCCGGAAATCGAGCTGACGTTGACGATCTTGCCGTAGCCGCGCTCGCGCATGTGGGGATAGACGGCTTGAATGCAAAGAAACGTTCCCTTCAGCACGACACCGACCACCCGGTCCCAGGTCGCCTCGGAGGTTTCCAACAGGCTGTCTCTGTGAACCACGCCGGCGTTATTTACCAGGATGTCGATATAGCCGAGGGCCTCAACGGCCTGGTCCACCATATGGCGCACGTCTGCCTGCACCGACACGTTGGTCTCCACAGCGATCACCCGACGTCCCATGGCCTCCACCTTTGTGACGGTGTCTGCGGCATCGATGAGATCGGCCACGACGATATCGGCCCCCTGCCGGGCCAGGGCGAGTGCGACGGCCGCTCCGATGCCCCGGGCACCGCCGGTGACGATGGCATTTCGTCCGCTCAAATCTGAAGTTTTCCTGTTCATGTGCTCCTCCGAACCGGCATTGCCGGCGGTCAGAAGTTTCCCGGTCCACACCGGGAAAGATCGCGGTTCTAATTCATCGTCAGCGGAAGCCAGTAGCTCAAAGAGGGAAATGCAAACAGCACCACGGCCGCCACCAGCTCGAAAACGACGAACCAGAGGCAGCCCTTGAAGATGTCCGCCAGCGGTACATCCCTGACCACCCCGGCAAGAACATAGACGTTCAGTCCCACCGGAGGGCTGATCAGACCGACCTCGCAAAGCTTGGTGGAAAGAATCCCGAACCACAGTGCGCTGAATCCCATCTGGTCGACCACCACCGGAAACATGATCGGCAGGGTCACCAGAAGAAGGGAAAAGGAGTCCAGCAACATTCCCAGCGGGATGTAGAGAAGCAGGAAAAGTCCGACGATGACCATGGGCGAGACCGGCAGGGTGGCCACCCAGGCCGAAACCATCTGCGGCACCTGGGCCAGGGTCAAAAAATAACTGTAAAGCCCGGCGCCGACGATCACGATAAACACCATGCACGAAGTTCGCAGGGTGGAAACAAAGCAGTCCTTGGTGGCGCTCCAGAAGGTCTCCTGAAGCTGCTTGCGCCGAACGACCATGGCCAGGAAAGAGACAAAGGCGCCCACGGCCGCAGCTTCGGTGGGTGTGAACCACCCGATGTAAATCCCGCCGATGACGATGAAAAAAAGAAGAAACGCGCCGAAGCCATACTTAAGCGAGCGGAAGCGCTCGCCCCAGGAAACGGCAATCGGCTTGGGGGC
This sequence comes from uncultured Desulfobacterales bacterium, assembly GCA_964446485.1. Lineage (GTDB taxonomy): Bacteria > Desulfobacterota > Desulfobacteria > Desulfobacterales > JBDRRP01 > JBDRRP01. The sequence goes on along the minus strand of CAYUOU010000029.1, from coordinate 25,073 downwards.
CAGGGTCGGTTCGATCCGGCTTAGAAACGCCAGGCCGAGGATGTAGATCACTACCGAGATGAACCCCGGGATCACCCCTGCAATCAGCATCGACCCGACCGAGGTGTCGGTGATGACCCCGTAAAATACCAGAATGACGCTGGGAGGAATCAGAATCCCCAGAACGCCGCCGGCAGCCACGATGCCGCAGGCCAGCTTCGGATCGTATCCGGCCTCTCTCATCTCCGGCACCGCCACCGCGCCCATGGTGGCGGCAGTGGCCACGCTCGATCCCGAACAGGCAGCAAAGCCGGCGCTGCCGATGATGGTGGCCACCCCCAGGCCGGCGGGAAAGCGCGAAAACCAGTTTCTGCCGATCAGGTAGACGTCCTTTCCAATGCCGGCCTTGAAGGCAAAATGGCCCATGATGACAAACAGCGGAACGACCACCAGCAGGTAGCTGGCGGTCTGGACGTAGGGAAAGACCTTGAGTTGGATCAGGGCCATGTTGAAGCCGGAAATTGCGGCGCAGCCGAGAAACCCGGCAAACCCAAGGGAGACGAACACCGGAATTCCCGCCGCCAGCATGACAAGAACCAGGGGAACACTGATCATGACGGCCAACAATGGATCCATATTATCGAACCCCTTCTGTAAGCGCGGGCGTTGACATCCGATTTTCGCCCCGCCCTGCCGCAGGCTATCCCTTTTGCTTGGGCAACCGTCCCCGCAAAAACTCGATGTCCTTCCAGACGTCGAAAATGAGCTGAATGTTCATCATCCAGCACCCGATGGGTACCAGCGCCTTGGCCCACCAGATCGGCATCTGGACCGAGCCCCAGCGAAACTCCCGAATCTGGAAGGACTCCCAGGCACCAATGGCGCTCTGCCAGCCCATAATGAAAAGAAAAGCGAAGGTCACCACCCAGGCGAGGATTTCGAATTTGACCTCGATTTCGGTGGACACCTGCATCAAAAACGCCGTCACCCGGATGTGGCCGCGTTCGATCTGGGTCCAGGCCAGGCCCATGAAGACGCAGACCACCAGCAGTACCTCGTTGAGTTCGAAAATTCCGGGAATCGGATTGTTGAGCACGTACCGTGCCGAAGCATCCAGCGTGGTGGACAGCATCATCATTGCGATGGTCACCGCCGCCACAACGGCGGTAATCGTGCAAAACACCGTGTATTTGTCCGCGAGCCTTTCCACCAGGAGCCTGTCGCGAGGCTTTTCCATGGCACCTCTTTCTACGCTCTAAAGGACAGGCGGCGGGACCGCCGCCGGAAGGCACCGGACTACGGTATCCGGCGCCCCCCGGCGGCCCCACCTACTTGGTCCTTGCTACATGTGCTTTTCCTTGTAGGTTTCCCAGGGGTTCTTGAGGCGGCCGGGCTCGTATTTCTGGATGAGCTGATCGACCTTCAACTGGAATGTGGCCCCGTCGAAATTGTTGGGTTTGGCGATCTTTTCGACCCACTCGTTGATCTGGGCCGGCTGGACCGTCTCGGTCGCCTTCTTGATCTCGGCATCCGACCAGGTGGAGAACTTGGCGCCGGCTGCCAGCATCTTTTCAACGCTTTCTTCGGTCAGCTTCGAGTACAGCTCCAGATACCGCCAGGTGTAGATATCCTCCACAGTGGCGTTGATGACGTCTTTCAGATCGTCGGGCAGCGACCGCCACAGGGCAAGGTTCATGACGACGGTGGTCGGAGCGTGGGCCCCGGCCCCGGCCTCTACAATGTAGGGCGCCTGCTCGTGGAGTTTCATCTTCTCGGCCGTGATGAAGGCGAAGGCAAAGGCCCCCTCGAGGATTCCCCGCTCCAGGGAGGTGTACACCTCGCCTGCAACGATTGGCATTCCCTGACCGCCGAGCCGGTTGACGGTGTCTGCCCCGATGCCGTATCCTCTGACCTTTTTCCCCTTGAGAGCCGCCACGTCGGGCAGCGGATCCTTCATGATGAACGGGCAGTAGCTCCAGTTGGTGAAGTACAGGACCTTGGAGTTGTTGCGGCCCTCCCATTCCTGGCGAAGCTCGGGGGTCCCGCTGTAGATGTCACGGCACACGTGAAGCAGGCTGTCGGCGTGGTTGCATCCCCGGTAGTACCATTCCAGGCCGCGGCTCAAGGGAACCGCCGAGGGATAATATCCGTAGCTAATCAGAGAAATCTCGGAAAGACCGTCCCGAATCGCCGGCAGGTGCTGGCCCACCTTGTGCAGGGAGCCCGCCCAGAACTTTTGCACTTGGATGCGCCCGTCGCTTCGCTTGACGATTTCATCCAGAAACCAGTTGTCGAGCTGAGCCGTTTCCGCCGTGGCGCCGATGTAGCAGTCATATTTCATGGTGTAGACGCCCTTTTTGGCGGCCTGCGCCAGACGCAGCCCCGGCACCATCGTCAGGCCGGCCCCGACAGCGGCACCTCCAAGAACGACGTCTTTTAAAAAACGCCGTCTGGAGACTTCTTTCTGCAGCATTTTCCGATCCATCGCACCCCTCCTCTGGTTTGCCGGAAGCAGCCTGCCGCGGCGACGTTTGCCGAGGTGCCTAATATGACCGCGGCCCCATCCGCAAACGGTTTCCGCATCTGCAGCATGTCCGGCGGGTTTGCATCGGCCTTGCGCGGGGTTCCCGATTCCGGGACCCGGTCCCGGAATCGGAAGCGCCACGCTGTACCTTTCCTATGGGGCGGCGTAAATGTAAATTCCCCGAACGGGTGAAAATGCCTACCCACAAAGGGTGAAAAGCGATTTTATCGGGACAGGTGGAGGAGCTTTTCGCGCACGGCCGCCCTTGCGGCCTGGGAGCGGTTGTGGACGTTAAGCTTCTGATAGATGTTTTTCAGGTGGGTTTTGATCGTATCCGGGGAAAGATGGACAGCGTCTGCGATCTCCTTGTTGGACCTGCCCTCCACCAAGTGGGTCAGAATCTGCAGCTCCCGCTGCGACAGGACCGGTCGGACTGCGGACTGCTCGCCGGCCGAAGCCGACTGCTGAATGCTGTGAAACAGCTTGCGGGTGACCCCGGGGTCGATAAAGGCCCGGTCCTTAAGCACGCCCCGGATGATGAGCGGTAGATCCCCTTTGTTGACGTCCTTGAGCACATAGCCGTCGGCATCGGCCTTGATCGATTCAAGTACGTACTCTTCCTCGTCGTAGTTGGTGAGCAGCACGACCTTGACCATGGGGTGGCGTTCCTTGACCAGCCGGGTGGCTTCGATCCCGTCAATGCCGGGCATCTTCAGGTCCATCAGGACCACGTCCGGCCGTGTTTCGTCGGCAAGTGCAAGGCAGTCCATGCCCGATCCGGCTTCGGCCACCACGTCGATGTCGTCCTGCAGATCGAGCAGGGCCTTGATACCGGCCCGCACGATGGCGTGATCGTCGACCACCATGACGCGGATCTTATCGTCCATGGCTCTCTTCTCCGATCGGCACCTTGACGAGGATCCGGCATCCCCTGCCGGGGTGGGAGACGACCGTAAACTCCCCGCCCAGGTCCTCTGCGCGCTCCCTCATGGTCAGCAACCCCAGACCGGGCCTGCGCCGGTTGCGGCTCCGCTGCCGGGGATCGAAGCCCCTGCCGTCATCGCTTACCGTCATGACGAGCCGCCCCCTATTTTCCACGTCCAGCGAGACGTCCACCGCCGCGGCGGCAGCGTGCCGCCTGGTGTTGTGAAGCGCCTCCTGCAGAATACGGAACAGGGCAATCCCCTTTTCCGAATCAATGGAAAGGGAACCGGGGTGGAAAAACCGGGCCTCTATGCCGAATTTGCCACCGAATTCTTTGATATGCCTGCGGAAGGCGGCGATCACACCGATGTCGTCGAGAATATGCGGCCGCAGGTTGCTGATGATCTGGCGCGACTGGCGCAGCGCATCGTTGATGGTCTCGGTGAGCAGCTCCAGCTCCCGGTGCAGCCGGTCCATGTCCTTGCCGGCAATCTCCATGCAGTAAAGGGCCTTGTAGCCGATCCCGGTCAGCGCCTGGGTTAGCACGTCATGGATGTCGGCGGCGATTTTTTTTCTTTCCTCTTCCTGCACCGATATCAGCCGGGCGGCGAGGATTCTCAGGTCCGCCTGCTTTTCGGCGATCTCGGAAACCATCCGTGAGTTGGCCGAGACGGCCCCCGTAAAATAAGAAAACTGGTAGAGCAGCGTCCGATCGAACTTGGAAAAGCGGAATGTGCGCCCCTGGTCGTGAACGCACAGCACCCCCTTCAGCTGCGATTTTCGATCCAGGATCGGGGAAGCGATGAAACGAAAAAGGTCGGTGTCCATCGAATCGGTCAGATGAAGCAGGACATTGTTGTTGTCCACCGCCATCGGTTTCGGGGTGCGGCAGATGCGCGCTAGGATACGCTCCAGGTCCCCCTGGGCCACCTGAAGCCCGATCATCCGGGCCGGCTCGAACGACTTTTCTCCGCTACGGTCCGGATCACTCAACAGGAAGGTACCGTTCAAGCCAAAAACGTTGTAGACACCCTGGGTCGTCTGGGCCCAGATCTTTTCCTCCTCGAAAACCGACACCACTTCGGCAGCGAAGCGCTGCAATGCCTGAAGCTGGTCGCGGTGACGGGTGATAATCTCGTCCCGGGTCTCCAGAAAGGACAGCGACAGCAGATAGTACGCCCCGTCCAAAAGCTTGTTGAAAGTAAAAATGTCGTCGTTGTTGAGGCGATCAACGGGATCCTTTTTGGCCGCGTTGTACTCGCGGCTTGCGCGCCAGAGGGCATCTTTGAAGGCGACGGTGTATCCATAGACGTCATTGAGGTGATATCCCTCAATCGCCCGGATGTAGCCGATCCGCTTCTGGTCTTCGAGAAATATCTCGACATTTCCCGAGAGAGCCGCCTCGAAGCAATCGAGGTATACCCGGGCCCTGCCTTGGCCTTCGGGATGGTTCAAGATAAAGTCACGGTAGATGGTTGGCGGCTCGGATAGGATGAACTTTCGCAGATAGGCGTGAATCTGCTCCTTGTGACACTGGAAAAAATCCAGGAGCTTCGGTGCGTTGCCATTGTGAAGAATCTGATGGAAGCTGTTGAAGTCGCGCATGATTCCAGCCACCGGTGGCGAGCTGCAGTCCGATACCAGCCGGAGGTGTGACCGGATGGCAACCTTCCCCCATGCGGCCCATTTTACGATTCGTGTGGGAAGGCTGTGGGATCCAATACTGCACCCTGTGCGATTTGCGTGACGGGGGCGGTCTTTCCTACTCGCAGATCCCTGCTGACGTGTCAACTGCCCCTGGGCAGACAGGGCGATAGCATATAGAATCCATGCTAAGAGGATTTTAAGCAAGTTGCTGTGATCCCGTGTGGCTCTGAGTCGTTTGGTTTGCATGCCGGCCTTGAGAAACTTTTCCCCTTTGATCAAATTGATGGCCATGTGCCCGAGGATGCCCATGTTTTCGGGGGGCATGGTCTTTTCATACACGGCAGTCATCCTCGCGAAATGAAATGCCCGGACACCAGTGCAAGCTGTCTTCGATGCTCCAATGCTCACAAATGACTTTCGAGATCGCCTGTGCCCCTTGTTGCGGACATGAGTATAGATCATAGTCGTTTACCATCTCTATGGCCAAGCTCAATTTTCCACATGCCGCAACATCCTGCCGCCATTGTCGGATTACTCGATAGAATTGGCAATCCACGGTTGCGAGCGCGTATAGTGGTGTCGGTCTTGCCGAGTTCGGTCGGCGATTCGATCTCGAGGTGTCGCAGCGATTCAAGTCTTCGGGTGCAGAAACCGATCGTGCAGCGACCATAGGCGATTCCAATCCGTTGACGGCGAGCTGTGGGGCTGCGGCGTCGTCACACTAATTGCCCCCGCCGAAACACCCGGCAAATTCCAAAAGCGATGATCGCACTGATCGTTCCCTGAAGTAAATTGGGAATGAGTTCCGCCACGGCCGCCCTGGCGTCGGTGACTGCGAAAAAGGGGATTGCCGCACCAATGGCGGGATAGACAACCGCCTCGAAGAAAAAATAGCCCCCCACCAGAACAAAGACGCCGACGACAAGCGCCGTCGCCATGGCCGTCGCGGTGGCGGGGTCCTTGCGACCGCCGATCAACCCCACCAGAAAACCTTCCAGCCCTTTGACCACCGCCGTCGCCAGGATGAACTGCGGAAATCCGATGGCATCCGCCAGGGCCGGGCCGACAGCGCCCACTGCCGCCCCCACGACGGGTCCGTAAAGCAATGCGGCGACCATCACAAAGGTGTCGCCGAGGTTGAAATACCCGCCGGTGGCCGGGATGGGTATGCGGATAATGGTGGTCCCCACGAAGGCGAGAGTGGCAAAAGCGGCGAAGAGGCCGATTTTGTAAAGCGCTTTGGCATCGGTGCCCGGGTTCATGAGATCTCCTTGTTTCGATTCGATTCGCCGCCACGCCCAGGGTCCCGGCGATTGGCGTCGCCCGGAGCGGCGGCTTCCGGCAGCTGGGCGATTTCCACGGCCCACATGGGAATAAATTGCACGGAGGTACAGATGGCATCGACGCCCACAAACGTCATGGTGCGGACCCATTGTCGTACCTTTCGAGGATAACCCGCACGCGGGTAGTGGGATGGCGTGGTGGACGTGGAGAAAAGCCGTTCTTCCCGAATGATCTCGAGAATGCCGGGTATAACAGAAAACGCCACGTGGTTAAAAACGCGCATCGCCATCAGCAGCGCCTTTTGCCGCCGCTTCACGCCGTTGGTTTGCGAAAGCAAATGCTGCTCGATCCGACCGAAGGGAATTGCCGTCACCATTGCCAGCGCGAGAGGAACAACGGTGAGAAGACGCAGGCTCAGGGCGACATACCGCGGACTGTACGCAAAGATCCCGTTCATCTCCCCGCCGGCCGCCATGAGCAGGATCCACGAAACAGCGGCGCCTGCCATCACCACGGGCAGGGTCACGGCGGCGGCGATGCTAAGCATGATGCCGTACGCCCGTGCGCCGGAAATCATTCCGATCAAGCCGTGAACGCCGGCCCCGTAGAGCACCCAGGCAATGGTGGCCCCGGAAACGACCTCGCCGGAAAAGCGGTCCACCGGGTAATTCGTAAACGCCGGAACCGCGGCGACGCCGAGCATCAGTAATTGGATGCGCCAGGACACGGGACTTAGGACTCCTTTGCCAGCGTAACGGAAAACCCGTCGCGATTGTCCGGGATTTCCGTGCCGGCCATGGTTTTGGCAATCGTCATGCAGCTTCGGGCGAGCGGTCGCCACCAGGGTTTGTGGGAAATGACCAGAACGGGAATACCCCGTCTGTGCGCCACGCCCACGACGGCGAGCACGAACGCGGCGGCGGCTTGACGGCTGAGGCCCCAGTCCGGTTCGTCAAGGATCAGCAATGCCGTCTGCGGGGACAGCCGCTTCGCGGCGAGAACCAGTTTGATTTCAAGCAGCGACGGTGTTTCGGGGAGCATTGCCATCGAAAGCGCCACGGTACCGTCGTCGGTTTCCCGATAGCCGGCTGCAAGGTCGTGATAAGCGGCATGCACGTGATCATGCGCCTCGTCCACCAACTCCGCGACGGTGCGCGACAACATTTGAGCCACCACGTCCTGAAAGATCATTCGCGGCCGCTGCGCCGCCGTCGCAGGTTCGATCCGCAGCAGGCCGCGGCCGACAATGGCCCCGGTCATCAGTTTGGCCAAAAGGCTTTTCCCTTCGCCGTTGTCTCCGGTCAGAAAGCACGGAGACGCCAGGGTAAAGGCGGTATCTGAAAAGTGAACGCGGGGCGGGTCCGATGTGGCAAGGGCCACGGCCGTGGCCAGTCTGGCGTCGACACCCGCCAGTCGGAGGGAAAACGAAACCCGGGGGAGTCCTGTTGACGCTTCAGCCAACGACGGGACCGCGGTCATGTCGTCTTCTGCTTCCAGGGCGAATATGGATATCGGCAGGTCACGGTCCTCATATCGGTCCAGCAATCGAACAAGCAGATCGGCATTTGCCGCTGACAGCCAGCTGAAGGGGCTGGAAATACAAAGTTTGCTGCTGTTTTTGGCGGCGATGGCTGCCTTGGCCATGGCCAGCTTGACACTTTCCCCGCCGGAAAGGGTGCGAAGCGGCTGATGGCGGTTGGCGGTGAGTCGAAACGTTTCCGCCACGCTGCCGGTCTCTCCGGGGATGGCCGGTGCGAGCACACCGGCACGAAGACAGGCGGCCGTCAACACCTGATGGGGCGTGGCAAACGCCAAGCAGTCCCTCGGATTGCTGGTGATGAAGGCGATCCTGTCCGCACCGTCGGCATCCAGACGGGATTGAGATATCTCCGACAGCTCCGCCCAGAACCGCTGGGGGCCGGCGAGCCGATAAGGTACCAAACGGCCGACGGTGTCACTGAATGCGCGTTCCCTCGCCTCGAACGTGGGAAAACACGATAGTGCAGCCTTGCCTTGCCGGACTTCCGGTGCGATGGCGGTCATGGAACCCTGTTGGAAATGGTGGTAATCCGCGTTAAATGGTCAGTCTTTAACGCCGTGCCGAGGATTAGACAAGCACCATTTCATCTGAGACCCGCCGCTCACGCAGCGGCCGACGGATCCACCGGGGCAGCGCGTCGATCGCCTTGACAGTGCCTGTGGATAAACGTAAGTAGATGATATTAATAGCGGTTTTGGGCCATCACCACCACCGACACGACCAAGGATGCCCCCTATGCCCGGTTCCGACGCATTTGATATCAAACAGTCCGTCTCCAACTCGGTCGTCGACCTTTTCGATACCATGCTGGATTTGGCCATCGACCCGGTGGCCGAAGAAGACATGACCCCATTGGAAGGGCCACGGCTCATCGGTACCCTGAGTTTTACCGGTGAAGTGGTGGGCAGCATCAACATCCAGGTAAATGAAACGGCCGGGCGCACCATGACGGCGGCCATGCTGGGGATGGAGCCCGAAGAAATCGAGAGCATCGAAGAAGTTCGCGATGTGATCCGGGAGACCTGCAACATCGTCGGCGGCAATCTCAAGTCCGGCCTCGAAGATGTGGGACTCAACTGTGCCATCACGACACCGTCCATCACCAGCGGCGACGATTTTTCCATCGAAACCCTCAACATGGATCGCTACGACCGGTTCGCCTTCACCTTCGGCGAGCACCAACTGCAGATCGAATTGGCGGTCAAGGCCACCGAGGGCGCCGCTCCGGAGGCGCGCGCCCACCTCACCGCGGTCGATGTCAGTCAGTTTAGCAAGCTGGGCATCATCGAGTCCACCGGAGATACCGTGATCGAGCTATTCGACGTCATGCTGGACATGCCGGTGGAGCCCGTGGAAGAAAAGATCCCCCCGCCCAGCATGGAACCCAGAATGCTCGGCCAGGTGGGCTTCGCCGGCCAGGTCAAAGGCGCTCTCGAAATCATGGTCACCGAATCGTTCGCGAGGCTGATCGCCTGCGGCATGATGGGTATCGAGGCCGATGAGCTGGAAAGCGAAGAAGCGTTGAAGGACGTCATCGGTGAAATGACCAACATCATCGCCGGTAACCTCAAAGCCGCATTCAACGACGCCGGGCTGCAATGCCGCATCTCCCCGCCCAACATTACCTACGGCACCAATTTCAACATTGAAACCGCCAATATGGACCGCTACGAGACCTACGGGTTCGCCTTCGAAAAGCACCACATCTTCGTGGAGGTCTGCATCAAAATCGATGAGCCGACCGGCGCCGATAAACCGGTGAAAAAGCCGGCACCGGCAGCGCCTGTCGACCCCGTAGCCCGTGAAACGGCAAAGGACGCTCAGGCCATCGCCGATGCCGCCGCCACCGAAGCGCACAATGCCCCGCCGGCTCCGGAACCGCCGGCCACCGAACCCGAAGCCCCCCCGGAAGAGATCTCCGCCGACGCGCTGGACATGCTTTTGGATATTCCGCTGCAGCTCACCGTAGAACTGGGGCGCAGTCGAATGAAAATTGATGATCTTCTGAAAATGGGCCCCGGCAGTGCCCTGGTGCACAAGAATCTTGAAGGGGAACCCTTGGACGTACTGGCCAACGACACGCTGGTGGCGCGCGGGGAGGTGGTGGTGGAAAACGAGAAGTACGGGATCCGCATCACCGAGATCGTCAGTCCGAAAGAACGCATCGAAAGTCTGCGGCGGGACCCGCTCAAAGACGGTGAGCTGTAAACCCGCACTCTAAGTCCGAAGACAAACCAGAATCCGGTTCTACAAAAAGCGCGGGCATCCTCGGACGTTGTAATAGAATATCATCCCGTGGTTTCCTTGAACCGACCCAAATCCCGCTGTTCGTCGCTGAGCAGCAGTTTTTCCAGATACACCTCGAAGGCGAGTTTCACCGCCAGGCTGTCAAATCCGTCCTCTTCATACTTTTTCATCATGACGGTGTTATCTCTAATGCTGTCGACGAACCCATTTCGGAGTTCCGCCATCTCGCCGTCGTTCATGGCCGTGGCGGCATCACACACCAGGGCGGCCTTGTAAGCTTCGAACCGCTGTTCTCGTGCAAGCTCCGTGCTGAGCGGTCCTTCTTCGCCGCCGGGCAGCAGCAGGCAGGCGTCGGGGCGATCGTCATCCTTTCGCTGTACATGAAATTTTACTTCCAGCAAATCGGCAACCGGTTGCCGGCGCACAGCGGCCGAGGCCACCAACTCACTGAAGAGCGAGATCTCTTCGGCCGCCGGCATCAGCACCTTGTCGCGCAGCATTGATTCACCGGCGGTGACCGGGCCGGCATCGAGACCTGCCGCTGCGATAAATCGCTCCAACGGCAGCCATCCGGTGCTTCCTGCGTCGGCATAATTCTGCAACAGGCGATAAATCCCGGCAGAGAATGGGTGACGGAATAAATCTTCTACGTGTAAATCCAGCAGACGACGCAGCCGCCGCTCGCCCACGAACTGCTTCAAGCGTTTGGGAAGACGAAAGGTGAGTGTATCTCCGATCACCCACGCGGCGGAAAGCAGCAGGGAAAAACCCGATTCGAGAGCGCCCGCACCGCTGTAGAGATGCCACCGGATCCGTGTCGCGGCGACTTTCTCAAGGTTGAAGATGATCCATTCGGAAGTCCGATTCCCCGTCCCAAGTCGTTCGTGGAGCGTCGAGAGGGAGATGGTGTGCTGGTCCTCCCCCATGCCGCCGGTGAGGGCGTGCCACAGGAGCTGGCTGAACAGTCGACGCTGGTAGGTCGTTAGCGGCGTCTTTCCGGCGACGATCTTGACGGTATTACGATCTTCTTTTGATCCGGTGCCGGTTTCAGCCATTGCCGATATCCTCGGCGTTCTGAGAGATGGGGATCAACACTTCTCCAGGGCCGCCTTGAGAGCTTCGACGATCTCGTCGATATCCGAAGTCGTAGCAACGAGGGCCGGGGCAAAGTTCATGATGGTGTTGTTACCCGGCAGACTGGAATTGGTTCGCCCCGCCAGAACGCCTTCGGCGGCTACAAGCCCCATGATGCGGTTCATTTCAGCTTCAGTGATAGGGATCTTGCGCGACTTGTCGGAAACGAGTTCAAGCCCGCAAAAAAGGCCGCGCCCGCGGACATCTCCCACCATCGGCATGTCGGCCAGTTCCATCAGGCGATCCAGAAAATACTGCCCCACCGACTCACTGTTGGCAACCAGGTTTTCCGACTCGATGATGTGAATGCTTTCCAGCGCAGCGGTGGCAGCAGCGGCACAGCCCCCGTAGGTGCTGATGTCCCGGTAGTAATTCATCCGCTCCGCGTCGCTGGCGGGATCGCAGAGAAAGCGATCATAGATATCCTGCCGGACCGCCGTTGCGGATAGCGGCATATAGGAACTTGCCAGGCCTTTGGCCATGGTGAGCATGTCTGGAACGATGCCGAAATGCTCAAAGCCCCAGAATCTGCCGGTACGTCCGAACCCGCAAACCACCTCATCCATGATCAGGTAGACATCGTATTTGCGGCAGATCTCCGCCACCGTTGGGAGGTACTCCGGCACCGGCACGATAATGCCCCCGCCGGCGGTGATGGGCTCGACGATCAGACCGCCCACGGTGTCGGGGCCCTCCTGGAGAATGACTTTCTCCACAGCACGGGCGCACGCAACCTCGCAGCCGGGGTAGGTTTTTTCAAATGGGCATCGGTAGCACAGCGGGTGGGGGACAGCCGCAAACCCCTCGGCAAAAGGCCCGTAGTCTTGTTTGCGCTCCTGCTGCCCCGTGGCGCTGAGCGCGCCGATGGTGGTGCCGTGGTAATCACGATCCCGGTAAAGGACTTTGTACTTCCCCTGATGATCGGGGTCCATGTGTGAAAGTTGGCGAACCATTTTGAAAATTTTTTCGTTGGCCTCGGACCCGCTGTTGGAGAAGTAAACTTTACCCATTCCCGGCAGCAATGAAACGAGTTTCGCGGCAAGCCGGATGGTCGGTACGTTGCCCACCGTACCGGCAAAATAGGCCAGCGTCTTTAACTGCTTACAGACCGCATCGGCAATGCTTTGCCGGCCGTGACCCACCAACACGCTCCAGACCCCACCTGAAGTCGCGTCAAGATATTCCCTGCCTCGGATGTCGGTGACCCGAAGCCCTCTACCTGACACCATGATCATCTGCTCGGCATCATCGAAGACCTTATGCGGTTTGATGTGATGCCACAGATAGTCCCGATCGCCGCGAACCATCTCCTCGACGTCGTATTCACACCCATTGACAGTCGTTCCCATGGACAGGCTCCATATTGGATTGTGGATCGTTTCGTGAGCGGCCACCGGCTAACGCCGGTGGCCTCGGGCGCCGGCGGACTACCCTTATGCCCCTTTCTGGGGCCGCATGTCGGCGGAATCGATACCGGCCACGGCCACCGGTTTTTTCATGGCGTCGCGGCGGAAGGGTTCACCGAGTTCCTTGTTGTTCAATACCTCGATGAAGGTGGTCTTGCCAGCTTCCATCTGGGCAGTGACGGCCGCCCGCAGTTGCTGAGTCAATTCCTCCGGGGATGTGGCCTGGACACCCTCCATGCCGCACGCTTTAGCGATCCCTGCGTAGGAGACATTGGCGTCAAGCTCGGTGCCCACGAAGTTGTCGTCATACCATAGGGTGGTATTGCGTTTTTCGGCCCCCCATTGATAGTTGCGGAAGATGACCATCGTGATGGCAGGCCACTCGGCGCGTCCGCAGGCGGTCATCTCGTTCATGGAGATCCCGAAGGCGCCGTCTCCGGCAAACCCCACCACCGGACCGTCGGGTTTGGCGATTTTTGCCCCCAGAATGGCCGGAAAGCCGTAGCCGCAGGGTCCGAACATGCCCGGAGCCAAATACTTGCGGCCCTCCTCGAAGGTCGGATACGCATTGCCGATGGCGCAGTTGTTGCCGATGTCAGAAGAGATGATGGCCTCCTTGGGCAGGGCTTCGATGATGGCCCTCCACGCCATGCGGACCGTCATTTTATCCGGCTCATCGTCCTTAGCGCGCCGGTTCCAGGTCGTACCCGGATCGTCTTCTTCGTGATCCATCGTCGCCAGTTCCTGGGCCCAATCGGCCTTGATCTTTGCGATTGCCGCCTGGCGTGCCTCGCGGTTCTTGTCACCGGCGGCAGGTGCGAGATTGGCCAGAATGGCATTGGCCACCTTTTTGGCGTCGCCGGCAATACCCACGGAAACCGGTTTGGTGAGACCGATGCGGTCGGGGTTCATGTCGACTTGAATAATTGCAGCATCCTTCGGCCAGTAGTCGATGCCGTAACCCGGCAGGGTGGAGAACGGATTCAATCGGGTCCCCAAGGCCAGTACGACGTCGGCTCTGGAAATCAGTTCCATGCCGGCCTTGGAGCCGTTGTAGCCCAGCGGACCGGCGAAGAGCGGGTGGCTGCCCGGAAAGGCGTCATTGTGCTGGTAGCCGCAGCAGACCGGCGCATCGAGTCTCTCTGCAAGAGCCATCGAATCTTCGATGGCAGCGCCGATGACCACGCCGCCGCCGTTCAGGATGACAGGGAATTTGGCATTGGAAAGCAGTTCCGCCGCACGGGCGATGGCGCTCTCCCCGCCGGCCGGGCGTTCGAACTCGATGATGGGGGGCAGTGCGATGTCGATCACCTGTGTCCAGAAGTCGCGCGGCACGTTGACCTGGGCCGGGGCCGAGGCGCGTTTGGCCTGCAGGATTACCCGGTTGAGGACTTCGGCGATGCGTGATGGGTGAAGCACCTCTTCCTGATAGGCAACCATGTCCTCGAACAACGCCATCTGCGCCACTTCCTGGAACCCCCCCTGACCCATGGTCATGTTAGCCGCCTGAGCGGTCACCAGCAGAAGCGGCGTGTGATTCCAGTAGGCAGTCTTGACGGGCGTGACGAGGTTGGTGATGCCGGGTCCGTTCTGGGCAATCATCATGGACATTTTGCCCGAGGCCCGGGTGAAACCGTCCGCCATCATCCCGGCGTTGCCTTCATGTCCGACATCCCAGAACGTGATCCCTGCCTTTGGAAAAAGGTCGGAAATCGGCATAAACGCAGAACCGATAATCCCAAAGGCGTGCTCGATGCCGTGCATCTGAAGCACTTTGATAAACGCCTCTTCTGTGGTCATTTTTTGTTTGCTCATGGTGTGGCCTCCGAGACTGGTCTGACGCTTCATCCCTCGTACGGGAACTGCCCCGGGCGAACAGGGATGACGGATCCAGCACAATATGGGTAATCGATGGTTCTTGGAAAGAAGGGAAGTGTCGCCGTTGCGACAGGGTTCATCCTGAATTATGTTGGTCGATAACCGAAACCCCTGAGGTTGTCAAACGATGGATCCGTCACAACAAGCGATAAATATGGCACCTGCTGAAAAGGAGCGATGCTGATGAAAGCCCTGCCCGTTCTCGAAATCTTTTCCGACTACATCTGACCCTGGTGCTATTTCGTTACGGGTCGTATCGAAAGACTGCTGTCTGAATTGGAGATGACCGTAAAATGGATCGCCTTCCCGCTGCATCCGGACACCCCGGAGGAAGGAATCTCCCTCGAAACGCTGTTCGCGGGACGCAATATCGACATCCCGGGGATGCTGGCTCACATGCGGCAAGTCGCCGCCGCCGAGGGCCTGCCCTTCGGCGACCGCCGACACACCTACAACAGCCGCCTGGCCCAGGAACTGGGCAAATGGGCCGAGGACCACGGCCGTGGAGACGCCTTCCATCATCTGGCGTTCCGCGCGTATTTCGCCGAGGGAAAAAACCTGGCGAAATCGAATGTGCTCCGCGACCTGGCGTCTGCGGCCGGGCTGTCAGCCACCGAGGCCGACGTCGTGCTCACGGAGCGGCGCTATGCCGAAGCCGTGGACCGCGACTGGGCGACATCACGGCAGATGGGCATTACCGCGGTGCCCACGTTCAGTTTCGGAGGCCGCCGCCTCGTGGGGGCGCAGCCCTATGAGAAGCTCCGGGATCTGGTGATCGGCACCCTCCCCGCCCGGAATGGGTCGCTGGCATGAAAAAGAGAAATCTCTTCGACTGGCGCCTGCTGTCGGTGGTCATGGCGATGACGCTGCTGACCATCGCCTGCAGCGACGATCCGGCGCGGCGACCCACCGCCGGCACAAATATTATCAGCTTTGGCGACAGTCTCACCGCGGGGACCGGCGCCTCCCAAGGCATGGACTATCCTTCTCAGCTTGCCGCGCGCATCGGCCGTGAAGTCATCAATGCCGGCGTGCCGGGCAATACCACCACCGACGGTCTCGCCCGCCTGGAAGAAGATGTGCTGCGCCAATCCCCCAGACTGGTGCTCATCACGCTGGGCGGCAACGACCTCAAGAACGGGGTGTCAAAAGAAAAAGCCTTCGGCAACCTCCGGCAGATCGTCGATCGCATCCATGAGACCGGGGCCGTGGCCGTCATGGCCGAGCGCTTTCACGAGGCCATCCGGCCGTTCCTATAAAAAAAGCGCGGTGTACCGCGCTTTTTTTATCATGCTTCTTTTCTTGTGCTTGCAAAGGCAGCCACTGGCTCAACGGTGCTCATTCGGAAGCGGCGGATTTTTGTTCAGAGCAAGGCCTGAACCTTTTTGAAACCGGCGGCATAGGCCCTGCTATGTCGAGGATTTCAAAAGGGGGAGAACGCCGCTCTGGGCCAAAAGATGCCGCTTCCGGTTATACCAGGCCTTGGTCCAGCATCGCCTCCACCACCTTGACAAACCCGGCGATGTTGGCCCCCATCACATAGTTGCCGGGGCTTCCGTACTGCTCTGCCGCATCGACACAGGTCTGGTGAATGCTTTTCATGATCATTTTCAACCGGTCGTCCACCTCTTCCCGCGACCAGGACAGGCGCATGCTGTTCTGGGTCATCTCCAACCCGGAGACGGAGACGCCGCCGGCATTGGCAGCCTTGCCCGGACCGTAAAGGATGCCGGCATCCAGGAACTGGTCCACGCCTTCGATGGTGGTGGGCATGTTGGCCCCCTCGGCCACCACGGTGATGCCGTTGTCCAGCAGGTGCTTTGCATCCGTGCCGTTGATCTCGTTCTGGGTGGCGCTGGGGAATGCGCAGTCGGCCTTGTGGTTCCACAGGGGATTGTACTCCATAGCGGCATCCAGCGGGGTGTAGACCGCCTCGCTGTATTTCTCGGCGTATTCCTTGATACGCCCCCGACGAACGTTCTTGAGCATCTTCACGGAGGCCAGCTTCTGGCGGTCGATACCGCTCTCATCGAAAATATACCCTGAAGAATCGCTCATGGTGACGACCTTGCCGCCGAGATCGATGATTTTTTCGACGGTAAACTGCGCCACGTTCCCGGAACCGGAAACCAGGCATGTCTTTCCGTCGAGGCTGTCACCGCGGGTGTTGAGCATTTCGGCTGCAAAGTACACGCAGCCGTACCCCGTGGCTTCGGGACGAATGAGGCTGCCGCCCCAGTTGAGGCTTTTCCCCGTGAGCACGCCGGTGAACTCGTTTCTGAGCTTTTTGTACATGCCGAAGAGAAATCCAATCTCTCGGGCGCCGACACCGATGTCCCCGGCCGGAACATCGGTGTTGGGGCCGATGTGGCGGGACAGCTCGCTCATGAAACCCTGACAAAACCGCATGACTTCGTTGTCGGATTTGCCCTTGGGATCAAAGTCCGAGCCGCCCTTGCCGCCTCCCATGGGAAGTGTGGTGAGGGCATTTTTAAAAACCTGCTCGAAAGCGAGGAACTTCAGGATGCCCAGGTTCACCGACGGGTGGAAACGCAGCCCGCCCTTGTAGGGGCCGATGGCGCTGTTCATTTCGATGCGGTACCCGCGGTTGACGTGTACTTCACCGCGGTCGTCCATCCACGGCACCCGGAACATGATCACCCGCTCGGGCTCCACAAGGCGCTCCATGATCTTGGCCTGCCGGTAGACGGGGTTCTGGTCCAGCACCGGCTTGATGGATTCAAAGACTTCGGTGACCGCCTGATGGAATTCTTTTTCCTGCGGGTCTCTTTCCTTAACGAGATCGATAATGTCTCCCATGTTTCCTCCCTCTGGGCAGTTGGTTTGAACGGCGTGGGTCTCACGGCCACAGCCGATGTCCGGCTGGATTGCAGTCGGGCCTGTTCGCCTGCCCGTTCATCATAACCCGATGGGCCAGGGATGCAAGCCCTTGCTGATTATCGGGGAAATAATCGGGATGCCGGGGGAGGGCGCTCAGGCCCCGGGGCACTTCTCCGCAGGGCTATCGGATGGCTTGTTTTGCTTCAACTGCAACCGCAGCCCTACAAGGACCTGGTCCACAATTCCACTGATGTCTACTTGGCCAAGGACACAAGACCCAAAGGTCGCAGCGAACGCTGCAGGGGCGAGGCGGGCAAGGGCGCGAGCCGTCAGTTGCCCAACCGCTTTGGCAAAAAACCGCTGGAACCGCATGCTGCGACGCGTATGTCGATCCTCGATCTCCCAGACGGCGCGTAACGAGATGATCGCCTGGTGAAGTCTCTCAATCCCCACACCTTCCCTCGCTACGGTTTGGATGACGGGCACAGGCGCTGAGTCGGCGGCCTTCAGGGCCAGCATGGCCTTCAAGTACCGCACTGCCGTATCGGCGTGGGGCATGTCCGCTTTATTGACAACAAGGACATCAGCGATTTCGAGAATTCCCGACTTTATGGACTGCAATTCGTCCCCCATGCCCGGCGCCTGAATGACGACCTTGATGTCGGCAATGTCCGCCACATCCGTGTCGGCCTGGCCGGCCCCGACCGTCTCGAGCAGGACCACATCCCAGCCGGCCAGATCAACAAGATCGATAATGCCGAGGATGGCCGCGCACAGGCCTCCCAGTGCCCCCCTGCTGGAAAGTGATCTAACGAATACGCAGGGATCATGAATATGCGCGCCCATTCTGAACCTGTCGCCCAGGATCGCACCGCCGGAGACGGGGCTGGAGGGATCGATGGCGAGGACGGCAACCCGCTGGCCCGCATTGCGCAGGGGGGTGATGTATGCGTTGATGAGGCTGGACTTGCCAACTCCGGGGGGACCGGTAAATCCGATAACCGGGATGCGGCCCCCATCGGCGCCAATCATCCGGGATACGGCCGCGCCGGCATGAGCGCTGTTTTCGACCGCACTGATGGCATAGGAGAGGGCCGCCGCATCCCCGGCCTGCACCCCATCGAGAATCTTACGGCTGATACGGTGGTGTAGGGTATTTTCGGTCATATTCACGCCATGAGCAGCGGTTCACCAACCCCCAGTTCGGTGCGAAGGCAGGCAACGATTTCGCCATGAGTGACGCCGCACACCGCGGCGTCCACCACTTTTTCGAAGATGTTCTCCTTGTCTGAACCTGCAGCGCGGGCAAGGTTGTCGATGGCGTGTTGCACCGCGGTCCGGCTTCTGGAAGCCTTGAACGCTTTGAAGGTGCGGACAAAGGCCTCCATGGCTTCAGGGTCCGGCCGATATGGCAGCGGCTCAGCAGCCGCGCTTTCATCAGCAACATAGCAGTTGATCCCCACCCACTGTTGTTCACCGGATTCGATCTGCTCCTGGAAGGCCAGGGCGGAATCACCGATCATTGCCTGGACAAGGCCCGATTCGACGGCGTTGTACATGCCCCCGGCGGCGTCGATCTTGTCGATGACTTCAACGATTTTCGCTTCCATCTGATCCGTCAAGGTCTCGATGTAATAAGCGCCGCCAAGCGGATCAATCACATCGCAAAGGTGCGCTTCTTCCCTCAAAATGTTTTGGGTGTTGACGGCAACCTGCGCTGCCGTTTCCGTCGGGCAGGAAATCGCTTCGTCATAGGCGTCCGTATGCAAGGACTGCAATCCGCTCAATATGCCGGCGATCGCCTGCACGGTCACCCGCGCGATATTGTTCATGGGCTGCTGCCGGGTCAAATCCACACCGGAAGTCTGCCCGTGGAACTTGAATCGCCAGGACTTAGGATCGGCGGCGCCCAGCCGCTCCCTGGCGATACGGGCCCAGAGTCGGCGACCGGCCCGAAATTTGGCAATCTCCTCAAAAAGGCTGATGGAGATGTCAAAGAAAAACGTGAAGCGGCGAAGCACCGAATCGATGTCCATTCCCCGGGCCATGCAGTCTTCTGCATACTGTATGGCCGTCGACAGGGTGAATCCCATGGTTTCGGCCGGAGTGGCTCCTGCCTGCTGCATGTGCTGGCCCACCACCGACACCGGATTCCAGTTTGGAACGTGGGTGCGGCAAAAAGCGATATGATCCAGCAGCATCCGCTTGGACCCTGGCAGGGAGAGCCGGTAAAACATGTGGTTGGCGACAAAATGAGAGATGTAGTCGCTTTGATTGGATGTTCCGCTGATTCGCGTCCAGGGGATATTGCGGCGCTTTGCCACCCCGAGCAGAAACGCCAGGAGCGTAAATGGCGTCGGGTCGTTCATGGCGGTGGAAATTTGCCCGATGTTCACCCCGGAAAGACAGGATTCCATATGATCGATGCTGTTCACCACTGTGCCGCATGTCCCCAGCAGTACGCTGTCGACATCGTCGCAATCCAAGCCCCTGAAGCATGAGCAGCAAGGGAGCAGGCTGATGGCAGTAGCTCCCGCATCGAGTAGTTTCTTTACCCGCGTATTGTAGTCTTCCGGCGTGCCAAGACCGATCAACTGGCGTTGTGTCCACGTACGGCCGCGGTGCATGGATGGATAAATGCCGCGGGTAAAAGGGTATGCGCCGGGAAACCCCAGACGCTCCATATAAGCCGGATCCGCCGGCCCCTTCGGCGTGTAAAGCGCGTCGATGGCCACGCCGGATCGGTTGCGAATCGTCTTTTCCCCTTCTCCTTGCTGCTCCCCATACGCCTTTTTCCAGGCATCATGAGCGGCGCGGTAATCAGACGGCGGCAGGCAATCTGGCGGGGGTTTCATCAGGCGACCTCCCACAGTTGCCGTTTGGCGGCCTGCGCTTCAGATGCCAGCCGGGCCACGGTGCCCACGATCTCCTCCCGCATGGCCCCCGAACCAAAGACATGGCTGACACCGGCATTCAGCAGCAGTGGGATCTCGCCCTGGGGAACGATGCCGCCCACGACAACCCTGACGGCGTCAAGCCCTTCTGATATCAGCGCCGCCATCAATCCGGGAACAATCAGGTGGTCGGTGGCGAGTGAACTGATTCCGATAACGTCAATATCCTCCTGGCGGGTGATGCCGATAACGGCTTCGACCGATTGCCATGGCGGCGTGTAGATCACCTCCATGCCGGCATCACGCAAATAGGCCGCCACGATGCGGCTTCCCCGGTCATGCCCGTCAAGCCCTACTTTGGTGACGAGCACTCGGGGTGGGGCGGTGATGGTGGGGTCTGTTGGGGTCATTGCAGTTTTCCTCGTTTGCCTCCTTGATATGGGCGCTCATCGCTCCGGAAAGGGCCGCCGCCCGGCAGTCATCGGGAGCCGAGAATGGGTGCCACTTGTGAAATGAAAGGCGTTCGGCCCACAGTATTACCGAGCGGTAAGTTTTACTTACCGCCCATTCAGTCATCTACAAAACACTGGAATTGTTGTCAAGTTTTTCCTGCACGAATAATTCTGTCGATTTTTAACGGCGCATGGTTTATGTTTTTTTCAATGAAAACGACCGATCAGTTTAAACAGCTCGACAAGAGCGACAGAAAACAGGCCATCATCGATACGGCGGCGGGACTGTTTCAAAAGAAGGGATACAGCTCAACCTCGCTGGATGATGTATCCAAGGCGCTGGGGATCACCAAGCCGGCGTTGTATCATTACGTGAAGAACAAGAACGAGTTGCTAACCATCATCTACACCCAGACGTTTGAGAATATCTTCAAGGACACCCTTGAGATATCAACCATGGATCTTCCGCCGGCCGATAAACTAAGACGTATTATCCACCATCACATCATCAACATCATCGTAAAAGACCTGAGCATGTTCTCCGTTTTTTTCAGCGAAGAGAGCCAACTGCCGAAAAAGGATTTTGATAAAATCCGCATAGAAAAGCGGCGATACACAAAAATATTCGAGGATATCATCAAGGATGGCATGGTCAAAGGGTGCTTCCGGAAGGCAGACCCGACGCTACAGGCCGATGCCATCCTCGGCATGTGCAACTGGATTTACAAATGGTACCATGTCGGGAAAACCCCGTTCAGCCCCGAACAGATCAGCGACCACTTTATTCGGCTTTTAGAAAACGGCTATTTGATAGGGGCAGCTAATGATCCGGGGGTTCTGGGAAATCAGTCTGCCGCTGATCGGAAAGGAACCCAGAGACCGCGCGAAAGGCAAATTTACCAGGAGATTCGAATGCATTCACAGAAACTGAATGCACTCATCGCCGAGCTTGCCGAGTAACCCTCACGACTCCCTCTAAGCGCTTCCAACGAACACGCCGCCCGGCAACAAATCATTGCGCTATTATCGTCGATTTTCAGGTCCAGCAGCATGTGGGCGCCGGCGTTGAATATTTAAAGGTAACCGGCAGGCAGTGGCAATGGGCCATCTCCCTTACTGATTTCCAAAGACTGTTTTTGCCCTTCAAGACAACGAATCAGAAATCGTGAAAATTGACTTGAGAACAGCCGTTGATTTAACGCACACCAAGTTGAGCTGACGGGACGCTCTAACCAGACCCTCAATATACCCTAACGTTGCATAAATTTTACGGAATTTACTTCTGTCAACTATGCGGCTTTCGGCGCGAGAAAGATTGTTCTGGTTGGAATGACGGTTATCAATACGACTCCGATGTTTTGCTATCGCCCAAGAAGCTGGGAGCCAGAGGGGAAGAGTAGAAGCTTTAGCAGTGGCGGCCATATAACTGAAAGGCGCGGCTAACATTTTGGTTAGATACTATAGAGGTTTGGGCCGGCCAAGTTGAAGCACCGGGATATCGATTATCGCCTTATTGAGGCTCAGTTCTGCCAGACAAGCCATAAGGCTCTTGAGGCGAGTACGTCCCCTTCCAACCATCGGGTGGGGTTGTTCCAGGCTGTGAATACCATCTTTTAGGCTGTTCAGGATACCTCACCGGGAAGGGGACCACCTTGGCGTCGGCGGCTTGGGTGGATCCAGATCGAGGGCCGGCCCTCATTATGGACGCGATTACCTTTGACATGGCTTGTGTTTTACCACCGTCGTCCTTTTCAGTCCACATGGCAAGATTCACGCCTTCCTGTAGTTTCGTTAACCGAGTGGTTGTTGCGTCCGGCGAAGGGTAAAGTACATTCAGGGATTATCAAAAAAACTGATAGAAACAATGTAAGCCATTCGAAAAAATGACTGGTAGTTTGTTTTTGAGCTCAGAGTGCTCCCCCACTCATCAGTTGATTGTCAGCTTGACCACTTGAACCCGTTTAAACTACGCTACCCTAAAATCGTCCCGAATATTGAGAGGTGTGCGACGTGGTCTCTCCATCCATGACCGTCCGAGAAGTGGCCAACTATCTAAATGTAAACGATAAAACCGTCTATCGCCTCACACAGAAAGGGGAGCTGCCTGGCTTCAAGGTCGCCGGCGTCTCGGTTTCCGCGATGGAGAGAAGGGTACCCACTCCAGTCGGACCCTCAGCCTTGCGGAGACCCAGGAGCTCTTAGAGGCGACCCAAGCCGACGCCGTCATTTCCGACTACCGCCGGACCATCGTCCAGGGCAGGCAGCCAAACCCGTCTTAGGAAATATCCATTACGCCCGAAGGAAGAAAACGAAAAGCCGTTCCCGGAATGAATGAAGCCGAAACTTGACCCGGTTTCAAAGAGAGAGAAAACAATGACCGAACAAGAACTTGAACAAGCGCTGATCGGCAGACTGACCGATCTCAAATACACCCACCGCCCCGACATCCACGACCGCGCCACCCTCGAAGGCAATTTCCGCAATCACTTCGAGGCCCTTAACCGCGTCCAGCTCACCGACGGCGAATTCAAGCGCCTCCTCGACGAGATCATCACCCCCGACGTCTTCACCGCCGCGACCCTGCTCCGCGAGATCAACAGCTTCACCCGCGACGACGGCACCCCGCTCAACTACACCCTCGTCAACATCAAGGACTGGTGCAAAAACACCTTCGAGGTCGTCAACCAGCTCCGCATCAACACCGACTACAGCTTCCAACGCTACGACGTGATGCTCCTGATAAACGGCATCCCCGCCGTCCAGATCGAACTCAAGACCCTCGGCATCAGCCCCCGCCGGGCCATGCAGCAGATCGTCGACTACAAAAAGGATCCCGGCAACGGATACACCAAGACCCTGCTCTGCTTTGTACAGCTCTTCATCGTCTCCAACCAGACCGAGACCTACTACTTCGCCAATAACAACGACCGCCATTTCGCCTTCGACGCAGATGAAAACTTCCTGCCCATCTACCAGCACGCCGCCGAAGACAACGCTAAGATCACTCACCTTCACGACTTCGCCGAGTCCTTCCTGCCCAAGTGCACCCTCGGCACGACCGTCAGCCGCTACATGGTCCTCGTCGCCTCCGAGCAGAAGATGCTCATGATGCGCCCCTACCAGGTGTACGCCGTCAAGGCCATCGACCAGTGCATCCGCGAAAACCGCGGCAACGGCTACATCTGGCACACCACCGGCTCGGGCAAGACGCTGACCTCCTTCAAGGCCTCCACGCTCCTCAAGCTCAACCCCGACATCCACAAGTGCCTCTTCGTCGTCGACCGCAAAGACCTCGACCGCCAGACCCGCGAAGAGTTCAACCGCTTTCAGGAAGGTTGCGTCGAGGAAAACACCAACACCGCTGCGCTGGTCCGCCGCCTCGCCTCCGACGACTACGCCGACAAGGTCATCGTCACCACCATCCAGAAGCTCGGCCTCGCCCTCGACGAAACCAGCAAATACAACAAGCCCGGCAACAAGAACGGCAAGGCCACCTTCAAACAGCGCCTCGAACCGCTCAGCGACAAGCACATGGTCTTCATCTTCGACGAGTGCCACCGCTCCCAGTTCGGCCAGACCCACCAGACCATCAAAAACTTCTTCCCCAAGGCCCAACTCTTCGGCTTCACCGGCACGCCGATCTTCCTCGAAAACGCCACCACCCGCCAGATCGAAGACAACGTCCAGACCCTCCGCACCACCCAGGACCTTTTCCAGAGCGAACTGCACGCCTACACCATCACCCACGCCATCGAGGACCGCAACGTCCTCAAGTTCCACGTCGACTACTTCAAGCCAGACGGCAAAACCCCGCCCAGGCCCGGCGAAACCCTTGCCAAACGCGCCGTCATCGACGCCATCCTCGACAAGCACAACGCCGCCACCGGCCAGCGCCGCTTCAACGCGCTCTTTGCCACCGCCTCGATCAATGATGCCATTAAATACTACGCGCTTTTCAAGCAGACCCAGGCCGAGCGCCAGGCCGGCGATCCCGACTTCGTTCCGTTCAAGGTCTCCGCTGTTTTTTCCCCGCCCGCCGAGGGCAACAAGGATGTCCAGCAGCTCCAGGAAGACCTGCCCCAGGAACTCGAAGACAACCAGCAGGAGCCGGACAAGAAAAAGGCAGCCCTCAAGGCCATCATCGCCGACTATAATGTCCGCTACGGCACCAACCACGACCTCTACAACTTCGACGCCTTCTACCAGGACGTCCAGAAGCGCATCAAGGACCAGCAATACCCCAACCGCGACCTCCCCAAGAAGGGCGCAGAGAAGATCGACATCACCATTGTCGTGGACATGCTCCTGACCGGCTTCGACGCC
>CAYUOU010000028.1:0-47760 GCA_964446485.1 uncultured Desulfobacterales bacterium | reverse complement strand
CAACCAGTAATTCAGGGCCGCGGCGGTCTTGCTGATGACCAGGTCGGGCCCCTTTTGGGCGGCGAACATCATGATATCTCGAAAGAAGGCCGATACCGGAAATTCTTCGTCAATACTCTTCAGCTTGTAGACCCAGCCCATGAGTTGGCCGTCCGCCACACGGTTTCCGTTGGCCAGCGTCTTGGTTCCGTAGTCCAGCTCGTTGAAGCGCTGGGGAAGATTCTGGAGAAAACCGTAGAGACCCCTGCTGCGCGTGCCGTCCATTGGCGCCACGCAGGTGATAAAGGCGTCAACCAAATTGTCCAGGCGGCCGGAGAGTAGATTGCTCAAGGCCGAGAAGCCGCCCTGGCAATATCCGTTCAGGGTCACCGCCGCTCCGTGACGGTCCTTCAACGTTTCGCAGAACCGACGCGTGTCATTGGCATCATCTTCGCCGGTCATGACCTGGAGGGCCTCAGTGACGCGGATGTCCTTTAGGATACGGATGTAGGTGGGTACGCCCTGGTTGGCAAAACTGTGCGCGTAGCTGCGCCGCTCGCCGGGCAAGAATCCCAGAATATTGGCGCCCAGAACATACGGCGGCAGGATCAGTACTGGCTTGCCGCCCTCACGAACGGATGCGCCGGCTTCCGTTGGCAGCACCTGGTACATAATGAAGCGATCGGTTTCTTCCACCTTGCGGGTGGTGTCGCCGCGCTCGAAATGGAACCCGTATTCGGGTTCAATGGCATCCACCGCCTCGGGATATTCAACGGCCATGACCGCCATCAGTTTCGCCAGGCGAAGGGCCTGGTGCTGCAGGCCTTTCGGATCACCGTCCCGAAGCAGTTGAGCAACGGCCGCCACTGCTTCATCGCCCATTTTCCGCTGGAATCCATTCCAGCCGCGAAGGACGCCATCAAGCGCCCGGTTGGCCAAATCCAGGTTGTACATCCCCAATGTCAAGTAATCGGCAACGGTGTCAGCGGCGGAATGCCGAAGGAGTTTTTGGGCCTCGGCCTCTCGAAAATACCCCGTGGCAAGTAAGTAAGGGTGCAAAAACGCGTCGGCATACCGCGTAAGGGCGGTGAGCCCGTGGTTCGCCGCATTGACTACGGCGGCCATTTCTTCAGGCGTGAACGGCGTTTCGAACGGGGTGAAAAGTGGATGGCGCATCGCGGCCCCCTTGTCTTGGTGAACCCCGCGCCCGCCCGCGGATGCCGCCAAACCCGGCATCGGATGGGCAACAGGACGGATCCTGCAGTGCGGACGCCGCACAGGTCACTGTGGGCGCCGCACCGCAAAAATGAATAGACGCTTACTTGAGGTCTTTGAAATACGCTTCCACCTTCTGAAAGCTGTCGTCGACCATTTTCTTGAAGTCTTCACGACCCTTTTTACAGGCGTTTGCCCACTCATTGACGGCCTGTCGCCCTGGCTCGGGCAGCCAGGTGGCTTGGTCGATAACCGTGTTGGCCATGCGCTCGGCCTGTTCCTGAAGCGTTCCCAAAGCGGAAAAAGAACCGTCAAAAGCCGCCCGGTTGAAATTGATCATCTGCAAGAAATACTGTTTCTGATCCATGTTGCACTCCTTTGGGGTAGGGCGGCGATGCCAAAGGGCAACGCCGCCCAATCAGGTTACTTGGATTTTGCTGCTTTGGCGGATTTTGCATCTGCAAAAAATGCCTCAACCTTCTGAAAACTCTCGTCGACATAGCCCTTGTACTCGTCGCGCCCCTTCTTGTAGGCGGCGACCCAGTCGGCCACGACCTTGCGGCCTTCCTCGGGAAGCCAGGCAGCCTGGTCCAAAAGGTTTCCCGCCATCTGCTCTGCCTGGCCCTGCATCATGACCATGGCGCTGAAAGCATTGTCGAAAGTCGTTTTCTGAAAATCCAGCATTTGTTTGAGCACCTGAGTGTTGTCCATCGTTTTCTCCTTTGATTTGGTAAATCGTTGGTTTCACATTCAATGACCAGACTATAGGACGCCCATTATCCATGTCAAGAAAAATTTTGCAATGCAAAATTTTTTCTTGACGGAAGCCGATACCGGCTGAAGCCTATTTTTAACGATAAAAGTGGCGGGATTTAATGCTTGGAAATTTAAAAAGGATTGTAAATACAGTGGTTTTTTGCTACGCAAAAAACCATGAAACTAAAAAAATACGCCAATCGCAGACTCTATGACGCAGAAAACAGCCGTCACGTGACCCTGGAACAAGTCGCCGAGCATATTCGAGAGGGAAATGAGGTCGAGGTGGTGGATGCCAAGACGCAGGAGGATGTGACCTCCTTCATCCTCACCCAGATTGTCTTGGAAGCCGCCAAGAACCGCAATTTCCTGCTGCCCGTTCCCCTGCTGCACATGATTATCCGCTACGGCGACAATCTGTTGGGAGAGTTTTTCGAAAAATACCTGCAGCAGACCATCACGGTGTATCTGGAGCACAAAAAGGCGATGGATTCGCAGTTTTCACAGTGGCTGGAAATGGGGCGCGGTCTGTCTGACATGACACGCCACGGCATGGAGACAGTAGACCCCATGCGGGCGTTCATGGATGTGCTGACCGGCGCCTCGAAGAAAAAATAGGACCGCCCGGTAGGCGACTACACCGTGTCGCTGTGATCCAGCAGGAAGCGGACCACGGCGCTGTAGTTTTCGTTAAGCACCCGGCGCGACCGAAACAGCCCCATGTGTCCCGCCTGGCAGTGCATGACGCGTTTTTTGTCTTCGGGCACTTGATCCAGGAGCGCCATGTGGCCGGTCGCCTGCATGGGCGGTACGATATCGTCATTCGTCCCGCCGATGGCCCAGATGGGGACGCCGGCAGGATAATCCGCCAAGCCAAGAACCTTGTCCCCGACCTGCAATCGCCCCCGCACCAGCGCATTCTTCACAAAGACCTGCTTGAACGTATCCCTGATGAATCCCGCCGGAAAGTGGTGCACCGTATTGTACCACCGGTAAAAGGACTGCTGTCGCTGTGCACCGTCATCGTTGCCGGCCACCACATCCCTGCGAAGCTGCCGGAAATTTTGCAGGTGGTGTTTGGCGCCCAGCAGGTAGAAGCCCAATATCTGGAGGTTGCCGTCGAAAACGGGACGACCGGCACCGGGGCGTTCCCGATTGACCCGCCGGCCAAACGTGGCCAGCATCATGTCAATGAAGCCCGGGCCAACAAACCGTGAGAAATCCGTCAGAATCCCCCGTTGCGCCTCGGTGTGCATGGGTGAGCCGGCGGATCCGAAGGTGCGTCCCAGATGGGGGTGAAGGGCCAGGGTGGCCATCAGCAACGGGCCGGGCTGACATACCGCCACGAGATGGCTCGGCACACCGGATTGCCGGTAAAGTTGCTCCAGAACCGCGGCATATTGCGCTACCTGGGATTGAAATCCCTCGCCATGCCGGCGCCCGTCCACTTCAAGGGGAATTTCGTCAGCGCATTTCTGCTCGACCACGACCAGTCGGGAGAGACCGTTGTCCCGAAGATGGCAGGCCACCCGTTCGGCGATGTTGGAATGATGCCCGGCGCGGGGGGCGAACACCACCGTGTAGTTTCGAATGCGGTGGTCGTCGATTGTAGAAATGTCGATGGCACGCAGGCTGGGCAGATCCAGCAGAATCCGTCGGTTATCATCGGCCACCGCCCACTCCTGTGGCGCCAGAGTGGCGGAAAAAAGCCCACACAGGGCCGCATCCGCCTTCCACTCCCGGTCCAGCCGGTCCAGCCCCGACCGCGTTGCCGCCAGGGCCTGATTGAGCCACCAGGCCGCGCCGGTTTGCCAGAGATCCAGCGTCGCCGCGGATGAGCGCATCAGCCCGGAACGGCGCTCGGGAAACAGCCGGGTGGTCATGCGCGATCCCAGGTCCGCTCCCATCTGTACCCAATCCGCCAAAGAAGCGGCCGCGTGCCGGGCCATCGATACATTGAGGCGCGCGGCATCAACTGCGGATCTACAGGATTCAACGGTCAAAGAGACATGTGGCCACCTGGCCGTGAGTGATTCTGGCATTGCCGGATTTCCTTTCCAGTGAGAACAGGCGCTGTTGATATGCGAAACGGTGCGTGAGAAGCAACATCCGGTCCATTGAACTCGTCGTAAAAGCATGCAAGGGGAAAGCGGCCGATAGCGATGACAAGCGCGCACGGCCAAACCGCCGTCGGCGCCGTGGCAGAAGCGGCGCCGCCTCCAAGTGTAGCAAATTAGCGACACCGGTGTGGACATCGGCATCAAACAGTGCCGATATCCTTAAAAAGTTATGCCAATCAGCACGCTCCTGCAAACCAGGGGCGATGCCACCCAAAAGCAAACGGGTGTTCGGGGTCGGCCGGGGCATCCCGACGGCGACGGGTGTTCCAGGCGCCCGTATCGGCCGAGCTGCTGGTCATACCAAAAGGTTTTTGACTCTGTCAATTTGGCATATATGTTGTAAAATCGAACGACCCATCGAACACCCCAGCGATTACCATCATCAGGAGGACACATCATGGCACCGTCATCATCGACACTGGCAGTGGGCAACCGCGCATCCTTTACCAAAACCATTACCGAATCGGATATTGTCCTTTTCGCCGGAATTACCGGTGACATGAACCCGGTTCATATCGACGAGACCTTCGCGGAGAAATCGCTCTTCAAAAAACGCATCGCCCACGGGATGCTCAGTGCCGGGTTGATCTCCACGGTGCTGGGAACCCGAATTCCCGGCCCCGGGGCGATATACCTCAAGCAGAGTTTGGAATTCAGAAAACCGGTGTTTATCGGAGACACCATCACGGCCACCGTCGAAGTGACCGCCCTGGAGGTCGACAATCCCAAAAAGCAGCGGATCACGCTGGCTACCACCTGCATGAACCAGGACGGCGACACCGTACTCACCGGCGAGGCGACGCTCATCCCGCCCCGCACCAGCCACTAACCCAACACCCCTGAGGAAAGACAGCCATGGCAGCGCATGATCCCGCCCACCCCATGCTGGCGCCGATCCCACCGACCCGGATGAAGAAAGGCAAACTGGTAGAGGCCGAAGATGCGGTCCGCCTCATCCGCAGCAGCGATACCATCGCCACCGGCGGATTTGTCGGCATCGGTTTCCCGGAAGGCATCGCCATCACCCTGGAAACTTATTTTCTCGAGCATGGCAAACCACGGGACCTGACACTGCTTTACGCCGCGGGTCAGGGCGACGGGGCCGAAAGAGGCCTCAACCACTTGGGACACGAAGGCTTGGTGCGACGGGTGATCGGCGGCCATTGGGGGCTTGTCCCCAAACTCCAGAAACTCGCCATCGACAACACCATCGAAGCGTATAACCTGCCCCAGGGCGTCATCTCCCATATGTATCGCGACATTGCGGCCCACAAACCGCGCACCATCACCGCCGTGGGGCTCGGCACCTTTGTGGATCCCCGGCATCTTGGTGGACTGCGTGGTGGTCTCTCACCCCAAACACCACTGGCAGACCTTTGCTGAAACCTACAACCCTTCCTTCAGCAGCGAAATCCGGGTCCCGGTGCAGTCCCTGCCGCCCATGGCCATGGGGGCACGCAAGATCATCGCCCGCCGGGCCGCCTTTGAACTCAAGCCCAACAGTGTGGTCAATCTGGGTATCGGCATGCCCGCATCTTCGCCCCCGGCCCGATGGGGATCCGTGAGGAACTCATGGCGCTGCGGCTGGAAGACCGTTTTATCTTCGATCCCCACGAGGCGCTGTTTTTCGTCAACCTGGAAGGGCACCGGGTAAACACCGCAGCCGATGTAGCGGCCATCAAGAAAATCGTCACCAAGACCCTATCGCCATTGGGGAAACGGGTATACGCCATCGTCAATTACGACAATTTCTATATCGCACCGGATCTGGTGGACAATTATACGGATATGGTGAAAGCTCTGGTCGGCACCTACTATTCGGGCGTCACCCGCTACACCACCAGCACTTTCCTGCGAATGAAAATCGGTGATGCCCTGGCCAAACGCAATGTGGCCCCCCATATCTATGAGAGCCAGAGCGAAGCCAGGGAGGCCTTGAAAAAGATATAGACGACCGATCGATTTCGAAAGTGATTTCGATTTGGATGAATGGATTGGCAAACCGGCTTCGGTACAGGGCGATGAGTCAGTCAACCCGGCGTCAATCGTCGATGCCCGACTGCTCCCGCACGCTGCGGGCGATGGCGGAGATGTCTTCGTCACCGAAGCCCCGCCCCACCAATCCGGTCTCCACCTGTTCCACGAAGGCGGCCACCGGCAGGGTCACCCCCAGTTCACGGGCCACCTCCAGGGCAATCTTCAAGTCTTTTCGGTGGAGTCGCACCCGGAACCCCAAAGGGTAATGATTGTCGATCATGTTGCCCGCGCGGTTATTCATGGCCCAGGATCCGGCCGCGCCGCTGCCCACGGCCGTTACCACTTTCTCCATGTCAAGACCCGCCTTGAGCCCCAGAGCGACGCCTTCTGCCACGCCCCAGTAGGTGCCGGCCACCACGATCTGATTGATAGCTTTGGTGACCTGCCCCGAACCGATGGGGCCCACATGGGAGATGGTCTTTCCCATGGCCTCGAAGACCGGCATCGCCGCGGCGACATCTTTTACTTCACCGCCGATCATAATGGACAAGGTGCCCTTCTGGGCGCCCTCGGAGCCGCCGGATACGGGCGCATCGATCATGCGTACGCCTTTATGGGCCAGTGCGGCCGCTATCTGCCGGGTGGCCGAGGGGCTGATAGTGGACATGTCCACGACGATGGCCCCGTCGGCGGCGCCGTGGATGACGCCGTCTTCTCCCAGAATGATAGCTTCCACATCAGGGGTGTCGCTCACGCAAACGATGATGATATCCGCTCCCTCAGCGGCTGACCGGGGCGTGTCGGCACGAGCGGCCCCTGCTTCGGCCACCGGGATCTCACGGTCCCGGGTCCGATTGTGCACGGCCACGGGAAACCCGGCCTTTAGAAGATTCATGGCCATTGGCGCGCCCATTGTCCCCATGCCGATGAAAGACACGTTCATTGGTTTTCTCCTTTGCGTCGGTG
This sequence comes from uncultured Desulfobacterales bacterium, assembly GCA_964446485.1. Classification (GTDB taxonomy): domain Bacteria; phylum Desulfobacterota; class Desulfobacteria; order Desulfobacterales; family JBDRRP01; genus JBDRRP01. The sequence continues at coordinate 40,747 of CAYUOU010000028.1, read as the reverse complement.
AGTTTTTCACCATCTCTCAGCTCACGTCGGATGATTTTACCCGTGGCGGTCAGCGGCAGTTCCGCCACGAAGTCGATGTGCCGGGGGTACTCGTGGGCGGCGAGCCGCTCGCGCACAAAGGACTGGATGTCCCGTCGAAGGGCATCAGCGCCTTCATGGCCGGGGTGGAGCACGATGAAGGCCTTTACCGCTTCGGTGCGAATGGCGTCCGGCACCCCGACAACGGCGGCCATGGCCACGGCGGGATGTGTGATCAGACAGTCTTCGATTTCCCCGGGGCCGATGCGGTACCCGCCGCTGGTGATGATGTCGTCATCGCGCCCCACGAACCATGTGTAACCGTCATCGTCCTTTCGACCCTGGTCACCGGTGAGACACCAGTCGCCGGCGAATTTCTGCGCCGTGGCTTCTGGCTTGTTCCAGTACCCCAAGAACATCACCGGATCCGGCCGGCGGATGGCGACGGTGCCGGTTTTCCCGGGCGGCAGCACACGACCCTCGGCATCGACAATGTCCACCACATGCCCTGGGATGGGGCGCCCCATGGAACCTGGGCGGATGTCCATGATGGCGGCGCAGTTGCCCACCACCAGATTCACTTCGGTCTGGCCGTAGAACTCGTTGATGTCCGTACCCAAGGCTTGGCGTCCCCATGCCAGCAGTTCCGCCCCCAAGGTTTCGCCGCCCGACCCGACACTGCGCAGGGCCAGACAATCCGGCATGGCGGGAACCTGTCGCATCATCTTCAAAGCCGTGGGGGGTAGAAAGACATTTCTGACCTGGTGGCGGGCCATGAGATCCAGAGCCGCCTCGGGATCGAACTTCCGCGCCCGGTGGGCCAGTACCGGAATACCGTGGTGCCAGCTGGGAAAGAGGACGTCGATGAGCCCCCCGATCCAGGCCCAGTCCGCCGGCGTCCAGAAGCAATCCCCCGGTTGGGGGAAAAAGTTGTGAGGGAATTCAACGCCCGGAAGGTGCCCCAGCAGCACCCGGTGGGCGTGCAGAGCGCCTTTCGGGGGGCCGGTGGTCCCGGACGTGTAAATGATCAGGGCCGGGTCCTCTGCCCGTGTGCGTACCGGCGTGTACCGCTCAGACCCCTTTTTTAGTGCGGCCCAGAAATCCAGCGTTCCATCGGGCGCCGCTTCCCCGGTTACCATGACGACCCGCAGTGCCGGCAGCGTCTCCCGGATGGCGGCCACCTTGTCGGCACCCACCGGATCGGTGATAACACAGGTCGCCCCGCTGTCGGCCAATCGGTAAGCTATGGCGCCGGTGCCGAAGAGAGTGAACAGGGGCACGGCAACGCCCCCCAATTTATATGTGGCCACGTGGGCGATGGCGGTTTCCGGGCACTGGGGCAGCAGAATGCCCACGCGGTCCCCCTGTCGAATACCTTTGGCCACAAGGGTGTTGGCCAGTTGATTGGACAGCCGGCGGATCTCTTCGAAGGTCAGCCGGGTTACCGCGCCGTCTGCCGTTTCGGTGATGAGGGCCAGGCGCCGGGGGTCGGCCACGGCATGGCGATCGCAGATGTCCACACCGATATTGTAATGTTCGGGAATACGCCACTGAAAGGTGCGGCGCACGGTATCGTAATCGGTTCCAGCAGTGAGCATATCAGCCTCGGGAGTATTTCAAATTTGGGAAATGGCAGCGGGCACCGAAGCACAGAAATCGTTGAGATTGTATCCTTCATGAAACGGTAAAAAGTAGCGAAAAGGACGATTTCGTAAAATGTTCGAGATACGGCTTGCGAATCCTGAGGAATGAGGCGTACTCACAGTACGCCGCAATGACGAAGGATGACGCGTAACGCAGATAGCGGACTTTTTACGGAACCGTCATCCTTATTCGTTTGCACCAGGTCCTGCTGCCAAACGGTTTCTCGCGGTTCGAAGACAGGGGGCTGATCCAGTGGCTATCGGCTGCAGCGATCCACGAGATAGACAATGGATTTGTAGTACAATCCGCTGTGCAGGGAAAGGCCGATCTCGCAGGTCCGGCTGTTGGAATACCCGGTATCGCAATAGGGCTGCACGGCGGCACGAAGGTGCTTAAGGGCGCTGGCGTTGAGCTCGGGGTACTGAAACCCGCGGTCTCCGGCACGCCGCAGGAGCCGCGCCATCACTTTTGGCAGGGGCTCGCTGTCCGGGTCGCCGGCTGCAGGCGAATGCGCGCGCCGGCATCGTGGATTTCGCACCGGTCCCAGTCGCTGCCCGCGATGACCAGCACCGAATCGGTGACCGCCTGTCCCGACAGGCTGGTGCCGGCGGCCCTGAACGTGACGGGCACGGACCAGCGGTTGGCCGCTGCCAGAATGCCGACCACATCGCGTTCATGGGCGGCCTTGACGACGATCTTCGGGGTGAGGCGGTAGAAGCTGGCGTCCGTGCCGAAGGCAAGGGTGCTGAGGGGGTCGAGCAGAAGGCGCTCGGCCGGGAGAAAACCGGCGAGTTGGTCCAAAAAGCGCTGATAGGGCCGGCTCAGCATCGATGCCCCCCAATCGCCCAGCCGGTTGGCAGTGGCGATAACCGCAATTGTCAATAGCCAATGCTCAACACTCAGGAAGGCGCCTTGCCATCCTGAATTTATCACTGGCGCCAAGCGACGCTGCATTGAACATTGCGCGTTACCCAGTGCACCACCTAGTAGGTGCCCACCATCCCGCCGTCAAAGAGCAGGTCACCGCCGACCAGGTAACGGGCGAACCGTGAGAAGCCAAAGACAAATAGATTGGCCACCTCAACGGGCGACATCATCTCCTTGACACGCGACTTGCCCATCATGACATCTCTCACCACGGCCTCTTCGGAAATGCCGCGCTGCTTGGCCTGGGAGGGGATTTGATTGAGGGCCAGCGGTGTCTTCACAAAACCGGTGCTAACGGTAAAGGAGCGGACCCGCCCCTCGCCTTCGGCGGATATGGACTGGCTGAGTGCCTTCAGACCGAACTTGGTGATATTGTAGACGGGTTTGTTCATCGTGCAGATATGGGCATGCACCGAGGCCATGTTGCCGATGGCGCCGCAACCGTCGGCGGAAGCTTTCATGTGGGGGATCACCAGCTGAGAGAGCAGAAACGGGGCCCTCAGCATGAGCCGCTGCATCAGGTCGTACTTCTCCATGGGAAAGTTTTCCACGGCGTCGATGTGCTGGATACCGGCGACATTGGCCAGGCAGCGGATGCGCCCGAGCCTGGCCGCGGCCGCCACGGTGGATGCCACTGCGGCGTCGTCGGTGAGATCGACCTGGTAAAAATGAAGCCGGCCGCCGAGCGCTTCAGCCATTCGGCGTGTCTTTTCACCTTCTTCCGCGTTGATGTCCAGGGCCGCCACGGTCAGACCGTTGGCGGCCGCGGTCACCGCCGTGGCCCGCCCGATGCCGGTACCGGCACCGGTGACGATGCAGACATGATCCGGCGAGAATGCCGGATCGGAAAGCATCAAAATGTCTTCTTTTCGAATCTCCGGTTCACGAATGTCCATACCGTCTCCTTATCGTTTTGAAAAATCTGAAATCACCGCCTGGCGCTCCGAAGGACACGAAGGTTTTCTACACCACTTGCTTTTAGGGCTTTCTTCGTGCACTTCGTGTTCTTAGCGGCTAAAATTCACTGTTGCAGGTAACGCCGACTCGGAAAAGGTGCATCACCTGATCCGACGGTTCACGGCTTCTTCAGCCGTTCGTCGAGTATTTCAGCGATATGCGCCACCCGAAGAGCCTCGCCGCGCCGGGCGGCGCCGCCCCGCAGTTGCAGAATGCACCCCGGGCACTCGGTCACCAGCAGGTCGGCGCCGGTGGCTGCGACATCGTCGAGTTTTTTGTCGAGGATCTCGGCTGAGATGGCCGGGAACTTGCTGGAATAGGTGCCGCCGAAACCACAACAAGTCTCTTCTTCCGACGCCTGCTGAAAATTGAGGCCGGCTTTTTCGATCAGCGCGTGAGGCGCCTTTTTCACCCCGAGCCCCCGGCACAGGTGGCAGGGCGCATGGTAGGTGGTGGCAACCGGATCACCGAAAAAGGCCTCGCTGGCGACGCCGACATCATCGTTTAAAAACACAGTGAACGGCACCACTTTGTCGGAAAGCGCCTGCGCCTTGTGAAAAAGCGCCGGATCGTCCTTCAAAAGCCGCGGATAAGCGTTTTTCAGGTGCGAGGCACAGGACGCGCACAGCGTAACAATGCGGTCGACGTTCTCGGCATCCATGGCCAGTACGTTTTGCCTGGCCACCTGACGGGCCGCTTCGATCTCGCCCATCATCTCCACCGGAAGGCCGCAGCAGGATTGCCCCATGGGGAAGCTCACCGCCACGTTTTGTGCGGCCATTATGCGGACGGCGGCGGCCAGCTGCTCGGGATAAACGAAATCCTGAACGCAGCCGGAAAACAGCGCGACCCGGTGGGAGGGTGATGCCACGCGCGGCGCAAGACGCGGCCACTGGTCCCTGAAAGGAATTTCGGCGATGGCCGGCAGCTTGCGGAAGTTGTGCTCCCCCGAAAGTATCATGGGCAGATGCCGCAGGTAGGGGGTGCCGCCCGTAACCGGTTTTTGCGCTGTTCGTGCGGCCCGCAGCAGACCGTGAAAGAGCTTTCTGTTTTTGAGTACATTGGCCAGCAGGAGGCTTTGCAGCGGATGACCTTCCTCACCCTGGATCCGGGAGTGCACCGCCTTGATCAGCCGGGGCAGATCGATCCCGGCCGCGCAGATGTCCTTGCAGGCCCCGCAGTTGATGCAGTTTTGCACCAGGTTTCGGGCTTTTTCTCTGCCGTGAAAGAAATAGGTCAGAATCAACCCGATGGCGCCGATGTAAATGTGGCCGTACTGGTGACCGCCCACCATGCGATAGACCGGACAGACATTGGCGCAGGCACCGCAGCGCACGCACCGCAGCACCTGGGCGAAATCCGGATCGGCGGCCAGAGCCCGCCGTCCGTTGTCCAGAAACACCACATGCATCACTTTTTTCCCGCCCGGCGCACTTTCGCAGGCATTGGGACCGGTGATCCAGGTAACATAAGAGGTAATGGCCTGCCCGGTGGCGTTTCGCGGCAGGACTTTGAGGATGTTCAGTGCGTCGGCAAGCGTTGGCATGAGCTTTTCCAGCCCCACCAGCGCCACGTGGACCCGCGGCAGCGTGGTCACCAGTCGGGCATTGCCCTCGTTGGTGGTCAGGCCCAGGGTGGCCGATGATGCAATGGCAAAGTTGGCCCCCGATATCCCCATGTCCGCTTCGACGTACTTCCGTCGAAGCTCCCGCCGCGCCACTTTGACCAAGCGCTCGATCTCGCTGTCCTGGCGCTGACCGGTGACGTCGGTAAACAGGTCCGCCACCTGGAAGCGCGACAGGTGGATGGCCGGCATCACCATATGGGACGGCCCCTCGTGGCGCAGCTGGATAATCCACTCACCTAAATCGGTCTCGGTCACTTCCAGACCGGCCGCCTCCAGGTGGTGATTTAACAGCGTTTCCTCGGCCGTCATGGATTTGGATTTGACCACCGTGCGCACGCCGTTGTCCGCAGCGATGCGGGCGATGATGGCATTGGCTTCCTGCGCGGTGGCCGCCAAGTGCACATGAATGCCCAGCGCCTCGGCATTGCGTTTAAATTCAGCGTAGAGGGCGTCCATGCGATCGATGGCCGCATCTTTGGCCGCGGCCACATCGGCCACCAGCGCCGGCACGTCCATTCCGGCAAAGGCATTGGCCCGGCTCGTGCGATAGGCCACGGCGAACTTGTTCATTGCATCGCGCAGAAACTGGTTGTCCAGGGCGCCCTTGACCTCGCGCCGGTATCCTTTCAAATCCCTGGCTTCTTGCATCAGGCTTCCTCCAGGATCAGAATGTGCAGTTCGAGCGGACCGTGGACCCCCAGCGCCAGCACCCGCTCGATGTCGGCCGTGCGACTGGCGCCGGTGATGAAGGCGCAATAGCTTGGCGTTGCCGTCATGATGGCGCTCAGTTCCTTTTCGACATCGGCTGCGGTGGCCCGTATTTTCTCCCGGGGCAGGACCGCCACGTGAACCTCGCTGACCATGGTGGCCAGCCGGACCGACTCACTGCGGGAGTCGATCACCAGCGTGCCGGTTTCGGCGATGCCGTAATCAACCATGGTAAATCCGATGTCGATGCCGGCAAGATGGTCCCTGAGGCCGTCCCGGATGAGCAGGATGCCCTTCTCCCGGCACTGCGCCACCATGGCCTCGAATATGTCGGCCGCCATGCCTGGGGCGGCCATCACCTTCTGCTGCTTGAGCTCGCACAGGTTTTCAGCCGGCACGGACAGGGGGCTGTCGCATCCCGATACCAGCAGTTGGCAGGCCTCCTTGGTGTCGCAAAGGTTCACGGCATACGAAATGGCGTCCGCCATTGTCGCCACGGGGGCAACAATGGCGGAAACTTTCTCCGCGGCGGCACGGAAACTGTCGGTCAATGCCTGCAAGGTATTCACAAATATCTTCCTCCGCCCTACGATCCGAAAAAGACCGAGGGCAGCCAGGTGATGATTGCCGGAAACATCGCCAGGATGAGCAGCCCGATCATCTGCAGGATCACAAAGGGGATGATGCCCCGGTAAATGTGCATCATGGTGAACTCGTCTGGGGCCACCCCCTTGAAGTAAAACAGCGCGTAGCCGAAGGGGGGCGTCAGAAACGATGTCTGCAAATTCACGCACATCAATATCCCGAACCACAGCGGGTTGAAGTCCAGCTCCATGGCGATGGGCATGAAGATGGGCACCGTGACCAGAAGGATCGCCGCCCAGTCGATGAACATGCCCATCAAAAACACGATTCCCATCATGATCACCAGCACCACGTAGCGGTTCAGACCGCTGCCGATCAGAAGATCGGCCACCACGTCGCCGCCGCCCATGGACAAAAACACCGAGCTGAAAAATTTGCCCCCGATAAAGAGCATCATCACCATGGAGGTGGTCTTTAAGGTCGCAATACAGCTTTCCCGGATCACCGTCCAGCTCAGCTTGCGGTTGAACAGCGCCAGAATCGCAGCGCCGCTGGCCCCCATGCCCGCGGCCTCGGTGGGGGTGGCCACTCCACCTAGTATGGTGCCCATCACCGCCAATATCAGCGCCAGCGGCGGCACCAGCGATTTTAAGGTCATCGCCCACTTTTGACCCGCCGTAAAGCTGCCCGCCTCTGCCTTGCTGATGGGCGGGCCCAGCGAGGGGTTCAGGTTGCAGCGCAGCAGGATGTAGGCAAAGTACAGCCCGGCCAAAATGAGCCCCGGAAAAATCGCCCCGGCAAACAGCTGCCCCACCGAAGTCTCCTTCATTCCGGTCAGCCCGCCGTAGACCACCATCATGATCGAGGGCGGGATCAGGATCCCCAGGGTGCCGGCCGCGCAGATAATCCCGCTGCTCAGCTCCTTCTGGTAGCCCTTTCTCAAAAGCGCCGGGGTCGCGAGCAGCCCCATGGCCACCACCGAAGCCCCGATGATGCCCGTGGTGGCCGCAAACACCGTGCACACCACCACCACCGCCAGGCCAAGGCCCCCCTTGATGCCGCCCAGCACCACGTACAGGGCCTCGAACAGCTTGTCGGAAACCTTGGAGCGGTCCAAAAGCTGCGCCATCAGGATGAACAACGGGATGGCCACCAGCACGTAGTTCTCCATGATGCCCCAGGCGTTGTTGACAAACATGTCAAAGAGCGCGGGCACGTTGAAGCCGTTGTCGATCAGCCCGAACAGCGCCGCGACCGCCCCCAGGGTGTAGGCCAGCGGGTGGCCCAGGGCGATGGCCACGATCAGAGAAACAAACATCGCCACGGTCAAAAATTCAACACTCATGCTCGCCTACCTCACCGCCCCGGCCTTGCCACGCAGGACCAGAATGTTCTGAATGATATTGGAAATGCCCTGCACCAGCAGGAGGGTGAATGCCACGGCCATCAGCGCCTTGACGGGATAGATCGGCGGCGCCCAACTCGTAGAGTTGAGTTCGCGGCCCGCGATCGACACCCAGGCGTACTTCCACGAGTACACGGTCAGCAGCGCGGTCACCGGCAGAAAAAACACCACCCCGGTCAAAAGGCCCACCGCCGCCTGGCCTTTGAGCGGCAGCCGCGCGGTGAAGATGTCCACCCGCACATGGCCCCCGGTCACGTCGCAGTAGCTCAGCCCCAGCATGTAGTGCACGCCGTAGGTAAAGGTGGTCAGCTCGAAGCCCCAGCTTGTGGGCGCATCGAACACGTAGCGCATGATCACCTCGTACATGACCACCACCAGCAACGGCACCCCCAGCAGCGCGCTGACCTCCCCTTGCCTGGTGCTCAGCCCGTCGATTGACTTGCTTATCTTTTCCAGCATGATTGCCCCGCCTTTGCGCCGCCCGCCCCAATGGCAGCGTCGACACCTTTTAGGTCCCTTAGGTCCTTTTTCGTCCTTTCGGCCGCCCGCACACCGCAGGGGCGGCAAAACACCGCCCCTGCGTCATATGCGACTGATCCGATATACGGCCCTTTACTCGGTGATCTTACCCGTAATGTAAGTCTCATAGGGCCATGGCGTGGCGCCGCTGCGCGCTTCGCGCCAGTCGGCGTAACTCTCCAAAAACGCTTCCTGGCTGTCGAGCACCTTCTTCACATCCGGGAACTTGGCCTTCACTTCTTCCAGGTACGACTTGGTCATCTTGCGGAACTCGATCAGGGTGGCCGTGTCCATCTTCACGAACTCCACCTTCTCTTTAAACCGGCGGATCGCCTCCGCGTTCAGGCCGTTGACCCAGTTGTAAGCCCACGCCTGTGTTTCGGCCGAAGCGATATTAATGATCCACTTCAGATCCTCGGGCAGCTTGTTGTAGGCGTCCTTGTTGAAAAACAGCGCGCACTGGATCCCGGGCTGATGCACGCCCGGCTGGATCACGTATTTGGTGATCTCGTCAAAACCCATCGGATAGTTGATCGCCGGTGAGGAAAACTCGGCCGCGTCGATCACGCCGCGCTCAAGCGCCAGATACACCTCGCCGCCCGGCAGCGGGGTCACCGAAGCGCCCAGATTGTTCATGATGTCCATGTACCAGCCCGGGGTGCGAACCCGCATCCCCTTGAAATCTTGCATCTTCGTGGCGCGCTTGTTGGAAGAAAGCCCCATCTCCTGGCCGCCCTGGCCGCCCGGAAGCGCAAACAGATTGTAGCGGCCGTAGAGCTCCTGCATCATCTCCAGACCGCCCTTCTCGTATAGCCAGATGTTGTAGCCCTCGGCGTCCAGACCAAAGGGCACAGAGGCAAACGCCACGAACGCCTCGTTTTTGCCCTTCCAGTACCCGGGCCAGTCGTGGCCCACCTGCGCCGAGCCCTGGCTCACCGCATCAAAGCTCTGCATCGCCGGCACCAACTCGCCCGCGGAAAACGGCTTGATGTCCAGTCGGCCAGCGCTCGCCAGACGCACCGAATCACAAAAATGCGCCGCAATGTCGTAAAATAGCAGCCCCTTGCTCCACGGCATCACCATCTTCCAGCGGATCTTCTCCGTCGAGGGCTTGAACGTCACCCGCTTGGCTACGTCGCTTCGTTTGTCCACCCCAAACTTCTCCCGCTTTTCGGCCGCATCGGCCACCGCGAGCGTAAAACCGACCGCCAACACCACCGCCAACAAAATCGTTAATGATCGCTTCATCTGCTTTGCCTCCTCGGTCACGTCCTCCGTTAATAAACAACCGCCCCTGGAAGAGGCGGCAAGCCATACCCCGTGCCCCTGAACAACCCGCCGTCACCCTGTGAAGGGCGCCCTGCATGTAAGTAATTATATTGGAATGACCCTTTCTATTTTATTTTAAAACAGAGGTCAATAAAAAACTTGAACAAATATATAACGAATGTTATTAGAATGTTAAAAATATCCAGGCATAGGCCCAATTTATATTTAGTGGAAATTGGTCTGTCGAAAATTGGTATTACCTTTTTACACTATGACATCCACGACTGAGACATGCTGAATTGTCAGCGGGAGGGATCCATGAGTCATCACCAGGCGCTGATAAAGGCCTTCCAGGAAATCCTGGGGGCGGAAAACGTATTCACCGAAGAGGCCGACCGCGTAACCTATGCTTACGACGCCGCGCCTCTCGATCCGGTTATACCCGCGATGGTGTTGCGCCCCCGCAGCGGCCAGGCGTTGGGCCGCGCCGTCGCCCTGTGCAACGACAATCGCATCCCCGTTACCGTGCGGGGCGCCGGAACGAACCTCAGTGGCGGCACCATCCCGTATGCAAACGGTGCCGTCATCGTCACCAACGGGCTCAACCGCATCCTCGAAATCAACGAAGCGGATCTTTACGCCGTGGTGCAGCCCGGGGTCGTCACCGCAACCTTCGCCGCCGCCGTGGAGGCGCGCGGTCTTTTCTACCCGCCCGATCCGGGCAGCCAGGCAGTATCCACACTGGGCGGCAATGTAGCTGAAAATGCCGGGGGGCTTCGCGGGCTCAAGTACGGCGTTACCCGCAATTATGTCATGGCACTGGAGTTTTTCGATGCCGGCGGAAACCGGGTGAAAACCGGCGCCAAGACCGTGAAATGCGCCACCGGATACGATCTTAGCAGCCTGCTGGTGGGCTCCGAAGGCACCCTTGGGGTCTTCAACGAAATCACCCTGAAACTGATTCCGCCGCCCGCCGCCCGCCGTGCGATGCTGGCCATATTCGACAGCATTGAAAAGGCCTCGACGACAGTGGCCGCCATTATCGCCGGACGGATCGTGCCCGCGACGCTCGAGATCATGGATAACTTCACCATCCGCGCGGTCGAAGCCTTCAGCGGTGTCGGACTTCCGGTAGACGCTGCCGCCGTGCTGCTCATCGAAGTCGACGGCCATCCGGCGCAGGTGGCCGAAGAGGCTGATCAGATCGAGGCGATCTGTCACTCGCATGGGACCACTCGGTTTCGCGTCGCCGCTGACGACAAGGAGCGTGACAGCGTCTGGGCCGCCCGCCGTAGTGCACTTTCGGCGCTGGCCAAGCTCAAACCCACCCTGGTGCTGGAAGACGCGACCGTGCCCCGAAGCAAAATTCCGGCCATGGTCCAGGCGATTCAGGATATCAGCCGGCAGTTCGACCTTTCCATCGGCACCTTTGGGCACGCCGGAGACGGCAACCTCCACCCCACGATCCTGACCGACAAGCGAAACAAGGAAGAATGGCATCGGGTGGAAAAAGCCATTGACGCGATTTTCGACCGGGCTCTCGCTTTCGGCGGCACGCTTTCCGGTGAACACGGCACGGGGATCGCCAAGTCGCGCTACCTCGAAAAGGAAACCTCACGGGGAACCATCCTGTATTCCCGGCGCATCAAATCCGCTCTGGATCCCAACAACATCTTGAACCCCGGCAAGATCATCGGAGGATAATCATGGCGGATGTCGATGCCATCGCCCGTTTGATGCGAGAGATTGAAGAACAGCTGGTGGTCTGCATGCGCTGCGGCATGTGCCAGTCCGTTTGCCCGGTCTACGAACAGACCGGCCGGGAGGCCGATGTTGCCAGGGGCAAACTGGCGCTGCTGGAAGGACTGATGACGCGCATGTTCGACGACCCCGAGGGCACTCTGGAACGGCTCAACAAATGCCTGCTCTGCGGCTCCTGCGCGGCCAATTGCCCGAGCGGCGTGGACGCCCTCGGTATTTTTATCAAGGCCCGCGCCATCCTGACCGGAATGATGGGGCTGTCACCGGCGAAAAAAGCCATCCTCCGGGGGGTGTTGGCCCGGCCGGCGCTCTTTGACCGCCTCATGGAATGGGGTGCCGTATTTCAAAAAGTGTTCACCCGCCCTGTCAATGAAGTGATCGGGACTTCCTGTGCCCGGTTCATGTCGCCGCTTATCGGCGAGCGCCACTTCAGGCCGCTGGCTGAAACTCCGTTTCACCGGCAGGTGCCCCAGATGGATCAACCGGCAGGCGACTCCGGACGTCGTGTGGCCCTTTTCGTCGGGTGCCTCATTGATAAAATCTTTCCCGATATCGCACACGCTGTACTGAAGGTGATGGATCACCACGGCGTCGGCGTTTTTCTTCCCGCAGACCAAGCCTGCTGCGGGATACCGGCGATTTCTTCCGGCGACCAGGACACCTTCAACCGCCTGGTGGCACACAACACGGCGCTTTTTGAAAACAGTGAGTTCGATTACCTGCTGACGGCTTGCGCCACCTGCACGTCCACCATCCACGAAGTATGGCCGCGAATGGCCGGCGGGCTGCCGAAAGACAGGCAAAAAGCCGTGGCCCGCCTCTGCGCCAAGGCCATGGACATCAACGCCTACCTGGTCAACGAACTGGGCGTGTCACCGGCGGCGGACCCGGCGCCGGACGCCGTGCCGGTGGCTTACCACGACCCCTGCCACCTCAAGAAATCCCTCGGCGTATTCACCGAGCCGCGGATCGTCATTGACGCCAACCCCCAATACCGCCTTCAGGAAATGGCCGCACCCGACAAATGCTGCGGCATGGGGGGCAGTTTCAATTTGCAGTACTACGACATCTCCCGCAGTATCGGCGACCTCAAGCGGCAAGATATCGAATCGTCGGGATGCCGAATCGTCACCACGGGGTGCCCGGCCTGCATAGCCCAGATTTCGGATATGCTGTCACACGCGGGCGTGGATATTCCCGTCAGACATCCCATCCAACTGTATGCCGAAAGGATAGGAAAAACCTGATGGAACTCAAGCCGATCAAGCTCAAACGAATATCGGACCAGGTGTTCGAACAACTTCGGGAATCCATTTTTCGCGGGGAAATCAAACCCGGCGAACAGCTCATGCCCGAACGGGATCTGGCCAAGACGCTCGAAGTCAGCCGGACCAGCGTACGCGATGCCATCACCAAGCTGGTGACCCTGGGGATGGTGGAGCACCGCCAGGGGCAGGGCACATTTGTCCAATCCCCGGACAGCCGGTGCGAAAACCCTCTGGCCATAGCCATGGAGACCGAAGACGGTACCATCCACGACCTGCTCGAAGTGCGGATGGGGCTCGAATGCAATGCCGCTGCCCTCGCCGCAAACCGGGCAAGCGAGAAGGACATCCGGTTTCTGCTAAAAAGCATACAGGAGATGAAGGACGAAACCGAATCGGGACGCTTGGGCACCGAGGCTGACGTGGCGTTTCATATGGCCATCACCTATGCGACCAAAAACCCTGTCCATGTCAGCCTGATGCGCAACTTCTACGATTATCTCTTCGTCGGCATCAAGAAAAACCTCTTCCACCTCTACGAGAACCCGGACAACATCAAGGAAATTTTAAAGCAGCACCACGCCATATATGAATGTATCCGCGACCATGACACCGCAGCCGCCTTCTCGGCCATGCAGCGGCACATCACCTACGTAATCGATTTTTTCAAGTCCCGGAGATAGTTTGCTGCGTTCGCGGCATATGGCCGCTGCGCGGCTGTCACATGCTGGCTCCGCCAGCGTCATATGCTCGCGCTGCTCGCGTCAATGTACCGCCCTGACCGAACGGAGCGCCCCCAGGCGCAATTGACATTCGCGAAGCGAACCTGTGCCGCGCCGCCAGGCGCTGATACAGCAATCCCTTGAAGAAATCGTTGCCCTTGTCATCAATGAGGATGACCTCCGGGCCCAGATCTTCGCAGGCCACCACCGCGACGTCGGTGATGCACTCCTTGCCCAGGCGCACGGCCCTCCAATACACCGATACCCCAACCAACCCTGGAGGGACGCGCGCTCTGTCGCGTCTGCAGACACCCAACCCATCCTGGAGGGACGCGCTCCGTCGCGTCCGCAGACACCCAAACAATCCTGGAGGGACGCGCGCTCCGTCGCGTCTGCAGACACCCAACCAACCCTGGAGGGACGCGCTCCGTCGCGTCCGGAGCGGCATCAGGAAGAATCGGTGCCGGCGGGGGTGGACCGGTGTGCGGTCTCGGAAGACGGGGAAAGTTGGGCGTCCCGATGGGTGCACGGGGCCGCCATGTCAGGACAGAATGCCCCGGCACGGGGCCGGCAGGTATTCAGAAGCGGGCGCAAGCGCCTCAGCGGACCGGGAAATCGTTTTTCAAGGCGATCCACCAGCCGGCCGTAAACGGCTGTCCGACAGGTCAGCAGCGCCAGCCCGCCGCCAACAAACACGATGCCCAGGGGGACCGGCAGCACATAGAGGGGAATGCCAACCACTATGCAGACCAAGCCAGCTGCGATTCGCAGATATCGCCGCAACTGTTTCATCACTTCGCCCATACCGCCGCCCTCACCCGGGGATGCGAAACCGGTGTCTCTTTGAAAAGGTGTTATTAAGTGCCCATCCATAAATCCCCATCCCCGGGGGGAAGGGATGGGAGACGGGGCGCATGAGCTTTCCCATGGACGGACATTTAGACGATGATTGTTTGGCAATGATGAAACCCAATTCAAAAGGGCCGTGGGATTTACCCAGGCCCTTTTTTCTTTTCATGAATTCGCGTCAGTGCCTCACGGCGAGGCCGTAAATGACGAGCCGCCAGGTCCCTGTGACACTCCGAAGGGGTATTTGCCGCGCCGCCAGGCGCTAGTACAGCAGCCCCTTGAAAAAATCGTTCCCCTTGTCGTCGATGAGGATAAAGGCGGGAAAGTCCTTCACGGTGATCATGAAAATGGCTTCCATGCCCAGTTCCTCGTAGGCCACCACTTCCACGTTGGTGATGCACTCCTTGCCCAAGCGCGCGGCCGGGCCGCCGATGGAGCCCAGGTAGAAACCGCCGTATGCCTTGCAGGCGTCAACCACCTGCTGGCTGCGGTTGCCCTTGGCCAGCATCACCATGGAACCGCCCTCGGCCTGGAAAATGGGCACGTAGGGATCCATGCGGGCCGCCGTGGTGGGGCCGAAGGAACCTGAGGCCTCGCCGTCGGGGGTCTTGGCCGGTCCGGCGTAGTAGATGATGTGGTTCTTGATGTAGTCGGGCAGCCCCTCACCCCGGTCCATGGCCTCCTTGAGCTTGGCGTGGGCAATGTCGCGGCCCACGACGATCTTGCCGCTCAGCAGCAGCGGGGTGGCCACCGGATGCCGGGCCAGCTCGGCCCGGATCTCATCCATGGGTCGGTTTAGGTTGATGTGCACCGGTTCCTTGCCGGCAACCGCCACCGAGGGCAGATACTTTGAGGGATCGGTTTCCAATTGCTCCAGAAAAATGCCTTCGCGGGTGATCTTGGCTTTGATATTTCGGTCCGCACTGCAGCTCACCCCGATACCGATGGGGCAGGAGGCCCCGTGCCGGGGCAACCGCACCACCCGCACGTCCAGACAAAAATGCTTGCCGCCGAACTGTGCACCGATGCCGAGATCTCTGGCGACCGTCATGAGCTGCGCTTCCAGATCGAGATCCCTGAAAGCATGGCCGGTCTTATCACCGCTGGTGGGCAGCGCGTCCAGGTAGCCGGCCGAGGCCAATTTCACCGTCTTCAGGGTCAGTTCGGCCGAGGTTCCGCCCACCACGAAGGCCAGGTGGTAGGGCGGGCAGGCCGCCGTACCCAGAGACCGCATCTTCTCCCGCATGAACGGCACCAGGGTCTCGGGATTGAGCACCGCCTTGGTCTCCTGGAAGAGGTAGGTTTTATTGGCGGAGCCGCCCCCTTTGGCAATAAAAAGAAATTTATATGCCTCACCTTCGGTGGCGTACAATTCCACCTGGGCAGGAAGATTGCACCGGGTGTTTTGCTCCTCGAACATGGTCAACGGAGCATTCTGGGAATACCGCAGGTAGTTTCCCGTATATGCATTGAAAACGCCCCTGGACAGCGCTTCAGCGTCATCGCCGCCGGTCCACACCTGCTGCCCCTTTTTACCCATGATGACGGCGGTGCCGGTGTCCTGGCACAGGGGGTACACCATGTCGGCGGAAATCACCGCATTCTTGACCATCTCCAAGGCCACCAGCCGGTCATTTTCCGACGCCTCGGGGTCCTCGAAAATGCCCTGCACCAGCCTAAGGTGGCCGGGCCGCAAGAGATGCGAAACGTCCTTGAAGGCTTGCTCGGCCAGCATTGTCAGTCCAGCGGGCTGAACGACGAGAACCTCCTTTCCCTGGAACGATGCCGTAGAAACGAAGTCGGGGGTGAGGCGACGGTAGGTCGTGGTATCCGGTCCCAGTGGGAACATGTCTTGATAGGCAAAGTCGGTCATCGGTCGGTCTCCTTCCGCGGTTGAATGGGGGTGTCCGTTCGAACTTTAAAGGGATGATTTTTACTGACATCGCGATTACCGTGTCAAGGGGAAGCGCCTCATGGCGCGCCCTTTGAAAAATGATGAAACCGTAAAAAGCCTTACCGACACCATTTGTCATTTCGAGAAGCTTGTGATGAGGAATGTCAACTCACTGCAATTTTCGGTCATTCTGTCTTCGGGCTTCATCTCATGTTGCCGGTTGTCAGTCGTGGGCAGTGCAAGTACCCGCCAGGTCCCGGCGCGGCAAACCGCCCGGTTGCTTCAATCGCGCACCCGCTTCAGGAAGGCACCCATATCACCGTCGGATCGAATACCAAGACGCGTGATGGAAAAATCGTATTTCACTGGGTCGTCTGGTGCGATGTTGCGGAATCCGGCGGTGACTTCCTGGGCGGCGACGGCATCTGCCGAGCGTCGCCGGGTAAATCCCAGGGTGCTGCCCACGCGGTGCATGTGGACGTCCAGGGGCACGAGCAGCATGGTTGCCGGCACGGCGTCCCACCCGCCGGGGTCTACCTCATCTTTTCGTACCATCCACCTGAGAAAGAGATGCAGACGCTTGCATGCACTGCCGCGTCCGGGATGAGGCATGAGGTGCCCGCCCGCACCGTAGCGCTGCAAACACTCGACAAACCGCGTCAGGGCCGGGAGGATCGTGTCGGCATTGGGATCAAAACCGTCGCAAAAGCTGGCGCAAAGGCCGCCATGCGCGCGCCGCACCCGGCGAATGGCACCCAGCAGCGATGCCATGGCCTCAGCGTCCGCGAACCGGTGAACGAAACCGGCCATGTCCCGGCGCAGTCTTGAGGGCGAGGTTTCATCCAGATAACCGGCCGGCGAAGGCCCCAACCGTCTCAGGAGGTCGGCAACACTGACCATTATCTGAGCCACCCGGCCATAGGCCAGCGCCGAAGCCAGGAGGCCCACGATTTCCCGATCGCCCAGATCCTCATAGTCGTAGAGAAACAGCAACGGGTCGGGATCGACATATTGCCGCCGGTGATAGGCAGCGTAGATTCGTTCCAGCTCAGCCTTGAGGGCCCTTCGAGAAACGCACATCATTTTCATCCCTGATTGCTGCAGCAAAAATTCGCGTCAACGCGCTATCGGAAACGGCTGCCGGCATTGCCAACCGCCGTTGAACAGCGACAACACCGTAGCACCGCCGGTATCGACACGCCAGATGACGGCCCCGATGCGGCGATAGCGGCGCAGAACCTCAGGATGGGGAAATCCAAACCGGTTCCGCCATCCCGCCGGGATCACCACTGCCTCCGGAGAAACGGCATCAATGAAGTGCTGGGAACTCGATGTCCTACTGCCGTGATGGGGTGCCTGCAGCACGTCGACGTCGATGGACGGGCCGTGGAGCGACATCAGCGCCGCTTCCGCCGGCGCGGTAATATCTCCGGTCAGGAGCACCGCGCACCCATGGAAAGAGATCTTCATCACCAACGAGTCGTCATTGAGGTTGCGCCCGGAAGCCGTGGCCTGAATTCCTTTCGGCGGATAGAGCACCCTGACCTCGGCGGCACCTATGCGGTGCCGTCCATAGACGGCCGAATAATCCGGGTGGGGTATGCCGCGTCGATCGAGAATCGCTCTAAACCGCCGGTAGCCGGTCGTTTCGGCCGGGGCACCGTTGGTCCAGCACCGGTTAACCCGGAAAGTCTCGGCAAGATGAAGCAATCCATTGAGGTGATCGCTGTTGGCATGGGTCAAGACCATGGTGTTGATAGTGAAAATACGCTCCCGCCGGAGAAACGGTGCAATCACCCCGGCGCCCACATCGAAGGCATCCGGCATAGCGCTTCCGCCACCATCCACCAGCATCACCTGTCCGCCGGGAAAGGCCACCAGGGCGGCGCTGCCCTGCCCCACATCCAAAAAGGTGATCCGCAGGTCCCGGTGCCAAAACCGCCGGTGCATCCAATAAATCGCGTCGCTGCCCACCAGCACCAGGGTGACCAGCACCGCCACAGACACGGCCCTTCCGCCGTACGCCCTCCTGGCGCGCGTCCCGTTCGCGGCACCCTGAACCGCCGGGCGGTGGCTGATGAACCTGAACAGCAGCCATCCGCCCCATCCATAGAAAAACACCAGCTCCACCATGGTGGGAATAAAGGTGTTCACGGAGATGTAAGGCACTGCGGCGAGGGCCCGCCCCAGCCACAGCCCCAGGTTCACGATCGCTGCCGCCGCGTGAATCAATCCGGCGCCGAGGGGCGGACACAGCACCAGCATGAGCGTCCCCGCCAAAGCCAGCGGGATCACGAGAAATCCGAAAATCGGAACAAACACCAGGTTGGCGAGACACCCCACCAGCGACACCTGCTGAAAGTAGGTCATGGCCAACGGTGCGGTGGCCACAGTGGCCAGAAGGGAGACCCAGAGGCTGTTCTTCAGCCATCGCCGCCATCGCGCAGTCGGAGGGGCCTCCGGCATCACGTTCGAGGGTGCCGGCATCCCCTGCAATCGGGGCATGCCGACAATTATGCCCGCCACCGCCATGAAAGAAAACTGGAAGGACACGTCAAACAGAGCCGGGGGATGTCCAGCCAGGATGACCACGGCCGCAGCCGCCAATGCACTGTAGGGATCATGGCGACGCCCTGCCACCACCCCGAGGGTGACAACACCGACCATGACCAGCGCCCGCTGTGTGGACGGGCTCATCCCTGCCAGCAGCCCATAGAGCGATAGGGGCAAAAGGGTGATCGCCGCCGCCGCGGCGTCCACCCACCCCCGCCAAATCAAAAACGGCAGCCGCACACCCAGCCATCGAGCGGCACGGTAGCTCACCAGGGCGATAATCCCCATGTGAAGCCCCGAAATTGCCAGCAGATGGCCGATACCCAGGCGGTTGAACATCTTCCTGAGGTCGGGGTGAATATTACGGCGATCCCCAATGATCAGGGATTGCAGCACTGCCCGTGCATCACCGATCACGTGCTGGCTCAGCCACTGATCCACACCGGAACGCCAGCGCGCCGGGCGCCACCACGCGGCGCCGTCGGACGGCATGGCAGTGACCACCTCAAATTGGCGCTCCGGCACCCAAGCACGCGCCCACACCCGACGATAGGACATGAACCGCGCGAAATCAAAGCCCCCGGGGTTGCGATATCCGCCGATGGGCGCTACCGCGGCAGTGAATTTCACGCGGTCCCCGGCATTGACAGACGGGACGGGGGGCCCACCCACGGTGACCCGAATACGGCCGGTGGTGGGAAGCCACCGATCTCCTGCTTGACGATCGGCGACGGAAACAATCATGCTGACACGCCGGAATTTGTACCGGGGTTGAACCGCCACCGTGCCTGCAAAGGTCTGCGGTGCGGTGTCCATCTGATGAAGGATGTGATCCGGCCCCACCATCGGGTTGACCCATGGCTGAATCGACACCAGCCCGACGGACCAGACCGAGATCAGAACGGCACCGGCGGCGACCTTTCGATCCCGGGCAATGCCCGCTGCCAGACACGCCGTGGCAATCGCCGCCGACAACACGCCTGGCAGTGGCGGTGCCACCACCCAATGGGCCCCCACCGCGATCCCTGCCATCAGCGTCAGACAGATGGCTATCATGGGTCGGTTGAACACGGAATTGTCGACGCTCGGGTCAGAGACGAAGCAATGGGGCCAGGGGCGGCGGGGACTCACCCTGGGAGGGCGTCCGCCGTCTGTCAGGAACCGGTTCGGGGGGGGGGAGGGTATCGGCACTGCGGGAAAGCAGCGGCCCGACCCGGAGCGTTCTGCGCGGCCAATACGTCAGTTGGCGGTCATGCCTTTTCTCTACGAATGGCAGCCCCCAATTTTAACAACTTCTCCTCAAGTTTCTCATATCCGCGGTCAAGATGGTAGACCCGATTCACCACGGTGATGCCTTCTGCCACCAGCCCGGCAAGAATCAGAGAGGCACTGGCACGTAAATCGGAGGCCATCACCGGGGCACCGGACAGACGCGATACGCCCCGAACCATGGCGGTATTGCCGGTAACGGTGATATCGGCGCCCATGCGGCGCAATTCGCTGACATGAATAAACCGGTTCTCGAATATGGTTTCCGTGATAATACTCTGCCCGTCGGCCAGGGCGGCCAACACCATGAATTGCGCCTGCATGTCAGTGGGAAATCCTGGAAACGGCTGGGTGCGGATGTCGGCCGGCTGCGCTCTGCCGGCGGCTTTCACCCGGATCGCTTCCGCCCCTGTCGTTACCTCGACGCCCATGGATCTGAGTTTTTCAGTAACGGCGTCCAGATGGACGGGAGCGCAGTTCACCAGGGAGACATCCCCACCGGTGAGGGCGGCGGCCACCATCAGCGTGCCGCATTCGATACGGTCGGGAATGATCCGAATCTCAGCCGGTTCGAGATGGTTGACGCCATGAATGGTGACGGTTGAAGTGCCGGCACCGTGAATGACGGCGCCCATCTGGTTCAAAGCGTCGGCCAGAGCGGTGATTTCGGGTTCACGCGCCGCGTTTTTCAGTATCGTCGTTCCCTCAGCCAGCACCGCGGCCATCATGAGATTCTCGGTGCCGCCCACCGTGGCCACGTCGAAATAAAATTCGCCGCCGGAGAGTCGTTCGGCCGAGGCCTCCACGTACCCATGCGCCAAGGTAATGGCAGCCCCCAATCGCTTCATCCCCTCGAGGTGAAGATTGATGGGCCGGGCACCGATGGCGCAGCCTCCGGGCAGGGACACCCGTGCCCGTTTCAGTCTCGCCAGCAGCGGGCCGAGAACCAGGATGGAGGCCCGCATCTTTCTGACTAGATCATAGGGCGCTTCGTGGCAGTGCAGACCCGTGGCGTCCACGTGCAAAAGATTACCGGCCCTTGACACCCGGCACCCAAGATGGGTCAGGAGGTCACAAGTGCTTTGGATGTCCCGCAGACGCGGCACGTTGACATAGGTCATCTCGCCGTCCACCAACAGCGCGGACACCAGGATGGGAAGCGCGGCGTTTTTCGAGCCGCTAACAACGGCCGTGCCGTTCAGCGGCCGCCCTCCGTCAATGACGATGCGATCCATATGGACTTGTGTTCCCATAACCCAAAAACGGCGCCGCCCGTTGACGGGGCGGCGCCGTGGGTCATCAGTGAGCAGGGCGCGGGCTAGTGGTGATCGCCGCCATGCCCGTGGATGGTATCCCATACGGCCTTGAGAATGCAATACGTCATCCCCATGCCTAAGATGGAGAGGGCATACCAGAGCCCGCCCATGAACACGATATGCGACATGTCCCAGATCCATTCAAAACTAAAGGGAAACATGCTGATTCCTCCTTAACGCCGGTTAGGCCTCGGCCGGTTGCAGGTCCGCCTCGGCGGGACCGTCTTCGCCCGTTTCATCCGCGGCTTCCGCCATGACGGCCGGTCCGGTTTCGATGGGGTTCAATTCGGCTTCATCCGGGAATACCGGCAGGTACCGGTAAGACAGTGACACCAGGATGATGCCATAGGCCACGGGCAGAATGGTGGTGGCGATCTCCTGCCAGCTCGGGAAATACAGGGCCCACTGGTCAAAAGGCATGATGGGCACGGCCATGACCTGGAGCACCATGACCCATCGGTTGAGACTGACGCCGATGATCCCGAGTACCGCCGCCGTCACCAGCAGCTTATCGGTCGCCCTGACTTTTCCGGTGATCAGCATGAGCCCGGGGATAAATCCGCAGATGACCACCTCCAATATCAGGACGGGTATCGTGTAGAGCGGATTGTTGGAATAGAAATCCATCACGTTGGTCTGGGCCATCCAGTACACGGTGTCCGCTGCCTTGGCGACACTGTATGTGAGAATCATCCAGCCCGAAATCTTGGCCAACAGATGAATAGCGATGTCCTTCACGAGTTTTTTCTTGGTGATCTTTTCGGTGAGTTTAACCAGCGCCATGGTAAAACAGGGCCCGTAAGCCGCCGCCGACCAGGTAAAGAGGAAAAAGGTGGTGGGCCAGATAAACGCGTGTTCACGCCAGGCAAACGGTCTCCCAAACAGAACGCCGGCCACACCGCCGAGGGATCCCTGGTGAAAGAAGCTCAAGAACGCGCCGGTGGCGGCAAAAACGGCCATGATCTCGTGCATGTTGTGGCTAAGATTATGAAAAAAGGGCACCTTGTCAATTTGACGGTTCTCCAGAATCAGCGGGATGTACTCGATGGTCAACACACCGAAATAGCAGCTTAGGCAGAAGGCCACTTCGGTGAGCATGGAATGCACATTGGCATGCCAGAAGATAAACCACCCCCTGAGCGGCTGGCCGATGTCGATGGCCAGGATGAGCAATGCGGAACTGTAGCAGATGAAGCCGATGAGAACGGCAAAATTGATGATGTGCTTCAATTCGTCCTTACCGATGATGTATTTGAGCAGCCCGGTGAAAAACGCGCCGCCCCCCAGGGCGATGACGGCCAGGTCGGCCCAGATCCACAGGGCAAAGCCGTAGTAATCGTTCATATTGGTCTGGTTGAGGCCTTTGAACCAGCAGAGCAGCATGGCATAGACACCCCACAGCAGAACGGCCCCCACGACGCCGATCCACAGCGCGAACTGCCAGGTGGGGCATCGTTTGACTCCCTTGGGAATTAATGCAGAATCCATAAGTGCTGTGCTCCTAATTCTGTGCGGTTGCGGTTGTCAGCATCACCATGAGCCGGTGCCTTGTTAGTGGCCACCGCCGGCAGCGCCGCCTTTCCTGCCGAAGTAATGAGCGCCCATCTTCTGGACCCAGTCTCGGCTTGACAGATAATATACTTTGGGATTGGTCCCCAGTTCTTCCAACAACCGGAAAGCCTTGGGATTTCGGGGTCGGCCGCCATGGGCGTTGTCCGGCTGGGCGATCTGGTGCACGGCGTGTGCGGGATTGTTGAGATCGCCGAAGGTAATGGCGCCGGCCGGGCAGGCCTGGGTGCAGGCGGTCTGATACTCGCCCTCTTCGATCTCACGACGGTCTTCTAAATACGCCTTTTCAAATGCCAGCTGATACCGGTGAAAGCAGAAGCTGCATTTTTCCACGATGCCACGCATTCGGGGCGACACGTTAGGGCTAAGATAGCGTTCCATTCCTTCCGGCCAGATCGGGTCCCACCAGTTGAAGTACCGGGCATGGTAGGGGCAGGCCCCCATGCAGTAACGACATCCAAAGCAACGGGTGTAGATCTGGCTCACGTGGCCGGTTTCGGCGCTGTAATCGGTGGCCGTGGCCGGGCACACGGAGACACAGGGAGAATGCCCGTGGTCGCCTTCGCAATGCATGCAGGGGCGCGGCAGAAAAATATAGTCGGCATCCGGGAAGTGCTTGCCGTTGTCGATGCGGTAGATTTTCATCCAGGTGATGCTGAGCAGCTTGTCCGTCTCATCTTTTCTGAACGATACGTTATTCTCCGCCATGCAGGCCGCCATGCAGGCGCCACAACCGGTGCATTTGTCCAGATCGATGACCATCCCGTATTTTTTGGCGTTTGTGTGTCCTTTTTTCATCGAAACCCCTCGTCGAATTTAGGCTTAGCTGAGCTGCGCGCGAATACCCCAGGCAGCATCGAGGCCGGAAGACGGATCCTCGACCGGGCCGATTAGATCGTTGATGTTCTGGCCTTTGCCGGCCAGGTAGTCGTCAAATGCAGTGTGGCCAAGGCCGCGCGGCATAGCTACAACGCCGGGCATGATGCCTTCCGTCAGGTGGACGCGTACGGCCGCTTTGCCAACGGGGGTGGTCAGCGTGGCGCGGGCACCTTCTTTGAAACCCAATTTGCCGGCGGTCTGCGGATTGAGTTCCACAAACACGTCGTTGCCTTTGAGCACGATGTCTTCGAGGGACTTGACCATGAACGGCGGGTCGCCGATGTAACCACTGGCCAGCCGCATGGAATCATAGGGCACCAGAACCAAGGGGAACTGGCCGGGATCGCCGGGGGCCGCCACGGCCGCAAAAGAACCGGAAGGCAGTCGGAACTGGCCCGTGTCGGTGTCGATGGTCGTTTCGGGAAAGCCTTCCGACGCCTGGTAGACCGCTTCCAACAGCGTATCGAAGGTGTCACCCAATGTCTCGGCGAGGCAGGCTTCATAGTCATCCCACGGGAAGGCATCTGCCACCGGCGCCCCCATGGCGGCGGCCAGACCGATCACCACGTCACCGGTGTGTCGGGTGTTGTACAAAGGGGTCACCACCGGTTTGGCCAGCGAGAGCATTTGGCGCGGCAGTCCCACCGGCGTGGGGACGTCTTCGTAGCGCTCGAGATAATGATGGTTGGGCAATAGCAGGTCGGCAAATGCCGCCGTTTCGTCCATGTAAGTGGAAAAGCTCACGATAAAGGGGATCTTGGCCAGCGCTGCTTTGGTGCCCGCTGTGTCCGGCAGTGAAAACAGGGGGTTGGCGCCGGCCACCATCAGCACTTCCAGGGCGTAGGAGCCCTTGGACATACGGTGGGCAATGCACCGGGCGTCGGTGTCGGCCCCGTCGACCCGACCTGCCTGCTGGCCGGCGGAAGCCACGGCATCCATTTCCAGTTCCGGCCACTGGATATAATCCATATCCGGCACGGCCACCATGCCGCCTTCGTTACCGAGGCCTCCCACCAGCGCATTGAGGGCCAGTACCGCCATGGCCTCGTCCACGGCAATGGGCGTTCTACCCTGCCCCCGGCCGCAAAGGGCCAACGGGCGTTTGGCGCGGGCGAAGGCGCGGGCCAGGGAAATGACGGTGGAAGGGTCTATTCCGGTTTCGGCGGCGACCTTTTCAGGGCTGTAATTGGCCATTACAGTTCGTTGAAAGGCGTTGAGACTGACGTCTTCGAAGCGAAACGGGTCAAAGCGGTAGAGTTCTTCCTTGAAAATTACGTGGGCCAGTCCAAGCGCCAAGGTCATCTCGGTACCGGGGTTGATGGCGACCCAACTGTCTGATTTTGAGGCAGAAATGGATAGCCTGGAGTCGACCTGCACCACCCGCGCACCGGCATCCTTCCACTGGCTCTTGGCCCGGAACATCCGCACCGGCGAGCCCCACCCTTCGATGATCCCGGCGCCGAAGCTGAGGATGAAATCGGCGTTTTCGACATCGAAGCCTGCAGTGGCGACAGAGCCCTGGGCGCGATAAAACGCCACCTCGAGGCTGTCGTCCAGGCTGGGCATGCGGAAGAAATTGGGCGAACCGTAAGCTTGGAGAAACCGATCCAGCAACCGGGCGGTGGTACCCCGGTCGGTGTTGGTCAGGCAGGCCACGCGCTGTGGGTTGCCGGCGTCTCGGATGTCCGTCAGCTTGTCGGCCAGCATCCGGATGGCTTCATCCCAGGAAATGGCCTGCCACTCACCGGCGCCGCGATTGCCGACGCGCTTCATGGGGGAAGTGACCCGGGTGGGACCGTAAAGCAACTGCAAACCGGAGACGCCAAGGATGCAAATACCGCCATCGTTCACCGGGTGACCCGCCATGCCATCGATCTTGACAGCGCGATCATCGACTTTTCTCACCGAGATGCCGCAGCCACCGGGGCAGAGGGTGCACACCGTGTTGGCATAGGTATATTCCCCGTCCTGGGGCACCGGCGTCCAGGGCCAGTTCTGAGACCAAATGGAGCTGTCGTCCGTCAGCTTCCAGGGCAGGGGGGAAAGGGCGGTTCCCGCCGCGCCGCCAACCACAAATGACAAGAAGCTTCTTCTGTCTACTTTCATTGACATACCCCTTACGTTAACCGCTTATAAATGTCGGCAATGGGCCGATCCGTTCGCTCAGTGGATGTGCATCGGCAGGCTACTTGTGACACACGAAACAGCCGCCCTTGTGGGTCTGCACGCTGTTCTGCTTGACGTTGTTCTCCACATGGCAGTTGGAGCAGTCGTCCATCTTCATGCGATCCCAGGGATCCTTGGCGATGCCGGCGATGTTGCTGCCCCAAATATCGCGGCTGTACCCGGTGATTCGGTTCTCTTCATAGATACGGGAGTTCTCGGATTCACCGATATGGCCATGACAGGACACACAGTCCATTTTACCCATCTGGACATGGGCCACGTGGGAAAAGAACACGCAGTCGGGTTGGCGTGAATAGACCAGCCAGGGGACCTCTCGGCCTTTGGCGACGTAGTCGTTGTAAAACTTTTCCTCTTCCTCTGTCTCACCTATGATTTCCTCGTGACATTCGAGGCAGTTACTCAGCTTGGGAATGCCGGAAAAGGTGCCGTCCTCCCGGAAATAATGGCAGCTGTCACAACTGCCGCCCACCTCTTCCACATGGAGTTTGTGGTTGAAATCGATGGGTTGCGACTTTTGGGAGTACAGCAGTTTGGGAAAGATGACCCATCCCAGAACTATACTGAGGGCAAGCCCAACGATGAAGAAAAGGAGGATGGGGCCACCGGCGTCGTCGGCGGCATCCGCAGGCTCGGCATGCGCTTTTTCGTCTACGGTACTCATGGACACTCCGTCACGGTGTTAAAATGGTGGTTTCGGTTATTGCGTTCCGAATTGAATACCTCTCCGCTCACGGTGTGAGTGGAAAAGAAGAAGGCGTCTCCCCGGGAACACCGGTCCTCGAGAGGTTACTGCCCCCTAATCCTCTCAAAGCCAAGAGACACGCCGCTTGACGGGAAAATAATTTGCGGATCATTACCGTGAGGCCCCCTTTTTGTCAAGGGGGAAATCACTTGGCGACGGAGCCGTAACTGTGCAGTCCGGGAAGGAGATTGACACCAAAATAGGTGAACAAAACCGCCATGAATCCGATGATGGAAATATAGGCGATGCGTCGCCCGCTCCACCCGCGCATGAGCTTGGCGTGCAGCAGGCTGGCGTAGACAAGCCAGGTGATCAGCGACCAGGTTTCCTTGGGGTCCCATCCCCAGTAACGCCCCCAGGCCGAGTTGGCCCAGACCGCTCCGGTGATGATGCCGGCGGTGAGAAAGAGAAACCCGAAAATCACGAGTTGGTAGTTGAGTTCGTCCAGCAGCCACGATACCGGCAGACGACCGATCAAACCGGCATCATTATCTTTATATTTCAGTTTGGCAAGATACATCCAGCTGATGCCGAAAGCGATGGCAAAGGCGGCATACCCAACAAAACAGGTCATGACGTGAGCGATGAGCCAGTTGCTTTTCAAAGCGGGGATCAGGGGCTGGATCCGGTCGCTGATATCCGGAGACAATGACGCGTAGGCCATGGCAAGAAACGCCAGGGGCATGACGAAGGCCCCCATGATGCGGGTGCGCAAACGGCGTTCCACCACAAGGTAAATAAGGGCGATGGTCAGGGCAAAAAAGGTCAACGACTCATAGAGGTTGGAAAGCGGCGCATGGCCGATGCCCATCTGATAGGACTCGACCCATCGCAACAGCAGACCGGCGGTGTTACCGGTAACTGCCGCCGCGCCGGTCCACGTGGCGATTCTACCAAGGACAGGTTTCTTGAACACCCACATGGCGATATAGAAAAAGGCGGCGGCCGCGTATACAAAGGTGACGATCGACAGAATTAATGAGTTATTCATGGTCACTAGCCCCAATCGCTGATCCATTCCCCGCCGCTATTGCCTACCGGCAACACATCACTCCGGCGCCTGCGTCGGGGGTTCCTTGAGTTGCTGGACGATTCCCTCAACTCGACGATAAATGCTTAAGGGATTTTTATTGGCAATGCCGCCCACCATGACTTCGCTGCCGTTTCCAGTGTCGGTAATGGCGATGCAGATCTGCTGGTGGGACATGAAAAAGGTCACCACACACCCTAAGATCATCATGATAAAGCCGGCGTAAACCACCCACACCCCCGGATCTCGGGTGACCTGCAACCCGGTGTAGTATCGCTCGCCTTGATTGATGATCGAAACCGTCAGAGCGCCCTGCCGCATCCGGTCGAAACTGGGAAATCTCACCGGCAGGAGAACGCTTACCAACGCCCCGTCGGGTGCGGTGATTTCCCCGGTAAAGGCGGCCCCGACGGGGTGCCCCCTGAAAACACCTTCCGCCTCGAAACCAATGAGCCGAAACGTTCCCTGTCCTTCGGGCAGCGGCACTTCCTGCCCCACCCGCACCGTTTCGCGGTACGTCATGCCGGTCTCTTTACTGGTAAACCCAAGTACCGGGGTGTCGCCGGGCAGCTGACCGTAACTCGATTGGAAAATGTTGATCCCCTTGTAGCGAAGCGGGTCGTTGACCACAATGCGTTTTTGATGGATCGGACGGTCGTCTTCCAGCAGTGTCAAATCCGAGCGAAATTCCTTGGGTTGACCGGTATCGTAGAAACTCACGTCAAAGTCATCACATCGAATGGCAAAACCCAGCTCAACCGTTTGGCTGGCGTCACTGCGAAGTCGGATGATAGTCCGAGACTCGCCTTCGGGGATGTTTACAAACCCCTCGAAACCAAACAAGGAACCGATGATACCGCCCATGAGTAAAAGGACAACGCTCAGGTGCACCGCGTAGACCCCCAAACGGGTCCAGCGCCATTTTTCGGCAAACAAAACCACCCCCGCCGGACGCGCTTCTACAGTGACGGCCCCGATTTGTTGGAGCAATGCCTCGCTGCGCTGCCTGAGCTGCACCGCATCCGTCGGCACCGCGATCACCTGGCTGGCGTCTTTCCGGCGGAACCGCTCCTCTTGGATGCGCCCCACCGGACGCCGGGCCAGTTTCCAGGCCTTGGGGAACCGGTCGATGGAGCACACCGCAATGTTTGCGGTGAGCAGCATCAGCAGCAACTGATACCACCAGGCATGGTAGAGATCGAAAAAGTCCAGTACGGCCAGGAGCCGGTAAACCGGCTCGCCGTAAGCCTGGATATAGGCCTGGGGGTTCTCGTTCTGGGGGATGAGAGTTCCGAAAATGGAGGTGACGGCCAAGGACAGCAGCAAAATGACCGTCAGTCTGACAGAGGCGAAAAATTTCCATAGACCGTTCACTGTCGGTATGTCTTTCTTTGGTGACACGTTTTCAGGCGCGCCCACACCGGGGCAAAAGATGGCGCTCCATACCAGATCCAACCCGGGGGGGCAACCACGCGCCCCCCCGTCGACGGCGACGCTCTGTGAATAGCTATAAAGCCGATGTGGCGACGCGGGAGCGTCGCCACGAGGTCATTTTGTATCGCCACGGGGCCTTTTTTCAAGCGCGCCGCCCAACCGGATGCGCTTTCTTCCCGTCGCGACGAATCCCGCGTCGTGACGCGCCGCGGCCACCGGCCATTGAAAATGGGTGAATCTCGTTCAGAGTGAATTACCGCCTCGACAGCGCTCCAGGATAGAAAAACAACGTGGCGGCACGGGGCAAAGACAAGTAGCGCCGGGCCAGGGCATTGATTTCCAGGACACTGATGGCTGCGTAGTCTTCGGCGATGGTTCTAGACCAGTCGATCTGCTCAGGATGCCGGCTGGCCCCGGAGAGAACGGTATCGGCCCAGTATCGGTTTTGCTGTTTCGTGTCACGGATGCTGGTTAGGGTGGGTTCCAAAACGCGCCGCAGCAGGTCTTCATCGATGCCGTCTTTGGCCAAGGTTTCGAGAAGGGTGCGAATCGCGTTTTCAATCCGGTCGGCGTCATTGGGAGCCACTTCGGCAAAAACCGTCAAGGTGCCATATCCTTTGAAAGCTTTGCTGCTCCGGTTGACCGCGAACGGTGAATAGGTGGCCCCGAGCGCCTCTCGCACCTCCACGCGCAGTTTTTCAGTGATGACCTCCGCCAGTACGGAGAGCCGCCGCGTCAGCGAAATGCCCCACATATCAGTGCTGGGCAGTGCAACAACGAGCAGACTGTTATCGATGCGCGTGTCCACGGGTGTTTCGAAGCGCCGCCCAGTGGGAAAAGCGACCGGGTGGGTATCGTCCGATAGTAGCTGCCTGGGTTCAAGCGAACCAAAATACTTTCTGGCCAGCCGCTCGGCCTCCCCTGGATCGATGTCACCAACGATGACGATTTCAAGGGGGGCCTTGCGGAAATACGGCATCAACCAGCGATCCACCTCCACAATGGTACGCGCGGCGTAGTATTCGTCGGGGACCCACCCGAACCGCAGGTCCCCTCCAGCCAACTGCCGTTGTCCCCACACGCGCATGGCTCCCCTGAAGGTGACCGCTGCCGATTTATAGGACTGAGCGTATCGGGCTTTGACCAACCGCGCCGCCGACGGTCTGAGGACAGGATCGCCCAGGCGGGCGGCAAGGAGTTGGAACAGCAACTCCGAGTCTTTTTTTCCGGATTGCCCGGCAAATGCGAACCGGTCTTCTTTGACCGAGAAGACAGCTGAAACGTTCTTTCCGGCCAAAGCCGTATCAAGATCTTCTTTTGTCAGTGGCCCTACGCCGCTCTCGTTAAGGAGGTCTTCGGCAAACACGCCGACCCCTGGCAAATCCGGCGGCACGCCGGCCCGGCCGGGCCCGAAAGATATGCGCACCTGCAGTTCGTCCGCCTTGAAATCGGTGGGTTTGATGAACACCTGAACGCCATTTGCCAGCTTCAGTTGAGTGATGCCGAGATCAGCGACATCAACTTTCTCGCCGATTTCGCCAAGCTTTTTGGGTGAAGGTCGATACGGAAATTCCAGAATGGTTTTCATTTCTGGGCGTTGGACCGGTTCGGCCGATGCGGCCCGGTAGGCGGCAAGCAATATCTCCTCCGGGCTTCTATCGCCGTGCGACAGGTCTGCATTCCCGGTGACCAGGATCAAACGGTGACCATGGCGCCATGTCTTGCGGAAGGCCGTCGACACTTCCTCTAAAGTCAGTGTTTCGAGAATGGCGCCGTAGAGGGCCTTCTCCTGTCGGGGAGACAAAAACACCTGGTGCCGATTGGCGGCGCTAATGATGCTCCTGGCGATTTTCTGGCTGAATCTCGTCGGCATCTGCTTCTCCGCCTGGTCAAGGTCGGCCTGGATATCCTTCTTAACACGGTATAGCTCATGTGGGGCAAAGCCATATTCGAGCGCCTGGCGAAGCGCCTGTTCCATGGCACCCAGGGTTTGGGACCATTGTTCCGGATCGCATTCGGCGGTGATTTCCGCATAGGCGACTTCCTTCAGGAAAACGCCGGAAGAGATATCTGCCGAGGTGAATGGTGTGGACAACTTTCCAAGTTCGGCATTCAGTCGGTCTTGAACGATGCGGTTGGCCACGTCAGCCACGAAGCGGCGCCGGCGGGATGCACGACTGTCCAACTCTGCGTCGATGGAAGACATCACTTCCAGTCGCACCGTCGTCTCTCCGGCCTCAGTTTCATGATGATAAAAACCGTGTGTGCCGTCATGGTGGAACGCACCGACGCCCGGTGCAGGCCGTGGAGGGGCTCGCGGTGTCATCGTTCCGAACGCATCAATCACCAAGCGCTCCGTATCCGGAATGGAAATGTCGCCAACCACGATCACCATCATCAATTCCGGACGGTACCAGGCATCGTAAAAGGCTTTGATGGTATCACGATCCATGCTGCGGATCGCTTCGATGTCACCGATGGGCAGTCGCCGGGGAAGTCGTGCGCCGGGAAATTCAAAAGCAAGGGAATCCACAAAGGTGCGATAGGATGCCGAATCGCGGCTTCGCTTTTCGGCCAGCACCACCCGCCGCTCGCGTTCGATCTCCGCCGGCAGCAGCAGTGCCCCTTGAGCGTAGTCGCTGAGTACCGTAAGCCCTTCCCTGATATCCGCTGTTTGGTTCGATGCCAGCAGGATGTCGTAGACGGTCTCGTCGAATCCGGTATGCGCATTGGCATCTGGGCCGAACTCCATGCCGATGCGCTGGAAGTACTTCACCAGTTCGCCGGGCGGGAAGTGGGTGGAGCCGTTGAATGAGAGATGCTCCAAAAAATGGGCCAGCCCCCGTTCATGCTCCGCCTCATGGAGCGACCCGACCTGAACGTTGAGATGCATGCTGACACGGCCTTCCGGGAGCGTGTTGCGTTTCAGGACGTACCGGAGACCGCTGGGGAGCATCCCGAAATGAAGTTCTGGAGATGGCACCAAATCGCTGTTGGAATGAGGCCATTGGGGCAATCTGTTTTCGAGGGCGTGCGCCGGCATGGCAGTGAGAAATAACAGCATACCGGTGGCGGCGATCCAGCGCGATAGGCTGGATCGTCGCGATACGGCACAGTGGTGTCTTCTGATCGAGAGCGCAGCACACTTCATGGCATCTCCACGTTCTTGCGGCAGGGGTTGAAAATGCAGACACAAACCCAGCAGTTTCGAGAATCTGCATCGTGCAATAAAGGATAACGCATGAAGCTTCGTTGGCAACGGCCGAGGAGGATGGTGCCACGGGGATAGAAGCGAAAATGGAAGCGGGCAAAAAAACAAAGACGCGCCCGCCGCCTGAGCCGGCTTCGGGAGCGTCTTTGACAAAAACCGTTTTCGATTCAGGGAGATGCCCGATATTATACCGTAATGTAAAGCCCCCGGGATTTCGCTTTGATCTTACCGCGCTTGGTCAGTTTGTACAGGGCGTTGCTCAACTGCCGGGACTCGAGATCGGTCTTGGACTTCAGCTCGGCAATGGTCGCGCCGTCGCTGCTGCCGGCAACGACTTTAAGTACTGCGTCCAGAACAGTGCCAGCACCAGCGGCAGCCTTCTTCGGAGCCGCCTTTCGCGGCGCCGCTTTTTTGGCGACAGCTCTTTTAGCGGCAGCCTTTTTCGGAGCGACTTTTTTGGCAGCAGCCTTTTTCGGAGCGGCTTTCCTTGCTGCGGGCCGTTTTGCGGCCTTTTTTGCCACCTTACCCGCTGCTTTTCGAGGCGCCCTTTTCTTAACAGCGGCCTTTACTTTCCTAACTTGAGACGACTCCAATTTGACAATTTCTTTGGTCGCGCGATCAACTTGCCGGGCCAGTCCGGTCAGGCTTTTTGCGATGGCTTTGAGCTGTTCCTTCAATTTCTTCATTGCAGGATTCCTCCTTACTTTGAGGTGGCGGCAGGAAAACACGCTGCGAGATAGTAGCGTAATATATATAGACGGAAATGATTGTCAAACGATTTCTTCAATTAAGACGGATAAATATCGCACATCGCGTCAGAGAAATTATCTCTTGTTCCGCAGATTGAAGCCATTTTTTAATGCAAGCACACGCTCACACGGAGGGCATTTCATCTTCGTGGGGGCTGCCTGAAGCTTCCGGACCACAAACATTGACGATTCCGTAAAAAGTCCGATAAGTGATAAAGGATTGCCGTTCCGGCGTCGGCATGCGGGCGACGGCGCCACGTGGTAACGGTGTCATAGATCAATGCGAAGGGCGGCCTGGGACGTGCTAGTTCAGGAAGAACCAGTAGAAGGCAGCGCAGAAGACGCCCACGGCGACGATGGCACTCAGGTAGGCTCGCCAGTCGATGGGTTTCTTCGCCGTACCGTGGCGATCGGGTGGACCGACGCGACGCTTGCAGCTGTCGCACCTTGTCACATTGGGTTTCAGGTAGGCCTGACAGTAGGGGCAGCGCTTGATGACATGCGTCACGGGTTCGTTCTTCCTGGGGGTCCTTTTATCAGCCATGGCCGTAGACGTTGCCTCTGGAACCCTCACCCGGGCGACAGGCAACTCCGGGGGGGCTCTCAATGAAAAGTTATGGGTGAATCCGATGCATCAAGAGGCCTGCCCGATGCCTGACCATCCGATCAGGGTCAGGATCGCTGGTTGAAGCCCTCGGAGATTTCAATTTCTGCGGTGTCTTTAAGCTGTCTCAGCAATTCTTGAAACGCAGCAGATCGCCGCTGCTGAAGCAACCCGCTGACGACGGCCTTTTTCTCTTTCTCGAACTGCGCTTGATCCGGAAGGTGTTCTGCCTTGAACCGAATGACAAGGTAACCGCCGGCGGCTTCCAGCGTACCCTCATGAAGGGCGTTATCATCACTCAATGAGAAGGCCGCTGCGGAGACCGCTTGATTGAATCCGATATCCGGGATGGCAGCATTGCGTTTAAAGAAAACGGTCTCTTTGACTGCCACCCCGGCTTCAGCAGCAGCGGTATCCCATGCCGCACCCGACTTCACTGCCGACAGAAATGCCTCGGCAGCCGCCTTGGCATTCTCTTTACGCAACGATGCCGACAGGTCGTTGGTGACCTGCTGCTTGACCTCTGCCATCGGGCGATCCTGCGGCGGGATCTTCTCCAGGACTTGAATCAGATAACTGGCGGTGTCGGTTTCGACGACCTCACTGATATCCTCCACATCGAGTGCAAAGGCGGCGGCGGCAAACGCTTGAGCGCTCGAGACATTGCTGCCCTGGCCCTGGCGATCAAAAGGCCCCGTCGTCATCATGTCGACGCCCATGGCCGTCGCCACGGCCTGAAGACCATCGCCTTCATACGAGATATCATACGCTTTTTGGGCTTGGGCATTGGCCAACTGACGGGATTGATCCCGCGTGAGAATTCCCTTGATGCGGTCGGCCGCCATTTTTTCGGAAACGATCTCAGCCGGATTCACCGCTTCGACCTTGATGACGTGAAAACCAAATTGGGTGCGCACCGGCTCGCTGGTTTCACCAGGAGACATGGAAAACGCCGCATCGGCAAAAGGCTTTACCATGTCTTCCCTTTTGAAGGTGCCCAAATCAC
Source organism: uncultured Desulfobacterales bacterium (assembly GCA_964446485.1). Taxonomy (GTDB): domain Bacteria; phylum Desulfobacterota; class Desulfobacteria; order Desulfobacterales; family JBDRRP01; genus JBDRRP01. The sequence goes on along the minus strand of CAYUOU010000028.1, from coordinate 6,048 downwards.
CGCCGCGCGCTCTGGTCGGTCCTTCGGAGTATTGTTTGGCAAGTTGTGCAAAATCTTCACCCGCTTTCGCCCTCAGCGCAATATCGTCGGCCCGCCGACGGGCTGTTTCAACCGTCTTGGCGTCCGCATCCGCTTCGAGCTTCAACAGAACGTGGCGGGCCTGGACGGTTTTGGCTTTCTCAAAATCGCTCAGATGGCCACGGTAGTACTCGCTGACATCTTCATCGGTGACGGTTACTTGTGCCTGGAAGTCGTCAAAGCCAAAGCGCAGATAGGCCGCTGTCACCATGGGTTGGGTCTGGTAGTCGCCGATATGGGACTTGTAGTGCGCTGCAACCGCTTCATCGGACACCGTAACAGCTTTAACGGTATCAGGCGTAAAGACCGCATAGGCGATGGCGACTTCCTTGTTTTGCCAGTCATACCAGGCCCTGGCCTCCAGATCGGACACCGAATGGCCTCCGGTGGCCAACAGCTGCAACTTGTTGATGAGCAAACTGTTCCTCTGTTCCCTCTCGAATCCTTCCGGGTTGAGCCGATTGGCGTCGAGCACCCGCTGGTAGCGATCAGGATCGAAGACGCCCCCGACCTGAAACGCCGGCTCTTCCCGAATGGCCATCGCCAACTCTTCATCGGTCACCCGTATGCCCAGACGAGCGGCCTCGTTAACGAGCAGTTTCTGATCGATGAGTTGATTCAAGGCTTGTTCTTCGACATTGAGCATCTTCAGCAGATCTTCGTTGAGATTGTTTCCAAACTGCTGGCGCAACCTTTCCAGAAGGTTCCCATAGGCATAACGATACGCTTCGGCCGGAATCGGCTCACCGTTCACGGTCGCGACGCGATTGATCCGGTCGGCTTGCCAATTACCCACGCCCCAGAAAGTGAATACCACGATAATGGCGAAGAGAATAAATTTAACCGCCCAAGCACCAGCATTTTTTCTCATAAAATCAAGCATATAAATAGGCTCCTCGCCTTTGGTGATTGAACTGCAACCGGCCCACCGGCACCAACTTCCCAAACCGGAAGGGGCCGATCGTGTGGACAAAAGCATCGATCGTGTGAATGATCAAATGGTTATGCAGCCGACCGGGGATAGCTATTTTTTTTCCTGCCGTTTGTCAACCATTTCGGCAGAAGGCCTTGCTGCGGTGGTCGGAAAGCCTTTACAGATAGGCATTCGCTACACGATTTCCCGTTGACACCCCCAAAGTGATCTGTTAATTGCCGGAGTCACACTGGGGCTGTAGCTCAGCTGGGAGAGCGCATGACTGGCAGTCATGAGGTCAGGGGTTCGATCCCCCTCAGCTCCACCACAATGATACCGAAACACCGTTTTCAGGCCGCTGAAAACGGTGTTTTCTTTGGTGACGACCTCTGGCCGGCGCAGCCGCTAAGGCGGGGATTGGCCAGTCGACGCCGTCGACACCACCCTCGGTTCATTGCAGAAGACCATTTAATAAGGCCATTGAAACCCGCATCAAAATAGCCCGGCAGTTCAACGGCATTCTCTACCCCATCTATGATCACGAAATCATCAGTTTCCCGGTCGCGTTCTATCGCGTGGACGGCAACAGGTAGCGCATGCCGACTCTTGCTGTTAACGCCCCCCCTGCCTCATTCCCCCCCGTTCGCAAATCTACCGCAGTGATAGGGCGATCGGGTGTGCAACGAAGGGCGTTGCCGCCTTGACAGTCCGAAGTGCCTGACATAGAGAGTGTTCTTTACACTTCTCCCGGAGGGTCCCCACGGACATGATCGGCTTTTTGAGAAATCGAGCGTCGCACCGGCTATGGAAAGGGTTGCTGATCCATGCCATGGCAGTGCTGGCGACTGCGGCGGCATGGGCTGACGCCGTGGCGGCGCCTGGCACGGCGACCGGTAAGGCGCTGCTTTACTTCAGCACCGAAGACGGCCGTATGCTAAAGGCGGAACCTCTGGACCTGCCCTCTGGAATTGCCATCCAACCCGCTGGCAGAAAGATTGTGGAGGCGCTGGCCAGAGGGCCGCGGGACCCGTCGCTGTCTCCGACATTGCCGGCGGGCACGGTCGTTGCCGGCTTTTATCTGGCGCCGGGCAACACAGCAGTTGTGGATCTAAGCAGTGTCGTGAGCGACAGCCACCCTGGTGGAATCATGGCGGAAACCCTGAGTGTCTTTTCCATCGTCAATGCCCTGGTGCTGAACCTGCCCGACATCGACCAGGTGAAGCTGCTCATCAACGGCCAGGAAACCAAAACCTTTGCCGGGCATATCGATCTTGGATCCCCGCTGAAAGCCAACCTATTGTTAATAAGATGAAAAAGCCAAAAATCGAAGACATTCGAAATATCGGGATCATCGCTCACATCGATGCCGGCAAGACAACGGTCACGGAACGCATTCTCTACTACACCGGCAAATCCCATAAAATGGGTGAAGTGCACGACGGTGAAGCCATCATGGACTGGATGCCCGACGAACAGGAACGGGGGATTACCATCACCTCGGCGGTGACCACCTGCGAATGGAGAGACAAAGACATTCACATTATCGACACGCCCGGACATGTCGATTTCACCATCGAAGTGGAGCGCTCGCTGCGCGTCCTCGACGGCGCCATCGGCGTCTTTTGCGCCGTCGGCGGTGTCGAGCCGCAATCGGAAACTGTCTGGCGCCAGGCCGACCGCTACAAGGTTCCCAAGATCGCCTTCATCAACAAAATGGACCGCATCGGCGCCGACTTCTTCGGCGCCGTTGACATGATGAAATCCCGCCTGGGGGCGAACCCGCTGATCATGCAGCTCCCTGTCGGTGCCGAGGACACTTTCGACGGCGTCATTGATTTGATCCAGATGAAGCACATCATTTGGAATGATGACACGCTGGGCGCCACCACCACCGAAGCCGACATCCCCTTGGACATGATGGCCGCGGCTGCCAAACACCGGGAACAGTTGATCGAAGCCGTTGCGGAAACCGACGATGCCATCATGGAGGCATATCTCTCTGAAACGCCCATCGACAACGTAACCCTGGTCGCCGCCATCCGGAAGGCCACCATCACCCTGAAGCTGATCCCGATCCTGTGCGGCAGCGCGCTGCGCAATAAGGGCGTTCAGTTGCTTCTCGACGCCATCGTCGATCTGCTGCCAAGCCCCGTCGATGTGCCTCCCATGCTGGGCGTCCACCCCGACACGGGAGAAACCGTCCTGTGCCCCCCGGCTGCCAAAGCGCCTCTGGCCGCACTGATTTTCAAAGTCGCCCTCATCGAAGGCCGGAAAATGAGTTTTGCGCGTGTTTACAGCGGCAAACTCAAAGTGAAGAGTGATGTCTACAATCCGTTCAGAAAGCAAAAGGAAAAGGTCTCAAGAATCCTGAAGATGCATGCCAACAAACGTGAGCGGATCGATGACGCCGAGGCCGGAAGCATCGTCGGCGTGGTGGGACTCAAAGACACCGCCACCGGGGAAACCCTCTGCGCGGCGGATCACCCGGTATTACTGGAAAACATTGACACCTATGAGCCGGTTATCTCCATTGCCGTCGAGCCCAAGACCAGTGCCGATCAAGACAGACTCGACCAGGTGCTGGAAAAATTCACTGCCGAAGACCCCACGCTGCGGGTGAAAAAGGACGATGAGACAGGTCAGACCATACTGTCAGGTATGGGCGAGTTGCATCTGGAAGTCATCATCAGCCGCATGCAGCGCGAATTCAACACCGACGTGAACGTCGGCAAACCGCAGGTCGTCTATCGAGAGACCATCCAGGAAGACGCCGAGGGCGCCACGGTGTTCGACAAAGAGGTGGCTGGACAGCGCCACTTTGCTGAAGTGAGACTGACCCTGCGCCCCCTGCCCCGGGGATCCGCCAACACCTTTCAATCAAGAATCGATCCCGGCACCATCCCCGATATTTATATCTCCGCCATCGAAAAGGGCGTCCTGGACTCACTGGAAAGCGGCACCGTCATGGGCTATCCTGTTGTGGATGTGGCTGCGGTGTTGGTTGGGGGCGCATTCAGAGACGGTGCCGGCTCGGAACTGGCCTACACCGTCTGCGCCTCGATGGCCTGCAAGGAAGCCATCAAAAAAGGCCAACCCATTTTGCTCGATCCCATCATGGCGGTTGAGATTTACACGCCGGAGTCTTTCATGGGGGATGTGATAGGAGACATCAGCGCGCGCGGGGGAAAGATCGAATCCCTGGCGCATCGAAAAGGCATTCAAGTCATCGACGCCACGGTACCGCTGGAAAAAATGTTCGGCTATTCCACTTCATTACGCTCCGCCACCCAAGGCCGCGGCACCTTCACCATGCATTTTCTGCGGTTCGATCGCGCCGGGGCGTGACGCCGCAAAATTGCCCGAGAGTCTCCACAACGGGGGCGAGCCCCTCAGGTATGACAAGCCCGTCGTCTTGCAGCATCACGGCAGGACCTTTCTTTTCCCCTCGGACAGACGCTCCAACATTTTTTCTGCATCCTCGGCCTGCTCGGCCGGTAGGCCGGCAGCCAGTGCGCGCTCCAGGTGGAAGACGGCACTTCGCGCGTTCCTGCGGATGTAACTCGCAACGCCAAGATGAAAATGGGCCTGGGCGGCGTTTCCCAATTTATGCTGCGCTTCGCCAAGGTAGTACTGGGCGTCGCTGTTCAGAGGATCCGTCGCGGCAATTGCTTCCAATTGCTGAACCGCCTCGCCCAGATAGCCGGCCTCCAGCAAGGCTCTTCCCAGATAGAACCCGGCGTTAGCATCGTCCGGGGTTTGGTCGAGAACCGCCTGCAGCACATTTCGGGCATCGTCGTAGCGGCCTACCTGGAAGTAGGCGGCCCCCAGATCGCTTCGAATGATCGGCCATGCGGGGAGCATGACCGAAGCGGTCTCGAGGTGACCGATGGCCTCGCCGGAGGCGCCTTTTCGCAGCAACGCCAAACCCAGGCCGTACTGGCTGAAGGGATCATTGGGATTTCGCCCCACCGCCCCCTGAAGCGACAGCAGCCCCGTCTCCGGGTCGCTGTACAGGGCCAGTAGGCGAGCCCTGACAATCTGGTACTCCGGCACCCGCCGAGATTGCCAGTCGAGGTTCCGCGCGCCCTGGTCAACTTCGGCACCGATATAGGCCAGCCGGTCTTCCAATGCCGGATGGGTCATCAAATAGGTTGGCACATGTTCCCTGCCGAACCATTGCTTGCTCCGAATGGTGTTCAACGCCGCCAGCAACCCCGCTTTGCTGTATCCGGCATCGACCATATACTGGAGCCCTTTTTTGTCGGCTTCAATTTCATCTTTTCGGGTGTATGCCAGCGTCGCACTCTGCCCGGCGGCAACGGAGCCGACGCCCAGCGCATTGGCTGCCGTGGCCGCCCCCGCGCCGCCCAAAAAAATGCTCGCCACCATGCCGGCCATCATGGCCGCGTTAATTTTCTTGGAACGTTCGATCCGTTCGCTGATATGGCGTGAATCCACATGCCCAATTTCATGGGCCACAATACCGGCCAGCGCATCTTCATGTTCCAGGGCCACAATGAGACCGCTGTTGAAGTAGACATTCCCCCCAGGGCCGGCAAACGCGTTATAAACCTCTTCCTCGACGACGTTGAAGCGGTAGACAAAGGGTTGGGGCGGAAAAGCGCTGAGGATCCGTTTCCCCAGGCGGTTGATGTAAGAGACCACAAATGGATCTTTGATAACCTGGTACTGTTGCTCGACCATCCGCGCAAAGTCTCTTCCCAGTGATTCTTCTTCAGTAATGGAAATCCCGGTGGCCGTGGCCGGCGCAATGACCAGCCAGGCGGCCAACAAACTGCTCAACATAAGTTTGAATGAATACGAAAACCGCATGGATCCTCTGGGAGGTCGGAAAAGATGCGATGAGCAAATCCCGATGGCGACGAGGCAGCGCCCGCGCAAACTTTTATCTATCAGGAATTATTATGTTTTTCTCATCCGCCACGATTCTGGCAGTATCTGGTTCACCTTTTCAAACCACAGGTTATGTGATAGAAGCCCCAATCAGTAGTGTCCGGTTTAATTTTTTTGAATATGAGTTAACCTATTAAAAACAA
>CAYUOU010000027.1:0-48294 GCA_964446485.1 uncultured Desulfobacterales bacterium | reverse complement strand
CAAAGTCCGATCAATCCTACGCCGAGCACGCCACCACCCACCCGTCAAGAAATGCCGCAGGTTGCGGCACTCCCACAAACCACCGAAACCACTGCCGAAGCGCCCAAACTTGAAAAACTTGAAAAAACAGTAGTGGAACTAAGTGTCCCCCCACTGATTTCAGGCCCACCACCACCACCAGGGGCACAGGCTGGGGGCGGCGGAATAGATTGACCGGGACTGATTACTATGCGCTTACGAGCCCCGGAAAACTGAGAAGGGGTTACGACTTTTTGAGCCGTAACCCCTTGTTTTTATTGGTAGCGGGGACAGGATTTGAACCTGTGACCTTCGGGTTATGAGCCCGACGAGCTACCAGACTGCTCCACCCCGCATCAAATGAACCCGCAGATTAATGCTGTGCTAACCTATTGTCAAGATCTTTCAATCCGAATAGAGGGCGTCGAGTGCTGCTGAAAGGGTGCGCTTGTCGTGCCCGTCGCCATAGCGGCATCGAACCCGCTTCACCCGACCGTTGTGGCCGGAGACAATTTCCAAGCGCGATTTCGCCACCCCCAGTTGCTTGGCCAGAAACGTTATACAGGCTTTGTTGGCGGCGCCGTCCACCGGCGGTGCGGTGAGCTTGATTTTAAGCGTGTCGCCATGACGTCCCATGACGGCATTTTTGCTGGCGCGCGGCTGGACTGTGACCGTGAAGACGATCCCCTCGTTGGCAGGCTCAAAAACCGTCGGCATCGGAGGATCGTCTGATCTGTTTGATAATTTCGTGGGTGGAGAGCGTTTCACTGATCGGTACCAGGCGAACGATGCCGCCATGCCGCTCCACCGCTCCGCGCCCCACAACATCGTTTTCGGCGTAATTGGCTCCCTTGGTGAGGGTGTCGGGCCTCACCGCGTCGATGACATCGCCGAGCCGATCGCTGGGGAACATGACTACATAATCGACGCTGTCCAATGCAGCCAGCGTGCTGAGCCGTGCAGGTGCGCTGATGATGGGGCGCCCCGGCCCTTTGATTGTTCTCACCGAAGGATCGTCGTCGAGGGCGACGATAAGCACGTCGCCCAGTTTCTTGGATACGGAAAGCAGGTGCAGGTGGCCTGCATGAATGAGATCGAAACACCCGTTGGTGAGGACGATGGCGCGGCGCTGGCGTCGAAGCCGGGCCGCCAGGGCCGGCAGCTCGTCGATGGTGACGATTTTGCCGGCCTGCCCAGGGACGCCGTCACTGGGAAGCAGCGCGCCTTGCAATTCTCCCAAGCTGACGGTTGCCGTTCCGATTTTGCCAACCACAATGCCGGCGGCGGTATTGGCCACTGCGGTCGCTTCCTTGTAGGTGGCGCCGGTGGCCAAGGCCGCCGCCAACGTTGCCACCACCGTGTCTCCAGCGCCCGAAACGTCAAATACCTGCCGCGTCTCCGCCGGGATGTGCAGCGGCTCCGCTTCCGGCAGAAACAGCAGCATTCCGTCCTTGCCACAGGTGATGAGAATGTTTTCGATGCCGGTTTCGTCAAGGAGCTTTTTCCCGGCAGCCATGGCACCCTCACGGGTATCGGTGGGGATGCCGGCTGCCATACCGGCTTCTTTAAGATTGGGCGTCACCAGGGAAGCGCCGGCGTAGTGAGAGAAGTCCGGCCCTTTGGGATCAACGATTATACGGATGCTGCGCGCACGGGCCGAGGTGATGAGCCGTTTGAGAAAACCCGGCGTCATGAAGCCTTTTCCATAGTCTGAGACGATGATGACATTGGTCAAGGGCAGACGCGCTTCCACAGCGGCGGCGATGTCTGAAAGCGTTGAGACCGAAATCGCCGCTGCGTTTTCTCTGTCGATGCGCAGCATGTGCTGGCTGCCGGCCATGATGCGGGTTTTCTGTGTGGTAGGGCGGCCTTCGCACTTTCTGACGCCGGCCGTGTCCACTGACATGGCAGCGAGCTGCTTAAGAAGATGCTGCCCTCGAGAATCGTCACCCACTATGCCGGCGGCGGCCACCCGGGCCCCCATGTTTACGAGGTTGTTGATCACGTTGCCGGATCCACCGAGCGTAAATTCTTCCCGGCGAACGTTGACGACCGGAATCGGTGCCTCGGGTGAGATGCGATTGACATCGCCCCAGACGTATTGATCGACCATCAGGTCGCCCACCACAAGGGCGCGGCAAGCGGGAAAGCGGTTAATATCTAGCGCCATTGGGGATGTCTCCAAATATGATTTCCAATCGGTGCTGCAGTTCCTCATAGGTCTGTGTCACGGGAAACTGAGGAAACGCGTCGACCACATTTTGCGGCGGCCGAAAGAGGATGCCCTCATGGGCGGCCGCCAGCATATTGATGTCATTGTAGGAATCCCCCATGCCGATGGTTCGGTAGTTGAGGGCGTTCATCGCCTCGATGGCGTGGCGCTTGGCATCGCCCTGGCGGAGGGTGTAATCGGCGACCGATCCGGAGTCGTCAATTTCCAGGGTGTGGCACAGCAGCGTAGGCCAGCCGAGTTTTTCCATAAGCGGGCCGGCGAACTGGGAAAAGGTGTCGGAAACGATGATTACCGGTACACGCGATCGCAGCCAGTCAAGAAACGCCAATGCACCGTCCAGCGGTTCCATCCCGGCAATGACGTCGGTAATATCTTTGAGCTTGAGGCCGTGGTTGGTCAGGATTCCCAATCGTCGCCTCATCAGTTCGTCATAATCGGCAATGTCCCGGGTCGTGAGCCGCAGCTCCTCAATGCCGGTGCGCTCTGCCACGTTGATCCAAATTTCAGGGACAAAAACGCCTTCAAGATCACTTAACACAATATCCATTCGAGTTCCTCTGCTGTGACGGTGCTGCGGTGCTTCCTGTATGAAACCTCATGTTTTCATGGCCTGGTCGATGGTTTCCGCGCCGCTCCAACCATCCAACCGTGATGACGAAGCGGGACCGTTTCCTGCCTGATCAAACCGGCCTACGGCCGGCGGCTACGCTTTCTTCAGTCCTCGCCGTTTTCGTCTTCAATGCGGATGAGCATGGGCGCGTCGGTAACCACCTCGAGTGCTGTGATATCGGCCAAGGCATATTTGACATCGGCGCCCAGGGCCGTGTGGGTCATCATCACGATGGGCACGCCACCGGCCACCTGGCGGCCTTTTTGGTGAACCGACTTGATGCTGATGCTGTGATTGCCCAGTACGCCGGCGATCTTTGAAAGGACCCCAGGCTGGTCCATGGCGGAAAACCGGATGTAGTAGTGGGATCTCAGTTTCTCGATGGGCATCACCGGAATGCGCTTCATCTGATCCGGTTGGTAGGAAAGGATGGGAATCCGCCGGCTACCCCCGGTCTGGATGTTTCGTGCCAGATCGGCAATGTCGGCCACCACGGCGCTGGCCGTGGGCATCATGCCGGCGCCGCGGCCGGTGAGCATCACCTGGTCGACCGCATCCCCGGAGACGGAGATGGCGTTGAGTGTGCCGCTCACTTTAGACAATTGGTTGTCAAAGGGGATCATGGTTGGATGGACCCTGGCCTCCACGGCCTCCCCGTTGAGCTTGCCGATGGCCAGCAGTTTGATGCGGTAGCCAAATTGCTCGGCGAAGGCGATGTCCATGGGGGTGATGCGAGAAATCCCCTCGATAAAGATGTCGTCGTAATTGATCTCCATCCCGTAGGCCAGGGCGTTGATGATGGCCAGTTTGTGAGCTGTATCGAAGCCTTCCACGTCCAGCGTCGGATCGGCTTCGGCGTAGCCTTTTTTCTGAGCTTCGGCCAGCACGTCGGCGAAGGCGATGCCCTCTTCGGTAATTTTCGACAGGATGTAGTTGCAGGTGCCGTTGAGGATGCCGCTCATGGCCCGGATGCGGTTTCCGACCAGCGACTCCCGGATGGTTTTGATGATAGGCATGCACCCGCCCACGCTGGCTTCGTAGGCCAGGTCCACGTTGTTCTCCCTGGCAGCATGGGTCAGGGCATTTCCCTGCTTGGCCAGGAGCGCCTTGTTGGCCGTGACTACGTGCTTGCCGTTTTCCATGGCCCGGAGGATAATGTCGCGAGCAAAGGTTTCCCCGCCGATCATCTCCACGATGATGTCGATGGTCGGATCGTCAGTCACAGTTACGGCGTCGGTGACGAAAACGCCGTCGTCGAAGGCGATGCCTCGATCGGTACGATCGTCAAGATCGGCAACGTATTTGAGGTGCAGGTCCGCTCCGACGCGGGCTCTGATGATGTCGCGGTTGTGAATGAGCAGGCGGGCGACCCCGGTGCCCACCGTGCCGCAGCCCAGCAATCCGATGGATATGGTTTTCATGCCAGACGGCCTCCATAAATAAAAGCCCGCACCCTGTGAGGCGGTAAAGGGGCAGGGCATTTTTTGACTACAGGACTTTTCGGATACCCCGAATCGCCTGATTGATGCGCATGTTGTTTTCGATCAGTGCAAAGCGGACAAATTCGTCGCCGTATTCCCCGAACCCCAGGCCCGGGGCGACGGCCACTTTGGCTTCCTGAATCAGCATTTTGGAAAACTCCACCGAGCCCATTTTCCGATAGGTTTCAGGAATGCGTGCCCACACGAACATGGTCCCTCTGGGGCTGGGGACCTCCCACCCGACACGGTTCAGTCCGGCGATCAGGGCGTCCCGGCGGTCTCGGTATGTGTCGCAAATATCCCGAACGCATTGCTGATCGCCTTCCAATGCGATGATGGAGGCGATCTGAATGGGCTGAAAGATGCCGTAGTCCAGGTAACTTTTGATGCGCTTCAGGGCAAAGATGATTTCCGGGTTGCCCACGCAGAATCCCACCCGCCAACCGGGCATGCTGTAGCTCTTACTCATGGAGAAAAACTCCACGCCCACGTCCTTGGCGCCCTTGGACTGGAGAAAACTGGGGGCTTTGTAGCCGTCAAAGGTGAGATCCGCATAGGCGAAATCGTGGATGATCATGATGTCGTGTTCTTTGGCCCAGGCAACGATTTTGTCGAAGAAATCGCCGTCTACCACCTCGGTGGTGGGATTGTGGGGGTAGCTGATGATCAGCAGTTGGGGCCGCGGCCAGGTCTGGCGCGTGGCGTTCATGAGGTTTTCGAAAAAATCGTTGCCCGGCCCCACGGGAATGCCCCTGACGTCTCCGCCGGCGATGATGGCCGAAAACGGGTGAATGGGGTAAGTGGGGGAGGGGGCGAAGACCACGTCGCCCGGCCGGATGGTCACCAGCACCAGGTGGCTCATCCCCTCTTTGACGCCGATGGTGACAACGGCCTCACGGTCAGGATCGATGTCCACATCGTAGCGCTTACCATACCAGTCGGCGATGGCTTTTCGCAGCCGGGTAATGCCCATGGATGCCGAGTACCGATGATTTTGTGCCTTCTGTGCGGCCTCGGTCATTTTGGCGACGATGTGCGGGGCGGTACCGATATCGGGATTGCCCATCCCCAGATCGATGATATCTTCGCCGGCGCGACGGGCTTCCATTTTTAGTTCGTTGACCGTGGCGAACACATAGGGAGGGAGCCTGTCCAGGCGGGCAAAACGTGTCATGGGACTCCTCAGACTTCTCGTAATGGTAAAATATTCGCCTGGATACACCACCCGGCGGGGGTTGTCAAAAAATATGTTTTGACTTTATATGGGCTTCCGATTTACTGCTCCACACCTTGAATACCCGTTGGCCCCGGCCCGCTGAACGGATGCACCGGCGGGGTGGGGTTTTTCATTTTTCGGAGGATGGCATGACCAAAAACCTGACGTATGCCGATGCCGGCGTTGACATCGACAAGGCCAACCAACTAATCAAGCAGATCAAGTCCATTGCCGGCAAGACGCGGCGGCCCGGTGTCATGGGAGACATCGGGGGTTTCGGTGCCATGTTTTCCCTCAACCTCGAGGGGATGCGTCAACCCGTATTGGTGAGTTCCACCGACGGCGTGGGCACCAAGCTTAAAATCGCCTTCTTGATGGACAGGCACGATACGGTGGGCATCGATCTCGTGGCCATGTGTGTGAACGACATCATTGTCCAGGGAGCCAAGCCATTGTTCTTCCTTGATTATCTATCCATCGGCCGCCTGAGAAACGACACGGCGGAAGCCATTGTCACCGGTATCGGAGAAGGCTGTCGTCAGGCGCGGTGCGCCCTCATCGGTGGTGAGACAGCGGAAATGCCTGGATTTTATGCTGAAAACGAGTACGACCTGGCCGGGTTCACTGTGGGCATCGTTGACAACAACGACATTATCGACGGCACCGGGATTCAAGTGGGGCACCAATTGGTAGGGATCGCCTCCAGCGGCGTTCACAGCAACGGATTTTCCCTGATCCGCAAGATTTGCTTCGAGGTGCTGGGGATGTCTGTCGGCGATAGGGTGGACGCCCTCGGGGCAACGCTCGGGGAAACCCTTCTCACCCCGACGCGCATCTATGCCGAGACGGTACGGCACCTGACCGGCACTTTTCCGATTCACGGCATTGCCCACATTACCGGCGGTGGCCTTCCGGAAAATGTCATTCGTGTCGTACCCTCTGCATGCACCGTCAGAGTGCGTCGCGGCAGCTGGGATATTCCCCCGGTGTTTGCATTCCTCCAAGATGCCGGCGGCGTCTCTGAGGCGGAAATGATGCGCACCTTCAACTGCGGCATCGGTCTCGTCCTGGTGGTGCCCGAAAATGTCACGCAGGAGATAATGGATTTTCTCGGCGGTCTCAAAGAACCGGCATGGGTGATCGGTGACATTGCCGAGCGAAAAAAGGGCCAGGGCCGGTTCATCTGGGTGGACTGACCCGTCTCACAGACAATTGGCATCGTAGACGATATGATCAGACGGTTAATTAACTGGTTCCAGGGGATGTTCCTGTGGATTGGCAAAGGGGTGGAAAAACATCCCCCGTGCGCCGAATGAGGTGCCGGAGGACACGGGGGTCGGCGATCCCCGAAACCGCGCCGTTCGGTGGTAAAGTGATCTTTGGCCGGGCAGTTGCCATTTGCGGGGCGTGTATCGGAGCGTTTTTGGAGCCTGCGCTATGATCATTCTTGGGATCGAAACCTCCTGTGACGAAACCGCCGTCGCGCTCGTGGCAAATGGGCGCGAGGTGCTGTCTTCGGTGGTGGCATCACAGATCGCCGTGCATCGGCCTTACGGCGGCGTGGTCCCTGAGCTGGCCTCCCGAAAGCACATGGAAACCATTGGCGATGTGGTTCGGGAGACCTTTCACAACGCCGGTCGCTCCGCTGATCATCTGTCCGCAGTGGCCGCCACTCAGGGGCCCGGGCTGGTGGGGGCACTCCTGGTGGGGTTCAGCTTTGCCAAGGCGTTTGCCTTTGCCCGCGGCCTGCCCTTTGTTGCCGTCAACCACCTCGAGGGGCATATCGCCTCGCTGTTCTTGAGCGATCCAGCGCCGGATTTCCCCTTCGTGGTCCTGCTCGTATCCGGGGGGCACACCTGCCTGTATCACGTCACCGGCCACACAAGCGCCGATCTGCTAGGGCAGACCCGGGATGACGCCGCCGGAGAAGCCTTCGACAAGGTGGCCAAAATGCTTGCCCTGGGGTATCCGGGCGGACCGGTCATCAGTCGCCTGGCCCGCAGCGGAGACCCTGCGGCCATCGCTTTTCCGCGTTCCTTCCTGGACAAGTCGGCCCATGATTTCAGCTTCAGCGGCCTGAAGACGGCGGTGAGCCGATACATAAATGAACAGCAGGGCGCCATTGACGACGCCCGCACCCGGGACATCGCCGCCAGCTTCCAGGCTGCCGCGGTGGAGGTACTCGTTGGTAAACTATTTCGTGCTGCCGAGGCGTGCGCCTGCGACCGGGTGGCCATCGTGGGCGGCGTGGCAGCGAATCCGGCACTTCGCGAATCCGCCGACAGGGTTGCAGCAGATCAGAAAAGGACGCTCTTCGTGCCGCCGATATCCCTTTGTGGCGACAATGCCGCCATGATTGCCGCCGCCGGATTCCACCATCTCAACGCCGGCAACACCGCCGATCTTTCGGCCGACGTTTTTTCCACGAGCCGCTACAATTCCTCCGCTTCCTGACATTTGCTTTAGATTACCAAAGAGAAACCCATGTCGGCTCAGCTCAGATACGTCCGTTTCAGCCGCAGAATTCTATCCACCGAGGCGGCAGCGGCTTTTCTAATACCATCGTTTGTTTCCAGGCACCCGATCATGACATCCCGGGCGGTCTCCACGTCGGGGCTGCGGTGGCAGATCAAGGTGATATCCACATCGGAGGCCATGATTCGCCGCACCGCCGGCGCGATGGTGTCGTGATTGCGGATGGCGCCCATGTCCAGGTCGTCAGTGATGATAAGACCGGTGAACCCCAGTTCGGTGCGCAGCAGGTCAACGATGGTTGCCGACAGACTGGCCGGCTGCCGGGGATCGAGTCGGGGGTAGAGAATGTGGGAGAGCATGATGCCGGCCACACCGGCCGTAATGGCCATTTGAAACGGGCGAAGATCCTGTTTTAACGCTTCCAGTCCCAGATCCAATTCGGGTCGCACTTCGTGAGAGTCCAACACCGTTCGTCCGATGCCGGGAAAATGCTTTCCCACCGCCATGACGCCGCCGGCCTGCAACTGCTTTATGATCTCACAGCCCAAGCGCCCCACGAGCTCTGGATCGGCACCGAAGCTCCGCCGTTTCATGACACTGGCGGCCGGATCGAAGGCCACGTCCAGCACCGGCGCCATGTTCATGTTGATGCCCACCGAGCCCAGTTCGTAGGCCACGGTGCGGCCGAAGCCGGCGGCAGCGGCCTCGGTGGCGATGTGATCGTTTCCCGGAAATACGGTGAACGGTTCCTGGAGGCGGGCCACTTCACCCCCTTCCTGATCCACGGCGATGAATACCGGCGGCTGACCGGCTTTGGCCGCGCACCGCTGGATCCTGTGGCACAGACGACTCAACTGTTCGGGATCACCGACGTTGCGGGAGAAAAGAATGACGCCGCCGACGCGCAGATCGGTGATGAGATATTCGAGATCGGAAGTAATCGCCATGCCGTCAAAGCCGACCATGAGTTTTTGTCCGGCCACGAATTCAAGGGAGTGGGTTTTCGCCACGATATCTCCAATACAAAGTATTCTAAAAGGTCACCTCGGCGCCGTAGCACCTCGCGAGACAACTACCGCCGCCGCAGCTGGTATTTTCGAACCGCCCGATTGTGTTCTGCAATGGTTGTCGAAAAGTGGTGCGTCGCATCTTTTTTGCTCACAAAATATAAATAGTCGGTGTCTGCCGGATAGAGCGCCGCTTCGATGGCGGCCGAGCCCGGGTTGGCAATGGGGCCCGGGGGCAGCCCGGGGATGATATAGGTGTTGTACGGCGTGGGTGTATTCAAGTGTTTGCGGGTGAGGTTGCCGTCAAAGTTGGCGATGCCGTAAATCACCGTCGGATCTGTCTGCAGGCGCATCCGTCGCTTGAGTCGGTTGTGAAAGACCGAACTGATGACCGGCCGCTCAAATGCGGCGCCGGTTTCTTTTTCAATGATGGCGGCCAGTGTGACCACTTCATGAACACTCAGGCCGATCTCTGCGGCGCGTGTCTTCCAGGCATCGGGGAACCGCTCCCAGAACCGGTTGACCATGGCGGTGACGATCTGAATCGGTGTGGCTGATGCCGGGAAATGGTAGGTGTCTGGAAAGAGATATCCTTCGCACGATGCCCGGGGGATATCCAACATGGCGAGAAAACGTGGCGCTCGGCATGCGGTGAGAAAATCCTCCGATGTCCCATAGCCGGTCTTCGCCACCACGTCCGCGATCTGACGTACGGCGAACCCCTCGGGCACGGTGAGGCGGTAAAGACGCACGCGCCCGGTGATCATGTCTCGCAGGATGGCCTCCGGCGGCATGGCCGCCGACAGCAGGTATTCCCCCGCCTGGATGGCGGTTTCCTGGCCCTGAATGCGTGCCAAGAGCGTAAATTTAAGCGCGTCACGAATGAGACCGGCTTCAGCCAGTTGCCGACTGATTTCGTGCAAGCCCTGCCCGCTTTCGACATCGAAAGTTATAGGCGTGGCAGACAGTGCCGCTGGTTTTTTGGCGAACAGTCTGAGATCCAGGGTGATCACCGTGGCTGCGGCGGCCGCCACAAAAAGGATGCATGCTGCGATAATGCCGAGGGTTCTCAAAAAGGGCCTTTTCTTTCTGGAAATGAGGACCGTGGAGTGGGGATGACTTATAAGGGATATCCCCCTTTCATTCAAGCTTCGGATGGCGGATCTTTTTCTTCGGCCTCGGTGAACAACATGGCAGTTAAATCCCCTATCCTTTGAATTTACCGGCCCTATGTCTGGGGAAATACGGTCTTTCTTGTTTTTTTTATAAAAATATCAGCATGTTGAAAGTTGTATGCCAATTTGTTCATGCAACGATGGGGTTAATGTTGTCAATGCGTGTTTGAGAAGATATGGTGGCTCTGGTGGGTGGTTTGTTGAGGGCGTGTGGATGCCGGTGTTTCGGGCATGACGATGGCCGGCGGCGCTTGCTAACTGAGCAAGTCGACGCGACGGCCGGATCATCAGGGGGGGATGACGTGCGCAGCGCCATGGCCGACTGGAAGCAGCAACCTTACCACGGCTTTGAGCAAGGGCCGATACGCCCACCCAGCGAAGCCGGCAGCCTGCTCATTCGGGTCACCCGAAACTGCCCCTGGAATCACTGCACCTTTTGCCCGGTTTACAAACGGCGGGCGTTTTCCCTCAGGCCCACTGACCATGTCATTCACGATATCGACCGTGCCGCCGATTATCTGGATGCCCTCAGAGACCGCGCCGACGGCTCGCGCCATCTGGCGCAAACGGCGATGGCCGATGTTTTCGCGGTGGTACCCCACAAGGATGAAGCCGCTTTTCAAGCGGCGCTTCACTGGTTTGGCAGCGGCATGGCCTCCATTTTCCTCCAGGATGCCAACAGCCTGCTCCTTCCGCCGGCCGAGTTGATCAAGCTCCTGCGGCACATCCAGGGCCGGTTCCCTTTTGTGGAGCGGATCACGTCATATGCCCGCTCGAAAACCGTGGCACGCATCAGCCCTGAGAATTTACTTTCCATGCGCGAGGCCGGGCTCGGGCGGATTCATATCGGCATGGAATCGGGCAGCGACGCCGTATTGAAATTGGTGCGAAAGGGCAGCAGTCAAGCCGTTCACATTATCGCCGGCCAAAAGATCAAGGCCTCGGGAATGGCCCTGTCCGAATATGTCATGCCCGGGCTTGGGGGAAAACACCTCTCCCGGCGACATGCCGAAGAAACAGCAGAAGCGCTCAACCAGATCAATCCCGATTTTATCCGCCTGCGCACGCTGGCGGTTCCGTCGGGGGTCCCTTTGCACGAAGACGTGCTTTCCGGCGCCTTCGCCAAATGTACGGATCTGGAAATGGCTAAAGAAATCAGACTGTTCATTTCCCGGCTGTCGGGGATCAACAGTTGCATGCGAAGCGATCACATACTGAATCTATTCGAGGAGATCGATGGTCGGTTGCCGGAGGCGAAACCGGAAATGTTGGGCACCCTGGACCGTTTTCTCGATCTGCCCCCCGAGACCCAGGTCCTGTTTCAGGTGGGGCGTCGGCTGGGGGTTCTGCGGCGGATCAGCGATTTAGCCGACGCGACCCGAAAGGCCCACGTGGCGAATGTTTGCCGGCGCAGCGGGATTACCCCGGACAATGTGGATGCGGTGATCGATCATATGATGGCGCAATTCATTTGACATTCACCGTCGAAGCCCATAAGAGGGCGCGCAAAAACGGCTCAACCATAACTCCTGCCGCCAGTTTGAGGATGACAGGATGAACCGGCGGTGCCCGATTGCGGGCATGCTGCACCCATTACCATACGAGGACGTGCAATGGCCAAAGCGAAGCTGAAATCGCACACCATCAACCGGGACTGGTGCAAGGGATGCGGTATCTGCGTGCATTTCTGCCCTAAGAAAGTTCTTGAACTGGACCAAGAAGACAAAGCGGTGGCTGTCCGTCTGGATGACTGCATCGCCTGCAAGCTCTGCGAGTTGCGGTGCCCGGACCTGGCCATTGAAGTCACCACGGAGCGGGAAGAGAAATGAGCAGAGAAATCAAGTTCGTTCAAGGAAACGAGGCGTGCGTTGAGGGGGCTCTATACGCGGGGCTGGATTTTTATGCCGGCTATCCCATCACCCCTTCCACCGAAATTGCCGAAGTGCTGTCGGGGCGGCTGCCGGCCGCCGGCGGCAAATTTATTCAGATGGAAGACGAGATCTCCTCCATTTGTGCCATCGTCGGTGCATCGCTGACCGGGAAGAAAGCCATGACCGCCACCAGTGGCCCGGGGTTTTCTCTCATGCAAGAAGGGTTGGGTTATGCCATCATGGCCGAAATCCCCTGCGTGATCGTCAACGTCATGCGCGGCGGGCCATCCACGGGAATCCCCACCCACGGGAGCCAGGGTGATGTGATGCAGGCCCGTTGGGGTACCCATGGCGACCATGCCATCGTGGCGCTCACGGCCTCCACTCACCAGGACGTGTTCAAGATGACGGTGGAATCCTTCAATATTGCCGAAACCTACCGCACACCCGTGCTGCTCATGCTCGACGAAACCGTCGGACACATGAGAGAGCGGCTGGAGATACCGGAGCCCGGAGAAGTTCCTCTGGTCGGGCGGCTGCGCACGGCGGTGAAGGGGGGGGTCGACTACCACCCCTATTTGCCCCGTGAGGACGGACGGCTGCCCATGAGCGACTTTGGCGGGGTCCACCGCTACAATGTCACCGGCCTATATCACGATATGTGGGGCTTTCCTTCGGCTGACCCCCGCGTTGTCCATGGCCTTATTCGGCATCTCATCGACAAGATCGAAAACCGCGTCGACCAGCTGACCTTCACCAAGGAGCATTACGTTGACGATGCCGAGCGGCTCTTCATCAGTTACGGTTCGGCTGCCCGCTCAGCCCTTCACGTGGTGAGAAACCGGCGAAGGCGCGGCGAGAAACTGGGGCTATTGGAACTGCAAACCCTGTGGCCGTTTCCTGCTGATCTGGTCCGGGAAAAATGCCGCGGCAAACGTGCCGTCATTGTTGTCGAATTGAACGTGGGCCAGATTCTGCACGAAGTTAAAAAGGCCGTCGACGCACCGGAACGCGTATTTCTGGCCAACCGCATCGACGGCGTATTCATCACCCCCACGGACATAATTAGCATCCTTCGGCTGATTCAGGGCAAGGGAGTGTAACCAATGGCGATCAAGGATTACATCAGGGAAAGGTTTTTCCCACACATGTGGTGCCCGGGCTGCGGCCATGGCATCGTGCTGAACTGCCTGCTCAGCGCCGTTGAGCAGTTGGGCATGAGCAAGAACGAAATCGTCATGGTGTCGGGCATCGGGTGTTCGGCACGAATTTCCGGATACGTCGATTTTCACAGCTTGCACACGTTGCATGGCCGGGCGTTGGCCTTTGCCACCGGCGTCAAGCTTTCCAAGCCGGAGCTCAATGTCATCGTGCCCATGGGGGACGGGGACGCGCTGGCCATCGGCGGCAATCACTTCATTCATGCCGCCAGGCGCAATATCGCCATGACGGCCATCGTCATGAACAACAAGATTTACGGCATGACCGGCGGGCAGTTTTCTCCCCTGACCGGCGTGGGGGGCATGGCCTCCACGGCGCCCTACCGCAGCATCGACCGCGAATTTGATGTCGTGAAGATGGCCACAGCGGCCGGCGCCACCTTTGTGGCCCGCTCAACCGTGTATCATGCCAAGCAGACCACCGAACTGCTCCGGGAAGCCATCATCCACGACGGATTTTCCGTGGTGGAAGTGCTTTCCCAGTGCCCCACCCATTACGGGCGAAAGAACAAGAAGGGCAGCGCGGTGGATATGATCGAGAGCTACAAGACCATCACCACGCCAATAGGATCGAAGGCAAAGCAGGAAAATCCGGATCTCATCGAGCGGGGCATTTTCGTCCAGGCGGATCTGCCGGAATACTGCTCAGAATACGACCGCGTCATTGAACGGGCAATGGGGGGCGAATAATCATGGAACGATGCAGATTGGTCTTTTCCGGCTCTGGCGGACAAGGCGTTATCACTGCCGCCGTCATTCTGGCTGAAGCGGCCGTTCTCCATGAAGGACTGATTGCCACCCAGTCCCAGTCATATGGTGCGGCCGCCCGCGGCGGGGCGACCCGCTCGGACATCATCATCTCCGAATCCGAAATCTTATACCCCAAAGTGATCCAACCCAATGTGCTGGTGGCGCTCACGCAGGAGGCTTACGCCAGTTTTTCCGCGATCATTCGCCCCGGGGGGACACTCATTGCGGATACGCGGTTTGTTTCCCTTGAGAAAAAGGTGGACGCCCGGCAGTACGGGCTGCCCATGTACGAGCGTGTCATGTCGGAAATCGGCAAACCCATCGTGTTCAACATCTGCATGCTGGGCGCCGTCATCAGCATCACCGAACTGGTTACGCCGGACGCCATCATGAAGGTTCTTGAAACCCGCATCCCTTCGGGTTTCATCGACATGAACCGCAAGGCCTTGGAACTTGGCGTCACCCTTGGCAAGGAGACCCAGACGGTGTGACCACCTGCCAGCAGATGAGGCGCAAAAACAGGAGTCTGTTTCTTTGTGATGGCTCAGGAGTGATAGGCCCTTCATTGGTGCCGCCTCCGTTGCCGCCATGGTGGGGAGTTGTGCCATGATCCCCACCGGTGCGTTGCCGATGCATGCCGGTGTTTACATTCATGTTCCCTTCTGTCTGAAAAAATGCCGCTACTGCGATTTCTACTCGATTACAAACCTCGATGAGGTTAACGCCTACGTCACCGCCGTCGTATCCGAGCTCGCCCTCAGCCCTATTCCCGGTACTTCAGTGGATTCGATTTATATCGGCGGTGGCACACCGTCGCTGTTGAGGCCAAAAGGCATTGGACATCTCCTGGACCGTGTCGCGGCAAAGTTTGCGATAACGCCCCAAGCAGAAGTCTCCATGGAAGCAAACCCGGGCACCCTCAGCGCCGGAGATCTCGCCGGATACCGTGCGGCGGGCATTAACCGCCTCACGCTCGGGGTTCAGTCCTTCAACGACACCGGGTTGCGATTTCTGGGGCGCATCCACAATGCCGCAGAGGCTGTCCGTGCGATCACGGCGAGCCGAAAGATCGGTTTCGAGAATCTGGGAATTGATCTTATCTACGGCCTGCCGAGTCAATCGCCCGGTGATTGGGCGGCAGATCTCGACACCGCCCTTTCATTCGCCCCAGAACACTTCTCCTGTTACATGCTGACCGTAGTGCCGGGGACGCCCCTCGGTGAAGATCATGCGCACCATCGCTTTCGGCCGCTGGCCGACGAACGCACCGCCGCCATGTTCCGGCAGACCCGGCGCCTCCTGGGCGCCGCCGGATACCGGCACTACGAAATCTCCAATTTCGCCAGTGATGAAACGACCATCTCACGGCACAACCGGAAGTACTGGGCCGGCGCGCCGTATATAGGACTCGGGCCCTCGGCGCATTCTTACTGGCCGCCCCTTCGCCGGTGGAATGTCGCCGATGTAAAAGAATACATTCAAATCATTGCGGATGACCGATTGCCGGTCGCCGGAGAAGAAGTGCTCTCTCGCGAGCAGTTGATGATGGAGGCGATTTTGTTGGGGTTGAGACAGGCAGATGGCATCTCTATCGAAAGGTTTGACGCGGCTTTCAACACTGACTTCAGCACCCTATTCGCGTCGGTGCTGCGCGCGCCGGAGATGCAGGGGCGATTGACCGTGGAAGACAACTTCTGCCGTCTCACTGAAAGCGGCATGGTAGTGATGGATGCGGTGGTGGGGCGGATGGTGGACTGCATCCATAAATAATTTTTACGGCCCGCTCCTCTCAAAGGGAGCGGGCCGTAAAAATTATGTGGAGAGCGTCTTGATGAGCACGCCGATGTAAAACCGGGCGTGGCTGATTGGGGCGGCCATGTTGGCCCGGTGGTTGGCGAGAATACCGCTGAGGTCGCTATTGGTGATAACGAGAGGGTCGATGGCCATGGCGTATTCCAAGGATTCGATGGCGTGGTGGATTACCTCCATGCCCCGCCGCGCCTCCAGCGTTTTTTCAAAATCGATGGCAATCGCCTCGAGAATCGGATGCAGGGCGCTGGCAACACCCTTGGCATAGAAGAAGTAATCGTCGGATTTGAAAAAACTGACATGTTCGCCATTGGCTTCTTCGTGCTTGACCAGGTTTTCGTCGCTGCTGCCCAGCAGGTCTTCGTAGGCCATGAGCAGCGGAATCAGGTTGTCCGTGCGGGTATAAAAATAGGCGGCCCTGTCGACGAGCCGTCGCTTGTAGTTTTGCATGGCCTCGAGCGCGTCGCCATACATGGATTCCGGCGAGGGGAACCAATATTGTTCGGGGCGGATCATCAGCCAGTTCATGGCATTTTCAAGCTCTCTGTCAAAAGCGGCCGTACTGCCGGTGCGTGAGATACGCTCGGCAAGGATGACGGCGGTGCGGCGGGTCACTTCGAGCACTCCCAGCTGGAAGTTATTCACGTTGTCGGTGAAGTTGAGGATGTCGTTGGGGCGCCATCCCCAGAACCGCTCGTTCAGTTCGTAGTTCAGAGGCTTGACCACGGCATTGACAAATGCCACGCCGCGGACCGCCGGCACACGGCGATCCGATACACCATGATCCGTCCCTGGCTGTGATGCCATTTGTCTGCTCGCCGCACCGCCGCCATGGCCGTCAGCGGTGGTGTCGTAGCTTTTCGGCGCGGCACCGTGACCGTCGACTGCGGTGCCGTGGTCGGATGTGGCCGACGGTGAGCGTACCGGGAGCTGCGCCGTAGCGGTGGTGTTCGGGCTGTGCGCATCCCGGGGCGTCCCCTCCGAGGCGCGATGCATATCCGGCGGCGTCGATGTCGATGACGCAGTTGCATGCATGTCATCACCAGAATCTGCTGGCGATGCCACCTGACGCACGGCCACCGGCGCATGGGTCGCCGCCGGCCCCCCAAACCATCCCATCACGACCTTGATGACCCATAGCGCAAACAGGATGACCACCAGGGCAATGATGAGGCGCTTCATGCCGAACCGCGTCACCAGACGTGACAGTATCGAGGCCTTTTTAGCACCTGGGGCGGGTATTTCTTCCGATTGATTGGTATCTTGCATGATATCTCCGTGGATGATGCCGTTGTGGCTTTATGGCGTATTACCGGCAAGCAGAGGGGGCGCTACGGTCAGGTCGATTTTCTCAGCTTCCGGATATCGCCGATGCGAATGGTGACATGGGTGCGGTCGAAGTGTTCGATCAACGGTATCACATATTTTCGGGAAGCTCCAGTCATATCCTTGAACTGTGGCGTTGAGATCTCCCCGTTATTCTTAAGAAAGTTGACCAAATCGGTTTCCAATTGGGCGATGGCGACCGCGTCGAAATAAAGGTCTTCCTTGATCTTGACCAGGTCACCCCGAGCGTTGAGGAACTGAAGCACATCCTTGGCGGCTTTGGCATCGAAGCCCAGCGTTCCGGGCAAGTCCTTGAAATAGGGCGGTTGTAGTTTTGCCTCTCGGTAGATTCCCAGGATTTTCTTTCGGATATCGGTTTGGTCAGCACCGAGGGATATCTGGTGGCCGGTGAGCCGCACGGATTCCTCCTCTACGGCCACGATACTGTCTTTTACCATCTGATTTAAAATCAGGGTGAACAGTTTTGGGTGCAAGTAAGTCGGCACCTTGGATTTCAGCTCCTCTTTTTGCATCCCGGCTTTCAGCGGATTGGCGGCATGATAGCGCTCCAGGTGGCCGCGTAACTGCTCTTTGAGTTCATCAAAGTGCTTGCCGTGGATGTAGTCTCGATGTTCCTTGTCCACCGTGATCAGGGTTCGCCGCGACAACAGGGCGCCGATGGCGTTCTCGAGAGGCTTGTCGGAAAGACTCGTCATGAGCTTGAGATCGGTGAAGCTGACACCATACATCCCGGCGGCATCGGATTGGATGTCAATCACGGTTTCCGGTGGGCTGTCCAGCAATCGGTTCAGGCCGTCGACGATTTCCGGGCGAAACCGCTTGTGCTTCAACGGAACGGGATTCAGGATGCCGCCGCCCCCGACGGTGCGCACTGGTGAGTAACTGCGGATGACAAAACGGTCGTCTTTGACCAAGGACACCGGTTCATCCAACCGAATCTGGGCCACGGCGGTGTCCCCCGGTTTCAGGTCGTCCCGGTCGAGAAGAATCACCAGACCCAGGATTTCGCTGGTGCCGGAATGAAAGCGTATTCGTGCCCGGTTTTTAAGGGGGCGGGCATTGCTGTTGAGATACTGCAAATGGACGTCGATCATGTAGCTGGGTTTCAACGCCCCTGGGGTGGAAACGACCTGACCCCGGTCGATGGCGCTTTTCTCGAGGCCCTGAAAATTGATGGCGGTGCGTTGCCCCGCCCTGCCGGTCTCTACACTGTCACTGTGAACTTGGATGCCGCGCACTTTGGAGCGCTGCCCGGTCGCATATATTTCCACGGCGTCGCCAACGCTGATGGCACCCGAAACGAGCGTGCCTGTGATGACGGTCCCAAACCCTTTCATGGAGAAGACCCGATCCACTGGAAGGCGAAACAGGCCGCTGTCTTTGTGGCCGGGTACCTCTTCAGCCAGGCGTTCGACCGCTGCTGTAAAATCTTCCAGGCCGATCTTTTTGACGGCACTCAACGGGACGATGGGCGCGTCTTCCAAGAAGGTTCCGCGAAGGAAGTCCCGAATGTCCTCCTGAACCAATTCCATCCACTCCTCGTCCACCATGTCGATTTTGGTCAAGGCCACAAATCCGTGCTGGACACCCAGCAGCGCGCAAATCTCCATATGCTCCCGCGTCTGGGGCATGACCCCTTCGTCAGCAGCGATGACCATGGCCACCATATCGATGCCGGATGCGCCGGCCACCATGTTTTTGACGAATTTCTCATGACCGGGAACATCTACGATGCCGATTCGCTGACCGCTGCGCAAGACCAGCGACGCGAATCCCAATTCGATGGTGATGCCGCGCTCCTGCTCTTCTTTGAGGCGGTCGGTATTGATACCCGTAACCGCCTTGATGAGGGAGGTTTTGCCGTGGTCAATGTGCCCGGCGGTGCCGAGGATGATCTGTTTCAAATGAACACCTCTAAATCTAAAACCGTATCCGCAATGGGATTTAGTTTTTCCGATTCCGGAACCACTCTGTCACGTATGACATGCCCACCAGGAACACCGCCAGGCCGCCAACCGTCAGCGGGTTGATGCGCTGGAAAAAAAAACGGGACATTATAACGGCGATACCGAGCCCGACAACGGCCCTGATCACGAAAACCTGGTAACGGGGCATAAGCATTCCTTTGAGAATGTGGTTGCCGGTTGAGCTGCCGACCGTCAACCGGAGCATAAATCATCGTATCTTCTGGAAAACAATATCAAATGGTGATTTCCGCAGAGGCACAAATACTACAGCAGGGGGGCAGGTCGGTCAATACCGTGGGCCTGATCGGCATCCCGTGGACACAGCGGGCGGCGTTAAAATACCTTGCCATCGCAAGATGGCTTTGATAACAGTGCATTGCCTTATGGTGGGTGTAGCTCAGTTGGCAGAGCATCAGGTTGTGGCCCTGAGGGTCGTGGGTTCAAGTCCCATCACTCACCCCATTTTGTACATTGAAATGCCACTGCGCTAATAACCGCAGTGGCTTTTCGTATTGTCCGTTCAGAAACGGCAAATTTTGGACCCTTGCTGCGGAGCGGGAGGGAATGAACCTCCCCCTACGTGGCGCTTGGCAATTTACCGGGTTTGATGTAGGGGCGGGGGTTACCCCGCCTGAAACGAGCCTTCAGGCTTTGCCAAGGTTGCGCTCGGCACGTGCCGGGAACCAGAATCTACAATTTGTAAACGGATAGCATAAGGATCGTGCGCCCGTAGCTCAGCTGGATAGAGCGCCGGACTTCGGATCCGTAGGTCGGGGGTTCGAATCCCTCCGGGCGCGCCAATAATTTAAATGGGTTATGGCTGAAACAGTCATAGCCCATTTGATTTTTTAGGGTCCGTGTAACCTCAGTGTAACCAAATTTCATCAATCAGATCAACGAACACAAAACGGCTGCGACCTTCATATCGCACAACGTCACCAGGGCGCAGCGCTGCAAGCCTGATTTTTAATTTCACTTAACGGCCCTCAACTTTCCGATCTCGGCCTTTTCGTCTGCCTGAGGTACACCGACCTACCTCATGATACAACTTTCAATCTTTGCGTGCCAAAGTCGAAGCAGGTCCAGCGGCTGGCGGCGGTAATGCTTTTCGGCGATGGCCGAAGGCTTGTGCCCCTGGATCTGAGCGACGACGCCCACGGGCACTTCAACCCACTCCGAAAGGGTTCCGAAGGACCGGCGCAACCCGTGGAGGGTCAACCCCTCGATGCCAGCAGAGGCGCAGGCCCGGCAGTGAGCACGGCGGGGCTCCTTGATGTGACCGGATGCAGAGGTTGGAGACGCGAAAACGTACTTCGACGCGCCGTTTTTGGAACTTGTCATTGCGGCATTTCGAGTGCACTATGAAAATAACCCAACATCCGATCGGTGAGGGGCTGGGTTCGACGCCAGTGTCCGTCCAAAGGGTATTTGTCGAGCAAGGTATGTGGCTACCCACTTATCGGCTTGGTGAACAAGGGTGATTGTGGTATAAATTTTTCGTCTTTGTGACAACAAAGGCCTTCCATTGACACAGCACCGCATTTCATAGGGCAATGTGCCTGCTGTTCCGGCATGTTGCCCTTGTTTGGAGGGTGTTGTCGCAATCGAGATTTTTGGATTTGTTCCCAGTGAAGAGGTCCCCATGCAAATTACCTTTCAGCGGTATTCACCTGCCTGCTGGTTGCGCTTTTACGCTCAATGAATCAATTCACAGGAGATTACATGAAGTCTGCTCGGCGTCTACTGATTTGCGGGGCTATCGTTTTGGCTATGGGACTTCACTGTGCCGCTGAGGCGACACCAACAACTACTGTCGTTGCCGATAATAAGGCGATGGCCCTGAGTATCGACGAATTGATCCGCTTGGTCCGCGCGAACAATGAGCAGATCAGCTACCAGGATGAGGAGTGGGGGATTCGGCGAGATGCCGTCGAGGGCGCTAAGTCCGTATTTGAGCCTGCCTTTGTTGGGTCTTACAGCAAAAACGAAACCACCCAGAAGAACACGGTGAGTGAGGCGGTCAGCCAGGGGTTTCTGCCTGAATTCGAAGAAAAGAGCCACAATTACCAGGCGGCCATTGAAGGCATGGTGCCAACCGGTGCAAAGTTGAAGCTCGGTTACACGCTGAAGGATTTTCAAAGTTCCATCCAGCAAAACTACGGCGTGAAAGACGGCGAGGCGCGGAGCTTTCTGGGCGCCGAGTTGACGCAACCGCTGCTAAAGGGGGCCGGTTTCAAATCCAACCTGGCTGGGATCCATGTGGCCGAGGCCGACGCCGACATCGAGTTTCAAAATTATCGCAACCAGATGATGCGGGTTGTGGCTGAAGCCATATCCACCTATTGGGACCTCTATATCTCCAAACAGAAGCACCGCGTTGTCGCCGAATCCGTTGGCCTTTCCGAGAAACTTCTAGAGTACAACGCCGCCCGGGTGCGCACCGGCAAGATGGCCGAAACGGAAGTTCTCGAGGCGGAAGCCGGGGTCGTCGCGAGGCGGTCGCTGCTGAGCGAAGCCAGACAGCAGATTGTTTCTTCCACCAACAAGGTGCGCAGCCTGTTTTCTTCCTCCGTGGCCGACAATCATCGGGAGATTTCGCCGACCGACGCCGTCAAGGTCACCGATATCGAAACCGATTTCGATGAGCGCATGGCCAAGGCTTTTAAACTGCGGGCAGAATACCTTTCGAGCTTAAAAAAGATCGAGCGGGAGGACGTTCGTATCATGTATGCTGAGAATCAGCGGTGGCCGCAGTTGGACCTCAAAGGCAGCTACGGGCTCAACGGCTTGTCCAATTCACCCGGCGACTCGTGGACGGACCTGAAAGAAGAGAACAACGATACCTGGGCGGTGGGTCTGGAACTGCGCATTCCCCTGGGAGGGGACATGAAGAGCCGCAGTGAACTCAACGCCAGCAAGAAGCGCAAGCGGCAGGCGCTGCTGGAAATGAAAGCGGTTGAAGTCTCCCTGGCCAATTCAATGGACACGGCCATTCGCAGTGCCCAAAGTGCCCTCGAGCAGCTTCGCCAGTACGACAAGGTCATCGATCTCAACCGGCGTCTCCTTGAGGCCGAAGTGGCGCGGTTTCAATCTGGAAAGAGCAACAGCCGGCTGGTGCTTGAAAAAGAGGCCAACCTGCTTAGGGCCAAAGAGGCCCATCTGGAAAGTCTTTTGAGATATGCCAAATCCGTGCTTGGCCTGGAACTGACCGAGGGCACGCTACTTCTCGACTATGGCATCGAGGTCATGGAGGTCGATCTGTGATGGTAACCGATTTTTCCCAACGGGGATTTCAATCGTTAACCACAGGAACCGCTGTCTGCCATCGTGCCTTCCTGGTGACCGTGACGTTGACAATCATCCTGAGTTTCATTCCGCCCACTCCCGGTTTCGGTGCTGAGTCGCTAACCGTGTCCGGTATCACCGCCCCCATTAAGGATGTCACCCTGAACGCCACGGTGGATGCCAATATCGCTCGCATTCATCTGAAGGAAGGCGCCGCCGTCAACGCCGGCCAGGTCATTATGGAGTTGGACAGCCAGTTTGAACGGCTGGAGGTGCAACGGCGCAAAGTGGTCTGGGAGAGCAATGCTGAACTGGCGTCGGCGACCGCCCAGGCGACGGCCCTCAAAGCGCTTCTGGATTCGACGCGCCAGCTTTACGATGAGACGCAATCGGTGAGTAAAGATGAATTGATCCGGCTGGAACTCGAGTACAATCTCGCCGTCGCCGAGCGGCAGCGCCTGGAGGTGACCGAGATTCGCGAAAAGATCGAATATGAAATGGCCCTTCAAAACTTGGAAAAGCGGCAAATCACCTCGCCGATTCGTGGGACCATTATTAAGCTGTATCTTCAGGAGGGGGAAAGCTGCGAACTGAACGAGCCGCTGGTGCACATTGTGGACACCTCTCGGTGTTTATTCATTTGCAATATGGAGGAGTGGGCCGGCCGCAGATTGAAAAAAGATCAAACGGTCGATTTGCGGATTCGCACGGGGAACGACATCGTTACAAAGGCAAGTCGGGTGGTCTTTGCCTCGCCCGTTGTGGACTCGGCCAGCGGCTTGTTGGAGGTAAAGACCGAATTCGACAATGCCAGTGGCACCGTCAGGCCTGGCATTGACGGGATGTTGTTGATACCGGCGGAGTAACTCGAGAGCGTCTTCAAATGGCGCGGATCACTCCATCAACCTTTCGACGAATAGAAATAGCCCATGGAACAGGCGCAGAAACTCACTGAACCCGAAATCGATGAGGCCGTTGCGGGGCTTGAGCGGTTGCGGCATTTTTCCGGGCCGCCCAACGAATTTTGGCCCGCTTTCCTGGAAGCCTCCGCTATGGTGATTGGTGCCTTTCGTTCGGAGCTGCTGCTTCAGGGCGATGGGGGCGGTGCCTGGCGGCGAATGGCGGTATGGCCGCCTGGCAGTCTGGGCGGTCGAATCACCGCCATCCCCGAAGCCCGGGTTCAGGAGGTGGCCGACGCGGCCGTACGTCGAGGATATGACATGGACGGTCTTCGGGTGCCCGACACCGGCAAGCATAACGAAACCATACTCGGCGTCCGTCTGAAGATGGATGAGCCTCGGGAGAGCGTGGTGGTTTTCACTCTGGCCCCGGGAGCCGATTTGTCCACCGACGCTGCCGCGGTCAAGCTTCACATGGTGGCTGAAACCCCCGGCCTCTACCAGATGGACCGCATTACCCGGCAGGCACGCGCTGACGTGGTTCAGTTCTCCGAGGCCCTGGATCTTATGGTGCTGCTCAATGCCGAAAAGCGCTATATTGCCGCGGCAATGACGTTTTGCAATGAGCTGGCCGCGCGTTACCGGTGTGATCGGGTGAGTCTTGGATGGCTGAAAGGGGGCTATCTCCGCCTCCAGGCCGTGAGCCACATGGAGCGATTTCAGAAAAAGACCGATGTGGCGCAGGCGTTGGAAGCCGCCATGGAGGAGGCTTACGACCAGGACGAAGAAGTTCTTTGGCCTCGGCCCGACGGTAATATGGCGGTGACGAGGGATCACGAGGCGTTCAGCAAACTTCACGGATCGCCATACATTGTTTCTCTGCCCATTCGCCTCGATGACAAAGCCGTGGGCGTGGTGACCTGCGAGCGCGCCGAAGATCCTTTTTCCGAAGCGGATATTCGGGGACTGCGCGTATTCAGCGACCAGTCCGCCCGCCGCCTGGGTGACCTTCAGCAGCGTGACCGATGGTTCGGTGCCAGGGCGGCGACGGCAATGAGAGAATCACTCGCCGGCCTGCTGGGTGTGGAGCACACCTTTGCCAAGGCGATCGGAATCCTGCTTTGTCTGGCTCTGGCCTTTCTTATCTTCGGTAAGCTCCCCTATCGCGTCGAAGCCTCGTTTATTCTCAAGACAGACGATCTGGCCTACATCCCCTCGCCATTCGACGGATACATTTATGCGGTGGATGTCAAAGTGGGGGACATCGTCGACAGCGGCTCCACCCTGCTGTCTCTGGATATCAGCGATCTGCTTTTGGAGGAATCCATCGCCATCGCCAACCAGAACCGGTATTCGCGTGAAGCAGAGAAGGCAAGGGCGCAAAACGCCTTGGCGGACATGAAGGTCGCTCAGGCGCTGGAGGCTCAGGCGGCGGCCCGATTGGAGTTGGTGCGCTACCAGATCACCCATGCACGGTTGAAAGCGCCGTTTGCCGGCATTGTCGTGGAAGGGGACTTGGAGGAACTTCTTGGGGCACCGGTTAAAAAAGGGGATGTGCTTTTCAAAGTGGCCCGTATCGAAAAAATGTATGCCGAACTCAAGGTTGACGAACGGGACATCCACGAAATCGGCCAGGCGGCTGATGGCGAGATCGCTTTTGTGAGCCGGCCCGAACTCAAATACCCCATCCGCGTGACCCGCATCGATCCTGTGGCGGTCACTCAGGAGATGGAAAATATTTTCATCATCCGTGCCGAGTTCCCGGAGGCGGTGATCGATTGGTGGCGGCCGGGGATGAGCGGTGTGGCCAAAATCAACGTGGGCAAGCGCAACGTGCTGTGGATCTTCACGCACCGGACCATCGACTTCCTTCGACTATTTTTCTGGTGGTAGGATGCCAAACGCAGGAAAAACCTTCAGTGAGTCCTGGTACCGGGTCGCCGGTCTGAAAATTAGGCTGCTGCCCACGGTGGCAGTTCACCGCCAGTTGTTCCGCGGCGAGTCGTGGTACGTGCTGCGGGACCCCTTCAACAACCAATACTTTCGGATCCGACCGCAAGCGTACAATTTCGTTGTCCGCCTGAGGCCTGGACGCACCGTAGAAGAAGTTTGGCAGGAGTGCCTTGAGCGCCACCCGGACGACGCCCCCGGACAGGAGGACGTCATCCAACTGCTCACCCAGCTCTATTTTGCCAACCTGCTGCACTTCGAGATGCCCGCCGACAGCGCCAAGATCTTCGAACGTTACCGCAAGCGACGTCAGCGGGAGATTCAGTCGAAACTGCTCAGCATCATGTTTATCCGCATACCGCTGCTGGACCCCGACGCGTTTCTTCGCCGGATCGTGCCCATTTTTCGCCATATCATCTCTCCGGCCGGAGCGCTTGTGTGGCTGGCCGTGGTGGCTGCGGCCATCAAAATGGTGTTGGATCGGTTCGATCAGGTAACGGATCAGGCACAGGGCGTTTTGGCACCCGACAACCTGGTGCTCATGTATGCCGGGCTGGTGGTGATCAAGACCCTTCACGAGTTCGGGCATGCCATCATCTGCCGTCGCTTCGGCGGAGAAGTCCACACCATGGGGGTCATGCTGCTGATTTTTACGCCGCTGCCCTACATGGATGCCACTTCAAGCTGGTCGTTTCGCAGCCGCTGGCAGCGCGCCCTCGTTGGCGCCGCCGGCATGATTACCGAGATTTTCGTGGCGGCCCTGGCGACGTTTGTTTGGGCCAAGACCGGCCCGGGGGCGCTCCACAGCCTGGCATACAATATGATGTTCATCGCCTCGGTTTCCACCGTGCTATTCAACGGCAACCCACTGCTTCGCTTCGACGGCTACTACATCCTCTCTGACCTCATGGACATTCCGAATCTTCACAGCCGTGCCCAGAAGCATCTGCGGCACATCGTGGAGCGCTATGCCTTTGGCTACAAGGATTCTTTCAGCCCCGCAGAGACAACGAAGGAAGCTTTCTGGTTGAGCGTCTTTGGCGTATTGGCCGCGATTTACCGCGTGGTGGTGTTCACCGGTATCATCCTTTTCGTGGCGGACAAATTCCTCCTGGCGGGCCTGATCATGGCGGTCATCTGTGTCATCTCGTGGGGGATCGTGCCGCTCTATCGTTTGGTCGTCTATCTGGCATCGAGTCCCCGCCTCGCCAGGACGCGGACGCGTGCGGTCGCGGTGTGCGTTGGTTTCTTTTTCACGACAGCGTTGCTCTTGGGTGCTATGCCCTTTCCCAATCGTTTCAGGGCGCCGGGCATCATTGAAGCCGTGAGCTATGTCCGTGTGGTGAACGACGCCCCGGGCTATGTCACCCGGATACGCGTGCCCTCCGGGCAGCGGGTGGCTGCCGGCACCCCGCTGCTAACCCTGTCGGATCGGGAATTGGAATTGGAGATCAAGGCCACGGTTGCCCAGCGGGAAGAGACGCTGGCCTTGCAACTGCGGGCGCTACGGACCGCGGAATCGGCCGATTTGGAGCCGGTGAAAAAACGCTTGGCGGCCATCGACGCAAAGCTGGCCACCCTTACCGCACAGCAGGCCGCCTTGGAGGTGCGCGCCCGACAAGCAGGCATTTGGGTGGCCCCGGGCCTCAACGATTTGGTGGGGGCGTGGATTCACAGAGGCGCCGTTATCGGACAAATCGTCGATCCCGGCGCGTTTCGATTTTCGGCCGTGGTGTCTCAGGAAGAAGCCGCGGATCTTTTCGCCGACACCATTCGCAAAGCTGAGGTGCGAATGTACGGGCAGGCCGGAAAAAACCTCGATGTCGACCGATACGCCATCATTCCGTATCAGCAAGAGCGGCTGCCGTCGGCCGCGCTTGGCTGGCATGGCGGCGGTGAGGTCCCGGTTTCCGTTGGAGACGATACCGGGCTGCAAACGGTTGAGCCTTTTTTTCAGATTACGGCGGAATTATTGCCGACGGCCGGGGTCATGATGTTCCACGGGCGCTCTGGTAAACTGCGGTTCACTCTGAGCCCGAGGCCGCTGATGTCACAATGGATTCACGAATTTCGGCAACTGCTGCAGAGGCGATACCAGCTGTGATGCTGCCTACCCAGGATTATCGGCGGACCCATCTCAAGACGCCTGACAAACTTCACCAGGGAATGGATGGCGTGGTGCACGGCATGTTGGGCTGGGCCAAGCGGCGTGCCCGAATGGCCCGTGATATGGCGCACGATGCCGAGCGTACCAGCGAACATAGCCGCGCCTTGAGCACCCTCTCCGATCGTCGCTTGAGAGACCGCTTGTTGGATCTGAAAATGCGGTTTCGCCGGCAGGCCAAGGGGCATGATGCGGCGTTGCCTGATGCGCTGGCCTGCTTGACCGAGGTCGCTCAGCGCGCATTGGGGTTGAGGCCCTATCCGGTGCAGATCATGGGGGCCATGGCATTGTACCGTGGATACCTGGCCGAAATGGCCACCGGTGAAGGGAAGAGCCTCACGGCCTGTCTACCCTCGGTGCTGGCTGCCTGGTCTGGACGCCCGTTTCATTTGGTGACCGTCAATGACTATCTTGCCGAGCGGGATGCATCGGAAATGCGGCCTTTTTATGCCTTTTGCGGTGTTACCGTCGGTTGCGTGTCGGCTGAAATGGCCCCTCGTGAGCGGCGCATCCACTACGAAAACAGTGTCGTGTACACCACCATGAAGGAACTCGTGGCCGATTTGCTGAGGGATCGTCTGATTCTTGGCCGGCTGCAGGATTCGTCCCGACGCCTCTTGCGACAGCTGATTCAACCCAAGGTGCGAGAGATTGAAGGCACCGTCCTAAGAGGGCTGGACACGGTCATTGTGGACGAGGCAGACAGCCTCCTCATCGACGAGGCGGTGACGCCGCTGATCATTTCCCGCGGGCAGGAGAACAAACCCCTTGTGGATGCCTGCCAAACCGCACACCTTCTGGCCGGCGACCTCTTGCCGGGTGAAGATTACAAAGTCAACCAAACCTACAAGGAGATTATTCTCACCCCGACGGGAAACGACAAGGTGGCCGAGCGAGCGCGCATGCTGAGCGGTATTTGGGGCGGTCCCGCTCGCCGGGAGGAACTGGTTAAACAGTCTCTTACCGCCAGGGAGTTCTACCATTTGGACAAGCAGTATGTCATTCACGACGGCAAGGTTGCCATTGTCGACGAGTTCACGGGTCGTCTTATGGCGAACCGAACCTGGCGGCACGGGTTGCACCAGGCAGTGGAGGCCAAGGAAGGGCTCCCGGTGAGTGATCCCAGTGAAACCCTGGCGAGGCTCAGTTTTCAACGGTTCTTTCGGTTTTTCAGAAAATTGGCGGGAATGACCGGCACTGCCAAAGAGGCCACCTCAGAGTTCTGGAATATTTACCAATTGCCGGTGCTGCCCATTCCCACCAATCGCCCGACGGTGCGGAAGATGATCCCGGACGCCGTATTTGCCGAAACGAGCCAGAAATGGAACGCCATCGTCTGGGAAATCGAGAAATTGCACCAGACCGGTCGCCCCGTGCTGGTGGGCACCCGCAGCGTTCAAGCCAGCGAGCACCTGGCCGAGCTGCTGGAAAACAAAGGGATGGCCTTCAACCTTCTCAACGCCGTGCGCCACAAGGAGGAGGCCCGTATCGTGGCGGCAGCCGGTGAAGTCGGACGCATTACCATTTCCACCAATATGGCCGGTCGCGGAACGGATATCAAACTTGGGCGGGGTGTCGCCGAAATGGGCGGGCTCCATGTCATCGCCACCGAACGGCACGAATCCGGCCGCATCGATCGGCAACTCTTCGGCCGCTGCGCCCGGCAGGGGGATCCCGGCAGCACCCAGGCCTTCGTGAGTGTGGATGACGAACTGATTCAGCGATTTGTCCCTGCACCCATGAGAAAACGGCTGGCCGCTGCCATCCGCAACCACACGCCGGGCGCGCAGCGGATGGCCGGCGCTGCGGTGTCCCACGCCCAGCGGGCTGCCCAGCGGTTGGCGTATCGCCAGCGGCGCAACGTGCTCAAAATGGACACCTGGCTGGAGGATGCGCTCTCTTTTACCGGGCCAGTGTAACGGCAAGTCGGCCTTTTTCCCCTGACACCATCCCCCAAGGCCTGCGCCTTGGTCAATAAGTATATGGTTTCACATGGGATTTTTTTTCTACTAAAAATTTTACAATTTTTTCCTTGAATTGTTCATAGTTCTGGAGTTAGCTTTGTACCCATCTTTGATTTTTAAAATTGCATTCCCTAAGCCAAGAAGCAACGATTCAACACCTTCAGTTTTCCCCGCGGGCGGCTTGCCATCTACCCCGCCCCTCGTAATTGAGATTTACCGTTGTCGTGCTATTGGCGTATGCAAGTGATTTAAACCGTCAGGGATTGCGAAAAAGGCAAAACCGTCGAAAGACGGTGACGCAAAGCCACGGATCTAAATCCTATCCCGGGACAAGATCGCCGGAGCTGCCGCATTTCTTTTTCTGTCTTTCCAAGGCGGTGGTCGGGTGAAACGGTCTTCATCACAAAGCCCATATGAATTGGAAGCCCTGGAACCGAGGATACTCTTATCCGCGGAATCCCTGGCCGTCGCTTTGGAGACCATTGCACCGAGCGCCCCGGATCCCCTGATAGATCTACCGCCGACCCCACCGCTTGAAGAAAGCCTCCGCCCGGGTCAAACCCTTCCCGATACTGCGCCGAGTGAGCATGTCGCCGATTACGACCCGTCACTGGCACTCAGCGGCCTTTTTGACATCGAGCAGCCGGACGTGACGGCTGGTGACGACGCCGTGGGTGCCGAGGGGAATCCGCATCCTGAAGATGTTACTTCGACAGAGACCGATCGTGTTGCTGTCGAGGAATTGGATCTTTCAGCAACGCTTTCGCTCGAGACGGTTTCTGATGATTCTCAAGGCCTACTAAGGCCTCAGGAACTGGCCGACAGTCGGCTTTGCAAATCGGTGTATGATCACTTCTCCGACGCCACCGACCCCCCGGCGAACCCTGCTTCTTCTGACGCGCCGGTAATGGACATCGGCGCTACGAACGACGACAATAATGACAGTCTATCCTTACACACGCCACTGAATGTGACGTCCGATGATGTGGAGCGCGCCGACGCCGGCGCCCCAGGTGTAGGCCTTCGTGTTGACACCGGCCAGCGCCTCGTGGGCAGCGGCACACTCACCGGTGATGTTCTTCTGCGTGGAACACTCAGCCCGGGCCACTCCCCGGGTATCATCACCATCGACGGTGATCTCACGGTGTCGGCGGGCGATGCCGACCTTCTTGCGCCGGAACCCCCCGACAGCCTGACCGGGGCCGACACCGTTGGCCTGATTGATATCGAGATAGCCGGGATCGGTGCCGCCGGCGACCCGGATGGGTACGACCAGATCATTGTCACCGGCAATGCGGCCCTCGGCGGCACGCTGCGCATATCCCTGTTAGACGGTTTCGTTCCAACGCCTGGAGACACGTTCGAGTTCCTGACCTTTGACACCCTCTCGGGAGGTTTCGACGAGGTTGTGGGGGATTTCGACTTGGCGGGTGGCGGTGTGTATTTCGAGGTGGTGGAACAGCCCGGCGCTCTTCAACTTGTCGCCGCAGACCTCCCGGTAGGCAGTGCATTTCATCGGACCACGGCGGATTCCAATCGCATGGCGCAGTCCGTGGAAGGACTTGCCTCCTATACGGACCAGCTGCTGAGCGATCTCCTTCTGGGCGAACCCACCCTGACAGGCCAAATGCTGCCCGGCACCGGCGTCACCATCGACGATCTTTTCGGTATCCGAGATTACTTCGACATGGGCACCGCCCTCAGCGAATACCTCGCTCCCATTCAGGTGCTCGGTTCGGATACGCGCTTCGAAATCGGCACTTTCATTTCCCACCTGAGGGGCTCCTGGCTGGACGATCTCCTGGGCGGCGCGGCCCATGACATTCCGTTTTCCGAACTTACCTACGCCGGCACCCACGACTGGATCAGCGGCATCACCATTTCCTTTGACGGCACCGCCACGTACGATACGTTCATCCCCGTGGGGCTGGGTGAAGCCGTCGACGGCATTGGCCCGGCGCTATCAGACCGAGCCGCCACCGTCGACGCCGCCTTCGCTTTTACACTGACCCTGGACTGGTCCGCCAACGGTGCCGACTATGGGTTCGATGTCCAACAATTGAATCTGGATGCCACGCTCACTGATTCGGACCTGGTAATCCCCCTTCGCATCGGTGATCTGGAAGCCGCCGCCGGGCATCCGGTCTTCGGCACGGGCGACATCGACCTTGATGTCCATCTGGATCTTCTCACCGCCGACGACGCGGTTGCCGTCACCTACGATCCGCTGGGAGATTCGGTGAGCGGTGTCACCCTGAACCTGCCCATCACCGCGACGCTGGCCGGCGTCGACGTGAACCCGGGTCCCCCGGGCGCCATCGACATCGCCGGCGACCTCTTTCTCTCCGCCGACGGCGGGCGGGGGACCACTGCCGTTGCCGCCACAGGCTCAAATCTCGACGCCTTCTCGCCGTTTGCCGGACTGCGTCTCACCGACATTCAGGATACACTGACGGCGCTCCGGGATGATTTCCTGGCCCCGCTGGTTGGTCACAGCAGCTTCAATGTCGATATTCCGTTTATCGATGCATCACTTGCCGACGTTGTGGATCTGGGCACGGTGTTCGACATGGCAGTCTTGCAGCGGCTCGATTTTTCCGAAATGCACAGCCTGCAGGATTTCGTTTCAGCGGTGACGGCCTCCGGTCTGCTTCCCGACGGCGATGCGGTGACATACGATGCGGCCACAATGGTGCTCAACGTTCCCCTGGACTTCGCCATCGACCTTGGCGACTTGAGCCTTCGCGATCTGGACGCCCTGGGCCTCGTTACTCCCGCACTGCTGGACAGTGAAGGCCTCATTCAAATCGGTGACCGGATCGACCCGGACGATCTTTTGGATGGGAGTCATGCCACCCTCGCCGATCTCTGGAACGCCGGTGTGTTGGGTGCGGATTCCGTAGAAAACTGGAACAGCATCGATGCCTCGGTGTTGATCGATGCGGGCATCATCGGTCCGCGTGCTCTGGACGCCAACGATCTAGTGGGCCCCGGGAACGCGGTGAACCTCGACGACCTCATCGACCTTGGCCTTGTCACCTTCGGGGAACTGGCCCAGGCGGGCATCGTGACGGCCGGGTCGCTGGTGGGCAAGCTGGGATTTATCCGTGACATCAACCTGGCCGCCACCAACGTGGCCGATTTGGGCCTTGACCTGGTCAGCCAGGCAAGCGTGGAAGACTTGGTCCCTCTGGACGACCTGCTTTCCAGTGGGCTGACCAACGCCACCTTGGACTATCTCTTTGACAATGGCCTCCTGGGGTTGGGCGACATCGACCTCGATGCCCTGGGCATCACCGAGCTCATCGACGAAGGCACGGCATCCCTCCAGGACCTGGTGAGCCAGGGGCTGGTGACGGCCACGGATTTTCTCGACGCCACCCGGGTCGACATCACCGATCTGCTGAACGACCCCGACCCCGCCGCCTCCCTTGCCGGGCTGCTCCAGGAAGGCCTCGTCGACGCCGGCGACTTCCTGGGTTCGACGCCAGTGGACGCGGCTGCCCTGATCCTCGGTGGGATCGCCGATCTCTCAGAAGCCATCGACGAAGCCCTCGTGGACATCGACGATTTTCTCGATGTGGCCATACCAGTGGCGGACATCCTCGCCGCGGAGCTGGCCAATACGTTCGAACTGGAATTCAACGATCTCATCGACCTCGCTGACAACGTTTCCCTTCACGACCTCGCCAATTCCGGAGTCGTCAGCCTCGAGGAACTCGTGGCGGCCGGTTTGATCGATGTGAGCGATTTTGCCGGCGCGGTCTACCTCCCATTGTCCGAACTGCTCAGCTCGGGCGTTGCGGAAATCAGCGAACTGGTTGACGGCGCTCTGGTCGATGCCGCCGATCTACTGGCGAACAGCCTGAACCTGGAGGCACTCCTGAACGCCGGCCTGGTGAGTCTCGAGACCCTCGTCAACAAAAGCCTGGTCTCACTCTCCGACCTGGTGCTGGATGAAATCGACCTGCCCGGACTGATCGAATCCGGCCTCGCCGACCTGGGCGATCTGGTCCGGGACGGTCTGCTCACCCCGGCCCAGGTGGTTGTGGACGAACTGCTGGCATCGGATATCGCCGGATTCATTAGTGGTTTTGATGGCCTCATCGGCGAAGGCGCCATCATCGACCTGGACGCCCTGCTGGCCGGCACGCCGGTCCAGCTGCACCATCTTATCTACTTTGGACTCATCGACCACAACGACGTGCGCCCCCTGGGCACCGTTGACGCCGACGTCGTCACCGACGCCAAGGTCATCGACGCCAGCCTTCTGGAGCGGCGCACTGCCGAGGGCGTCGTCGCCGACGGGTATCTTACCCTGGGCGATCTCATCGATCTGGGGCAACTAGCTCGGGAAAACCTGGCCGACCTGCCCCTCGCCGACCTGGACGATTTTGGATTCTCAACGGGCTTCGCCGAGGCCCTGGACGCGGACTTCGGCCTGGTGGTTCACGGGGATGCGGTTGCCATCGACAGCCTGGTCGCCGAAACCGATCTGACCCTTCGGGACCTGCTCCGTTTTGGCCTCATCGACGAGGGCGATCTGCAGGCCGACCTGTCGTCGGTCCTCCTGGACGATGTCTTCGTTATGGGGACGGTGGATCGGGAGGACCTGCTGGCCTCCGACCTGGTGGAAACCCCGTTGCTCGGCCCGGTCACCACCCAGAACGCCCAGGGCAAGGACGTGGCGGCCATCGCGGACATCACCGCTGCCAGTCTCGCGACGCTCGGGGAACTCATCGCGTCGGGGCTGCTATCCCAAACGGATTTTGACATCGCGGCCCTCACCGTTTCTGAAAACGATCTCCTTGCCGCCGGACTGGTGACACCCAACAAACTGGACAACAACGACCTGGTGCAGTCCGGCAACCCGGATGTGGTGGCGGTGTCGGATCTCGTCGCATTAGGGCTGGTGAGCCTGGGCGCACTCGTGGATGAGGGCATGGTCAGCGCCGCCCATCTCGACACCACCCATCTACTGGTGTCGGATCTTCTGGCGGCAGACGTCGTCGGCGATCACGCGCTGGCCGCCGCCGGTCTCGGCACCGACAATGCCATTGACCTGGAATCCCTCATCGACGCCGGCCTGGTGACCCTTGATGAACTGGTTGAAAACGGTGTCGTGGATCCCGACGACTTGTGGGATGACAGCGTCGTCACCCTGCGCCAGCTCGAAGAGGCCGGCCTGGTCGATATCTCCCATCTGGCAGCCAATACCTCTGTCGATCTCGACACCCTCATGGATTCCGACGTGGTGAGCACCCAGTACGTGGCTGACAGCGGACTGGATGCCGATGACGACGACACCGTGCCCATCGAAGACCTGCTCCTCGACCCCCGCAGCCCCTTCGAAGAAATGGTCCGCCGCGGCTTGCTCCGGACCGATGCATTCATCAACAAAGTTTTCGAGCAGGGTGCGCTGGAAGCCATCACGGTCCTTAACGACGCCATGGAGACCGTACCTCTCTTCGAGGACGGGGAACTGGACTGGTTCGTCTACGTGGGTGCGGTGCCGCTGAACACGCTGCTCTCTTCCATTTTATATGACGTGACGCTTTCGGACTATGTGACGGCGGAATTCGTCGACGTTTTCGACTTCACCAACATCGACCTCACCGTAGCGGATCTGGAAAGCACGTTCGCCCCCCTCGACATCGATGACGCCTACACCGACACGATTCCCCTTTACAGCTTTGCGGCGCTTGATGACGCTACCGTTTCCCTGGTCGACCTCATCGCTTCGGATTTCCTCGACGATGCCGATCTGGCGGATCCGGCCATGGGGCTGGACATTCGTGCTCTGGAACGATCCGACCTGTTCGAGTTCGGAGACCTCAACAATTACATCACCGCCTACGAGGTCTACCTCTACGATCTTACCGAGATCGTTTACATCGGCGACTTGGTCGATTTGGGACTGCTGAGCATTGACGATCTCATCGTCCGGAATTTCGGCCTGCTGGCGGACCTGATAAATGATGGCGTTCTCGACAGAAACGATTTCGACGCCGAGGCGACCCTCAGCGCTGCTGCCCTGACCGGCTCGGGCCTGATCACCACAGCGGATTTGAACGCGTTCAACCTGGTTGATGGCGACGACGTTTCCCTTCGCGACCTGGTGCTCTCGGATCTCCTGCCGCTGGATCAGCTGATCACC
Organism: uncultured Desulfobacterales bacterium; assembly: GCA_964446485.1. Taxonomy (GTDB): domain Bacteria; phylum Desulfobacterota; class Desulfobacteria; order Desulfobacterales; family JBDRRP01; genus JBDRRP01. Next base: position 12,696 of record CAYUOU010000027.1, on the reverse strand, counting down.
GCGGGTCTCGTGGACGAGACGCATCTGGCGGACACCGTTACCGCCGTGACAACGGAACGAATTCATCGCAGCGACATCTTCGATATGGCGCTGGTGACGGAAAACGGATTGGTGACCGGGGCCGAAAGCGATGCCGTGATTCTCACCGACGACACGGACCCCTCGCTTCTCAGCACGGGGATCGCCACATTGACGGCGCTGGTCCGCCAGGGTGTCGTTGAACCTTCCCATTTACGTACGGACGCCCAGATCGACAAGGACGACCTCATCGATGCCGATGTGGTCGCGCTTTCCCAGCTCATCACCGCGGGACTCATCGCCCCGTCGGACATTCTGCCCGCCGCCGCATTCATGGATTTGAAGAATCTTGATGACACGGGAGCGCTCCCCTTGAGTTCTCTCACGTCGCTTGACCGGATGATCACGCTGGGGCTGATTGATGAGAGCACCGTAGACGGATTCGGCGGCATTTCAGGCGACGATCTGGTGAGCGCCGGGCTGGCCACTGAGGATGCGCTGGTGGACGCCGGACTGTTCGGTACTCACATCGATCTGGCCTCACTCATTAGCACCGGCCTCGTCACCGTGGACGAACTCAAGGACGCCGGGTTAGACGACCGCAGTGGCAGAGTGGCGCTTGCCGACCTTTTGGATGCCGCACCCGCACTGACCACGCTCACCGATCTTCAGGCGGCCGGCGTGGTGAACGACAGCGTGGCTGTGGCCGATCTCCTCGATGCCGGATTGGTGAGCCTCACCGAACTCATGGAAGACGGCGTGGACAAGGCCCTGCTGCTGGCGACAGCCCTTCCCGATCCGGTGACCGAGCAGGAGCTCATCGACGCCGAGCTCTTTACGCCCCGGGTGCCTGTCGCCGAACTGGTGGACGCAGGGCTGGCGACAGTCTCGGAGCTGGTGTCCGGCGGCCTGGTCAGCGGTGACATCGATCTCAGGGAACTGATCACCCTCAACCTGGTGAGTGGTGAGCAACTGGTGGATGCGGGGATTCTCAGCCAGGCCAACCTCGATGCCGAGAATTTTCTGGACGCCTATCTCGTGTCCCTTCTCACCACAGACGTTTCCTTCCAGGACGGAACGGGGGCGCTGGTCTCCCTGGTCGATCTCGCGGCCTACGGCTTTTTCGACGCTGACATCGCCCGTGCCGACCTCATTGCCAGCGGCCTCACCGACGGCGCCGCCCTGGATGCGGGCGGCTTTCTCGGCATCGATCCCATCAACCCGAGGGCCCTCATTGCCAGCGCTCTCGTGACCGAGGACGCGCTGGCCGCCAAGGGGCTGATCACGGGCAGCCTGCACCGGGACGACATCCTGGCTGCGCCCCTTTCCATTGTGGCGGCGGATCTCATCGATGCCGGCCTGCTGGCTGATCGCATCGACGCCCAGCGCCTGGTAGCCGCCGGCCTGGTGACCGACCTGTCCGTCCTGGACGGCGCTGGTCTGTTACCCGAACCGCTCATCGCTCGCAGCGACCTCGACGATCTCGGCACGGTGGGCTACGACAGCCTCGATCTGGATCCCATCTCAATTGACCGCCTGCTGGCTGCAGGACTGGTGGATGCTGACGGCCGCGTCGATTTGGACGAACTGCTGGACACCTACATTTCGGGGCTGGGCGCACCGCTGATTCGGGCTGCTGATCTGGCGCGCATGGGCCTCATCGACGCCGACGATTTGGACGGTTACGATCCGGATGTCTTCGGCCTCTCCGGGCACGAGGTGTCGCTGGCCGGAGATTACGGTGTCGGTCTGGTGGGTCTGGTGAGTGACGCCCAGGCCACCCTCGACGTATCGGTGGCAGGCACCATGGATGTGATTTTCGACCTGGACGACGGCTCCGGCGCACCGGGCGACGACAGCTTCTCGGCAAGCATCGGCGATATGAGCCTGACCGCAGGGGTGTCTTTCATCGTTACGGATCTGGATGTTCCCGCACGGCTCGGTTTAATCGGCGTGACATTGGCGAGCTTGCCCGGCGCCAGCAGTCACGTGTCGGTGTCTCTCACCCGAACGGTGATCCTCGACGGTGACGGCAATCCCGGCACCACCGGAGATCGGGTCTTTGCCGTGGACGACCTTGTCAACGGCGTGGTCGATCCTGTCGTCTCCACCGATTTGAGCGGGAACGCCGACGCTGCCCTTCAGGGCATCGCGGTGGACACAGGCCTCGGCGGCCTGGGTGTGGCCCGCGGCACGACGTTCCACTTCAGCGTGGACGACCTGGGGGCGTCACCGTCGGACAGCGGCTACATCACCATGTCCATCGTGGACCTTCCCGGCATTTTCCGCGTTTACGAGTTCCTGCGGCTGGACGACCTCATGGCAACGATCCTGAGGGCCAGGGACTACATCCTCGAAGCTTTTGACCAGCTGCCGTTCTTCGTCACCGATCCCAATTCCCCGATTTACGAGGACCACCAGGACGTGACCATCCCCATCATCGAGAAAACTCCGCGCGAACTGCTGGGCTTCCTTGGGGAAATCAACGACGCCATCGATCGTACCATGCGGGCCCTTCTCGATCCGGAAAACGATCTTCAGAAGCTGATCGGGTTCATCATGGACAAGCTGGGGCTGGATTTGGAAACCGACGGTGATGTTTTTTCCGTGGCCATCCAAGCCGGTGTCCTGGTGATGAGCCTGAAACTGGAAGAGGAATTCGAAGAGAGCCTGCCATTTGAGTTCGATCTGGCCGCCTTCACGGGCCTGCTGGGCGGTGTGGCCGGCCTCGACGGCATCGGCGACCTCGTCGACTTGGAGGGCAGCGGCATCGTCACCGTCAAGGCTTTTGCCGACGTTCAACTCAAGGCCGGCGTGGACGCCTCCGGCCGCGGTGACGGCTCGCCGGTGGACATCTTCCTCTTCGACTGGGATGACGCGACCCAGAGCGGCACCCGCGCCGCCGCAGGGTTCAAGCTGCTGGCCCAGGACATCTCCCTGGGCTTCGAGGTCTTCGACGCCATCGGGCTGCGCACCAATGACGCCGGATTGGATTGGGATCGTGACGGTGTGGGGGGAAATGACGGCATCCTATACACCACCAGCGCCACCATCGACGCAGACGGCGATGCCAGCACCAACCCGGAATTGATCGATCCGGACGACCGCTCTGATTTCGTGACCGTGGCTTTTGTGCTTGACCAGCAATCCGGCACCGGGGTGACTGATGACGGCCGGTACCGTTTCGACGAGACCCTCATTGGCGACAATGTGGTGTTCACCGGCGTGGACGGCGGCCTCGAACTATTCATGCCGCTGACCATCGATGTCTTCGGCACCGAAATCGATCTCTCCACACCCTTGTGGATGCGGACCAACCCGGCCTATGACAACAACCCGATCTACAACACCGATCACAACGTCGGCTTGGAACAGATCTTTCTCCACCTTTTCAGCCTTGACGGCGCCGGCACCGATGACCCCGTCCTCATCGACGGCCCGGATTTCAACGCCGTGCTCGGCGACCTGGTGGACAGCGTCATCAAGGGACTGCTGGAAGATCTCGCCGCGCTCATCGGCAATCTGAAAGCTGAGTTCCTTTCGGCCAGTTTCTTCGACCTGGAAATCCCCGGGACGGGCCGGACCATCGCCAGCTTCGTCGAGGGCGCCGCCTCCGCCGACAACGGACTCCCGGGGGTGGCTACGGCCACCGGGCTGGAAGCCTTCCTGGACATCGACACTTACGTGCTGGCCTATCTGGAGACCGTCACCTGGATCGGCGAGAATTCCGTGGCTACCGGGCATATCTCCGTCGCCGACATCTGGAGCGGGCTCGCCGACTTCCTCCGCGACCACTGGATGATCACCCTTCCCGGCATCGGCGCCCAGGGCCTTCCCGGATTCTTCACCGTAGGCACGGTGGGCGACGAGCTGACCCTTTCCGTAGACATCCCCTACACCATCAGCGACACTCTTCCCATCGACCTGGGGACCGATCTCGATGCTTCAGGACTCTCTTTCGATGCGGCCCTGGATGTGGCCTTCGACATCTCCACGGGCCTTTCTTTCGACGTCACCGTGGATCTCACCGGTAAAAACAGCAGCTTCGATTTCAACGAGATCTTCCTGAGCGCCGCAGTAAGCGCCAACGACATCGATCTCGGCATCAGTTACGAGACCATCGAACTCACCACTCACGTGGGATCCGATTACGGCGACATCGATCTGGCATTCGGCGGCAGCATTTATCAGTCCGGCGGCAGCCTGGTCTTCGACCACGCGCACAACAAGGCTGGTGACGCTACCTTTAATAACGGCGTGACCATCTACCTGCCGCTGGCAATCGTCATCGACGGCGTTCCGGGAGTTTTGGAGCTCGGCCACATACAATTCGGTGACGACGATTTTTATGACGGTGAATTGGATCCGGGTTTTTCCGTCGACCTCCAGAACATCGGCGGCATCCTCACCGAGGCGGCCTACCTGGTTCTAGACTTCTTGGGCCAGGAGATCACGGATTTGAAGGGCGACCTGGTGCCCATCTACGACCCGGTGGACGGCAGCGAGATCAGCAGCGGCAACGACTTCCTTTCCAGTACCATCCCCGGCACCGACGTATCCCTGAACCGTGTCCTAGGGCTGGACAACCTGATGAACCTCGGCGAGTACATCCGCCATTACCTGCGGCCGCATCTGGGAGACACCGGATTCGAGCGGGATGCGGCCATCCCCCTGGGCAACCCGGGTGCCGCCGGCGAGTCCGGAACGAATTACTACGGCCCCAGTGGTCCCACCCTGGGCGGCTTCTTCGACTATCTCCAGGCCTACTGGATCCCCACACTCGGTGGCGAGGCCGGCGGGCTCAGCTGGGATCCCATCATGGATGGGGGCGATGTTGTCGGCGTGGATCTTACCTTCACCCAGGACTTCCCCTTCGAGCGGGTCATCGGGTTCAATTTCGGCGAAGAGGCGGAAAGCATCGGTCTCAGCGTCGACGGGGACATGGAGATCAACCTCGCCGTGAACATCGATCTGGCCATGGGGCTGTCCTTCAATTGGGACACCGACACCGTCGATTTCGACATCGATCATTTGAATTTCGACGCCCACGCGTCGGCGGACGACATCGTGGTGGGTGCGGAAATCGGTCCGCTGCGGGTGGCGTTGGGCAGCGACGACTGCGAGAAGGGTCGGCTGGCGCTGGATCTCGGCGCGTCGATGACCTACATCGACGAGGTCTTCGACTTCACACCCACGCCCAACACCGCCTCCGAAAACAACAACTTCATCGACGCCTATCTCCCGGTCTACGCCTCTTTGGGTGACGTGACCTTCGGCGGCTGCCACGACCCGCCGAGGCTTATGCTCAGCGGGACCATCTTCCCCTCTGCCGGCGGCCCGGAATTGAGTTTTAGCCAGGAGAACATGGATCAGCTCCTGGACTTCAGTGACTTCAATCTGGGATCCCTCATCGCCGTCATCCAGAGCACCCTGGATTGGTTGGGTGACTTCACCAATTCGGATTTCATGTCCTACGAAGTTCCCATCATCGGAAAGACCCTGGGCGAACTCTTCGACTTCGCCTCCTCGTTCACCGACAAGGTTGTCTCCAACATCGATTTCGAGCGCATCAACAGCGTCCAGGATTTCATCGAACAGTTTACCGACGCCGGCATCCTGCCACCTGGCCTCGACGTGGTCTACGATCCGGTCTCCCGCGCCCTGACCCTGCCGGTGAACTTCGGATTCGATTTCAACGACCTGAACCTGCGCACCCTGCAGAACCTGGGCGACATCGACTATGGGCAGCTTCTAGACCTTGGGGCCATTGATCCAGATGCACTCTTTAATAAGGACACCATCCTGGGCGGCCTGCTGGACATGCTGGCAACGCCGCTGGATGAGCTGGCCCGGTGGGACCTCGTGGACGCCGACTTCTTCAACCCGTCCAAAACGATTTCCATCGCCGAACTCGAAGCCCTCGAGCTCATCGAGCCGGGCGCCCTGGCCGGCGGCTCCATTCTGCTTACCGATCTCCTCACTTCGGAGGACGTTTCCGTCGACCTGCAGACCCTGTTCGAGACGGATCTCCTCTCCGCAGCTGATTTCGTGGCCGGCGGCCGGATCGATTTCGACGACCTCATGGCGTCGCGGCTCATCAGCCTGGGCGACCTTGTCAGCCGCGGCGTCACCCTCTACGACGCCGCCGGCGCCGTGGTCGAGGACCCGGCCGCCGCCGCCACCGTAGACCTGGCATCACTTCTCGGCCAGACGGCCTATTCTCTCACCGACGCCATCGCCATGGGATTCCTTTCCGAGGAATTGTTCGATCTCACAACGAGCATTTCCATTGCCGATTTAGAGACGGCGGAACTCATCGAAGAAGACGCCCTCGACAGCCTCGGACTCACCAATATCTATCTGGGGTCCTTGCTGGCTTCGGATCTGGTGAGCGTCACCCTCACGGACCTCCTGGACGCCGGCCTGGTGACGCGATCCGACGTGGGTGAATTCGACCTTACCACCGTTCTCACCATCGCCGACCTGGAGACCGACGGCATCATCGATGAGGGCGCCCTTGACGATCTTGGCGACGCCACCATTACCCTGGGCGATCTCCTTGATTCGGATCTGGTGAACGTGGACGTGATGGACCTGGTCACGGAAGGCCTCATCAACAGCGGAGACGTGATCACCAGCCTTGGGTCGGTGGCGGGGCAGGCCCTGGACTTCGAGGGATTCGACCTTCCCGAATTGGTGGATATGGGGATGCTCACCCAGGGCGACATCGTCGACTTCGAGTACGACCTCATCAGCATCAAGGATCTGCCCATCGATCTGGGCATCGACCTGGGCGATGTATTGGAACTTGGCTTCACCACCACAGCAGATGCAGAAGTGACGGTCGAAGCGGGATTCGAATGGGTGGTGGATTTCGACGGGCTTACCGGTGAAGAGGGCGTCCAATTCCTCATCAACAACGCCCGCGTCGCCGGACGCGCCTCCCTGGCGCTGACCGACCCCCAGATGCTGGCCCGTCTGGGATTCATCGAGATGACAGCCGGCGGTCCCGGCTCCGGCCTGGAGCTTTTCGCCGAGGCCATCATCACCCTCGACGAGGACGGTGATCTTTCAACAGACAACGACCGTCAGTTCAGCTTTACTGACTTGGTCACCGGCGGTCTCATCGACCATTTTGTTTTCGACTTCACCGGATTCGGCGAGGCGCGGCTCATCGGCATCAATGTGGAGCCAGACATCCCCGGCCTGAACGAAACCGGCCTCAATGCCGCGGAACTCTCCATCACCATCCCGGACATCCTGAATTGGGACGTTGTGGAAGTGGTCACCCAGGGCGAGGCCACCGAGGCGGAAATCGACGCCCATCTCGGGCAGGATCATGTGGTCATCGTCCTGCCCGATTTCGGCGACGCTTTCAGTATCCGGGAGATGGACTTCGCTGCCATTATCCAGGCCATCCGCACCGGTGTGGAATTCATCGAGTCGGCCTTGGAGGACACGTCCTTCTACGACGCCCAGATCCCCATCATCAACCGCCGCATCAGCGAAGCCTTCACCTTTGTCGAAGATCTGCTGGACAAGATCGAACTGGCCGCGGAAGATCCGGCCGCGGTGCTCCAGGAAGTCGAGGCGCTCATCGAGGACGCACTGGGCATCACCGACACCAGCGCCTTCGGGCTCTCCCTGGACGGCAACACCGTCCTCAAGGTGCACATCGAGTGGGATAAGTTCCTTTCCGACTTTCTCGATGAAGAGTTCATGAACTTGAGCTTCTCCTTCAACCTTGGCGACTTCATTGCGCTCTTCAGCGGCGGAGACAGCAGCATCGGCGGCGGATGGGACTTCATCAACGAGCTGGTAGCCGGCGGGGCCAACATCTCCTGGGACGCTTTCGTCGAGATCGTCGTGGATATCGGCATCGACTTCAGCGACATCCTGGAAGGCGATGTCGACTTCTTCATCTACGATCACGATGACAAGGGCAACAGCGATCCGGCCGACGACACCGGCACCCGGGTGACCATCGGCCTCAAGGTGGAAGGAACCGATCTCGAACTGATGTTCAACCCCTTCGGCATCGGGGTGACCGGCGGCTCGGCACACCTGGGCGTCCTCAACTACGACAACGGTCACCAGTACTACACCACCGGCGCTCGAGTGACCTCCGCCGATTTTGCCACCTTCACCATGGGGATCGACCAGCAGTCGGGCCCCGATGACGACGGCCGGTTTCACTTCTTCAGCGAAGACATCGGCGACAATTTCGCCTACGACCTCAAGGGCGGCTTCGACATCTATCTGCCGCTGCAGATCCCGCTGCTCCCCGTCGCTCCGCTTCACGTCTACACCAACAACCAACCGGACCCCGCCGGATTAGGCGAGGGAGCGCTCCTGGAAGCGCTGCGCCGTTTGGCCGGGACGAGTTCCGCCTCATCCCCACAGGCCGTCATCGTGGAACTGCCGGCCATCACTGTACCCGAGTTCTCGCTGCTCAGCATCCTCAACGATCCGTCCTATATTCTGGACGGCGTGGACTGGGCGCTGGGAGCGGTCCAAGATGTATTGGGCTCCAGTCTGGCCCAGGACATTCCTCTGGTGGGCGACAAGCTTTACAAAGCGGCCACCTTCCTCAGGGATCTGCGCACCGGCTTCCTGGCCGACCTCCGGGAGAAGTTGAGCGGTCCCGGAGCCGCCATCAAGTACATCCGCGATTCCATGTGGGATGTCTTCGGGCCATCTACCCTGAACATTCTCCGTGACGCCGACGGCAACGGCGTCATCGAAAAAGACGACATCGGCGTTGGCTGGTACGACGAGAACGGCGACTTCATCAAGGACTGGAAGGAAGGGGAACGGGTACCCGGAGACGGATACGTCTACGACGCCAACGGCGACTATCTGCCCGGCGAGACCACCGCACCCACCGGTGGTATGAAAATCGACGCCGACGCCGACGCCATTCAGTTCGACATCCCGCTGGGGGGCGTGGCCTTCGGCACTGGCATCGACATCCCCTTGGATATTGACGTACCCGCCTTCGGCCTCCAGGTGGACGGCGGGTTCGCCGTCGAGCTTTCCTGGAGCTACGAATTCTCCATGGGACTCAGCGTGGAGGACGGATTCTACCTGGGCACCAACGACAAGGACGCACCCGGGGATCCGGAACTCGAAGTGGAGATCGGCGCATTCCTCGACGGGGAGCCCTTGAACAACGCCCAGGTGACGCCGTTCTACGCCGAAGGTAAATTGCTTTTCTTCATCTTGAGCGTCGAAGACATTGACCGGGATGACGATCGGCCCGGTTTTCAGCCCAGTGGTGTATTCGGTTTTCTAGAAGTGGATCTCATCGGCGACGGCGACACCGGCCGGATGACCCTGAACCGGATCATCACGTCTTCGGTCTCCGATATCTTCCATGTCAACCTCGGCATCGAAGCGACTCTCAACCTCACCTTGACTCTGGACATCGGGGATGTTGGGCTGCCGCGCCTAAAAGCCGACTTCGTGGCCTCATGGGCCTGGGATTTGGAGAACGGCGCCGAAGACCCGGAAATCGACCTTTACAATTTGCGCATCGAGGTCGGGACATTCATCACCGATGTCCTCAAGCCCATCACCGATAAGATCAGCGACATCCTGATGCCGTTCAAGCCCATCGTCGACGTGCTGCTCACCGAGATCAGCGGCCTCGACGTCCTGGTGGACCCGCCCAACCTGCTGGGTCTCATCAACCTCATCGCACGAACCTTCGGCTACTCCGAATTGCCCGAGGGCTTCTTCAACGCGGTGAGAAGCATGATCGAGATCGTCGACCAGGTGGACGCCATGATCGGCACCGAAGGCGAGATCCTTCTGGGCGACATCATGGGATTGGGCACCGACAACGTCCGGGCCCGCCAGGCCGAGAGCGCGCTTCCCGCCGGCCTGCAGTCCTTCATGGACCGCCTGACATCGGACAGCACCGGCGGCGAATCCCAGGCCACCGGAGTCCAGAGCGGCGGATCTTCCACCGACCGCAGCGGCTTCGAGATCGTCGACTACATCCTCGACATCAGCAACTGGATGAAGCTCATCACCGGCGGAGACGCCATCCTCTTCACCTACGAGCTGCCCTACCTGGAGTACGAGCTGACCTTCAGGCAGGGGATCGCCACCATCACGGCCGGGCCGGCGGTCATCAACGTCTATGCGGTGGGCGGTTTTAATATCGGCGCCGATCTCGGTTTCGGATACGACACCTACGGCATCAAGAAGGCCATTCAGACCGGGAACTGGTGGCAGGCCTTCGACGGATTCTACATCGCAGACTGGGGCATCACCAGCGGTGTCGAAAAAGATGAATTGACCTTTGGCTTGGAAATCGGCCTCGAAGCCACGCTCTGGCTGCTCCTGGTGGAGGCCGGGCTCGGCGGCGTGGTGGGCTTCGAGGCAGGTCTGGATTTACAGGACATTAACGACGACGGACGCATTCATCCCTCCGAGCTGGCCACCATGTGGACGTACACGGGTAACGACGCCCCCGGCGGCCTGTTGAACATTATCAATCTTCACGGCCGCGTCTACTTCGAAGCTTATGTTTTCGTGGACGTGGGCATATCGATTCCCATCGTCGGAAAGATCATGAAGCGGGTGGTGGACTGGACCATCTTCGACATCACCATCGCGGAATGGGAGTACAACGCCCCCAAGGTCCAGCCAGTCCTGGCCCACGACGAGGGCGGTGAACTCGTAATTCACACCGGCAAGCGCGCCGGGCAGCGGGAGTATCTCGACACCGACGACGGCGGCGAACAGGTCACCATCACCGGTAATGCCAGCAGCATCACGGTGGCCTACGACGAGTGGGAGCAGACCTACACCGGCAGCTTCACCAAAGTCGTGGCCGACGGCGGCGCCGGTGACGACGTTTTCGACGCATCCGGTCTTAGTGGTGTGGCCGTGGCCTTTGACGGCGGCATCGGCGACGACCGCCTCACCGCCGGCAGCGGCGCTGCGGCTGAACTCATCGGCGGCGACGGGGACGACACATTGAGCGCCGTACAGGCCACCGGGATGGTAATCATCGACGGCGGTGCCGGCGACGACCGCATCACCGGCGGCACCGGCGCCACCAACACCATCACCGGCGGCGACGGGGACGACCGGATCGTTGCCGGCGACGGCGACGACATCATCGACGGCGGTGCCGGTCTGGATTCTCTCACCGGTATGGGCGGAAACGATACCTATATATTTGCCAGCGGTTTCGGCGAGGACCGTTTCAGGGACATCGACGGGAGCACTGTCATCGATCTCAGCGCGGTGTCCGACGACACCACGGTCACCATTTCCAGCAACAGCATTACCATCAACACGGCCAGCGAGGAACTTCGCCTGGGCCGGGCCCAGGTGACGCAGCTCATACTCGGCACCGGCTACGACACACTGCTCATTTCCGATCTGCCCGAAGGCACCATCGAAATCGTGGACAGCGGCGGCGGCAGCCACACCACCTTCACCTTCAGCCGAAACACCAACAACAAGGCCGACGGCATCATCTCCTTCTTGGACAGCGACGGCGCCTTCGACGAAGTGATCTTCGAGAATATCTTCGGCATCGAAGCGGACGGATCGCTGGACGACATCATCGTCATCAACGACCACGAGATCCGTAACGGCAAGTGGAGCGGCGATACGATTCTCAACGCACGCGACGTGTTCCGCTTCACCGACGACGTGGAGCAGATCACCCTGGTGGCCCGGGAAGGCGTGGTGGACAGCCTCACCACCGAGACGACCTACTTCCCCATCAACCTCACGGTGAGCACCACCGTCGGCACGGCGACGCTCGGTGCCACGGATGTCTTCATCTCCGCCCAGAATCTCACCATCCGGCCGAATACCACGGGCGGCAGCATGCATTTAGACGGTGACGACATCGTCATCGACGTGGTGGAAGATGCGGTGCTGGATACTTCGGTGCATGCCACCGGAGACTTCTACATCGACGCCGACAGCATCGGAACCCAGCTCGGCTCCGCCTCCCCGCTGGTGAGAGACAGCGCGGACGCCCTGGGCATCATCCTTCACGAGATTGACGCCCATGACCTGAACTGGGACATCCGGGTCAGCTCAATGGAAGTTAACGCGCAGATCAACGCCATCAGCGACGGCAACCTGGTGGTTTACACGGCCAACACCCCCGCCCAGGCCTACATCGATTTGAACGTGGACATCACGTCGGCCTCCGGAGACAACCGCGACAACCTCGGCGGTGGCATCATGCGGTTCGTGGCCGAAGGCGTCATCCGAATGGACAACGGGATGCGCTTCGAGGGCGCGGGATCCCACCTGATCCTGGCGGCGGACAACATCACCAACGAACACTATGCCGGTTCCAACCGCATCGAGACGACGGTGGGCGGCATCACCGTGTTGACCCGCGATGAAGGCGTGGCCGCCGGATCCGAAATCGTCATCGAGGAGACCGACAGCCTCGTGGTCATTGAATGCTGTTAGGGTGCGCTCAACAATAAAGCCGTTGATGCCGTCTTCAATCAGTTCCGGAATGATTCCCACGTCGGTAGAAATAACAGGCACGCCGCAGGCCGCCGCTTCAATCGCCGGACGGGGCGTTCCTTCGCTGCGTGAAGCAATGATATATAAATCCAGTGAATTATAAAAAATACGCATCTGATTATCGTCGGTGATGAAATTGTCTTCCCTGCTCTGCACTTT
>CAYUOU010000026.1:11550-48616 GCA_964446485.1 uncultured Desulfobacterales bacterium | reverse complement strand
ACTAGTCCATATAACCAGTTGAAATTGTTCGAACATTAACCGGACACTACTGACTCAAATTGATTTTGCGACCAATGCCAGCAAGTAAAGAACCAAGTTTTACCCTTCCTTCCGGCTGGACGGCATTTTCCAGTATCTCTCGAATTTCAGCTTCGGCGCTTCGACCATGCCGTGCGGCTCTAACCCGCAAAGCACGATGAACCTCATCCGGTACGTTTCTGACAGTGACTGATGGCATGATTTCACCTCCTCATTGTGCTTTATTTGCTTGCATTATGTTACAATGCAAGAAAATAAAGCAAGCGCAGCATTTTAACGGATGTTCCAGGCCTGTTTCCCGCATTGAAATCGGCCGTGGATTCCGAACGGCGGACCTCCGGCTGGTCCGCCGCTCCATGGCAGTTAAATCCCTAATCCCTTGAATTCACCGGCGGTTATGTCTGGAAACATACGGTCTTTCTTATGATTTTATAAGAATATCGAGATGTTAAAAATTTTATGCCATTTAGTTTATGCAACGATGGGGTAAGGATCGCTCCGGGCATTGTTGTCGGACGGCTGCAGCACGACAAACTGCTGCCCAACTCCCACGGAAATGGCCTCAAAGTGTTTTTCCGCTGCTCGGATTAACCGCATTGAAGGAAACCTGGTTTGACACCGTTTCCGCCCCACAAGGGGCATCCTGATCTTTGATTACCCGCTGATTAGGAACATCACCCGCTTCATCCGCACCCGGTAATCGTCTTGTCATGCCACATTTCAGCGTGAGCATTTTTATTGACCTGACATCTATCAGGTCACATAATGAGGCCTCAAATTGTTTGACCGGATACAATTTTCACTCTCAGAATCGTAAAGGAAAGATACCTTCATTTATGGATGGCTTAAGAAACAAGACGACGATACCTGCAATTTTGCTCTTGGTGCAAAAAAAACTGTGGATTTCTTTCAAAGACCTGCTGCCAATCATTCTCGTCATCGCTTTCTTTCAAATAATTGTGCTGCGTCAGCCGCTGCCCAACTTTGTCGAAGTGATTTTCGGGAGTGTTCTGGTCGTTTTCGGGCTCATGCTTTTTGTTCAAGGGCTGGAAATGGGGCTGTTTCCCATCGGTGAGGCCATGGCCCAGGCATTGGCCCGCAAGGGCAGTCTGCTGTGGCTGCTGGTATTCGCTTTTTTGCTCGGTTTTTCCACTACGGTGGCCGAGCCGGCCCTGATCGCCGTTTCAGCCGAAGCGGCCGACATCGCCGCCGGGGGTGGGTTGATTGCACCATCACAGGAATCCATCAAAAGCTACGCGCTTGGCCTGCGGCTGTCCGTGGCCTTTTCGGTGGGCATCGCCATTCTCATCGGCGTCCTGCGCATTCTCCGCGGATGGCCCATCCATTATCTGATCATCGGCGGTTACGTGGTGGTCATGCTCATGACGCTGATTGCCCCCAAAGAGATCATCGGCATCGCCTATGATGCCGGCGGCGTCACGACCTCGACGGTCACCGTCCCCCTGGTGGCTGCTTTGGGTGTGGGATTGGCATCCATCATCAAGGGCCGCAGCCCGTTGATAGACGGCTTCGGGTTGATCGCGTTTGCCTCGCTGCTGCCCATGATATTCGTAATGGGCTACGGCATTATCGTTTTTAAGTGACAACGGGAAAATAGGATATGAGTTTCCTTTTTGATGCGGGTACGGTGCTGCTGGCCACGATCAGAGATATTTTACCGATTCTGGCGTTGATCACCGGCTTCCAGCTGTTCGTTCTGCGTCAGCCCATCCCGCATCTGCGTCGTCTCATCGTCGGCGGCGTTTACGTGGTTATCGGGCTGGCCATGTTTCTCATCGGTTTGGAAAAAGCGTTGTTTCCGGTAGGCAAGATGATGGCCGCGCAGCTTTCCGATCCGACCTTTTTAGGAGGGGGTAATGCGGATCCTACAAGCTGGACCGCCTACGGATGGGTATACCTGTTTGCCGCTCTGATCGGATTTTCCACGACTATTGCCGAACCGTCCCTTTTGGCCGTGGCGCTCAAGGCCGGTGAAGTTTCCAGTGGCGTTATCAGTCCCTGGGGCCTGCGCATCACCGTGGCTTTTGGAGCAGCCGCAGGTGTTGCATTGGGTGCCTTTCGCATCGTTACCGGGACGCCGCTGCATATTTATATTCTTGCCGGTTACATTATCGTTATTGTGCAGACTTTTACGACCCCTAAAAAGATGATCGCACTGGCGTATGATTCCGGCGGCGTGACCACATCGACGGTTACGGTGCCGTTGGTGGCCGCTCTGGGCTTGGGGTTGTCCGAAGCCGTCCCCGGGCGTAACCCGGCGCTGGATGGTTTCGGTCTCATTGCTTTTACATGCCTGTTTCCGATCATCACCGTCATGGGCTACGCCCAGGTCACTCATTGGTTTGTCGGCCGCAGTCTTAAAACGCGGTCAAAAGGAGAAAATCCATGAGATTCAAAATTGTTTTCGCTCCTGTAAAAACACACAAAACCGATTCCATTGTGGACGCGGCCAAAGATGCCGGTGCAACCGGCGCAACCATAATACCGGCGCGTGGCACCGGCATGCACGAGGCCAAAACGTTTTTCGGTCTGACCCTTGAAGACCAAACGGATATCGTGATGTTCCTGCTTGAAGAACACATCGTAAAGCAGGTTTTGGCGGCCATTAAAACCGCCGGTGAATTCGACAAACCCGGAACCGGGATCGCATTCGTGTTGTCTGTGGAGGAGGTGCTCGGCCTTGAAAGCCAGATGGAGAAATTCAAGGAAGAGATCCGGGATAAATATCTGTAAACAATTTATAAACAGTACATGTAGATGAGAAGGAGGCTTTATGTCGGGCCAAATCATACGCGCAAGCGATGTCATGCAAAAGGACGTCCTGAGTATCGACGGAATGGCGTCCGCCAAAGAAGCCGCCGCCAAGATGCGGTCTTCCCACGCATTCGAGCTGCTGGTGGCCAAGCGTAACGATGACGATGCCTGGGGCATCGTCACGATAATGGACTTGGTGAAAAGCGTGATCGTACCCGGTCGTGAGGCTGAAAATGTCTTTGTGTACGAAATTATGACCAAACCGGTCATAACGGTTCCAGCGCAAATGGACATTCGCTACGCAATTCGTCTGATGCAACGCATCGGTGTTCGCCGTGCACCGGTCGAAGACAAAGGGGAAATCGTCGGCATGATCACCTTGTCCAGCCTTGTTTTAAATCACGACATTTTGTGATTTACTTACATGCGGCAGGTTCCGAACGTAACGTCAGGAAAACTGCTCTTCGACGTGACGGTAACGGGTGCATGACGGAGATCGATTTGGATGAACCAACTCAGAAGGGGTCGGCGCCCGACCCAAGAGATCACCGAGCCGCAACGCCGCACATTGCAGGAGATATTGCGCTTCACCCGCAGACAGGGATTCCCCCCGACGATCAAGGAGCTCGCTGATGTCCTTGGGATTTCACACGCCAGTGCACACGGACAGGTGAATCAGCTTGTCCGCAAAGGCTATCTGATACGGGAACCACGGAAGGCCCGCGGCATCGTGGTTGCCCGAGAACCAGACGACGCTTTCGAAAAAACGTAAATACCCGCGGCGAGGTGCAAGAACAGAATGAAATTTCTTTTCAGTCAGCTCGTTTATGTTTTCAATCCGTCGCGGGATCGAAACATCCGGATCCTGCTCAAGTTCCTTGGCTTTCTCACAGCCATGGTCGCCTTATATTCGCTCCTGTTCCACTTTCTGATGATGCGTGAGGGTCAGCAGTTCTCATGGATCACCGGGGTCTACTGGACCCTGACGGTGATGTCGACCCTCGGTTTCGGGGACATCACCTTTCATACCGATATAGGCCGGCTGTTTTCCATCGTTGTGCTGCTGTCCGGTATGGTCTTTTTACTGATCATGCTGCCCTTTACCTTCATCCAATTTTTCTACGCCCCCTGGCTGGAATCCCAGACCCGATCGTCAGCGCCGCGGCGGTTGCCGGAAGACATCCATGACCACGTGATTTTGACCAGTTTTGATCTGCTCACCAGGCACCTGATCAAGCGGCTGGTGAAACACCGATATGAATACGCCCTGTTGATCGGCGACCTTCAGAGTGCTCTCGAGATCCGCGACGAGAAATACCGGGTCGTCGTCGGAGACATCGGAGATCCGGTCACCTACCGGAATCTGCGGGTGGATCGCGCCGCGCTCGTGGTGGCAAGCTCCGGAGATATGCTCAACACCAATATCGCGGCAACCGTTCGTGAAGTTTCCAAAGAGGTGACGATCGTGGCCACGGCGGACAACGCGGACTCGGTCGACATCCTCCAACTTGCGGGGGCCACGCACACCTTCCAGTTCATGAAGCTTCTCGGCGAGTCGCTCGCTCGAAAGACTCTTGGCATCCGGATCCGTGAAAATGTCATCGGTGCCATCGATTCACTGCTCATTGCGGAGGCCCCGGTGATGGGCACTCCGCTTGCCGGCAAGAAGCTTTCCGAAAGCCGCCTTCGGGAGACCACCGGCCTCAACGTCATCGGCCTCTGGGAGGAGGGGCGTTACATCACGCCGACGCCGGATTCCCGACTCGATGCAAAAAGGGTTCTCCTCCTGGCCGGATCAGCCCCCCAATTGGTGCTTTACGACCAGCAAATCACCGTCAGACCGTCACTTCAGGGGCCGGTGCTGATCATCGGCGGCGGTCGCGTGGGAAAGGCCGTGGCGGCAAGCCTCGAAACGCACGGCATCGATTACCGGATCATCGAAAAAAACCGGCGGCTGGTCGGGGTAGACGACCGCTACATTCTCGGGAGCGCCGCCGACATCGATACACTGACACTGGCCGGCCTGGACGTGGCCCCGTCGATCATCATCACCACTCACGACGACGACACCAATATCTACCTTGCCATCTATTGCCGGAAACTGCGGCCCGAGGTTCAGATCATCAGTCGGGCCACTACCGAGCGGAATGTGAACAAGCTGCACAGCGCCGGGGCCGACCAGGTCATGTCCTACCAGTCGATAGCCGCCGGCATCATTTTTAACCTACTGCGGCCCCACGGCCTGCAAATATTGGCCGAAGGCCTCAACCTGTTCCGACAGCCGGTTTCTTTTCAGTTCGTGGGAAAACCACTGGCCGACTGCCGGATCCGCCCACTGAGCGACTGCAACCTGGTGGCGGTCAATAACGGAAAAAAGATGATCATCAACCCGGAACCCACCTACCGCTTCACTCCGGATGACGAGCTGTTTCTGGTGGGTCCGGACGAGGCGCAGCAACGCTATCTGGAGATATTTTCCGCCTGAGTGAGGGGCGCGGAACCTTGATGAATCGGTAAAACGTCTTTTAAAGGAAAACAAAAAGTGGCTGACAATAAACCGAAAAGAATCAAAATCAGCATGAGGCAGGCCCTTGCATTGTTGCTCCCATATATCAAGGACCGCTTACTCTCACAGGTCAAATCGGTTTGGCTGATTATTCTTTATCTGGTCTTTTTCCAGACGATCATCCTTAGGATCGGCATCTCTGAAGCATCGGTGATCGCCATCGGCATCGGACTTGTCGTGGTTGGACTGGCCATTTTCATGGAAGGGTTATTTCTTGGTCTGATGCGTTTGGGTTCTCTCGTCGGCAGCGGCCTCCCCAAGAAATCTCCCGTCATTGTGGTGTTGGCCTTTGGTTTGCTTCTCGGCTTCCTGGCCACCCTGGCGGAGCCTTCCGTCCAGGTACTGCAGATGGCCGGCAAGTCCGTAAAGCCCTGGGAGGCCCCCCTTCTCTTCATTCTGCTCAATAAATATCCGGATTATCTCGTGTATGCGGTGGGATCAGGGGTCGGCATCGCCGTCAGCCTGGGAATGTTCCGGTTTTACTACCAGATCACCCTCAAGCCCTTTATATACGTATTGATCGGAACGCTTGTCGTAGCCACGGCCTGGGCCAGTCTTGACGCCAATCTGAATCGTATCATAGGTCTGGCGTGGGACTGTGGCGCTGTGACCACGGGCCCCGTCACGGTGCCGCTTGTTCTGGCGCTTGGGATCGGTATATCCAGGATGGTGGGCTCGGCCGATTCTGGTGCCACAGGATTTGGTGTGGTGACCCTGGCGTCTCTCCTGCCCGTTGTGGCCGTACTTTGCCTTGGGATTTTTTTCAACAGCGCTGTCCCCCAACCCATGAGTGAGTCGGAATTTTTCAAAAAAAATGTTCGTTCCCAGGTGGCGGTCCTTTTTAACGGCAAGGAGGACCTGACGCGGTATGTGCTGATGGAGGCGCCCCCCCAGGCCCAGCTGGCCTTCTTCGATGGGAACCGGAAAAAAATGTTGCAATATTTAAAAGATCTGGCGGGTTCAGCGTCAAAAAGAAAGGCTGTTTTCGGTGGGGAAGATGATGCCTTGAAAAGATGGGCCGTTTTACGAGGAACCGAAGAGCAGCAAAAAGCAGTTTTCGGCAGCCTTGAAAAAATGCAGGAAGAAAATTTAAAAATCGAAAACCAGCGGAAAAAGGGAATAAACATTCGAGAGCTGAGTCAAAGAAATTTTGCCGCTGCATTAAAGGCCATCGGCCTTCTTGTCATTCCTCTTCTTGTTGTTTTCTTTCTGTTGGTCAGAGAGACCATGCCTTATCCGGATGAAATTGTTCTTGGTGTGTTCTTTTGTATCCTGGGCATCGCAACTTTCAGTATCGGCATCGAGCTGGGGCTTGATAAGTTAGGCACTCAAATAGGGAGTAAATTACCGGCCTCTTTCAAGGCCATACCACTTCAGGAAGAAAAAAAAGCGATTTCTAATTTTGATGAGGGCATTGTTCACGTGGCCGTTTCCCGAGATGGCGGGAAACGACCGTTCTTTTTTTCTGAGGAAGATGGAAAGATCATAAAGATCCCGTATGACCCGTCGAATTTGGATAGACGCTCCGGTCAATATCGTTATACCCCGATCACAGGGCCGCTTTTCGGATCGGGGAATCCTTTACCGGGCATCCTGGTGGTTATCCTGTTTGCCTTCATTATGGGCTACGGCGCCACCTTGGCGGAACCGGCGTTAAATGCTCTCGGGGTCACCGTTGAGGAGTTGACGGCTGGGACCTTTAAAAAATCCCTCCTCATGCAGGCTGTTGCCGTAGGTGTGGGAACCGGAATAGCACTTGGAGTGACTAAAATTGTGTTGGACATTCCCCTCGTCTGGATTGTGGTCCCCTCTTACATTGTCCTCCTTCTGATCACAAAGCTTTCAACTGAGGAATTCGTGAATATCGGTTGGGATAGCGCAGGCGTCACGACCGGCCCCATCACCGTTCCCCTGGTGCTTGCCATGGGCCTCGGCATCGGCACACAGGTTGGCGTCGTTGAAGGTTTTGGCATTCTCGCCTCCGCCTCCGTGTGCCCGATTTTATCGGTTCTCTGTCTGGGGCTTTATGTTAACAGGAAAAGAAAGGCCGCTTTGGCGGAAGAGACCTATATCGATGAAGAGACTGGGAAGGGTGAAATATGAAAATCAATAAAACCGTCTCCCGCATTACTATCTATCTGCACCGGAATATATCAAAAGATGTACTGGACGTATTGAAAGAAAAGCAAATCCTCAATCTTCACCTGTCTGCTGCACGTTCCATCGTCATTGAAGAAAAAAAAAAACTTTTTCCAATTTTGACAGGACAAGATCTTTCGCAGGATCCGCTCGATATCATCATCTTATTGGTCAATCCCGAGATGGAAGGCCCTCTGGTCAGCCTTATCATCGAGAAGGGGCATCTCGATTATCCTGGAAGAGGCTCCGTTCTAATTGAGGATGTCGAACTGGTGGAGAGCCATGAACTCTTTGGGGAATGTGATGTTCAACCCTTCGAAATAATTACACAACCCGTACATCTTTACTCCTGCACCGGCATCTGCTGTATCATGAAAAGGGGCCAGGGGGACACCGTTGCCAGAATCGCGCTTGACACGGGCACTTGCGTTCCAGCCATTCACTTTGGAACCGGTACCGGCATCCGTGATAAGATGGGGCTTTTACGGATCACCATCCCGCCTGAAAAAGAGATTATTCATGCCTACCCAACAACTCATGAAGCAGATCACATACTGGAAATGATGATTGATGCGGGAAGACTGGATCAACCCGGGAGTGGTTTCATATATTCCTTTCCGGTTAAAAAAGGGCTTGTCAATACAAGAGTCAACAGGGGTGAGCAGCGTCATGCGGCAAGTATCGAGCAGGTCGTTACAGCGCTCGACCATATGAAAGGGAACACTGAGTGGCGGCGCAGGAGAACCGTGGTTGAAAAAAGATCGCTGAGAAAGAAAAAATACCTCAGAAACCTTGTGGATATGGTTCTCTTGTGTGACGGCGGTATGGGAATGGAACTCGTTAAAGCGGCCATGACTGCCGGTGCCGGTGGCGCCACCATATCAAGTGTGCGTCACATACGCGGCACCAACTCGACGATGAGCGACATGCCGACTGCACGAGATCTGTGCAGCATGGTCATACCGGAGAGGATCAAAGATGCCGTGATAGACGTGTTGGAAGCGTCAGGTGCCTTCACGGATAGATGTCATGGGCAGGTGCATTTCCGTCGCATTTCCAAAGCCTTTACTTACGTCATTTGACACTGCCCGGTAGAGAGACAAATTCGACAGCAGCGAGTGTTTGAATCCACCGATGCGCTTTTGTTCAGCAAGGGAGAGGGCGCGTGAGCCTTCCCACGGATGAGCAATGGTTCGCAATTATGGGTGTTCCCGGCGGGGGCATCGTCTCTAGATAACCGCTCACATAACGCGCCGCGAGTCCCAGCGATCGCAGGCAACTGATGCCGACATGGGCAAAATCCTGGCAAACACCTTTCCTGGCCGCTAGCACCTGAACCACCTCGGTGTCCATCGCGGTGGCCGATTGGCTGAACTGAAACGCGAGGGATTTGGGGTTACCCCAACGTTGCAAAAGCCGGAGGGCTTCATAAGCCAAGGCGCCAAGGGTGAAGCCGTAGTCGACCGACAGCGAACCCTCGGCGGGAGCGTCGTGGCGAGATGAGATACGGGGAGCCGAACGTGGCAGTTACCCTTGCGCTGCCGGCGTCTCCAATTGCAGTTTTCGCACCCGGATGCTCAGTTCGTCCAGCTGGGCCTTGGCCGCTTCGGAGGGGGCGTTGGTCATGAGGCAGGCGGCCTTCTGGGTTTTGGGGAAAGCGATGACGTCCCGGATGCTGTTCTGGCCGGCCAGAAGCATGACCAGGCGGTCAAAACCGAAGGCGATACCGCCGTGGGGGGGCGCCCCGGACTGCAGCGCTTCCAGGAGAAATCCAAATTTTTCCTCCGCTTCCGCTGCATCCAGCCCCAGCGCGGCGAACACGTTTTCCTGGATCTCGGTCTGATGGATACGGATGCTGCCACCGCCCACTTCGTAACCATTGAGCACCAGATCGTAGGCCCGGGAGCGCACCGACAGCGGGTCGGTTACCATGAGGCCCAGATCTTCATCCATGGGGGCGGTGAAGGGGTGGTGCAGGGCCTGGTAGCGTTTCTCCTGATCGTCGAATTCCATCAGGGGAAACTCCGTGACCCAGAGGAAATTAAAGCGGTCCGTCTCGATGAGGCCAAGCCGCTGGCCCAGATGCGCCCGGAGGTGCCCCAGGGCGTCATTGGTCACCTTGGGCTGGTCGGCCACAAAAAAGACCAGGTCCCCGGTGGCCATGTCGATCTGCTCGACCATATCCTGCTTCTCTTCATCGGTGAAAAATTTGGCGATGGGCGACTGCCATCCATCTTCACGTACCTTCACCCAGGCCAGCCCACGCGCCCGGTAAACGGCCACAAAGGCGGTGAGGTCGTCGATCTCTTTTCGGGTAAAGTCCATACACCCCTTGGCGTTGAGCGCTTTGACGATGCCGCCGTTCTTCACCACGTCGGCAAAAACCTTGAACCCGGACCCGGCAACGATGTGGGAGATGTCCCTCAGTTCCATACCAAACCGGGTGTCCGGCTTGTCCAGCCCGAAGCGATCGATGGCTTCGGCGTAGGTCATCCGTGGAAAGGGCAGCGGCACTTTTACGTCCAGCACGGATCTGAAAACTTCCGCCATCATCCCCTCGCTGATGGCCATGACGTCTTCCTCCCCCACGAAGCTCATCTCCATATCGATCTGGGTGAACTCCGGCTGCCGATCGGCGCGCAGGTCCTCGTCTCTGAAACAGCGCACAATCTGGTAGTAGCGGTCAAAGCCTGAAATCATGAGCAGCTGTTTGAACAGCTGCGGCGACTGGGGGAGGGCATAGAATTGGCCGGGATTCACCCGGCTGGGCACCAGGTAGTCTCGGGCGCCTTCCGGCGTGCTTTTGGTCAGTACCGGCGTTTCGATGTCCAGGAACCCATTCGCGTTGAGATAGGCGCGGACCGCCGCCGCCGTTCTGTGGCGCAACATGATGGCGTGCTGCAGGTGCGGCCGGCGCAGATCGATGTGGCGGTGCTTGAGTCGAATGGTCTCTGAGACGTCGATCTGGTCTTCCACCATGAACGGCGGCGTCAGCGCGCCGTTGAGAATCCGCAGTTCGTCAACCATGACTTCGATCTCGCCGGTCTTGAGCTTGGGGTTGGTCATCCCCTCGAGGCGCGCCACGACGCGCCCGCGGACACCAAGCACGAACTCGCTGCGGATCACATGGGCCTTGGCATGGACCTCGGTGTTCACTTCCGGGTTAAAAACCACCTGGGTCAGGCCGTCCCGATCCCTTAGATCGATGAATATGACGCCGCCGTGATCGCGCCGCCGCTGCACCCAGCCCATGAGCACGACTTCCGTGCCCACCGCTGCCAGCCCGAGATCGTTGCACCCGTGGGTCCTGCGCATGCTGCCGAGAGTATCCACTGTCTTGTTTCCCTTTCACTCGAAATATAAGCCACGATGCGTGTCGCTGTGGGTCGTCGACGGGTTCGTGGGGTAAAGACGACGGCGGCGCCTTGAGGTTAGAAATGCTTGGCGCCGCGTCGCAGTAAAATGATCTTTCTTGCCGCATCCGGCCGGTCAGCCAGGGAGAATGGCCTGCAACCGGGAAACGGCATCGTCCAGAGGCACCGTCACCTGTTCTTTGGTGTGCATGTCGCGCAGAATGCCGGCCCCCTGAGCCCGCTCGTTCTCACCCACAATGAAGACATGACCCGCCCCGGACCGGTCGGCCCGTTTCATCTGGCTTTTGAGGCTGCGATCGTCGAAATCCATTTCCACCGTGATGCCGACTTCAGCGAGCGCCGTGGCCCACGAGAAGGCCAATGCCTGGCACGCCGGCCCCAGGGCAGCGATGTAGACGGCCGGACAGCGGCCAAAGGTGCGCCCGCTCTGGGCGACCAATTCAGCCAGTCGATCGAACCCCACGGCAAATCCAGTGGCCGGCGTGTCGGGGCCACCCAACGCCTTGACGAGGCCATCGTAGCGCCCCCCGCCGGCCACCGCACTCTGGGCGCCCAATAGGCTTGTCTGCATTTCAAAAGTGGTGCGAGTATAGTAATCGAGCCCCCGCACCAGGCGCCGATCCACTTCATAGGGCACCGCCAGTGCGTCGAGGGCGGCGGTAAGGACGCTGAAATGCCTCCTGCAATCGGTGCAAAGGTGATCGCTGATGGCCGGTACGCCAACAATGGCCTCGCGGCAGGTCGGCACCTTACAATCCAGCACACGCAGCGGATTACGCGCTTTTCGCCGGTTGCAGTCTTCACAAAGACGATCCGTTTTGTCCGCAAGGAACCCCAGGAGCGCCGCTTTGAAACCGGGTCGGCAAGCCGGGCAGCCCAGGCTGTTGATGTGGGCACGGGTGTCGGTGACGCCAAGCCTGTCAAACAGCAGCTTGAGCAGATAGATCAGTTCAGCGTCGACATAGGCGCTGGCCACACCGAAGACCTCGGCATCGATTTGGTAGAACTGCCGATATCGCCCTTTCTGAGGCCGCTCTCTGCGGAACATGGGGCCAATGGTGTAAACCTTCCGCACCGGATCCGGCGTGTACAGTTTGTGTTGAACGTAGGATCGCACAATGGAAGCCGTCGCTTCGGGGCGCAGCGTCAAAAGATCATCGCTACGGTCGGCAAACGTGTACATCTCTTTTTCCACGATGTCGGTGTCTTCTCCGATGCTGCGGGCAAAGAGTTCGGTACGCTCCATGATGGGGACTCGGATTTCCTTGTATCCGAAATCATCGAAAAGCGACACGGCGGTGCGTTCGATATGCTGCCACAACTCGGACTCACCGGGCAGAATGTCTTTGAAACCACGGATCAATTGAATCATCGGTCGCTGCACTTCCTGTGACGCCGGCCTCAAAAACGCTCGCCGGCGGCCGATTTTTGAATAAACTGCCCTTTTAGACCACACCGGATGGGGGAGTCAACCTTTAGCTGTTGTTGGCAAAAAATGGCACGTCTGGTAAGAAAGCAGGTCAACCGGATGCCGACATTCCCATTCCCTGGAGGAACCCCATGCGACATTTCAACCGGATGGTGCTTCTGCTGCTGGCCATTGCTTTGATAAGGATCGCCCCAGCCGACGCCACGGGCCTCAGCATCAAACTGGGCGTAGTCACCAAACCAGGTTCAGCGCAAAATATCGTTGCCGACAAATTCAAGGAACTCGTGGAGGCGCGCTCCGGTGGGGACATCTCGGTGAAGATTTTTCACTCCCACGCCATCGGCAACGAGACCGAGATTCTCCAGCAGATCCAGATGAACACCATTCAGATGGGGGTCATCACCGCCGGCCCGTTCGACACCTTCGATCCCATCGTCCGGGTGGTGAACTATCCTTTTCTCTTTAAAGACGCCCAACAGGCCGACGCCATTCTCGACGGTCCTTTGGGTAAAGAGATCCTCGATGCGCTGGCCGCCTCCGGTTTCAAGGGGCTGAGTTTTTCTGAAAACGGTTTCAGGAATCTCACCAACAATAAGCGCCCGGTGAAGACCCCCGAGGACATAGCCGGACTCAAAGTGCGAGTCATGTCCAGCACCATGCACAAAATCATCTGGCAGACCCTGGGGGCCAATCCCACGCCCATGCCGTGGCCGATCTACACCGAACTGGAGCAGGGGGTCATCGACGGACAGGAAAACCCCCTGTGGGTCATCGACGTCTATGCCTTCTACGACATCCAAAAATACATGACCCTCTCACGGCACGTTTACTCCCCCCATATCGACGTGGCATCGCTCTCCTGGTGGCGCAGCCTCGACGCAGCACAGCAAACGCTCATCGCCGATGCCATCCACGAAGCGGCTGTGTACCAGCGACAGCTCAACCGCAGCAAAGAAACCGAGCGCCTGGCGATGCTGGCCGCTAAAGGGATGGTCATCGAAGATCGCCCCGATGTGGATGCATTCCGGAAAAAAGTCGCAGGCATGAGGGATATGGACCTCTTCAAGGACCCACGGGTGAATGACCTGCTGAATCGAATACTGGAAGCGACAAAATAGTGCCTGTCCAGATATGAGGCCCTGGGTGTAGGGGCAGGCCCCCGTGCCTGCCCGTCACCGTGATTCCGGCGCGACTGCCCGGTGCCATCCCCGTTGGCATGCCAAACCCGGGCAACCACGGGGGGTTGCCCCTACGGCCCAATTAACGAGCCGGAAGCATCGACACCGGTCGGCGATCCGAGACGATACCCCCCATGCACCGTTTTGATTCATTCTGCCGCCGCCTCAACCAAATCGTGGAGGCGCTGCTCTTTGCCATGGGCATCTCCATGGCAGCCATCGTAGCAGCCCAGGTCTTCTTTCGTTACGGACTCAATGCCTCCCTCTTCTGGTCTGAAGAGGTCGCCCGCTATCTGCTGGTCTGGCTGACATTTTTGGGAGCCACCACCGCCTACTACCGGGGCGCGCACCCCGGCATCGATGCCCTCACGCGGCGTCTGCCGCCCCTCTTTCAGCGGGTTTCAGCCGTGGCCGCACACGGCGCTGCCGCCGGGCTGGCCATGGTAATGATTGTCTACGGCATCCGGTTTGCCTGGTTTGTCCGCCTCCAGATCACTCCGGCCCTGTCCCTGCCAAAGTGGCTCGTATTTGGCGTCATTCCCGTCGCCGGTCTGTTGCTGCTGATACAAACATCCCGGTGTATCGCCCATGTTCTGACGGGGGAACACCCATGACAGCAGCCGTCCTGCTGGCGACACTGGTGGTGCTCTTTGCAATCAATACCCCCATCGCCGTGGCCATCGGGGTCGCATCCGTAGCGGCCATCATCTTCCAGGGCGACTTCTCACTCATGATGGTCGTGCAGCGCATGTTCGGCGGCACCGACTCCTTTCACCTCATGGCGGTGCCCCTGTTCATGTTCGCCGGCATCCTCATGGAAAAAGGGGGCATCAGCGAACGCATCGTCGCCTTTGCCAATGCACTGGTGGGATGGCTTCCCGGGGGACTGGCCGCGGTGGCCATCGTGTCGGCGATGTTTTTTGCCGGCATCTCCGGCTCAGCGGCGGCCGATACGGCCGCCGTGGGCGCCATTTTGATTCCCGCCATGAAGCGCTCGGGCTACGATTCAGATTTCGCTGCGGCGGTGCAGGCATCGGGGGGATCCATCGGCGTCATCATCCCGCCCTCCATTCCCATGATCATCTTCGGCTTTCTCACCGGCGCCTCCATCGGCCGGCTCTTCGCCGCCGGCATTCTGCCCGGTGTCCTGGTGGGACTATCGCTGATCATCGTTGCCACACTCATTTCCCGCCGCCACGGCTACGCCGCCACCGCACGACTGTCGGCCGCGGAAATCGCAAGGACGTTTACCCGCGCAGTGCCGGCGCTGGGCGCTCCGCTCATCATTTTGGGCGGCATCCTTTCGGGGGTCTTCACCGCCACCGAATCCGCCGCCGTGGCCGTGGCCTATGCGATGCTGGTGGGCATGCTGGTGTACAGACGCATCGGCATTGGTGACCTTCGCCCCATATTCACCGAAGGGGCCGTCACATCTGCCGTGGTGATGTTTATCATCGCCAACGCCGCCATATTCAGCTGGATCGCGGCCATCGAAGCATTGCCGAGCCGTCTTGCCGAGGGGCTGCTCCAGATGACCGACAATCCGGTAGCCCTCATGCTCCTCATCAATGCCGTGCTGCTGATCGCTGGCACGTTTGTCGAAACTACCGCGGCCCTCATCCTCCTGGTGCCCATGATCATGGCCGTGGTGCCCACCTTGGGCATCGATCCCATCCAGTTGGGGGTCGTTGTTGTCACCAATCTTGCCATCGGCATGCTCACCCCGCCCATGGGGATTTGCCTCATCGTCTCCGGGGCCATTTCCGGCGACGGCATCGGTGCCGTCACCCGGCGCGTATTGCCATTTTTAGCGGTTTTGATTATAGATCTCCTGGTGATTTCATTTTACCCCCCGCTCACCATGTGGATGGCCTCGCTGATCGGCAAATAGCCGCGTCGAACCATGGCGGATATCCAGCGCCGAGTGGCGCGCCGCCCGGCAAG
This sequence comes from uncultured Desulfobacterales bacterium, assembly GCA_964446485.1. GTDB lineage: Bacteria > Desulfobacterota > Desulfobacteria > Desulfobacterales > JBDRRP01 > JBDRRP01. The sequence continues at coordinate 33,172 of CAYUOU010000026.1, read as the reverse complement.
GCCGTCCGGATCCCCATCGCGTCAACCCGCAACCACAGTGAGGACACGCTATGCCAGCACCCATCACGGTCAATTCCCTGTTTAAAATGAAAACCGACGGCCAAAAGATCGCGGCCATGACCGCCTACGACTATCCCTTCGCCCGCATGGCGGACGAGGCCGGCATCCACCTCCTGCTGGTGGGCGACTCGCTGGGCATGGTGGTCCAAGGGGAGACCAGCACACTGCCGGTCACCATGGACGAAATGATCTATCACACACGCATCGTGGCGCGGGGCGCCGGCAGCGCCATGGTGGTGGGCGATATGCCCTTTATGAGCTATCAGACGAGCACCCATGAAGCGTTGGCCAACGCCGGTCGGTTTCTCAAAGAATCCGGCGCCGCAGCGGTAAAACTGGAAGGCGGCGCCGCCGTGAGCGGCACCATCGCCGCCATCACCGCCGCCGGCATCCCGGTGCAGGCCCACATCGGCCTCACCCCCCAGTCGGTGCATCAAATGGGCGGTTACCGCGTCCAACGCGACCGGGAGCGCCTCCTCGTCGACGCCAAAAAGGTCGAAGCGGCCGGCGCCTTTTCCGTGGTACTGGAGGGCATACCGGCAGACATCGCCGCAGATATCACCGGGGCGCTGCGCATCCCCACCATCGGTATCGGGGCCGGCGCGGAATGCGATGGTCAGATTCTCGTTCTCCACGACCTGCTGGGACTCCACGACCGGCACCTTCCCAAATTCGTCAGGCAGTTCAAAAACCTCAAAGCGGAAGCAGTGGCCGGCATGGCTGCGTACCGCCAGGCCGTCGCATCCGGCGAATTCCCTGGCCCGGAGCACTGCTATTAAAGGGGAATTCGCGCCATGAAATCGCATCCGAAGGTGGTGATCGTTGGCTGCGGCAAGGTGGGCGGGTCACTGGCTATTCAACTCAACCGCTTTGGCTGGCCCATCACGGGCATCGCGGGCCGGGGATTCGACCGGGCGCAGGCATTGGCTGACGAGTTGGGCGCTACCCAGACAACGACGCACCCGTGGGAAATCACCCGCGACGCCGGTATCGTGATCATTGCCACGCCGGACGGGGTCATCCGTTCCGTCTGCGAGGACATTGCAAGAAACGGCGGGTTCACGGCCGGCACGGTAGTGCTTCACTGCAGCGGGGCGCATTCATCCGCCCTGCTGAATCCCGCGGCGGACAGCGGTGCAGCGGTAGGCTCCCTGCACCCGCTGCAAAGCTTTGCCGCCATTGTCAGGGATCAAAACCCCTTCGAGGGCATCATCATGGCGGTTGAAGGGGCGTCCGATGCGGTGGATACGGCCGAGCAAATGGCAACCAGCTTGGGCGCCACGCCGCTTCGTCTCAAAACAGCGGGAAAAACCCTCTACCACGCCGCAGCCGTGGTGGCCTCCAACTATCTGGTGAGTCTGGTGGACGCCGCCCAGGAAATGCTTCGAGCAGCAGGTATTCCTGAAGAGAAAGCCTTTTCGGTCCTTGCACCCCTCATTCACGGCACCCTGAACAATATCGCCCACCGCGGCACCACAGAAGCCCTCACCGGCCCCATCGTCCGCGGAGATGGCGAAACGGTAGCGCTCCACCTGGAGGCGCTCCAGTCACTGCTGCCTCACCTGCTGCCGGCATACTGCAGCCTGGGGCGCCAGGCCCTGCGGGTGGCCCGCCGACGGGGGCACCTGTCCCGGGACGCCGATGACGACCTCGACCGGCTTCTGGCACGGTGCAAGACGGTGGACGACGACGGCGACGCGGCTTCCCACACCGAACCGCCGCACGGGCAGTGAGGCGACCGCCCATGCCGTCGCCCACCCGGTCGCGGCTGCCAGTCGTCACCTCCGCAGACGACGACCGGCCGCACCGTCTCGCCTGGGCGGTAACGCGTGCCGTGTTTGAGGCGGACAGCTACAAGCACCGGAAATTCGGTGAACGGCGTCTACGCCGCTGGTCGATCTTCGAACGGCTGATCCAGCTCTTCGGCGCCGCCCTCCGGCGCACGCACCTCTACGACATCGGCCGCCGGAACGCCCGGCGCATCGTGGTGAACCGCCTGGACCTGCCGATGGCGCACCTTCCGGCGGCGTTTCACGGCTACACCATCCTACACATGACCGACCTCCATCTGGATTTCATGCCGGGAATGGACGCCGCCATCCGCGACAGGATCCGCCACCTTGAAGTCGACCTGTGCGTGCTCACCGGCGACTACCGGGCTCGGATCTGTGGCGGATTCAAGAACGTACTCGCCCCCATGCAGCGGGTCGTGGACCACATTCACGCCGCCGACGGCATCATCGCCACCCTGGGCAATCACGACACCTACCAGATGGCGGCCCCCTTCGAGCGCATGGGCCTGACGGTGCTGGCCAACGAAACCGTCGCGATCGAACGGCCGGGCGGGCGAGTGCTGGTTACCGGCCTGGACGACCCCTACTACTACTACACCGACCAGGCGATGCGGGCCCTAGAGGAAACCCCCGAAGCATTCAAGATCGCCCTCGTGCACACACCGTCGCTCTTCGACATCGCCGCCGACAACGGCTACCGCCTCTACCTTTGCGGACATACCCACGGCGGTCAGATCTGCCTGCCGGGGGGGCGGCCGGTAATCCTCCACCTGCGCCACGGCCGGCACTTTTACCGGGGCCTTTGGCGGTACGGCCAGATGGTCGGCTACACCGGACAGGGGACCGGCGTCGTGGGCATCCCCATAAGGTTCAATACGCAAAGCGAGATCACCCTGCTGCGCCTGCTCCGGGAGTAATCCGGTAAGGGCGGCCGGTATGAGGGGTAAGATAAGGCGGTCGATCATTTCGTTTCAGTGCCATACAGGGGACTTGCGGCATGCGCATCGGCCGAACGGTAGCAGATGCCGTTGGCAAGAGCATTGAGCGCCGTGGCCGTCACCTCCGGTAGATCGTCCTGGGTGATCAGGGGCTTCAGTTCGGAAATCGGCCGGCCGGCGACGTCACCGGCCACTTGCAGCGCCCATCGTTCAAAGGCCGAAAGATCGGAGATCAGGCCCTGTCGATAGGCGTCACCAATTGCAAAAGCGGCGGCGACGAATCCGGCATGCGCCGGTGTCATAAGGAGGGTTTCCATGGCGGCGGTACGGTCACCGGACGTCAGGAGGCCGCTGCATCCCTCGCCGCCCATCAGGCCAGCCACCGAAATGCCACGGTCCGCCAGGCGCTGGAAAACATTTCTCCCGGAACGGATGGCATTTTGCCGGAACACCGCCTCGACAACCCCGGCGTGGACGGCACTGGCAATCAACTCCCCCATCTTGCTGTGGCCGCCGCTGAGATCGATGGCCGTACCGGTGCCCTCCACCACGATGATGTTGTCGGTGCCAGTCCCCGTGGCCCGGTAACGGCCGGGGCGGTAGGCACTCCGGATGTCCATGTCCATGAGCGCCGCGGTCTTGGACTCGGTGGCGGTAATGATGGCACGGGTCATGGCCCGCGTGCTGAGATGCATGTTGGTGAGCAGGATCACGTTGATGGTGCCGGGCTCATAGTAGACACCGGTGTCCCGGGAGGCGCGCATTGCATTGCTTTTGACGCCGGCGGTGACTAAAGCCGCAACAGTCATGTCTCTGAACGATCGTTTTTGGATGGACAGGTTGCCCATGTTGGCTCCCGTGAAAAGAAAGGAGGTCCCTTCCCCAGACAGGCCGAGGGTGCGATAGACGGCGTTACGCACCGCGGTCAGACCGCCTGAATGGCTGATGCTCCAGCAGGCCGGGGGGGCGTAATGGTTCCCCACCGCAAGGATGCCCGAACGGGGGCCTTCCAGCGTCGAAATCACCCCCATGGGTGTGGTGAACCGAAGCAACAGAGATTGGTTCGTGAAGTCGAAGATCCGGCTGTCCAGGATGGCGGCGTCCGACAGATAATCAAAGTCAAGAGCGACCGGCTCCTGTTTCAAGACCGCATCCTGGTGTAGCTGTTCGCCATTGTTCGCAAACGAATCCGCGTACATCCGTGCGGCCAGCCAAGAGACGAAATCGCCGGAATGGACGCCGGCCCTGCAGGTGAGCTCGCAGGGGAAGGTAAAGATTTGATGATGGCGAACGGCGTCAACCTCACGCCACCCAGGTCGATCTAGAAACCGCTCGACGACCTCCCGGTCGCGGCCACAGCCGTAAAGCACCTGCGGGTTGAAGGCCCGCCATGCTTCGAGGGACACGGGCACCACGGCACTGTTCCTGCCGATTCGCGGCGTGATGCCTCCCGCCGCCCGAATCATGTCATTTTGGAAACTGTCGTCGCCGGGCGTCATGATCCGTTCCCGTCCCATGATGCGCATGGCGCGCAGGCGCTGGTCCAGGGGTATCTTTGACGTTTTCTGTGTAATCATCGCCAGGTCCGCCCTGATGCGGCGCTCCAGGCTCTCGGCCGCTGCAGTCCGCTCGAAGATGCGCCCCACCAGCCGGATGGTCTCGAAGCTGTCCTCTAATCTCTGGGTGTCCAGGTAAATGACCGTTGGCGACGCGTGTTCGAACCGCGCCATCACGGCACGGTGCAGAGGGCTGGCAAAGATCACGTCCGGATTCATTGCTGCGATGCGCTCCGGAGATGGGGAAAAGAAACCGCCTACCACCGGTTTTTCAGCGGCACCGGCCGGCCAGGTGTCGTGGTGGGTCACCGCCATGACGGCGTCACCAGCTCCGATGGCGAAAAGGATCTCCGTTGTCGACGGCACCAGGCTCACCACGCGTCTGGGAACGCCGCCCAGGTGTATCGTGCTTCCGAGATCGTCGGTGAAATCCATGGCCGCAACCACCGGCGGCAGCAGCAGCAAAACGGCAATTATAAAGCAATGCCTGTCAAAACGATTGAATGTCCTCATGGTCACACCTGGTTCTCTGAGTTTTCAGATATCGCGCCGGTGTATCACCGTCCACATGTCCCGATTCTCTCCGGCCGGGCGTCAACGCAGCGCAAACCGCACTGGAACCGTCACCCACATGTCCACAGGTTTCTCGCCGCTCCGCCCCGCTTCGAAACGCCAGCCTTTCACCGTCTCCGCCGCCGCACGATCCAGCAGGGAAAAACCACTGGATGTCAGCAATTTCAATTCGTCTACCCTTCCCTCCCGGTTAACCAGCACCGCCAGCATGACCGTTCCCTGCTGCCCGCGGCGACGTGCCAGCCGCGGGTATGTCGGGGGGGGGTTGTCCTGATACAGCGGCCGCGCTTTGATCAGCAGCTTTTGGGATACGGCGGCAGCACCTTCCGTTTCAGAAGGCGTTGGCAAGGACGCGGGTTGCCGGGCTTTTGACGGCTCGGGCCTGGGGGCATCAGTCGATCCGGTCTTCGGCGCCTTCTCGGGAGCAGATGGCGGCGCAGAGTGAACATCATCGGTAACCGCCGGCAACGGTTGCGCCTTGGAAGGTCCCGCAAGATTCGGTGCCGGAGCCTTCTTGGCCGGAGGCGGGGCTGGCTTGGCCGAGGGGGCTGCCGGCCTCGACTTTGGTTTCAGCGCAGGCGGCAGCTGCGTTCTCTGTTTTTGGACCGCCGGTTTGGGCGCCACCGTTGCCACCAGCGGCAGCGATGCCTCTTCTCGGTGCCGTGGAGCGTTGGCGGCAGGGGCGGGGGCCGGTGGCAACAAAGCCAGCCGCACGGTTCTCACGGGCGCCCGAGGGGATATCTCCGGTCGGTGGCAGGTTTGATGGCCGCACAGCAGCCAGACATGCACCGCCAGCGCGAAGACCCCTGGCAGCAGAAGCCGTTTCATGGCCCGGAGCGCCCGTTTTCCGCCTGGAGAGAGACGCCGACGATCCCTGCCTGATGGATCCTGTCCAGCACCTCGAAAAGCCGCTGATAGGAAACGCTGCGATCGGCGAACAGCAGGATCCCCTCCCTTTTGGCCGCTTCATCAGACTGCAGCGCGGCCTCCAGCCGTGCCAGCGGCACCGGCGCTTTGTCTACGAAAACCGAGCCATCGGCTTTCAGCGTCACCGACCGCTGGTCCTGTTGGTCCGCTTTGGCTGCCGTCGAAGCCGGCAGTTGCACCGGCAGACCCCGATGAACGGCCATGGACAGCATGGCGTAGATGAAAAACACCAGCAGCAGGAAAACGATGTCGATCAGGGGCAGCATCTCGATGCGCGCCTTTCGCCGGGGCGGCACCTGTAATCTCATTGGCTCTTCTCCCGCCCGCATCCGTTGGTGAGTTTGTCGTGCACCACCTCCAGGCAGGTGGCGTACTGCTCCATCGCCATGGCGGCGGTTTCCACCCGTGCGTTGAAGTAGTTATACGGAAGTACGGTCAAAATGGCGATTCCCAGCCCGGTGGCCGTCGTGATCAGGGCCTGGGCAATGCCTGCCGTAACCGCCTCGGGGTGCTCGATACCGCTGGCCCCGAGCATGTCGAAAGACTGAATGATACCGATCACCGTGCCGAAAATACCCAGCAGCGGGGCTACGGTGATCATCGTATCCAAAATGCCCATGTAGTGCCGCATCCTGAGCAGCTGCTCCCCGGCGGCGGACTCCATGGCCTTCACCATGGAATACTCTCGGTGGAGAATTCCGGTAATGAGCATGGTGATGATATAATCCCGCGATCCTTCGGTAGTGGTCTTTACCGCAGCCCAATCACTGATACGGCTCATTTCCAGAATTTCGTCGACCAGTGCCGGATTGCGATCCCGGTCGATACGATTCCAAAACAACAGGCGTTCGACGATCACGGTGAGCACCACTACGGAGCAGGCCAGCAGTGGGTACATGACCGGCCCCCCGCTGTGAAACAATTCAATCATGAACGATGTCCTGTGATGAAGGGTTCTAATCCTGACAATGCGCATCCCCGCTGCATCGGGGTCCATCGCCGGTGTTTTTCCTGCGAATGCACCACCATCCGGCAATGGCCGCGAACAAACCGCAACCGGCGACCCCCCGGGCCGTCCATAAATGCATGCCGGGTATCTTTGCATCGACGACCCCTGTGCGAAGGAAACAGCCGCCGCCGATGCCGGCCGGACCGCCGGCGGGCACGCTGATGACGCCGGCCGCGCCCAGGGCGCCGGGGTCAACGATCACCCCATTGGCAATACCGTCGGCATCCAGCGGCCCGCCGTCCTGCAGGGTAAGCGTCAGCGACCTGCCGTCGGAACCAAACTGGACGACATCGGTGCCCAGTTGCCGCCATCCCATTGCCGGATGGTATTTGTACCAATGGTATCCCTCGGGGATGGATTTGGAAAAATGAAGCGTCACTGCGGCGAGGCCGCCGTTGATCTTGACCCGGGCGCGAAAACCGACCGCGCCCATCAAAAAATCATCGGGCCGCGAGCCGGCAGGGGTGTCGGGCAGCGCGGCTGGGTCCAGCGACTGAATGAATTCGATGGCCTCCAGCGGATCGTCTCCCGCCATCTGCACGGCCACGGGGCCCTCTCCGGTGACCGTTTCCAGCACCTTGAACCACTGATCGACGGGGCGATCCGGCAGCAGGCTGCGGCCTGGGCCGTCTCCGGCTTCCTGGGTGTCGGGGACCCCGTTCGCAGGGTTTTGATCGGGATTGTCGTCGGCGGTGGTAAATCGATAATCCGTCGACCACGCGGAGGCCGTCGCGCCGCTGTCGAAATGACGGGCGCGCCAGTGGTAGGTGGAACCCGAAGCCAACAGCGCGCCGGGGATGGCGAATGCCGTCAACTGCAGCGTGCTCGTGGCATCCAGAACGAGGCTGCCTGCAGAGAACACCCCGTCGGTGGCCACCTGCCACTGGGTCTGCATGTGGTATTCGCATCCGGCGAAATCGTCATCGGCGAATACGTCGGTTTTCAGAATGGGCACCAGAGACATGTCGACAGCGCCGTGGGCCGGCGCTACGGGCACCGGCTGCCGGGGGGCGTTGACGTTGACACAGGGCAGGTGAAGCAGTCCCACGGCATCCAGGTCGAACCCGGCGCTCCCCGTTGTCGGGTAGGGATCGTAAACGACATCGCCCTGGCTGTCGGTTTCCGAACCGTCGCCGACGACATCCACGATGCGAACGAAGGCGACGGCGCCGATGTCAAGCAAGGGGCTGACCCCGACAAGGGTGGACAGGTCAAAAGGGGTTCCGAAACCCTGCCGGTATTTTCCGGCGAAGCCGTCCACATTGGTGGGATCGATGGAACCATACCCCCCAACCGGGTTGACGGTCTGCGAGTCGTTGGGGAACCGAAAGTAGTTCACCCCGTCCGAGGAGACTTCTACGTAGGCAAGTTCTATATACGTGTCGCTGAAGCTGTTTTCGAAGACGGCGAAATCATACCCCGGACCGTTACTGACAATGGTGTCGAAAGTCAGGGTGATCCGCCCGCCACGGCCCAGAGCGACAATGTCGAAGGAATCCCCCGCCGCCTGTCCCAGTGCTTTTTCCGGGGTCTGCCATGTGACATCCAGGTGAGTGCCCGGCTGGTAGTCCTTGAAACCGGTGGCCCAGGCCACGATACGGCTGTCGGTCATTGAAATGGCCGTGGATCCGGATGTATCGGCGGCCGAAGCATACGGGCCGGCGTGGGCGCCCTGGAGCATCGCGAGCACCAAAAGGCAAACCAGCCCCCACAACCGCCGCCAATGACGACGTGATATCAAAATGACCATTGCACCCCCACATAGAAATTCCGGGTCGGCATGGTGTAGCAGGTTTCGCTGAACGCCGTGGTCTCGTATAGGGCATCGAAGATATTGTTGATGCCGAGCATGAGCACCCACGTGTTGATGGTATACGTCAGTTTGCCGTCCACCACCGTGTAGGAACGGATTTTGTCGTAGCGCCGGTTGGCGAGATCGTTGCCGTCATATTTGGGTCCCACGTAATTCCCGGTGAGCGCGAGGACCAGCGCATTCGTCGCCCGCCACTCCGCCCCGGCGGTCGCCGTGAATTCAGGCACCAGGGGAACGGTGGCGCCGCTGCCCGAGAATGTGGCGGACATCAGGGTAGCGTTTCCCCACAGGTACAGGGCTTCTGCGGGGTAGGTGCGGACATCGAACTCAAAGCCCTGCCGTACCGTGTCGTCTGCGTAGTTGTCGTTGATATTGTTGATATTGTCAAAATAGATCTCGTTCTTCGTGAGGGTGTAAAAATAAGTCAGCGATACTTCCGCGGCATCGGCAATCGTGCGCCTGAGACCGATGTCCACATGGCTGCCGCTCTGGGGCCTCAGGTCCTTGGCGGCCAGTGCAAGTTCATCCACGTTGGGGATCCTGAACGATGTAGCGCAGCTGGTGAACAGCGCGGTCTGGGCGTTGAGGGTGTAAACGAGCCCGGCATCCACGGCGGTGTTGTCCCAATTGCGCTCAAAGGGGGTGCCGTTGACCCACCGTTCGACACCCCCGGCGAACGACTTGAGATCGTCGTTGCGAAATCTACCCTTGTACGTGTTGAAGCGGCCGCCCAGGGTGTAAACCAGATCGGGTAGCAGATCACCGCGGTTCAAGGCGAACACCCCGAGGCTCTTGATCCGGCTGTTCTTCCGTGTCAACTGGTCCGGGCGTTCGGTGATGTAATCCGTGTAGTGTAGATCCAAGCCGTAATGGACCGCCTGATCTTTGTCGAACATGCGGTACGGCTTCTGGACACCGACCGTGGCGGTGGCGGTGCGCTCGTCGATCCAGCTTTGCTGCTGCGTGATGCTCTTGAGGGCGGTGTGTCCCAGAACGAAGTCGCTGGCGCGGCTGCGGTAGCCGGCAGTCAGATCCAGGACCCCCCAGGCGGCAAGCGCCGATTCGAATGTGCCGGTGAGACGGTACGCCTCCCCCTCTCCGAAATCATTGGGGCTGCGGGTTTCTCTGCGTTTGTCGCGATCGTCGATGTCTTTTCCCGGCACCCCACCGGGGAAACCCTGGGCATCGCTCTTGTAGTCGGCCAAAAAAGAAGCGGACGTGGCGTCAGCTCCCTCCCACCCCAGTATGCCCTGAAACGTGTTGCGCCGATAGTAACCGTTTTCCCGGTAACCGTCGGTATCGTAGTGGCCGGTGTTGAGGCTGTAGCTGAAAGCATGCTTTCGCCCCTCCACATACGCCCGTCCCTTTACCGTGTCGTAACTGCCGGTGGAACCGGACAACTGCCCCTGGAAAGGGGCCGATGGCTTGTGGGTGGTGATGTTGACCACGCCGCCCACCGCACCGTCACCGTAGACCACCGATCCGGCACCGCGGAGAATCTCGATGCGTTCGATCTGGTCCAGGGGCACCGAAGATAAATCCGGTCCGGCCATATCGGGCGGATTGAGCCGAAACCCGTCGACATAGACCAGCACGTTGTTCGTTGATGTGATACCCTGGCCCCGGATGTCGATGCCGGCGTTCTTGTCGTGGCCGTATAGACTTCTCAGGTTGACGTTGGCCTCCCTGGACAGCAGATCAACAACGTTGTTGCTGGATGCCTGGGCGATGTCATCGCTGGTGATCACGGTAATGTTCTTCGGTGTCTTTTCGACCTCATCGCTCAAGCCACTGGCCGTCACAACGATTTCTTCCATCTCGAAATGGGGTCTTTTCTGCGCCGCCGGCGGCGCATCCTGGGCGGCCACCCTGCCGCTCCCCCACAGAAGGCAGAGGACCACGGCCATCGTGCAGCAACCGGCCGTAAAATGCCTTTTCTCAGTCGTTTCGACCCCTATTGCATGATTCCGCAACACCCGTCACCACCGTTTTGTGAAATGAGTCACCGCCGTCCCTGCCAGAGGGCGGCGGTGAGTGTTGTGCTTTAACCGATCGGTCCGCAACGCGCCGTCTCGCGGGTAGCCTGTAACGGCCGCTGTGCGGATTTTGTTCTAAAGCGCCTATTGCTGGCCTCGGACGCCGGTCAGTGTCTGCAGGATCATGATGGCGTCTTCCAGGCCGACCTGACCATTACCTGAGATGTCGCCACCGCTAATGACATCGAGCACCAGTGCGGCGCTCAGATTGGGCAGTCCGCCGGTCAGCGACACCATCACGCCAACGACTGTCACTGTCTTGAACCCGAGTGCCGATACGGTCATGTCGTATACCCCGACCGGCAAGGCAGCAAAGGTGAAAGCGCCTGTGGCATCGCTCGTGGCGTTATAGACACTACCATCGGACCCGGTCAACGTAATGGTCGCATTCTGAATACCGGCGATATATCCTGGGATCGGGTCGGCCGTCGTGACCGTTCCGGTGGCATCACCAGCGCTGATGCCCATTGAGTCCACGCAGAAATACGCCGGCGTGTTCATCCCCCAGGCGCCCGTATCCGAGGAGGTCAGCGTAAACTCCAGCGTCGACACCGTGCCCAGGGCGCTCAGGTCCACCCATCGCCAGTCGCTGACGATGTAGTCGTTTGCGCTCTGCGCATCCTGGAAATCGGCCAGGTAGAAGTCCACCGCACCCGTCGAGTTCCCGTCCGCGTCCTTACCGGTCACGGTCAGCAGAAACCAGTCCTCGTCCGCGCCCGTCTCGCCGCCGAACTTCTTGGAAAACGCATCCCCGTCGAGCATCGACAGATACGCATACGTGCTGTTGGTCACGAACAACCCCGACACCGCCGCCGGCGACGGCAGCGTGATCGTCGGCGGCGAGGCCCAACCCACGTACCCCACCGCGTAGTTGGTCGTTGCGCCCTGGCCGCCGCCCGGAATCGCGCTGTACTGGTTGCCGTAGCCCGGCGTTGTCGTGTCAGTCATGTTGGAATAGGCGAACCCGTCCCAACTGCCGTAGACCGCATTGTAATTGTTGCTGAACGTCACTCCCCCGCTCTGCCAGTCGCTGGCCATGCGAAAGGTGTCCACGCAGAAATACGCCGGCGTGTTCATCCCCCAGGCGCCCGTATCCGAGGAGGTCAGCGTAAACTCCAGCGTCGACACCGTGCCCAGGGCGCTCAGGTCCACCCATCGCCAGTCGCTGACGATGTAGTCGTTTGCGCTCTGCGCATCCTGGAAATCGGCCAGGTAGAAGTCCACCGCACCCGTCGAGTTCCCGTCCGCGTCCTTACCGGTCACGGTCAGCAGAAACCAGTCCTCGTCCGCGCCCGTCTCGCCGCCGAACTTCTTGGAAAACGCATCCCCGTCGAGCATCGACAGATACGCATACGTGCTGTTGGTCACGAACAACCCCGACACCGCCGCCGGCGACGGCAGCGTGATCGTCGGCGGCGAGGCCCAACCCACGTACCCCACCGCGTAGTTGGTCGTTGCGCCCTGGCCGCCGCCCGGAATCGCGCTGTACTGGTTGCCGTAGCCCGGCGTTGTCGTGTCAGTCATGTTGGAATAGGCGAACCCGTCCCAACTGCCGTAGGCCGCATTGTAATTGTTGCTGAACGTCACTCCCCCGCTCTGCCAGTCGCCGGCCTCGTCGGCACCATCGTAATAGCGATCCGTCGCCAAAACCAGGTCATCGAAATCCGCCCCGGCCACCACCGCGCCGTTGTAGTAAGAATTGGATAATAGAGAAAAATTGTCGAAACCGGTCAGTTCGGCATCGGCGCCGTTATGAAAGGCATCGGCCGACAGAGACAGATAATCGAAACCGCTGCCGGGCACCACGGCGCCATCGTAGTACGAATCGCTTTGCAACGTCAGATCTTCAAAATCAGTGGCTGCGCCCGGGATGGCCAGCGACAGCATGGCCAGTACGAAGGCAGCAGCCCCCATGGCGTATCGTTTCATAATGCCCCCATCGGGTTGTCGGAAACCCGTCCGAAAATGTCGTCTCCTTGCCCGGTGCTATTTGGCCGCGCGTTTCGGACGCCGGAAACGATGGACAATGCCATCGGTTCCGAAAATACTGCCGCTTTGCACCGAACCCCATCCATCCTTCACAGATGGATGCTGTCCAAACCGGGAGAAAACCGCCACTTATCAGTAGCGGCCGGCGATAACCTTGACGATGACATTGTTTCGAACCAGCACCGCCAGGGTAAAATCGCCGTCCGGAAAATAGATAAAGCCATGGCGGTTGTCACTGCCCACTTTTTCAGCCAATCCGTATCGGGCGCCCAACTCGACGGCCAGGGCCGCGGAGTATACTTTTCCTACCAGGTCCGCCGGCGCCGCCAGAGAGACCCCGCTGAACACCGCCAACAGCACACCGATCATCAAAAAGACTTTCATCCGCTTCATCTCCGCCTCCTTTGCGATGGGTTGCCGGGGCAAAAAAAACCCCGGATCGAAATTAATTCGATCCGGGGATCTCCCGATTTCATCCGCTGGATCTAAAGGCCGCTCCTGTCCGCGAAGCGTACGCGCCTTTTTGCCCAGGCAGGTCTTCTGACTTCCCCGCCCTTTCAGCGGCCTTCCCATCCCGTGTACCGGGGCAGTGGCTCACAATGGCTGAAAGGGTGTCCTCTTTCGAGGACCGGGGTCACAGCGGCGGGCCCGTTTCCGATTTTCACGGAATTCCCTATTAAGCGGTAGGTGTTCGCGCCTGAGCAATTATGTGCCTGTTTGTATGACAGCGATATCTATCAGCGTCAAGAAGAAAAACGCTGCGCCTCATGAAAGGCGTTTTCCCGGAACCGGAGAAATTCGCGGCGTTGCCGTCAGGGGGTGACGATCAATGTGAATCCGGCACGAATACGTTTCCTCAAGAATATCTTTTTTTAGCACGGCCTCCGGATCACCGGCGGCCACCACCTTCCCGCCGCTGAGCAGCAGCATCTCGTCGGCGTACATGGCCGCCAGATTGATATCGTGAGACACCATGATCACGGTGAGGCCGATGGCCTCGACCAAATCTGCCATAATGTCCATGATGCGCACCTGATGGGCCAGATCCAGCGCCGCCGTGGGTTCGTCCAGCAGCAGAATCCTTGGTTGCTGGCACAACGCCCGGGCGATAAACACGCGTTGGCGCTCACCGCCGCTCAATTCTCCGATGCGCCGGTCGGCCAGCCGCACGACGCCGGTCACGGCCATGGCCTCGCGGGCGGTGCCGATATCGGCACGCCCTTCAATGCCGAGAATGCCGGTGTGCGGAGCCCGTCCCATGAGCACGACATCCTCGACGCTGAACGGGAAATCTTCGGCAACCAGTTGGGGAACGATGGCGAGGATGCGTGCCAGTTCACGGCGCGGATAGGCCGTCAAATCGCGACCCATGATGGCGATGGCACCGCGGGCGGCCGGCTCGAGGCCGGCGATCAGCTTGAGCAGCGTCGTCTTGCCGCTGCCGTTGGGTCCGATGACGATGGTGAAACGCCCTCGCGGTATGTCGATAGACACGTCGCTGATCACCGTCGCAGGCCCGTAGGCGTAGCTCAAATGAGTGAGTTCAACGGCTGGCGCCATAACCTTCATTTCCTGCGGCGCGCTTCAGCAGATAGATGAACACCGGCGCGCCGATCATGGCGGTGACCACCCCCACCGGCAGTTCCCCTTGGCGGGGCAGGGTCCTGGCCAGCAGGTCGCAAAGCACCATGAACGTGCCGCCGCCGAGGATGCACGCCGGTACCAGCACCCGGTGGTCGGCACCGAGCATCATCCGGAGCAGATGCGGGATCACCAGGCCCACGAACCCCAACAGGCCGCAGCGGGCAACCGTCACGCTGACCATCAACGACGTGGTGATCAGGAGCGTGAGGGTCACCCACCGAATGCTGACGCCCATGCTCATTGCCGCCTCGCGGCCCATCAGCAGCAAATTCATGGTGTTGGAAAACCCAAAAAGAATCAGAAAACACGGCCCCAGAATCAGGGCAAGCCCCCCAACCTGCGAGAGGTCTGTATTGGAAAGATTGCCCATAAGCCAGAAGATGATGTTGTGCAGCCGGGAATCCGAAGTGAGCGACACCAGAAACATGATCACCGCCGAGCAAAACGCATTGATCATCACCCCGGCCAACAGCAAGGTGTTTTTCTGCATGGCCCGCCCGCCGGCCATGAACAGCACGAGGGCGAGCGTGGCCATGCTCCCGGTAAAGGCCAGCGCGCCGATGCCCGTGGGATGGGTGAGCCCGATGAGAATACCCAGGATAGCGCCCACCGCCGATCCGCCGGAAACACCCAGGATGTATGGTTCCGCCAGGGGGTTTCTCAGCAAGGCCTGAAACACCAGCCCCCCGAGCGACAGGGCGGCCCCCACCAGGGCGGCGAGCATCACCCTCGGCAGCCGGATTTCCCATACGATGGTGAGCTGCGTGGGGTCCACCGCCTCGGCGCCAATCCACAAAACCGCCAGCGCCTTGAAACCGGCCCCGGAAGGCCCCAGGGCGATGGCCAGGCAGCAGACGCTCACAAGGAGCCCGGTCAGCGCAACAGACACAACCGCCATCCGCCGAATCACGGGGTTTGATGTTTGGATCACAGCCCCACCTGTCGATTGGGATCGTGGATGATGTCCGCCAGCCGCTCCAATCCATCGACAAGCCGCGGAGAGGCGCGGTCGAAGAGGTTGGAGTCCACCAGCACGATGCCGTCGTTGCGCGCCGCAGGCATGTTTCTCCAACGCATCCACTCGCTGCGTATCGTCTCAAATATCCCCTCCCGCGCCATGGAGGTGATGACGATCAGATCCGGTGCCATGGCAACGACCTCTTCCTGGCTGAAACGTGGGTAGGGCACCGGCCCTGCGGCAAGATTGACACCACCGGCCAGACCGATCAACTCGTGGATGAAGGTGTCCGTTCCCACGCTGACAATGGGAGCCAGACCGATCTGGAAGAACACCGTCGGCTGGCGCCGCAAGCGGTCCCGCCGCTGCACCACGCCCTGGATGCGCCTTTCCAGATCGACGACAAGGGCATCGGCCGCGTCCCGGGCATTCAACAGGCCGCCCAAGGTCGCGATGGTTTCAAGCACGGCGTTCAGATCCCGAGGATCTACGGCAAACACCGGAATCCCGAGGGATTCCAGACGATCCACCACCGCCTTGGGGTTGCCGTCCTTCACCGCGACGCACAGATCAGGCCGCAATGAGACGATCCGCTCCAAGTCCAGCTGCACGTATGAACCGACTTTGGGGAGCGCCTGTGCCGCAACGGGATAATCGCTAAAGCGGGTGACACCGCTAAGCCGGTGCCCCTGTCCCAGGGCAAAAACGATCTCGGTGATACTGGGCGCCAATGAAACAATGCGCATGGGGGTTTCAGGAATTTGCACCGCGCGCCCGAGCATGTCGGTCGCCATCAGCCCGTCAGGGCCGGCAATCGCAGGGACGCCCGCCGCGGCAACGGTTGCGGCGCACAGCGCGATGATGAATCGATGGAACCGGTATCGGCGGCCACGCACGTGAAACGCTCCTTGAAAAGTAAAAATCCCGGATCGATGCGTCATCGACCCAGGATATCCCGTATTCATCCGCAGGATCAGGGAAATTCCAATTCCGTGCAATTCCCCGGTGGCCAGGCAGGTCTTCTGACTCCCCCGCCCCGCTCGGCGGCCTTCCCATCCCGAATATCGGGGCAGTGGCGCGCATTGGCCGAGGAGGTTCCTTCCAGCGGGAAGGCGGGGTTACAGCGGTGGGCCCGTTCCCGATTTTCACGGGATTCCCTATTCATGCTCAATCGGAGCACCTGACCACAAATTGGGTCAGTGTTTAACGATAGCGAGAGTAGCGTGTCAAGGACTAATTCCCACTTATGCGATCACTCAATTTTCTCATTGACATCGATCCCGTCGGATGTCAGAAACCGATGATGCCGCAACATTCCAACCGCACTGAAGGCCAACCGCGACAAAAAGAAACCGTCGCTGCATGGGATGAGCATTGATGAAAATCCTAATAATCGAAGATGTCCGCGTCGAGCGGAAAATACTCAAGCAGTGGCTGGAGGAGTCTGGATATGAGGTGATCGAGGCCGCCAACGGTGTCGAGGGGCTGGCCCGGTATCACGAACACCTGCCGGACCTGGTGATCACCGATATCGTCATGCCGGAGAAAGAGGGCATCGAGCTGATGATCGACCTCGTGAAGGCCGCGCCGGATTTAAAAATCTTCGCGATGTCGGGCGCCGGGAAAAACAGGGCTGGCGAATATCTTCCTTTGGCAACGTGTGTTGGCGCGATTCGCACATTTTCCAAACCCATCGACAAGCGTGAACTGCTGAACGCCATTTCAAGACTGCTCCCCCGGTCAACATCGGCTCACGCCGACCGTTAACGTCGTCAGCCTGCCCACACCCCAGCAACACATCTCAGATCTTTTTCAGCTCCAGCGGCCGTTGGGTCAGGCTCTGGTTGGCGGACTTGAGCTTCTCCTCGTTGGAAATCACCGCCACTGACAAGGTTTCTTCGGCGCCACCCAGATAGCGCTCCGCTGCACGTTGAACCTGAGCCCGGGTGGTGGCCAGCAGCCCCTCCTTGTACCGGCGGCGCATGTCGTCGGTGAGCCCGACGAGATCCCTGAAAAAGGCTTTTCTTGCGGCAGCACCGGGCGCATCGGGTTTGTCGATGTCCGAGCAGACCTGGAGGATCGCCTCATTGACGTCGGTGTCCGTGTAATCCCCAGAGCGGATGAACTGCCTGGCACCGGCGAAGGTGCCCAGGGTCTGCACCACATGAGGATCGCGGTACGAGGCATAAGCGAACAATCCGTCTTCGGGATTGTAGACGGCAAAGCCACCGTAAGCCCCGCCCTTTTCCCGGATTTCCCGGTGCAAATACATTGAACGAAGGAGTTTGGCGGCCACGGAAAGCGCCGGTGCATCAGGGTCTGCAAGCCTCACGGTGCGGCTCACCGCGCCCACGAAAGAGACCGCCGTCTGGGTGGACCATCCCTCTGCCAGGGTTTCAGCCCCTTCGCTCTCCATCGATTTGCAGGCGGCCAATGGAGCGCCCCCGCCGGCCAACCGCCCGACTGCCTTGATGCCATCGACCAGTCGAGCGAGATCATCGGCATCGGCGATGGCGGCCGATTGGAGTGCATTTTCCCGGAACAGTAAGCCACCGATGACACCCATGTCGCCGGCCAGTCGAGCGATGACCGCATCGTCAACATCGGTGCTCAATGCCTTCATGGCCAGCAGTTGATGCACCCCGCCCCAGGTTTCGTTCAATCCTGCGGCCGGGTGAAACCGCCGTGACGCCAGGGACATGGCAAGCCGGTGTCCGTTTTGGACCACCATGGTTTCCAGATCGGCCCGATACTCCATCAACAGGCGTTTGAGCTGTGCATGGTCGTTAAAGCTGTGCTCCGAAAAAAGTTCGGTGACAATGTCCACCATGGGTGCGATGTTTCGCGCCAGGCATTTGGCTGAAACGGTGACCATGGGAAGGCAATTACCGACGGAGGAAAACCCGGTCCGCGCACTGGCGGACAACCCGATACCGCCGGTGTGCCGATCGATGCGCCGTGACATGGCGACATAGTCGCTGCGGGAGGTGCCGATTTTCGGCAACGCGTAGCAGAAAAAAGGGATCAGCGGCACCAGTTCGACCGGGATGCGATCGGTCCCCAACGCCCACGTCCCATAGCAAATGCCGGCTGTTGGCTGATCGTAGGCAACCACGGGGAGGTCGTCGGTGCGCCAGGCCGGGGCCACCGTCACCACCTCGGGCGGGATGTCTGCGATCTCAAGTGTGGGCAATACCGACACATCTTCTTCGGTTTCCTGGCGGCGGCGAAGGGTTTCCGCCAAGGCACGAATCTCTTCAAGGCGATCGGGCATCATGTCGGACTTGGCCGCGGTCAGCGCTTCGGCCTCCCGCCGTCGCTGCCGTTCGGCCATTTCCGGGTCCGGAGACAAGGTCAAGAGCACCCGGTGAGGGTTATTGAGGAGTTGGTCATCGATGAGGGATTCAAAAAACCGACCCTCGTCCACCTTTTTCCTGAGGGTATCCAAATCGGCGTCTATTTGAAGAATGCGCACCGGGTCCCCATTGTGAACCCAGGTGCTCGATATCCCCAGCAGGAGCCGGATGCCATGCGGATACGGCGTGTTGCGCACTTCCCGCCGGTGAAACTCCAACTGATGGATGGCGGCCTCGACCAGTTCCGGATCGATGCCGTCACGCGACAAGTTGCGAAGGGTTGTCATGACCTGCGCTTCGATATCACCGGCTTTGTCGGCAGCCACGTCCTTGAGACCGATGGTGAACATGGTGTCCCGATGCTCTGCCTCGTATCCGGAACCATCGCTCAGAGACGACCCCCATCCAGTATCCATCAATGACTTTCTCAGCGGCGCGCCGGTGTTGCCCAGGAGAATCTGCTCCAGAAGCACCATGGCAAGCACCGTAAAGGTGTCTTGGATATCGCTGCAAAGCCATGCCACACAGGCTTGGTGCTTTTGCCCGAGGTTTTCTTCCGGGTTGGCGGGAAAGGGATAGACCGCCGCCCGGGGGCCCGACCATCGGGGTTGCGACGGCACGACGGTATCGGGATCGATCTGCTCGAATCGAGACAATACCCGCGCCTCGATTTTTCCCAAATGCGTTTCCAGTGGCAGGCTGCCGTAAGTGTAAAAAAATGCATTGCTGGGGTGATAGTGACGACGATGGAAGGCCACGAGGTCCTCGTGGGTCAGGTTGGGGATTTCCACCGGATCACCACCGGAATTGAATCGATAGGTGGTGTCCGGATACAGGGATTGGGTGATGGACTGGGCCATCACCTGATCGGGGGACGACATGGCGCCTTTCATTTCGTTGAAGACAACGCCCCGGTAGACCAGCGCCGCATCGTCGCCGTCGGTCAGTTCAAGACGGTGGCCTTCCTGCATGAAACTCAACGCATCGAGGTTCGGAAAGAAAACGGCGTCCAGGTAAACGTCCAAAAGGTTGTAGAAATCCTTGGCGTTCTGGGTGCTGAACGGATACATCGTCCAGTCCGCTGCAGTGAATGCATTCATGAAGGTGCTCAGCGACCGCCGTAGCATGGAGAAGAAGGGATCTCTCACCGGGTAGCGCGCAGATCCGCACAGGGCAGTGTGTTCGAGGATATGGGCGACACCGCTCGAGTTCTGGGGAACGGTTCGCAGGATGACGCTGAAGGTATTTTCTTTGTCTGGCGCAGCGAGGTGAATATGGCGCGCGCCGGTCGCTGCGTGTGTCAGAGAAACCACGGTGAGGTTGAGGGCCGCCACCGGCGCGACGCGGGTTACGGCATAGCCGCCGATCCGGTCCCCGGGGGCGTGGGTGATGGGTGCCAGGTCACTCGATGTCATGGGAATCCCTTCGTGTCGGAGATGAAAACGGCAGCGTCACGATTGCAGCAGGAGCGACCTTATCCGGCGGTGTACATGCCGCGGCTCTTTCTGCGAATCCGTCCGTTTTTATGAAGTCGGAAGATGATGTTCCTCAGCTTTTTGTCTTCGAAGCCGGTCCGGCGCTGAATGTCGGCGAATGCGGCACCGTCAGGAAAGGTCTGGATGACGGTGAACACTTTATCGGCTGCGGTGGTGGCAATGCGACTGCGGTTGCTGCGCTTTTTACCGCTGGTCTGGCCGCCCACCGCCTTGACCCGAGGGCTGTTCACATCCACGACCAGCCGTTCCAACTGATCCAAACGTTCCATGATGCGGTCAATATCATTTTTAGTGGGAATGTTGTAGTTGTGCATGAAAAACTTGACCATGGCATCGAAGCTGACGGATTTTCCCTTGCGTCGGGACATGCAGGCCCCTTTCTGAAATTGGGCACAGGACAACCGCCCCGGTGCCGCCGTTTTTGGATAAAGGTCGCTAAGCGCTTAATAATGCTTATGAAACCAAGTATTCATCACCGCAGATTAGGGGACCGAAGGATAAAAGTCAAGCCGGCAGCGCAGTATCGCCGGCACCGCTCATGACAGCCGAAACACCCGTCACCCCACGGCCGAAAGGAAACACGATGATCGCCCCGCGCACATTGCTGAAGGCTTGGAACCTGCGCCCCCGAAAGGCGCTGGGGCAGAATTTTCTGGAAAATCCGGCGACGGCCGAAAAAATCGCAGCGACGGCGCAAATTGAGCCCGGCGACACCGTGCTGGAAATCGGCGCCGGGCTGGGATCGCTTACCGACGCGTTAGCGAAGCACGCCGGCCGTGTGGTGGCCGTCGAAACAGACCCGCGCCTGGCGGAATTGCTCCGCACGGAAATGCTGGCCCGTCAGCAGGAACACGTCGAGGTGGTGACGGCGGACATCCTCTCTCACGATCTCAGCCATTGGGTGCCGGCCGACGGCAGACCCATTGTCGTCGTTGGCAACCTGCCATACAACATTTCCTCCCAGATCATCGTCCGCCTCATCGCCGCCCGCACCGTCGTCCGCCGCGCCGTGGTCATGATTCAGAAAGAGCTGGCCGATCGCCTCACCTCTCCACCGGGCAGCAAAGCTTACGGGCGCATTACGGTTATGCTGGCCTATTGCGCGAGGGTTCGTCAGGTGATGAGCGTCGGGGCGGGCCAGTTTCACCCGCGACCCAAGATCGACTCCGCGGTCATCGACATTCAGTTCACCGACCCGGTGGCGTTTCCCGCCGCCGACGAAACCGCGCTGTTCCGCGTCGTCAAGGCAGCCTTCGGTCAGCGACGAAAGACACTGAAGAACGCACTCACCGGAGGGCTGCCGTCCGTCGCCGCCGGCGATATCGCCGAGGCCCTGGCGACGGCCGCCATCGACCCCCGGCGGCGGGCGGAAACACTCTCGGTGGAAGCATTCGTAAGGTTGGCGGATGCAATGGCATCAGGATTCGCCCGTGAATCCCGACATGATAATGACTGCGGCATCAATTGAGCTGAC
>CAYUOU010000026.1:0-11540 GCA_964446485.1 uncultured Desulfobacterales bacterium | reverse complement strand
GCACCCGATTCGGCTGATCAGTGCATTCACCGGGCATGCTTCGAGCGCGACGTCAGCTTCAGCGTGAAGGATCCGGCGCGTTATAAGTATTCTGCGATACTCACCGTCCGGTCCCCGAGCATGTTCACGTAGCTGCCCATCTCGTTGTCGTACCAGCCGTAAATGACCGTCTGGGTCATGGGAACGTGAATCACGGGAATCCCCAAACTTTCCACCATGGCCTGGTCAATGCCGGCGACGTTCTTCAGATCCACGGTCAGCTCTGCAGTGCGCGTGTGGGTCTCATGGCCCTCGATGATGGCGGCCGCCCGAGGTGTGCCGATGATGTCACCGGAAACGTTCTGCTGCTCGGTAAAGACCAGGTAGCCGTTGGGATCATCCGCAGCGGCCTGACGGAAGACATCGTTGATGACATCCCTGAGGATGCCGCGCCCCCCCAGTTCTTCCTGGAGATTGAGCACCAGAATGATCAAGGAGCCGGTGGAAGTGGGAATGCGCACCGACTCGGCGATGAACCCGATTTCCTCCATGGCGGGGATCACCAGCCGAAGGGCCCGGGCGGCACCGGTGGTGGTGAGTATGATGTTGTTCATGATGCTGCGGTTCTTCCGCAGATCCGTTTTACCCGAACCGGGCAGCCGATCAAGCACTTGTTGGGAACCGGTGGCCGCATGCACGGTGGCCATGGAGGCGGAAAGGATCCGCTGGGGGCCAAAGGCATTGAGCAGCGGTTTCATCATATGCGCCAGACAGGTGGTGGTGCACGAGGCGTTGCTGATGAGACAATGTCGCCGCGGATCGTAATCGGTGTCGTTAATCCCCATGACGGTGGTGACGGCGTCTTCGGGCATGGCCCCGCCCTTGTCTTTTATCTTAAACGGCGCCGAAACGACCACCTTATCGGCGCCGGCATCCAAATGCCCCCTGACGGCGCCTTTTGGATCGTCCCCGGATGCCGTCGGATCTAGAAATTTTCCGGTGGTGTCCACCACGATGCGCACATCGTTTTCGGCCCAGGCGATGTCCGCCGGCAATCGGTTTTGCCGAAGAAACCGCACCGGGACGCCGTTGACGGTCATGGTCCCGTCGGCTTCGTTGAGATCCGAAATAACCGGTTGAGCGTTGTACCCGAACAAATAGCGCTCCAGCAGACCGTAACTGGAATCCCGTTCCGTATAGTGGGCGATATCCGCCAAGGAGGTGCCGGCCTCGCGGCCGATGTTGACCACCACTTCGCGAAAGTACTTGCGTGCCACATGATGCCAGAGCGTCAGTTTGCCGATACGGCCGAAGCCGTTGACTCCGAGAACCAAATCGCTTTCTTTATCCATTGATGCCTCCTTCCAGGGGGCAGGCGTAAAAACACCGTATCCTGCCTCGGAACCCTCACGACAATGCTTCTTTCAACACTGCATGCCCTTGATAAACCGACCCCTCCTGACCGTCAATACTAATGTGGGCACCGGATTCCAGCTGTTTTTCATTGAAGGCACAGGACCGCTGCTTTTCGTTCACCTCGAGATTACCACACCCCACCACACAGGTTTTTTCCAGGCGATGGGCTACCACCGCCGCGTGGGAAGTCACACCGCCGCGGGCGGTCAGCAGCCCATCGGCAGCGTAAATTTCACGAATATCATCCGGCACCGTATCTCCGCGAACCAGAATGAGCGATGTTTCCGGCTCCTTTACCCGCCACTGGTCGATTTCCTTGAGGGTAAATACCACCCGCCCGTTCATGGCCCCACCGCTGACGCCGATGCCGTGCCCGAGAAATTTGTCTTCATCAATCCGCTCGTGGTCATAGGTCATGAACTGTTTGCGCTCCCGCATCGCCATGTCCCGGGTCTGCAGCAAATAGAGGTCCTTCACCGAAGGGCTTTCGAAAGTGAACTCCATTTCCTGGGGGCTCCACCCACGGAGGTAGATCAATTCGTTGGCCCAGGATTTGAGCGTTTCGTAGATTTCCGGAAAATGCGTCTCGAGGGTAATGTCGGTATCACGCATTTCCGTCTCCTGCTGGAGAAGGGAGATCGGCAGGGTGTTGACAAGACCGCTCACGACGTCTTCCCCCTGATTGGCCAGGGTGAAGTCCCCCCACAGCTTCAGGATATCGCCCGACCACCGCGGGTTGTGCGTGAAAAACACGCCGGTGCCGGACTGGGATGACAGGTTACCGAAGACCATTTCCTGGATGGTCACCGCCGTACCCCAGTCGTCGGAGATGCCCATGATGCGCCGATACGTGCGGGCTTTGGGCGTGTACCAGGAATCGAAGACGCACTTGATGGTCATGTGCAGCTGTTCGAAGGGCTCGTCGGCGATGTCGATGCCGTCATCCTGGATCATCTCCCGATAGGCCAATGCCACATCGCGCATCTGCTCTCCGGTAAACCCTTTTTTCAATGGGATGCCGAACCGTTTCTTGAAGGCGCTGATAATGGCGTCGAAGTCATCCCGCTGCAGTCCGAAAGCCATGCCGTAGCATTGGAGAAACCGCCGATAGCTGTCCCAGGCAAACCAGGTGTTGCCGGTGCGCCGGGCCAAGCCCTCTGTAATGGGGATATTCAGTCCAACGTCAAGGAGTGTGTCCATCATGCCCGGCTGCGAGATGGCCGAACCGCTGCGCACGGAAAACAGCAGCGGATTGTCCGGGTCCCCGTAGCGCTTTCCCGTCTCCTGTTCAAGCCGCCGGATCTCCTGGGCCAAGTGGTCCTTGAAATTCTGCGCTGCCGGGGCGTAACTCTCCAAAATGGCTTTGCACCGGAACGCTTCGGTGGTGACAATGGCGCCGGGGGGCACCGGCAGGTTGTACTCCCTGAGTTTCACCATGTTTTGCCCCTTGGTGCCCAGATAGATAATGCTGTTGATTCGCACTTTGGGGGAAGCAATGCCGGTCATGGATCGCTGGGGGTCGTAGTTGAGCAGCAGCTGCAGTTTGTCGGTGGGCAATCGATCCGACTGATGAAAGAGGGTGTTGAGAATACGGCTCAAAAAGGTGTCGAGCTGCTGGAGCCCCAAAGAGAGCGCAATGCGGTCCCTAAAGAACATCTCCGAGACCCGGTGCCCGAACTGCTCCGGGCCTTCCTCTCCTTCCGGGGGCAGATATTTCGGCAGCAGCTGCTCGGGCGGCAGTTGGGTGATAATGCGTCTTAGGTTCTGTTCATGGATGTTGTTGAAATAGTCGTTGATAATATTCTTCACTGCCTGGGCAAATCCCTTAAAGATGTCCAGGTACTGGGTGAAGGTAAACCCCCGCACTTCCAAGCTGTGGGCCAGCAGATCAAGCTGGCGTTCGATCTCCACCGAAGAGATGCCGTCGAGCTGGAGAGCCTGATCGAAGAGTTCGAGCCGATCGTAGATTTGAAAAAAGGTGGCCTTGGTGATGAGGCTTAGGTCGATGTCCTTGATAATCTGCTCGAACAGCACATTGGCTATCGATTCCAGCCGAAAGGTCAACCCCAGCGCGTCGAACTTGGTTTCATGATATCGGCCGTACATGGATGGAATGTCGACGGTAAAATGCCGCTTCTTGTAAATGTCTTCACGAACCTCGTAGACTTCGTCGCTGATGGCAATCCGTTTAAGACGGTGAAGAAAATCGAGAAGTCTGGAGAGTTTTTGCCGGGTGT
The DNA here is from genome assembly GCA_964446485.1 of uncultured Desulfobacterales bacterium. GTDB lineage: Bacteria > Desulfobacterota > Desulfobacteria > Desulfobacterales > JBDRRP01 > JBDRRP01. The sequence continues at coordinate 7,908 of CAYUOU010000026.1, read as the reverse complement.
CTGTGGACGCCAGCGCTTTGCGCAGTCGATCAAGATCGGGAAACGCCTCGGCACGAAGCTGAGCCAGATAATTGTCCATTTCGATGAAATCGAGATGGTACTTCTGGTAAAGCAATTTGTAAAAATGAATCAACAGAAGGACCCGCTTAATGTCCACCGTCGAGGCATCAGTGGCGGCGTTCAGCAGGGTTGCCAGGGCATCTTCGTCGAGGCTCAGCACACCACGGGGCCACGCGTATCCGGCGGCGGTCACCTGAGCGATGGCATTTCTCACGCCGGAGACATAGGGGCCGCCCGGATTGATCGTCTCGTAGATACTGGGGGGGACGTAGGGCTCCACCAGTGTCTTGTCGCCGGTTTCCCAGAAGCACAGCGCCGCCTCCATGAACTTGACCGCCAGGTTGCTGCTCTCCACATGGCACTGCTTTCTGAGAAAATGGATCAATTCGTCACGGCGGTGAACAAGGTCATCGAGTTCGGTGGAGATATCGCGCAGCAATCCCTCGGCGCCGATGTCGTTGAAGTAGACCGGGAATAGCCGTGTCAACTGCTTGGCGAGGTTATATACCGGTTCGATGCCGCTGTTCAGAAAGCGGGTGATGTCCCGGGGAAACAGATCGGTATCCTTGATGAAAACGCCGCACAGGGCGAGATGGATGGTCAAATAGGACAAGAGCCGCGGCGAATACTTGGGATTGAGCTCGATGAGGCCCAGCCAGTTACGGATATTCTGGATATGCGTCGGATTGACCTTCACCTGCCAGTCGTTGCCGACGCCCCCAATCATGGGCGCCTGAAACCCAAGGTCGATCATCCGGTCGATGAAGAAATTGATCAGTTCGCTGTCGTCGGTCTTGATGACCCCTTTGCCCATGTTGGAGACGCAATTGAGGGCGGTGGTGGGAAAGTCCTTCACCCTGCTTTTGAGGATGCCAAAGGTCTTCTCGATCAACAGCCGCATATGCCGGTGCGTTGAGCTGCCGATCAGGCCGGTCAATGTACGGTTGATGTCACGGAGCGTCTCCTCGTGAATGGCGGACAAGCCCGGGATGCCCATCATGTGAAAGAGAAAAATCATCTTCCACTGATTTCCTTTGCCCGAGGCGCGGCCGGCGGCCATAACCCGCGCCGGGGCCTTGCGGTAGTGATCGACAAATGCGCCGAACCCCCGCAGCGTCAGCATGTCCTTGACCATGGCCACGTCCTCGAGCCCGCTGGACAGGATGGTTTTCAGGCGGTCGGCCTCAATGGCAATCTGCTCATGCGATACCGGCGAAAGGATCTCCCTCAGCGTGGGGTCCTCAGCGATGTCATTCTCTTTTAAAAACCACTTCAGCGGATCGCTTTCCGATAGCCAGTACTGATACGTGCTTTCGTAGTATCGCTTGAGAAGGTTTTTGGCCGTGTCCAATCCGCTGGCGCGAAACCCGTCGGGCGCATCGGCAACGGCCGAAACCAGGCGCGGCAGTTGATAATAACTTTTCATCAACAGTGCAAAAAGCGGCTCGGGAAGCGACACAAACCGGTCGAAGGCGCTGTCGACGACCGGCGCAAAGCGCACCAGATCGCCGCCGGCCTCTTTGAGCACTTTTTGAAGGTAGAGTTGCAGGTTGTCCACCGCATCGACGCGGATATCGGTCGGCTGATCCGAAGTAATGGCGGTGAAATACACTTCGATGAACAGAGCCATGGCCTCGGCACCGTCGGGGTGCTGTTTCAGCAGATGGAAGTAATCGAGGGTATAGCCCCGCGCTTCGTTGACAATGAAGCGCCAGTTCCGATAGGGGTGTGATAGTTCGCTGAGAAAAGTGTTGAGCCCGTCGGTGAGACCGTAGTATTTCAACATGGCCGCCTGAATGGGGGCGTATTTCGGGTCGATATCAACGTCAACATGGAAACTGGCGACATTGGCATCCAGGGCTTGTGATTTGAACTCCACGCATCATCTCCTTCGGGTGGGGGTCGACGGGGACCGGCGACAAGATATAGGACTACCAGAGGGGCATGCAGTTTTCAAGCATTCGCCCATGGCACGCTCGCAGGCAAGCAGGTTCACATGTCACCCTCACCGATAAGGCCGACGGCACGTTCAGATCACCGGCGGTTGCGCGTCCTGCATGCCGGTGTTCGTTTCCTGAGGGAAGCCGGACTCATTATCCTCGTTGCCATCGTCGCCGGTGCTGTTTCCCACCACTACCGCGGTGACAAAGCCGGTCCGCCCCCATCGGTAGCCGTGAGCGACACCGAGGTGCTAACCGGCCCAAAAATGATTGACGTCCATACGGCGGCTGCATGGTTCGACACGAACTCGGCCGTCTTCATCGATGTGCGAAACAAATACGATTACGCCAGGGACCACGTCCCCGGCGCCATCACCCTCGATGCCCGGGACCCGGACGCATGGATGATGGACGTCTACCACAGCCTGCCCCAGGACGGGTGGATCGTTACCTACGGCGATGAGGATTCGGAAGCGGACGCCCACCGACTCGCCGAGCGCTTGTCAGAAATGGGATTCCATCATGTCTATTATCTGGCCAACGGCTGGCAGCAATGGCTGGCCCTGGGCCTGCCGGTAAACGACACCATCAATTTAAAGTCGGACTTTTAGTGCCCCGGGAATCATCGCCCCCTCAGCGCTGACACTGGTCGGCATGGGACCGAAAACAAAAAACCCCCTGCTCCATGAACCATGGTGCAGGGGGTTGGGTTGGTTCGGGTTGACTACAGTTCCAGCCAGGAGTCGGAAAACAGGGTGTTGCCCATGACCACGTCAAAGGTCTTGACATAGTCTTGCATTTCCTTGGACAGGCCTCCCATGTCGGGCCGCTCGCCATCCATGAGACCGTAGATCAGATCAACGATGTCCTGACGCTGCCCCTTGGCGATGGCGGTCAGGGTGTCGTCGAGCGGATCCGAAATCACGGAGTACATGCCGTATTTTTCCAGCATGACCATGTAGGTCTGGTTCAGGATCGGCCGGAGATGATCCGGGGGTCCGTTGGAAATATTGGAAAGCCCGCAGGTACTCTTGGCGCCCGGTGCGATATCCTGGAGCATGGCCTGGAAATTCATCAGGCTCATCAACTGGGGCTGCTGGATGTTCACCGGCGTCACAATGCCGTCCACCCAGATCTTTTCATTGGGGATACCGGCCTCGTTGGCGAAGTACAAAAGCTCGACAGCCAGCGCCGCGCGCTCGTTTTCATCCCGCGGCAGGCCTTCGGGTCCCCACATGAGGGCGACAAAATCCGCACCGTACTCGGCCACCATGGGAACCATCCGCTCGTAGCGCTCGGGGCGCACCATGATGGAGTTGACCAGGTGCGGCTTGCCGGGTACTTCCTTGATCACCTTGAGCGAGGCCTCGATGGCGTCGATGTTGGAGGTGTCCAAGGCCAGCGGCACGTCCGACACCACTTCCTGAACTGTCTGCACCACCCAGGGCATCAACTCGTGGCCGTCCTTTTTTGCCGGGCCGAGGTTGATGTCGATGTAGTCCATCCCTTTTTCTTTTTGGAATAGGGCTTCTTCCTGAATCGGCTTGGGGTCACGCTCTTTGAACGCCTTGCCGATCTTTTTCGAAATGACGTTCAAACTCTCACCAATAAGATACATACAACCTCCCTTCCCGTTTGTCCTTCACCCGCCGGATGGTGGGCATGACGGGTCGCTTGGCGAAAGGCCCCAAAAGGCCTTTTGCCGTCAATGCCATTACCGCGATTTCAGAAAACCCGGAAGATGCGCTGCCTCTCTCGGACCAACCGTGATGGTCCAACCCGGTAGTTCTTCCTCGATATCACCGGCGATGGCCGCGGCGTAGCCGGGGATAATCAGCTCGGTGGTCTTCACTTTATCCATGATACCGCACTTCTTGACGAATACGCCCACGTCATCACCGGCGAACTTGCCGGCTGCCCAGGCGGTCAGCACGGAGAGGCCCTCCGAATCCTTGATGAGCAGCCAGGTGGGCACTTTGCTGGCCTCGACCTCGCCGGAAACGATGAAATAGGTCAGGGCAAAGTTGGTGGTCACCAGAACCGGAGAGTTCTCGTCGGGGTTGTTGATCTCGTAGATGCCCTCGGTAACCACCATGGGCCGCTGCGGGTCGGTGTAAATATTGAGCCGCTCCAGCAGCAGCGGGAAGACATTTTCCCCGGTGAAATCGCTCATGATGACGATGCCGCCGTACTTGGCGATGAAAGTGGCGGCAATGAGGGTTTCCATGTCAACGTTGCCGGCCATTTCGCAGGGGAAGGTGATGGTGGGAAACCCCACCGCCCGATTGGCGTCTTTCAACGCCGCCCGGCGGATGGCCACCATGTCTTGGAAGGCCGGCTTGAGCTCGCGCGAGCCCGGATCCAGGACGATATCCTTGATCCCCATTCCGGTCAGTTTTTCCGTAAGGCCTGCCAGAGCCTCCACGGCGCCCACGACGGCAATGGGCAAACCGTTGTCCTTGGCCAATGCGCCGAAGGCGTCAATGTTGTCGGCATTGGCCCCATAGATCAAGGGACGCTTGAAGGCGGTGGCCGCCACACCGGCGCCCATGACATCGGCGTTATCGCTCATCAGTACCACGTTGAACTCGGAGGTTTCCGCCACTTGCTTTGCCACGGCGGCGAAGGCAGCCGCATCGCCGTTGACGTCTTTCACCGCCACCAGTTCGGGTCGCAGGTTGAATCCCACCCGCTCGAACTGCAAAGCATTCCACTTCGTGAGTTTGTCGGCCAGTGCATCTGCGGCGATGTCGGAATTCACCAGAGCGCCGATGAGCGTGGGATTGTAAAATGTCTTCTCGTGGCGGTACTGGACCGTCTCTCCGCCGGTGGTGGCTTTGCGGACGCCGGCGCCCACAACCACCGGACGAATCGGCGGCGCAGAGGCCTCCGCCAATTGAGCCCTGGCGTCTTCAGACACGTACGGACAGCTGTCCAGCTCTGCCTTGCCGGAGGCAAGGTTCATGGCGAAAGCCAAACAGGTGGGCACGCCGCATTCCTTGCAGTTGGTTTTCGGCAGGAGTTTAAAAATCTGAATACCGGTTAATGCCATTGTCGTCTCCTTATGTATTTTGAGCTGCGAATCCTCAATCCGGTCTCGAAGTAAAGGATGATAACGGTCGGGCGTGCGGCGCCGATACCGGCGGCGCCGCACGCCAGATGGGCCGTCTTAACCGATGAGTGGATCCATGGACAAGGCCGGGTGGCCTTTTTCCTGGAGGAAGGGCAAAATCTCTTCCTCGGTGATGCCCACGGTCTCGTCGGCGATCATATCGTAAAGACCCGGTACGCCGAGCTCTTCACCGCGTTTCTCGATACGCTCCTTGATCTCCTCCTTCAGGCTCTTGGGCATCCAGACCATCCGCAGCAGTCCGCCGTCGCCGGCGATGAACTTGCGTTGGGTGATGTTGAACTTGGAGTGCCCCACGAAACCCGGAGAACTCGCCCCGCCGCCCATGACGCCGGCCAGCGTGGTGAATTTCATCCCGCAGGGGGTCTCACCGGTGTAGTCACGATGCACCGTCATTACCCCGTTGCAGCTGGGCAGCATGGCAGCGATGGCCTCGCAGCACCCGCAGGTGGTCATGGGCTCCTGAACCATGGAGTAGAAGTTGTAGCTTGTGATGGCGCCGCGGGAGGCCTTGCTGATGAACTCGTTGACCCCCTTGAAGGTCCCCAGCACCGGATCCAGACACTCGCCCTTTTCGATGGGCTGGTTGGGTCCGGTTGGGTTGATCTCGAAGGAGGCCTTGCAGTCCATCCAGTTGTAGGCGCCGCAAAGCCCCGTACGCTCCGGGCTCACCGAGCACACATGGGTGGGCGCGAAGCTCTGGCACAATGTGCAGCTGTAGAAAATCTCCACATCCTCGTCGGTCATCTTCTCAACACGCTCGTCGCGGAACTTGTACTCGGCGCGTGCTTTCTTGGTCAGCTCGTCGACCTTCTTCTTGTCAGTGATCAGCGTCACCTGAACCTTGTCCAGAATACTGCCGAAGTCCTGATGAAACTTGGCATGGAGTACCACACCGATGTCCTTCAGGGTGAAGCCCTTCTCCACGCCGGCCTTGCCCACGCGGATCCACGCGATGTCGCGCTGGCCGATGTGCATGATCCCCTGGATGTAGTTGATGAGATGGTGGATCTGACGTTCGAGGATCGGCTCGAAGTCGGGCTGCATCTCGCGGCCGGCCACCTGAACGAAGATCCCCAAGGGCAGCGTGTCGCCTTCCTTGATATCGCCGATGTCCGGACCGTCGATGACGACCTTGCCATCCTCGATCTCGTTCATCTCGGCCATCTTCACCAGCTCGGTGGCCTGGGTCTTGCCGCCGCCCATCTGCATGTACAGATCGGCACCGCGCACCCGCTCGCCCTCGTACGCCGGACCAAAGGCACAGGGGATGTCGATATCGGCGATCTTGGTCTTGAGTCCACGCACTTCCACCGAACGCTGCACCATCTCCTCGTGGGTGACGTTGGCCACCACGTGCTCGTAGGTGCAGATGCCGGTGGGCAGGATCTCCGGAATGTCCGTGTCGGCCAGGGTCGGAAAACCCCAGTTCACGCAGCCGGCCGCCGCCGCCGCCCATTCGGCGTTCACGTCGCCAAGGGCGTTGACGAAGGCAAAAATGCGCTCCTTGTTGTACATGAGCATCGTCTTGTAATCGCCGGGCTGAATGCCGCCGAAGGCCATGGCGGCCCGGTTGGCAAACCCCAGCGCGAAGATGGCGCTGCTGATGTCCGGCCCGAAGGGAACGATGCGGGTGTTCCATCCGATCTGGACACCGGCCTCCAAAAGCTGCTGGCTCACCGTGGTGCCGTTCTGGTTGGCGGCCAGAAAGATGTACAGGGACCGCTTCTGGTACTCTTCCACGATCAACTTGGCGGTCTCCGGATCCGGAGCGGCGCCAACGATGGCGGCAAAACCCGGTGCCGAGCCGTCAACGAACTCCACCCCGCGTTTTCTGAACACGGTGTCGTCGGCCGCGCCCAGCCAGATCTTCCCGGCGTCTTCGTCGATGTCTTCGGAGTGCAGGTAGTAATCCGGCTCGGCCAGGTAGCGCAAGGCCTCCTCGATCTCAAAGGCCAAGAGCGCCGCCATGCCGGCGTCCAGCAGGGGCCCCAGGTAGGGAAGGTGGTTTCTGCCCTTCACGTGGGGCGGCAGGAGCTTGCGTGCGAATTTCAACGGCTCCTGCATATCTTCCAGAGTTTCCACCTTCAAGCCCAGCAGGGAGTAAATCACCGGCAGATAGTAGGCGGTGTTGGGAAAGCCGACCTTGGTGTCCGCATTCTGGGACGCCAGAGCCATCTGCAGCTTGCCTTCAACTTTACTGACGATATTGTAGCCACCCTGAATGGCGGCAAATGCGACTAATCGAGACATGCGTCTTCCTCCTTCGTTGAGGATTGTTGTGGTTGTTAGGCCTGAAGCTGCTGACGATCAGCCATGTCCATGAGGACGCGTTCGCGCGCCTTGTCGATGCCCAGTTCCTTACGTTTTCGGTCAATGTGGGCGATCATCATATGGGCATGCTTGATCGGATCGGCCTCGAAATCCCACTTGCCGCCGTAAAGCGCCTCCATCTCTTTGAACAGGTAGTCCTGGAAGACGGGCGCGCCGACCGTAGGGAAGTGGTAGCCGAACACCGTGTACACACCCGAGGTGACAAAGTACTGGCCGATGCTGATGGCCTTCTCGCTCATCCACTCGGGGGCGCTGCCCGCGGCCGGGATGTCGCAGAGATCTTTACCCAGACCGCCGGCCTTGATCACTTCGGTGGCGGCCAGCAGGATCCGGCTGTTATCCACGCAGGAGCCCAAGTGCAGCACCGGCGGAATTCCCACGACTTCGCAGACGTCGATCAGGCGCACCAGGGTATCCGTGCAGCCACTGGGATGGGTAACCACC
>CAYUOU010000025.1:0-52024 GCA_964446485.1 uncultured Desulfobacterales bacterium | reverse complement strand
GACCGGTGCGCGGTTCTATTTAGACCTCCAGAGACCGGTCGCCGAGGCGGATGTCCAGCGGCTGGAACAGGCGGTGATCGAGATCGGGGGCGACCACCTCGACAGCCTCGCGGGGCGGCGGTTGCGGGACGCCGTCATGGCCATTTTTGACGACACCTTTTCCGTAACAACGGTGCTGCTGGTCATTGCCCTCGCCGTTGCCGCTTTGGGGATTGCCACGACCCTCACCGTGCTGGTGCTGGAGCGGCGCCGGCAGCTCAACACCCTGTTCGCCGTTGGGGGTGCGCGTCGTCAGATTCGCGGGATGATTCTATGGGAGTCCCTCATCCTGGTGGCGGCAGGGGAGGTGGCGGGGCTGCTGTGCGGGTTCATGCTCTCGTATCTGCTGATTTATGTCATCAACCCCCAATCGTTCGGCTGGAGCTTTGTCTATCGCGTGGACTGGTCGGCCCTGGCAGTGTCGGTGCCTCTGGTCGCCGCCGTGGCGCTGGTGGCCGCCGTCCCGGCCCTCAGGGCGGTATTCCGGCGCTCTCCGGCCGAGCTATTGCGTGAAGGGTGACAGGGCCGGCAGGGCCAGAAAAGAAAATCGGCATTCGAAAGGTGACGGTCAAACCCGTTAGGCTGCTGGATCTTGGCAGAACCATCAGCGCGGCGCTGGATCACGATCATTCATCGACAGACGTGTGAGAATCAGGGGGAGACTGTACATATTATGCGTGTAGCAATGCGGCCAATTGCGGTGCTGGTCTGCTGGGCGGTGTCTGCGATGATTTGCATCGGCAGTGCCTTTGGCGACGATGCGGGGTTCCAGCGCGTTGACGGCCCGTGTGCCTTTCGGTTTCCGGCGGACCACGGCGTTCACGAGGGCTTTCGGACCGAGTGGTGGTACTACACGGGTAATCTTGCCGACGCCGATGGGCGCCGCTACGGGTTTCAACTCACGTTTTTCAGAACGCGCTTGACGCCTCCAGGCGCGTTGACGGCCGGCGACGCGTCCGCCTCGGCCTGGCGCACCCCTCACCTTTATCTGGCCCACATGGCCGTCACCGACATCGACGGCGGCACCCATCGGTTTGCCGAAGACACGGCCCGCGGCGCCCTGGGCCTGGCAGGCGTCGAAACGAAAGGCGATACAGTGATCGTACGGGTGAAGCATTGGACCGCCCGTCTGGCAACGGATCGCCACGAGTTGCGGGCAAACGCCGAATCGATGGGGGTGGATCTCACATTGGTGCCTGAAAAACCGCCGGTGGCGCACGGTAGCGAGGGTTACAGCCGCAAAGGGGATCGCCCCGACCAGGCGAGCTGTTATTATTCCATGACGCGACTCACCGCCAGCGGCACCGTATCCGTTGACGGCAGCCCCGTCACCGTGAACGGATTGGCCTGGATGGACCATGAGTATTCCACGGCCCCCCTGGATGAGACCCTGGTGGGCTGGGACTGGTTCAGCCTGCAACTGGATGACGGCACCGACCTCATGCTCTACCGATTGCGCAAAGGCGACGGCGGTGCCCATTCTGCGTCCAGCGGCACAATCGTAAACCCTTTGGGGGAGGCCGTTTCGCTGCGTGCCGAGGACTTCTCTCTCAGTCCCCTGGATCACTGGAAGAGCCCGAACACCGGCGCCCGGTACCCGGTGCGTTGGCGTCTTGACATTCCTTCTCTGGGAATGACCCTGGATGTGTCGGCACCGGTCGCTGCCCAGGAAATGCGCACCGGACGCAGCACCGGTGTGGTCTACTGGGAGGGGAGTGTGATGGCCACGGGGATAGCCGGTGAAAAACCGGTCCAGGGGCGGGGATACCTGGAAATGACCGGGTACGCCGGCGCATTCAACGCACCGCTATAGCTTCTTGTGCACCCAGCTGCCTGCCGCCAGAACTACGCGCCCCCTGTGTTTGCCCTTGCCAGACTGAATTTCACTTGACCAAAAACTTGACCGAGGCTATTCCAGATCACTGGTGCGGATAGCGGTCACCGTCCGCACCGCACCCTCTCCCATCGTCGACAAACAGAATATGGAACAAGGAGGATATCCATGGCCGACATCCTGTGGCAGCCTGCAGCGGAAGCGATTGCATCAACCAACATGGCCCGGTTCATGCGTGTGGTGAACGACAAATACGGTACGTCGTTTTCCGACTACGCCGCGCTGTGGGAATGGTCAGTGGATCACATCGCCGACTTCTGGGCGGTCATGTGGGAGTTTCTCGATATAAAGGCCTCGGCACCCTATATGGAGGTCATCGACGACCCGGCCAAGATGCCGGGGGCACGCTGGTTCGAGGGCGCCCGGCTCAATTTCGCCGAAAACCTTCTGCGATACCGGGATGCGCGGACGGCGCTCATTTTCCATGGAGAAGACCAGGTCCGTCGGACCATGACTTACGCGGAACTTTACGATGCCGTTGCACGCGTGGCAGCCGCCCTGCGGGCTGCCGGCATCCAACCCGGCGACCGGGTGGTGGGATTCATGCCCAACATGCCCGAATCCATCGTCGCCATGCTGGCTGCCGCCAGCGTCGGCGCCACCTGGTCTTCCTGTTCTCCGGATTTTGGCATCAAAGGCGTGCTGGACCGATTCGGCCAGATCGCACCGCGGATTATCTTCTCCGCAGACGGGTACTTCTTCAAGGGCAAAGCCCTCGATTCCCTCAACCGCATCGGAGACATCCTCAAGGAACTCCCCAGTGTCGAGAAGTTGGTGGTAGTCCCCTACACCACCCCGGCACCCGATATCAGCGACATTCCCGTGGCAGTGCACTATCAGGATTTCATCGCTTCGGAAGCCGGGCTGGAGATCGAATTCGAACAACTTTCCTTCGACCATCCGCACTACATCATGTATTCCTCCGGCACCACCGGCCTGCCCAAATGCATGGTCCAGAGCGCCGGGGGGGTGCTGGTCCATCAATTGAAAGAACTGGTGCTCCACACCGACCTCACCCGCGACGACACAATCTTTTATTTCACCACCTGCGGGTGGATGATGTGGAACTGGCTCACCGCATCCCTCGGCGTCGGCGCCACTTTGGTGCTCTTTGACGGCAACCCCTTTCACCCGGGTCCCGGCGCCCTATGGCAAATGGCCCAAGACGACAAGATTACGGTCTTCGGAACCAGTGCCGGCTACCTGGCCGCTCTCCAGAATGCCGGCTTGAAGCCCAAGAATGAGTATGACCTGTCGCCGCTTCGGGCGATTCTTTCCACAGGGTCCCCTCTGAGTCGCGACGGTTTTGAGTTTGTCTATCGAGACATCAAGAGCGATCTCCAACTGGCCTCCATTTCCGGAGGGTCCGATCTCAACGGGTGTTTTGCATTGGGAAACCCCATGCTGCCGGTGTATTCAGGGGAACTCCAGTGCCGCGCTCTGGGCATGAAAGTCTTTGCCTACGACGACAACGGCCAACCGGTGATCAACCAGCAGGGGGAATTGGTGTGCGCGGCGCCGTTTCCGTCCATGCCCATTTATTTCTGGAAGGATACCGACGGAAAGAAATACCACAGTGCTTACTTCGACGTTTACCCCGGCGTGTGGGCCCACGGTGATTTCATCGAAGTGAACGATCATGGTGGGGTGGTCATCTACGGCCGCTCCGACGCCACGCTGAATCCCGGCGGGGTGCGCATCGGCACGGCGGAAATATACCGCCAAGTGGAGGCCTTGGATGAAATCGAAGACAGTGTCGTGGTGGGCCAGAGTTGGAATAACGACGTGCGGGTGATTCTCTTCGTGAAGCTTGCCTCTGGGTGCACACTGACGGACGACCTGGTGGGCCGGATCAAAAAGACCATCCGCACCAATGCATCGCCGCGTCACGTACCGGCAAAGATTCTTACCGCACCGGACATCCCCTACACGCTCAACATGAAAAAGGTGGAGCTGGCCGTAAAGAAAGTCATCGAAGGAAAGGCGGTGCTCAACAAGGACGCGCTAAGAAATCCCGAGGCCTTGGCGTATTTTGCCGGCTTGGCCGAACTCCAGCAGGATTAATTCTGTGAACACTCGGGGCGGAAACCCTCCACGATCTGGTACCCCCCCTATGCGGTGGTGATGATGCCAAAGGCGCAAGCCAACAGTACACCGAGAATCCATGAGAAAGGCTTCTGCGATAAGAAAATCCGTATAGAGCACCACAAGGGCGATCATGGAGCCGATGACGTTGCCCACGGTGCGTGACGACGCCGAGAGATATGTGGGCAGCACCTCGCCGATGGTCCAAGGTTGTCGGCCGTATTCGGCGACGAACCACCCCATGAAGCAGGCGATCCATGGTGCCGGAACACTGGCGATGATGAGTTTCAGCACCCAGGGTTTCTGATCGAAGATGCGCTGCGGCGGCAGATCGGCGTGGTGAGCCAGGAGTCCCATTTTTTTACTTCTTCCATTCGGGGCAATCCCATCATGGCGCGCCCCGGGGCTTCGGAGACCGAGCTGTGGCAGGCCTTGGAAACTTCCCGTCTGGCCGAGTTCGTGAAGTCTTTGCCCGAAGGCATTGATACCGGTTCCCACGCAACGCGCCTAAAGTCCGGCGGACGCTACGCGGCGCTGTTTGCTGCACAGTAGGCGCCCATTGGAGCGGCGTGCTGCGGAATTGTGCGTATCCGATCTTTGTATTGTTTTTACTCGACGAAGTGTGGCACTGATCAGGGAGAAAAACTCTATCACCAACCGCTGGGAACGAAACCATGCAGCATACTTTCGACGCATCCAAGGCTCCGATTCGACTCGAAACCGCACTCGTTGTAGACAACGATCGCATGATACGGGCCTTTTTCTCCAAGTTACTTGAACAATCGGGTTTACGGGTTGAAACCGCAGTCGATGGCGTCAACGCGCTCGATATCCTCGAAACCTTTACACCGGATCTAATGTTTATCGATTTGGTGATGCCCAACATTGACGGTCGGACGCTGTGTCAAATACTTCGTAAAAAGCCTGAATTCAAAGAAACCTTTATCGTCATCGTCTCGGCCATCGCTGCCGAAGACGGCACCGACATTGTCAATCTCGGCGCCGACCTGTGCATGGCCAAGGTCGGATTCGCCGATATGGAGATCATGATCCAGCGGGTTCTTAATGACCCCGTCCTTTTGTCACGGACGGACCTGAAAGATAAGATTCTGGGCGTTGATGATCTTTCGCCTCGCGGCATTACCAAGGAGTTGCTGGCCATCAACCACCAGTCCAAGATCGTGCTCGACAGTATTTCCAACGGGATCATTACCATCAACGACAATCATCGCATCATTTACGCGAACCCGTCGGCGCTGCGGTTTTTCGCCATGGCAGCCGAAACCATGCTGGGAAACCCTGTGTCCCGGATACTAACGGAGACCGCCGGCGACAACGCTTCAACACTTATTGCTGATATTCTTTCCACCGACTGCAGTGCATCAAACAAGGTGAAGATCACCGTCAACAACCGGGTCATCGATGTCTGTATGGTGTCCACCGATACCGGGAACGGCGTCAAGGTCATCATTTTGGAAGACATTACCGACCGGGAAAAGGCCCAGACGGCCCTTGTCGATGCCAATGCGCAGCTCCATCGGCTGGCGTTGGTGGATGGACTGACCAGCGTTTCGAATCGCCGTCACTTCGATGAATTGCTTCACCAGGAATGGGGTCGGATGCGGCGGGAGAAAAAGCAATTGTCCTTAATGCTCTGTGATGTGGATTACTTCAAAGATTACAACGATGCCTATGGTCACCTCAAAGGCGATCGATGCCTGAAAGACATCGCCGCCACGGTGAAGGGGATGCTGCGCCGGCCCTCGGACAACGTTGCGCGGTATGGCGGTGACGAGTTTGTCATCCTCTTGCCGGACACGTCGATCGACGGCGCGCGCACCTTGGCGGAGAAGATTCTCGACCGTATCAATCGCCTGAAAATCGCCCATGATGCATCGAAGTCGGGCGACCATGTGACCATGACCATCGGTATCGGCAGCGGGTTCCCCACCGATGCGGTGCCGGAGGACAAGTTCATCTGGCTGGCAGATAAAGCGCTCTACGAGGCGAAGAACAACGGCCGCAATTGTTTCGTGGCAAAGACCCTGCAGCAGCCCTATTGCGGCAGGGTGTAGCGCCTAAGGTGAAAGGCTGAATTGGCCGGATGTGGCGATTCTCGCAGCGTTGCCACCCCCCTCCTGGAAAAAATCAATAAAGGCGGTTATCGCCAATTGCGTCGCAGCGCCACTACGCCAATGAGGGGCCCCGGCCGCAAGGCCCATCAGCAGCACCGGTATGGGAACATATCGGCTTGCCCATTCCAGCATCAACAAACTGACGATGGTGTCACCCCGCGGCCAGCGCTCGATCAAGGTCGGCGATGAGTTCAGCGGCGGGCTCGATGCCCACAGAAAGTCGCACCAGGTTCTCCGCCACGCCGGCTTTGGCGCGATCCTCGGGGGAGAGGGACGCGTGGGTGTTGGTGATAGGCTGGTTGGCCAGGCTGGTGACACCGCCGAGGCTGGTGGCCAGCTTGATCTTTTTCAGGCGATCCATGAAGGCGGTGGTGCTGTCAAAGTCGGTGGCCACCTCGAAGCTCAACATCCCTCCGAATCCGGTCATTTGCCTCTTGGCGATTCCATGGTCCGGGTGCGAAGGCAGGCCTGGGTAGTGAACGGCGGAAATGGCTCCGTGTCCTTCCATGAACTTTGCAATGGCCATGGCATTGTCGTTTTGTTTGGATACCCGCAGGGCGAGGGTCTGAAGGCCGCGCTGGATGAGAAAGGCGGACATGGGGTCCATGATGCCGCCCAGGATTTTGCGGTGGGTCCAGATGGGGGTGAAGTGCGGCGCGTTGCAGCAAACGAACCCCCCGGTCACATCGTGGTGCCCGCCCAGGTATTTAGTGGCACTGTGGATGACGACATCGACACCCAGATCGGCCGGGTGTTGGTTGATGGGCGAGGCGAAGGTGCCGTCCAGCATCACCACCGCGCCGTGTTTGTGGGCGGCCGCAGCGATGGGAGCGATGTCCACCACGCGAAGCAGGGGGTTGGTGGGCGATTCGAGGTAGACGACGGCGGATCCTTTGGCAATTTCCGCCAACATGCCCTCGATGTCGGTACAATTGTAGAACACCGTTTCCACACCCAGCTTGGCCAAGACGGTGGAAAAAAGTTCAAAAGTGCCGCCGTAGATCTCCCGCGTCGCAACGATGCGGTCGCCGGCGGCGACCAGAGCGGTGACGGCGGTGGAAATGGCCGCCATCCCAGAGCCGAATCCGACGGCGTGGGCGTAACCCTCCATGGCGGCCAGCGTGGTTTCCACCGCGGCCACCGTGGGGTTATCCCAGCGGGAGTAAATATAGCCGCTGCGGTGCTGCACCACGTCGATGAGGGCGGCGGAGTCGTCGAATTTATAAGTGGCGGTGAGATACACCGGGGGGATGACAGGGGTGCCTTTCATGAGTCTTTCCTTCCTTGAGAGTGACTTGCCGGCATGGCAGTATCGTTTCCGAGGTCGACTTTGTGGCACAATTTCTCCCCCCGGGCAAGTCGTTGTTGCGTGTTCTTCCAGCCGCTTATCGGGAAGGGGCGACATCCCAAGTGCCCACCGGGCAGGCGATCTCGCAAGCACGGCAGTATTTCACCATGTCGCGCGGCGGAGATTCGTTGGCGGTATCGTCTGCGGGCGTTGCTGAGGTGCGGTCCGCTTCCATCTGCACCATGCAGCGGCTGCGGGAATATCGCCCATTCTCGAAGGCTGCCACGGGGCAAGCCGCCTGGCAGAGTTGAGGGCAACCGTCGCAGGGGGTGAACCAGTCGATGGGGCCGGTGGGCGCAAGATCCAATTCGAGAAGCAGCCCGCGGAGGCGTACGCGCGGACCCAACTCTGGCGTGGTGAGCAGGTTGTTTTTACCGATAACGCCAAGGCCGGCGAGAACCGCAGCGTCTTTCAGGAAGACGCCGCCGTTTTCTACATGATAGGGCAGGGGCTGGGCCGTTGTCTTGAGTGTATCGCCAAACCATTTGCGCAGAGACTTGGAGACGGCCATGAGATCACGGTTGCCGGCGGTGCCCTTGCCGTCCCACCAGTCCAAGGCAGGGTGGCTCTGGGGGTGGCTCATGGCAAGAACAAGCACCGAGGTGGCGGACTCGGGCCACGGGATTGCCTCGGCCGACTCGTAGATCGCCCCGGTTTTCCACGACGTCGAACCCGGTAGGCTGTTTCGCCGATGACGCCGTCGATGCCTTGGGCCTCCTCGTCGGGATTCGGCAGCCGGAAGGGCTCCTGCCGGGTCCGGGCGACTTTCGTTAGAATGACTTCTGGAAGCCGGAAACGGGCGTAGGTTTTTTTCAGCACGGCCTCTTTGACCCATTTGTTCACCAGATCGGGGTTGATGGCCGCGACGGCCGCTTTGAGCGCTTCTATACGGCTTATGATCAAATCGGTGGCTGCATCGATGGCTCCAGGGTGCTGTGCATTGTACCAGTCGCTCCAGGCTTCGTAGGATTTGCCTTCGAAGGATTCAATGAGGGCCTGAGGCTTTCCCACGACTTTTTTGGTTACCGCGTGGGTCTTCAGATTGAGGAGTTGGATAAGTTCACTGGCGAGCGGCGGGAATTCGGTGATGTCGCCGACGTCTTTTCCTCTGAGTTCTTCGCGGGTCAGTTTGATCACGATGTGCGCCTTTGGGGGATGAACGTCATGGTGTGTCGGCCCGAGGTGGTAAGGTATAAGGATGAACGCAAGCGGGGCCCCGGCAGGGCCCCGCGATGGGAAGGGATCAGGCCTCGGGGTACATGGCATCGATGGCCGCTTCGTACTCGGCGATGGCCACGTTTTTCTTCAGTTTCATCGTTGGCGTCAGCATGCCGTTCTCAATGGTGAATTCCGGTACGATGGTGATCTTTTTGATGGTTTCGAACTTGGCGAAGGCTTTGTTTTTTTCAGCCACTTCGTTTTCGATCAAGGTTTGCACGCGTTCGTTCTTCATAAGCTCGTCCAGGGTATCAAAGGCGATCCCCTCGGCCCTGGCCCACTCTGGAACGTTGTCCGGATCCAGGGTCACCAGCGCGCTGAGGAATTTGCGCTTGTCGCCGATGACGCAGATCTGATTGATGTATTTGGAGGTGGCGATGACCCCCTCGATGGCGGCCGGGGCGATGTTCTTGCCTCCGGCGGTGATGATGAGGTCTTTCTTGCGGCCTGTGATGCGGAGGAAGTTCTCGCTGTCGATCTCACCCAGATCGCCGGTATGCTGCCAGCCGTCGGCGGTGATGGTTTCGGCGGTCTCCTCGGGCATCTTGTAGTACTCCTTCATGACGTTTCTGCCCCGGTACATCACTTCGCCGTCTTCGGCGGTCTTCTGTTCGATGCCGGGTCCCGGAGGCCCCACCCACCCGAAGCGGTAGTTGTCAAAGCGGTTGAGGTTGGTAAAAGAGGTATTCTCCGTCATGCCGATGCCTTCCAATATCAGGATGCCGGCGGCGTGAAAGAATTTGGCGATGGACGGATTCAGGGGGGCGGCCCCGCTGATGCACCACTTGATGCGGCCGCCGAGGGCCGCCTGGACCTTGCTGAAGACGAGTTTGGTCGCTATGGCGTATTTGAGGCCCAGCATGAAAGGGATGGGCTGTTTGTTGAGCTTGCAGTCGCTGACTTCCTCTCCCACCTCGCAGGCCCACCGGAAAATCTTCAGCGCCGCACCGCCCTTGGCCTCGGCCCCGCTGATGACCTTGGAGTAGACCTTTTCGTAGATGCGCGGCACGCTGGCGAACCAGTGGGGTCTGGCAAGGCCGATGTCTTCGACGATGGTCTCCATGCTGCGGGTGAAAGTGGTGGCGCATCCGGAAAGCAATGTTGCGTAGACACAGGTCCGGGCGAAGATATGGGCCAGGGGAAGAAAAAGGAAAACTTCTTCGCCTTCGTTGATGGTCGTGCTGCCCATAACCGATTGGGCCGTAAAGGTGATGTTGTCGTGGGTGAGCACCGCGCCTTTGGGTACCCCGGTGGTGCCGGAGGTGTAAACGATGCCGGCGTCGTCTTTGGCGGAGACCGCATTGACCCGGGCGTCGAAATCGGCGTCGGAGACGTCTTTTCCCAGAGCGATGAACGCTTCGAAGCCGATAACCCAGTCATCGTCGGGGGCGTCTCCGCTGAGGAGTATGACTTTGCGGACATCCGGTATATCGGCCCGGATCTCGAAGAGTTTGTCCAGCTGGGCATTGTTCTCGGCGAAGACCACAACGGCGTCGGAGTGGTCCACGATGTAGCGCACGTCCTTGGGCAGGTTGGACTGGTATATGCCAACGGTCACCGCCCCGATGCTGGTGATGCCCATGTCGGTGAGCGTCCAGCGGTAGCAGGAATAGCTGAGAATGTTCACCTTGTCGCTTTTTTCGACCCCGAGGGTCATGAGCGATTTGCCCACCTGGCGCACCTGGTCGTAAAACTGCCCCCAGGTCACCGAATCGGTCTGCCCCGGCGCCGTGAACCAGCGGTATGCGGCGGATGCCCCGTAGCGGTCAACGGTCTTCTTAAGCATGGCGTGGATATTCGGATAATCGATAAACTCCATGGAATGCCCTCCCCCGTAGTTGGCGACAGTGGCCTGCCGCAATTGTTATGCGTTGCACATAATCACTTCCCACTACGGGCATACCACAGGCGGGTTTGCCTTGTCTATTGTAGAAGCATGCCTTAGCGGCATGGGAGCCGGAAAAGATCTGTGGGGCGGATACCGCAGGGGTGCGTTAGCTGGGAAAAGCGCTTATGAACCTTTATTCTTGAGCAACTCGGCCAGATCGGCGAAGGGCCGATTGCCGCCGGAGGCGACGTCGGTGTCACTCGAGGCGCCCGGCCCGTAGGCCTCTGCGGTCTTGAGTCGTTCGTGCTCCTCGTCGTGGCAGTAAATGCACAGCAATTCCCAGTTGCCTCCGTCCGGTGGGTTGTTGTCGTGGTTGTGGTCCTTGTGGTGAACGGTGAGTTCCTTGAGACGCTTTCCTTCAAACTCCCGGCCACAGCGGCCGCAGACGTGGGGGAACAGCTTGAGTGCACGTTCCCGATAGGAGGTCTCGCGTGCATTGCGCGCGCGGCGGGCCGCGGCGATGATCTGGGTGCTGCGCGGGTTGCTGCCGGTAGTAGATCGGTCGCTCATGGTCGGTCTCCTTCGCCATCGGTCGAAGAACCCGGCGGCGGATTGAGAGAGGTGACCTCTGGAAGGACACCCTGGAAAACGATGCCGTAAATGTCCCATAAGGTCAGAAACAGTGCGGCGATGATGGGACCGATGATCATGCCGGCAATGCCGAACATCATGATACCGCCCATGGTTCCGAAGAAAATCATCAGTTCGTGCATCTGTGTATCTTTGCCCACCAGCATCGGCCGCAGCAGGTTGTCCACGCTGCCGACAACCACGGCGCAGAACGCTCCCAACCCGATGCCCTGGGCGATATGGCCCGATGCGGCGAGAATGATCGCCGCCGGTGCCCAGACAACGGCGGAACCGATGCTGGGGATCACGGAGAGCACCGCCATTACTGCACCCCAGAAGACGGCACTGGGGATGCCCGCCACCCAAAAGGCCGCACCGGCCATTCCTCCCTGGATGATCCCGATGACCAGAGTGCCTTTGAGGGTGGCTCTCGTCACTGAGGTGAACCGCTCGAGCATGCGGCGTTCGTCCTTGTCCTCTAAGGGCAGGTAGAAGAGTGCCTTTTCCAGCATTCTGTCGCCGTCCATGAGAAAAAAGAACGTGCAGTAGAGCATGACGAACAGGTGGAAGGCGAAGTTCACCGTGCCCAGCGTCATGGCGGAGACACCGTTGACGATGAAGCCGCTGAGTGCGCCCACCAGCGCACTGATCTTTTCCGCGATCTGGGTCTGGTACGGGGCGATTTCTTCGTAGAAAGGCAATGCCCGAATGGCCTCGGATAGGGCCGCGGGCTCCCCGATTCGTGCCATTATCCAGGGTTTGGCGGCGGCGCCGACCTTCAAGGCCTGGGCGGCGACGACCCCCAGCAGCCCCGTCAGTGGGACCATAACGACGAAGAGGATGAGCAGGATCGTCAGAAACGAGGCGGGTCCCCGCCGCCCGCCGAACCAGGCGGTGAATCGGCGGTAGACAGGATGGGCGAGAGCGGAAAAGATGGCTGCCAGGATAATGGCCATGAGGAACTGGCGGATCATGGCCACAAACAACGCGGAGACCGCCAGCAGGCAGAGCAGCAGGACCCGAGTGCTGATGGATTGCCGATCCATGGCGCTAGTTGAACAGCGCGCCGACGCTGTCGCCGGTGTGGATGCGACGGATGGCTTCCGCCATCAGCGGCGCCACGGTAATGACGGAGAGTCGATCCATGCGGCTGGCCTCTGGGATGTCCACCGTGTTGGTGACGACCAGCTTCTCGATATCGGCCTCACGCAGTCTCTCGCTGGCATTGCCACAAAGCACGGCATGGGTGGCGCCCACCATAAGGCGCTTCACCCCGGCCCGAACCAGGGTATTGGCGGTGGCTACCAGGGTTCCGCCCGTGGATATTTCATCGTCGAAAATAATGGCATCCTTGCCGGCGACGTCACCCACGACCAGCCCTTGCTGGACCCGAGTGTCGGCCACCCGTCGCTTGTCGATAATGGCCAGGGGAATGTCCAGGGCCTTGGCAAATTTGCCTACGCGTTTGGCTCCGCCGGCATCGGTGGCCACGGCCACGGCGTTACCGAGGTCCATGGCCTCCCGGTAGTGCCCGGCAATGAGCGGAATGGCGGTGAGGTGATCCACGGGCATACTGAAAAAGCCATGTACGGCGTCCGAATGCAGATCCATGGTGAGCACCCGATCGGCGCCGGCGGTTTTGAGCAGATCGGCGATCAGACGGCCGGTGATGGAAATGCGCGGGGCGTCTTTCTTGTCGGAGCGGGCGTAGGAGAAGTAGGGGATGACCGCCGTGATACGGCCTGCCGATGCGCTGCGGAGCGCGTCCATGGTGATAAAGAGCTCCATAATGCGGTCGCTCACCGGCGCCGTCAGGGGCTGCACGACGAACACATCCCGCTCACGGACGTTGGTGTGGACCTGGACAAACAGGTTGTCATTGGAAAAACGGGAGATCTCCATGGGGCTGAGGGCGATGCCGATATGCTCGCAGATCTGCGTGGCCAGGGGCACATTGGCGTTTCCGGAAAAAACCCTCAGGCGATTCATAGTCGGAAAATTCCTTTCTTCAGGCGGTGGACCGATAACAAGCTGAGTAACGTGACGGATGTGTGCCTGCGGTCGGCGAAATCCGCAGCGTGCAGGTTGAATAAGCCGCAATTCGCAATGTCGAGGGCGCCTTTTTCAGCAAATATCTGACTTTCGCGGCGCCGTCAAATTTCACAGAGCCCTTACCACTAGCCTGCTCGATGGGGCAACCTCGAATACCGCCATCCCTGGCTCCCGAACCCGTAGAATTCGCCACCGCGACAGCCCAACCGGCGGTTTTTGCGCTGATCGGCGGAGAGGTATGGCATAGCAGATAGGCGTATAACCATTTAAAATAGTATGAAATATTTATCGATTGAAGCCCCGAGAACGATGATATAAGAGTTGATCATCCAGCAGTTGATTGGCAACGGGTCTAGAAAACAAAGACCGGCGGTTGCCGAATGATCGTCACAGCAAGGAGGCGTTTATGGCGAAAGACATGAAAGTGGGATGTGCCCGACCCACCGGCGGCCCCGTCGGTGGGACGGCCACCGATGATCCAAAAACAACCCCCCCATCTCAACCCAAAAAGGAGGGCGGCGCCATGATTATGGTCGGCCAGAAAGCCCCGGATTTCAATGCTCCAGGATATCACAATGGCAAATTTATATCACTGTCACTTTCTGAGTACATCGGCCAGTGGGTGCTGCTCTGTTTCTACCCCGGGGATTTCACCTTTGTCTGAGCGACTGAAATCTCGGCAGTTGCCGAAAAATACGAGGCCTTCCAGAAGCTCGGCGTCAATGTGCTCTCCATGAGCATCGACAGTGTCTTCGTTCACAAGATGTGGGATGATAACGAACTTTCCAAAATGGTGGACGGCGGCGTTCCTTTCCCCATGCTGTCCGACACCGGCGGCAAGGTGGGCCGCGTCTACGGCGTTTTCGACGAGGCCGCCGGCGTGGAGGCCCGAGGCCGTTTCATCATCGATCCGGACGGCATGGTTCAAGGCTATGAAGTGCTGACACCGCCGGTGGGACGGAATGAGGAGGAAACCTTCCGGCAGGTCCAGGCCTTTCAGCTGGTTAGAAACAGCGGTGGCAAAGAAGCTACGCCCTCCGGTTGGCGTCCCGGCAAACAGACCCTCAAACCCGGGCCCGATCTAGTGGGCAAGGTCTGGGAAGTGTGGAAGACGGACATGGCTTTTGATTAACCCGCCGTCACGCTGCTGATTTGGGGCCGTTGCGGCTGGGCTGCGGCGGCCTCACTGTTTTGGCGGCGATTCCTGTGGACGTTCGCGTTGTGGCCGCCACCAATCGGAACCTGCTGGATGAGGTAAAGAAAGGCCGGTTCAGGGAGGATCTGTATTGGCGGTTGAACGTGGTGCCCATCGCGCTTAAAATTACTTCGCTGTCGGTCACTAACCAATTGCCCGCCTGGGTATCCTCTGGTATAACCTCCGGCATGCCTCAATCACCGACATCCAATGCGCCCTGCCGGCGTTGCGGCACCTGCTGTCGGCGTGGCGGGCCGGCCCTCCATCGAGAAGACATGGACCTTGTGGAAAGCGGCCGCATCCCGCTGCGTGACCTGTTCACCATCCGGCCCGGCGAGATGGTCCACGAAAATGTAAAAAACCAGCTGGCACCGGCCCCATCGGATATTATCAAGGTCAAGGGGACTGAAGGCCGATGGGTGTGCCGGTATCTGAGCGCCGACAACGGCTGCGACATCTATGAGGACCGCCCCATGGAGTGCCGCGTTTTGGAATGCCGGGCCCCCGAGGCTTTCTTGGCCGTATACGAAAAAGACCGCCTCACCCGGGAAGATCTCATCGGAAAAGCCGGGAATGTGTGGTCCTTGATTGAGGAGCATGAACAGCGCTGCGACATGGTGCTCCTGCGGCGCCTTTTCAACGGATTTTCCAAAGACGAGGGCGCCGTCTATCTTCGGCGGATTACCGATGTCGTTCAGTACGACCGCGAACTGCGCGCCGTCCTGGCCGAATCGGGTCGTGTGGACCCGGCGCTGTTCGATTTTCTCTTCGGGCGCCCGGTGGCCGACCTGCTGCACATGTTTGGCTACCGACTGCGCTCGAACGATGGAAAGCCCCGTTTATCGCGCCTATCCACCGGCGTGGTCTTGCGTTCCGCCGGTGGGCCGCCGTGTCAGCAGTCGGAAACGAACTGCGTGAGGGCGTTTTAGCCGGTGAAGACGGCCGTTTCACACGGCACAAACATTCATTAAATATTCATTGCACCACTGACCATACGCGTGAGAAGGTCCTATGTGGCATACGTATTACTCAACCGGTGACCGGCAGATCGACGAAGATCACGCCAACATTGATTCCCTCCTGGATTTGTGCGGCAGACAATCCGATGGGTGGGCCCACCACGCACGGATCGTCCTTGATGCCTTTTCCCGGCACATGGATACCGAAGAGCACATCTGTGCAGCCCGCCGGTTTGACATGACCGAAGAACACCGCGGGGAGCATATCTATCTCAAGTCCAAGTTGCAGGAGATGCGGCAGCAGATCGACAACGGCGAGCTTGGCAAATCGCTGTTTGTGGATTTCACCCGAAAAATGCTGCTTTTCCACGTTTCCTATTTCGATCTGGACCTCACCCGATAGTTCCGGATCATCTCAAGCAGTTGTCTCAGGGGGTACGGCGTGCCGTGCCTTTGTGTGGTTTTGAGGCGTCTACAACGACTGAGGAAGGAACAGGTCTTTGCGGCGATTGGGCAGAAAATAGCGCATGCGGTGCTCCCGGACATGGCGCAGGTCCTCAAGTTTGAGGTCGGCCACCAGCAGGCCTTCGGTCCCGTCGAGCTTTCGGGCCATCACATTGCCGGACGGGTTGATGATGACGGCGTTTCCGGGAAAGGTCAGCCCCTGGCCGTTGTCGCCGATTTGATTGCAGGCTACCACAAAAACACCGTTGTCATAGGCACGGGCCGGCAGGTGGCGCATCCATGATTGATGTTTGGTGCTGGCATCCCCCCGGGGGGACGCGTGGGGGATGAAGAGCACGTCGGCGCCGGCTTCGGCCATGCGGGTGGAGAGTTCTGGAAAATGCGCATCGTAGCAGAGCTGGATGCCGAAGCGCACGCCGTCGCAGTCGAACACCGGGACGCCCCCCCCGGCGTTGAATAGGTTTTGCTCGGGAGGGGCGAGATGAACCTTTCGGTAGACGTCAGGGGCGCGACGCGGGCTCACCACCAGATGGCTGGCGTAGTAGCTGCCGTCGTCGGTGACTTCGGCCATGCCGGTCAGAACGGTCATGCCGTGGGCATCCGCCAGACGGCCGAAATGCCTTGAAATGCGGCCCGGCACGGTCTCGGCGTGCCGTCGAATGAACTCGCGGTGGCTGTAACCTGTGGCGGCCAACTCGGGAAAGCAGATGATGCGTACGCCCGCGGCGGCCGCAGCCGATACCAATCCGGCCATGCGCTGGAGGTTCTCGTCAATACGGCCGACGATGCATTGCACCACTGCGGCTGCGATGCGAATGTCATTTTCCATGGCGATGAAGACCAAACTTGGACGGCTGGTTAGTGATGAAACCGTGGCTTACTTGACCTTAAACTTGGCCCTGATCTTGAAAACATGTGTGGCTGGAAGGTTCAGGATGTTTTCGACGCCGGTTGCTTCGGCAATCTGCGACAGGTTGTCGGCGATCTCTCTACGGGACGGCGCGATGAAGGTAAACCACACATTATAATCGTTTTCCCGCAGGTAATTGTGGGTCACGCCCGGG
The DNA here is from genome assembly GCA_964446485.1 of uncultured Desulfobacterales bacterium. Lineage (GTDB taxonomy): Bacteria > Desulfobacterota > Desulfobacteria > Desulfobacterales > JBDRRP01 > JBDRRP01. The sequence goes on along the minus strand of CAYUOU010000025.1, from coordinate 35,112 downwards.
TATTCGTTCACGGTGCCGGCAAAGTGGTCGATGCGCTCGGGCGGCACCTTTGCGGCGCACAAGGTGCTCACGTATCCTAATTTCTCTGGGACGAAATTGCCGCCGATGCGGCGGATGTAGCCCTCTGCTTTTAGACGTTTCAGCCGCGCGATGGCATCGCCTTCAGTGATGCCGAGTTCCTCAGCGATGGTCCCGAAGGGCCGTGGGGTGATGGGAAAATCCGACTGGATTCGATTCAGCAGTGCGCGGTCCGTGTCGTCGATGTTTTCTCGCATATCTTCAGCCTCGGATAAACCGCAGGTGTCCCCGGCGCGTCCGCGGTCCGTCGAATTCACAGAAAAAAAAGGCCCTGCCGTTGCAGGGCCTTTTCTTAGCGTAAGCAATGTTACGGAACACACTCGTTGCTGGATTAGACACACCCGGTCGGCTTCGGAAGCCCAGCCATTTTGCAGGCTCCCTTGCCCGGCCCTGACGGGAACAGCTCGTAGATGTGTTTCAGCTTGAAGCCGGTGACCTTGGAAAGAACACGGACCATGGGGGCGATCCCGTTCTTCTCGTAGTAATCACGCAGGGTGCCGATGACCAGACGGTGCTCTTCGGACAGTTCATCGATGCCTTCTTCCTTCTTGACAAACTGAACCCACCCTTCACTCCAGTTGGTGTAATCGTCGATGAAACCGTCTTCGTCTACTACAAAGCTTTCTCCACCAAATTCAACTGTCGGCATCTAAAAGTCCTCCTTAAATCGTTAATAATTAATGTTACTTATGGCTGTCGGCCGTTTAGCTTAGGTTATTTTGAATTAACCTCACTACCGAATCGAGTGCGGATTGTCAATGGCAAAAATACGAGATCTCCCCGTACTGCTGGCGGTGGAGGGCGGCCCGGGAAAGCGTTTTTTAGTATTCCCGCGGTGTTTGGTTCAACTGGTCAAGGGTGAAGACCGGGCCGTCCTTGCAGACGAATTCACGCCCGATATTACACCGCCCACACATGCCGATGCCGCACTTCATCCGGTTTTCCAGGCTCATGATGATGTTGTTGTGGCCATAGCCCAGATTGTCCAGCACGGGCTGGGTGAACTTGATCATGATGGGGGGACCGCAGATGATGGCAAAGGTGTCTGCGTCGGCCTGGGGCGCTTTTTGTTCGGTGATGGTGGGGACAAACCCCACATTGTATTTCCACGCCGGGTCGTCGGTGGCGTCAACGGTGATGTGCATGTTGATGTCGTCCCGGGCTTCCCACGCCTTGAGTTCGTCGCTGTAGAGCAGCATGCCCGGCGATCGCGCACCGTAAATGACGTGAATGTCACCGAATTTATCACGGTTGTCGGGGTGCAGCATGTAGATGATGGATGAGCGTAGGGTGGTGAACGCGAAGCCTCCGCCGATGATTACCACGTTTTTTCCCTGTTCCAGGGTTTCCCAGGGGTACCAGTTGCCCATGGGGCCCCGGATGCCCATGATGTCGCCCACCTTCATGTTGTGCAGGTGGGAGGATACCAATCCCACCTTGTTGACAGTGAATTTGACGAAGCCTTTTTCCACGGGTGAGGAGGCAATGCCGATGGGGATCTCCCCCTTTCCAGTGACGGACAGTTCGGCGAACTGGCCGGCGCGATAGGCGAATTTCTCCTCGTCTACCGGGTTGAGAAACACGAATTTGAAGGTTTTGAGATTCTTGTCTTCAGTTTCCGTAACGATTTCGTCGATACGGACCGGATATGGCAGATACGGATTGTCCACGACGTTCCCCTCCTTGGTCGACACTATGCCGACACCGCGCAGGCATCTGCGCCATAATTGTTCATCAAATCGCAGACCTTGCGGATGTCGATATTCACCGGGCAGTGGCGAACACAGCGGCCGCATCCGACGCACTGGATGCCGTTTTCATATTTGTCCACGTAGTATTTGAGCTTGTGCATAAACCGCTGGCGCACCCGGTGCAGTTTGGTTCCGCGCGGGTTGTGTCCGGCACCGTGCAGGGTGAACAGGGGGAACATGCAACTGTCCCAGTTGCGCATCCGGACACCGCTGTTACCCCGGTTCTCGTCCTGGATATCGAAGCACCAGCAGGTGGGGCACAAGTAGGTGCAGGTGCCGCAGTTGATGCAGGCAAAGCTGACGTCTTCCCAGAATGGGGCCTCGTAAAGCTCAGTGGTCGCCTTCTGGGCCAGTTGGTCAGTGGCCACGCGACTGACGATTTTTTCCTCGGCTGCGGATTGTCCCGCCGAGAAAAATGCCTCGGCGGTGTCTGCCGGGGCCTCTGTGGTCCATCCGGCTGCCTTGGCGAAGGCCGCACCCTTTTCGGTGATGATTTTCGCCACGTATCCATCGTCGGCATCGGCCAGCAGGATGTCCAACCCTTCCGCTGCATAAGGGCCGCTGCCGGCCGTGGTGCAGAAGCAGGCGCTGCACGGGGCGGCGCAGGCATGTCCGATGAGGGTGGTGGCTTCGTAGGCGCGCACCCAGTAGGGGTCCTGGTAGTCCGGGTTGTCAAAATTGCGGCGCACCAGGATGAACGCCTTGGCATCGCAGGGGCGGACACCCACCAGCGCCCGCGGGCCACTGTCAGCGTCGACTTCTTTTATCACGTGGTGATCCGCCTGGGATTCGTCCAGCGTGTAGGTGAACATGACCTCCGATTGAGGATAGACAGCCGATTTTGGAGAAAGCCGGGTGTTCTGGGCATCCATCTCGAGGGTCTGGCCTTTATCGAAGGGCTGAAAGTTGCAAAACGGGCCTTCCGAAACAGGCACGGAAATGCGGTAGCCGCTTGAGGCCGCTGCCAGCCCGGCATTAAACGATGACTTGTCGATGTTGAGGTATTTCATAGTGTCGCCTTTGGTCCGATATGGAATGGTCCGTCCGGGTGCCGGTTGGGGCGGTCTTATTGAATGAAATCGTCCGGGTCGCCGGGCTGGAACGTGTCCAGCGGCGGCCGCTGATCGAGTGTCAAACCGGCCTCCCAGCCGAAGAGTTCCAGACAGTCCTTTTCGAGCTTCTTGGTGAACTGCCGTACTGGGATCCCCACCGGGCAGGCCCGCTCGCAGGCGCCGCAGTCGGTGCAGCGGCCCGCATCATGGAAGGCCCTGAGAAAATGAAAGGTGCGCACGTCGATGGGATCCTGGCTTTTGCCCACCCACTGAGGCAGCGATTCGTCCACGAAACAGGTAGGGCAGTAGCACAGGGGGCAGGCATTGCGGCAAGCATAGCAGCGAATGCACGGCGCCAGCATGTCTTCGAAGTATTGCCATTTATCTTCAGGGTTCATGGCCTCGATGCGGCGGATGTCGGCATAGCGGTCTATGTCGGTTTGCTCTGCCACCGGTTCTGCCACCATTTCATCATGGATCACCGGGTTGCGGTGGATGCAGATGGTGCAGTTTTCCTGCATGACGTCGGCTTTGAGGAGGGTCTTTTCTTTTCCACCGGCACTGGAGACCATGACACTGTCGCCGTCTTCGGTGACGCTCAGGACCTCGCCGCCGGCCATGGCAGCCACTTTTCGTCGGTCGAGCATCCCCTGGCAGGGGACACCGATCACCACCAACTGCTCGCGTTTTATCTTGTTTTCGATGATGTGGGTGACGATGTTGCGACTGTCGCAGCCTTTGGCCACGATGCCGATTTTTTCCTTCCGGCCGGTGAGGTAGTTGGCCAGGTTGACGCCGCAGTTGCTGTCCCAGACGAGTTGCTGGGCTTCACCGGCGCTTTTGACGAAACAGGGCTCGTTCATCATGGGTACGGAGCCCTTACGGAAGCCGATGACCATGTCTACCTTGCCGTCCGCCAGCAGTTTTCCCGCGATGTCTCTGATTTTTTCAGTGTATTCAATCATTTTACGCGACCTTGGCTGGGGTTTTCTGGTAGCGGGTGTTGGGGCCGAGGGCTTTCACGGATTTTGTGACCTGGTTGACCACGTCGACAAACTTGGTCGATTCGGCGGAGGAAACCCATGAAAAATGGAGTCGTCCAGGCTCGATTCCCATATGCTCCATCAGGTTGTGAAAAAGGGCGAATTTTCGACGGGCGTAGTAATTACCTTCCAGGTAATGGCATTCGCCAGGATGTCACCCGGACACCCATACCGCATCGGCGCCCTCCCGCAGCGCAGCGAGAAAAAACTTCGGGCTCATGCGTCCGGTGCAGGGGATCCGGATCACCCGAATGTTGGGCGGGTATTCCATCCGTCCCACACCGGCCAGATCGGCTGCACCGTAGCTGCACCAGTTGCAGAGAAAACTGACGATTTTGGGTTCCCACTCTGACATGTCGTCACTCCCTTAGATAGGGTGGTTGTGCCGGGCGCCACCGGTGCCCGGCACCCAGATTAAACGGCTTCGTTCAATGAAAAGATCTGGGCGAAGATCTGGTCGTTGTCGAATCCCTTGAGATGGATGGCCCCGGAGCGGCAGGATGCCACGCAGAGACCACAGCCTTTGCACAATACCGGGTTGATTTCCGCACGGCCCGGCCAAAACCGCTCGTCGGCACCGCGGAACGTCGGCGCCGAGTAAGGGCAGATGGAGACACAGACGCCGCATTCGCTGCACGCCGCCGGAGAGACTTCCGCCACGTTGCCGCTGGTGAAAACCGTTTCCTGGGCGAGCAAGGTGACCGCTTGGGCCGCCGCCGCTTTGCCTTGGGCGATGGATTCCTCAATGGGTTTTGGGTAATGGGCCATGCCGCAGAGGAAAACGCCGTCCGTGGCGAACGCCACCGGCCCCAGCTTGGCGTGCTTTTCGACGAAAAAGCCATCGTCGTTGATCGGCACTTTGAAAAACTGGGCCAAGGCTTCATCCTTGTTGGGAAGGATGGCGGTTGCCAGGGTCAGCAGATTCGCCTCGATGGCGATGGGTATGCCCAGCACATGATCCACCACGGTAACGGTCAGATGATCACCATCAACCGTGACCTGCGGTTTTGCTTCAAGGTCGAAGCGGATGAAAATAACGCCCTGCTCGCGCGCCTCCTTGTAGAGGTATTCTCGCTCACCGTAGGTGCGCATGCTCCGATACAGGACGTACACGTTCATGTTGGGGTTGCGGCGCTTGAGTTGCAGTGCATTGTCTACCGAATGTGTACAGCAGACACGTGAACAGTAGGGGCGGTGCGGCTCCCGGCTGCCGACGCACTGGATGAACACAGCGGTGTCGATTTGGTCGATATTCTTGTCGTCGTTTTTGAGACGGCGGTCCAGCTCCAGGCTGGTGATGATGCGGGGGTCCGAGCCATACCCGTACTCGTCAGGCTCCAGGGGGTGGGCGCCGGTGGCGATAATAGCCACCCCGTGCTCAATGGTTTTTTCTCCACCGGCCGCGGCGAGCGTGGCCTTGAAGTTGCCCACAAAACCCTCCACCGCTTTGAGTTCGGTATCCAGGTGGACGGTGATTTGCGTTTCGCCGGTGACCCCTTCGATGAGCGCCGCGAGTTTTTCGGAGACATCTTCGCCGGCGGCCGTCTGGTAAAGGTTGCGGGCCTGACCGCCGAGTTGCCCGGTTTTTTCCACGATGTGGGTCTCATAGCCCTGGGCGGCCAGTGCCTGGGCCGCACTCATGCCGGCTATGCCGCCGCCGATGACCACGGCTGTCTGCCTCACCTGAAGCTCGGCTTCCTTGAGGGGCTGCATGAGGCCGATTTTCGAAACCGCCATGCGCACCAGATCCTTGGCTTTGGCGGTGGCCAGATCCGGGTTGTTTTTGTGCACCCATGAGTCGTGATTGCGGATGTTGGCCATCTCGAAAAGGTACTTGTTCAGGCCGGCGGCCATGAGGGTTTCCTGAAAAAGGGGCTCGTGGGTTTTGGGGGTGCAGGCGGCCACCACAACCCGATTCAGGTTCTTTTGCTTGATGATCTGGGACATGGTCTCCTGGGTGTCCTGGGAGCAGGAGTAAAGATTGTCCGAGACGTATTCGACGAAAGGCAGGTTGGCGGCATAGTCGCGAACAGCCGGCACATCCACCACGCCGGCGATGTTGATGCCGCACCGGCACACGAAGACGCCGATACGGGGCCGTTCGTTGATCACGTTGATTTCGGGTACGACTTCGGGCTGTCTGGTCAGCGTGTTCCTGCCGGCAGCGAGGATTTCCCCGGCCGCAGCGGCCGCGGCACTGGCATCCACCACGGACTGGGGGATGTCCCGCGGCCCCTGAAAGGCGCCGCAGACAAAAATGCCCGGCCGGTTGGTGGCCATGGGGGAAAAGGTTTCGGTTTTGGCAAAGTTGCCCGGCGTCATCTCGATACCCAGCCGATCGGCCAGTTCCTTGGTTTCTTTCTGGGTCTGGAGGCCGACGGACAGAATGACCATATCAAACGGTTCAACTGTCATCGTGCCGTCTTCGGTGACGTAGCGCAGCGACAAATCCCCGGCGCTGTTGACCGGGTCGATGGTGTGCACGCGGCTTTGAATGAACCGCACGCCAAGGTCCTTTGCCCGGTTGTAGAAACGCTCGAAGTCTTTCCCGTGGGTGCGCATGTCCATGTAGAATATGGCGCATTCCAGATCCGGATCGTGCTCTTTGGCGATGATCGCTTCCTTGATGGCGTACATGCAGCACACCGACGAGCAGTAACTGTTATCGCATCGGTTCATGTCGCGGGAGCCCACGCACTGGAACCATGCGATCTTTTTCGGGTCCTGGTGATCGCTGGGGCGCATCAGGTGACCCATGGTGGGGCCGGAGGCGGACAGGTAGCGTTCCATCTCCATGGCGGTGATCACGTTGGGCAGATTGGCGTAGGCATAGCTGTCCAGGTTAGAGGGATCGAAAGGCTCGAAACCAGGTGCCAGCACCACGGCCCCGACCTCCAACTCGACGATCTCGTCTTTCATCGTGTGGTCGATGGCGTCCACGCCGCAGAAGGAATGGCAAACCTTGCAGCCGCCGTTCTTGAAGTGCATACACACGCTGTCGTCGATGACCGGTGTGTTCGGTACGGCCTGCGCATAGGGCACGTAGACCGGTTTACGGCCTTTAAGCCCCATGTCGTATTCGGATGGGATGGGTTGGGCGTCACCTCGTCTGGTGATTTCTTCCCGGATCTTCTCCAAAGTGATGTGGCCGGTGGGGCATACTGACGCACAGGCGCCGCAGGCCATGCAAATGTCCGACTGAACGTGGTAGGGCGTGTCTACCGTCATTTCAACACCCCGGCCCGTGAGGCTGATGGCGTTGTTGCCCATCTTTTCACACATGCGGACACAGAGCCCACAAAGGATGCATGTGTCACCTTCAGGCAAAAATCGAGGCTTTTCGATGGCATACGTTTTGGCAAGCTTCTGGAGCAGCGGCACTTCCGGACATCGGGCCAGGAGCAACTCGACGATCAGTTTGCGCCCCTGGTGGACCATCTCGGAATCGGTGGTCACTTCCATGCCTTCCCAAATTGGATAGTTGCAGGCAGTGACAAACCGCGAACGACGACCGTCAAACAACTCGACGGTGCAGATCCGGCACATGCCGGCTGGCTCCAAGGCTTTGTGGTGGCACAGGGTGGGGATGCTGACGCCGTATTTATCGGCGACTTGAAGAATCGACTGCCCCTCTTCGCCCTGAACTGTATTTCCATTAATTTTAAACGTGATCATGGATACATCCCTCTTATCGGATGGCGATGGCGTCAAATTTGCAGCCGTCATAACAGATGCCGCATTTGATGCAATTGTCCTGGTCGATGGTGTGGGGTTTCTTCTTCTCCCCCGAGACAGCATCCTGGGGACACTTGCGGAAGCAAACTTGGCACCCGGTACATTTCTCCGGGTCGATCTCGTAGTGGAAGAGGTTCTTACATACCCCAGCGCGGCATTTTTTGTCGTGGATATGTTCCTCGTACTCGTTCTTGAAATAAAGAATCGTGGTCAGAACCGGGTTGGGCGCTGCTGTGCCCAGTCCACACAGAGAGAATTTCTGCACCATGGATCCGAGTTCTTCAAGCAGTTCGATATCGCCTTCCAGGCCGTCGCCTTCGCAGATTCGGGTAAGGATGGCCAGCATCTGTTTGATGCCCTCCCTGCAGGGATTACATTGGCCGCAGGATTCTTCCTTGAGAAAATCGAGAAAGTATCGGGCGACGTCCACCATACAGGTGTCCTGGTCCATGATGATCATGCCGCCGGATCCCATAATGGAGCCGACTTCGGCCAGTCTCTGAAAATCCACCGGCAGATCGAGGAACCGCTCGGGGATGCATCCGCCTGACGGTCCGCCGGTTTGAACGGCCTTAAACTGCTTGTTTTTAGGAACGCCCCCGCCGATGTCGAAGACGATTTCACGCAAGCTGATGCCCATGGGCACTTCCACCAAACCGGTGTTGGTGATTTTGCCGCAAAGCGAGAACACTTTGGTGCCTTTGCTGTGGTCCGTCCCCATGGAGGCGTACCAGGCGCCGCCATTAAGGATAATCGGCGGCACGTTGGCGTAAGTCTCCACATTGTTCAGGTTGGTCGGCCCATCTCGAAAGCCTTTTTCGACCGTGTGTACATATTTTGCTCTGGGGCGTCCCACTTTTCCTTCTAAGGAGGCCATCAGTGCTGTCGATTCACCGCAAACAAATGCACCGGCGCCTCGGGAAATTTTAAAATGAAACGAAAAATCCGTTCCGCAGATATTGTCGCCCACAAGGCCGTAACTTTCCGCCTGTTTGATGGCGGTGACCAGTCGCTTGATGGCCAGGGGGTACTCGTTGCGGCAATAGATGTAGCCGTGGCTTGAGCCAATGGCCACGCCCGCGATGAGCATGCCTTCCAATACGCTGTGGGGGTCGCCTTCAAGGATTGAACGGTCCATATAGGCCCCGGGGTCTCCTTCGTCGGCGTTGCAGATGATGGCGCGTTCACCGTCATGTTTGGCGCAGGTGGCCCACTTGATTCCAGTGGGGAATCCGCCGCCGCCTCTGCCGCGTAGCCCCGACCCCTTCACCTCTTCAATAATGTCCGAAGGATTGAGATCGTTGAGCGCCTTCATAAAGGCCCGGTACCCGCCCCTGGCAATGTATTCCTCGATGCTGTCCGGATCGATATAGCCGCAGTTGCGCAGCGCCACTTTGACTTGTTTGCTGTAAAATGGGTCGTCTTCAAAAACCGGCACTTTGTCGACAGCGGCGACCCCTGCGAGGGGGTTGGCCAAATCGGTTTCCAGCACACCGCGCGGATCCTTGATCTGGCCCATCATCCATTTTTTCTTTTCCATTTTGCCGCTACGGTAGTCTTCGATGGCGTCTAAAATGCGGGCAGCTGTTATCTTTTTGTAAATGACCCGCGGGCGCCCATCGGCCAAAATTTCCACAAGCGGTTCCTGCTCACAAAAGCCGATACAACCGGTTTGATGGATTTCCACCGCATCGTCGTCTTGAAGTGCTTCCTTGGCAATGTTGTAAGCGTCCATGGCTCCGGCGGCGATGCCGCAAGAGGCCATGCCGATGTTCACCTTGATCTTGGCGGGTCGGTAGAGGTTGCCCTGGTAGACTTCGCTGATTTTGGCCAAGTCCTGTGCAGACTGGATTTTCATCTTAAAGCCTCGTCGTTCGTCAATTATTCGTAGTGCTCGAGAATTTTGCCGACTTTGTCGGCTGCCAGACGGCCGTGCATGTCTTCATCAATCTTGACGACCGGTCCCAAACTGCAACAGCCAATGCAGCGGACCGATTCCACGGTGAACCGTTTGTCTTCCGTAGTCTCTCCGTCACCGATGCCCAGATTGGCGGTAATGCGTTCGCGGATGCGTTCTCCTCCGCGGACATGGCAGGCCGTCCCAAGGCAGATGCTGATGATGTGGCGTCCCCGTGGCGCTAAACTGAATGTGCTGTAAAAGGTCGCCACGCCGTATATTCTACTGTAGGGTACGCCGATTTTGGTGGACAGGTAATTCAGGGCCGTTCGTGGAAGGTAGTTGTAAGTGTTTTGAATGGCCTGGAGTATCATAATGAGATTCTCCGGGTCGTTGTCATACTCATCGTCAATAATACGATTCAACGCCAAAAAGTCGATATCGACTTCCTGGGGGATCGCTGCCGCGGTTGCCTCGCTCATGCGCGCCTCACTTGAAAATGGTGATCGTAACACGTTACGCCGCTGGAACCATTTGGACGACCGGGCAGTTTTCAACACAGGCGCCGCAACCCGTGCAGCGGTCCATGTTGATATAGCGTGCGCGTTTGCGCACCTTCGCTTTGAAGTGGCCGGGCTCGCCTTCGACGGATTCAAGATCTGCGTATGTGATCAACTCGATGTTCAGGTGCCGGCCGACCTCGACCAGTACGGGAGAGATGATTCACATCGCGCAGTCGTTGGTGGGAAAGGTTTTGTCCAGTTGCGACATGACCCCACCGATGGAAGGGGATTTTTCCAGCAGATAGACATAATAGCCCGAGTTCGCCAGATCCAGGGCGGTGCGCATCCCGGCGATACCGCCCCCGACGACGAGAACCGAACCGATAACGTCCTTCGACATGGTGACACTCCTTGAGAGTTGAATGAGCGTTCATTCGCTGCGCGTGGGCGTGGACGGGGTCCAGACGCACGCCAAATTATCAAGGAAGGTTAACTAACGGTTGATCAAAAACTTGTCAATGAAATTCCATGCTTCTGTGCAGCCTGCGCCCATCGACAAGGATCCGGGGCGTGAAAATCAGAAGTCATGATAATGAGTTATGTCTCAATTGGGCCGGCTCGTGGGCAGCCATGGGGATGGGTGCTGCGGCAGGGGCGGGGGCATAAAAAAATCGGGGCAGGGTTCGTCTCTGCCCCGATTTGTGGTTATCGAGGTGCGCTGATCAGGCGGCCATGCGATACGCCTCCGTTGTGGCTTGGCGCAATTCGTCCGGCGTAAAGGGTTTGGCGACGTAACCGACGGCGCCCAATCGGGCGGCCCCGACCGCCGTTTCGATGGTTGCGTATCCGGTGATGACGATCACCTTGGCCTGGGGTTGGCGGTCCCTGACGGCTTCGAGCAACTCGAGCCCCTGAACGCCGGGCATTTTCAGGTCCAGCAAGATGACGGCGTAAGGATGGCCATCGAGGCGTTTGAGGGCGTCGGCCTTGGTGGTTGCCTGGTCGACGTGGTAATCGTTTTTGGCCAGCACCTTTCGGATGTTGTTGTTCACGGCCACTTCATCGTCGATGACCAGAACATTGCGCGTCACCGGTTCCGAGGGCAGCTCAGAATGGGTGGATGCCTGCTGCACTGCTTCCAGTTCGGCACTGCGCTTGGCAGCGTTGGCCTTGACTTCATCATAGGTAAACTGGACCGTGCCGTCATAGGCAAGGTGGGTGGCATATTCAGGCCCGGCGGCAGCCGCGACTTCCCGGATGTCGAATGGCATGTCCGGTGCGATGAGCCGTCGTCCGTCAAACGTCCCCACGCCGGCGGCTTTATGTTTTGCCTTTTTCTTGAGCTGCGGGCAGGCACCGCTCTTTGTGCCCGCCTTACACGTGGCGCCCAGTTTCTTGAAAATGTCGCAGACCATGGTGCCCGTCTCGCAAAAACCTTCCATGGGTTCCGTGGCTGTGATTTCCACCTGGGGCATGTCCGAAGGCCCGGCCTGGCGGGCGTAGGCTTCGCCGGTCACAGCCGCCACCTCGTCATGGTCAAAGGGCACATCCACATCGATATTACCGCGTACCGGCACCGCCATTTTGGCCACAGATGCTTTTAGATCCTCATAATATGGGACGGCCACCCCGTCCGTTTGCAAATTGTGAATGTACTCCGGTCCCGTGACCGCAGACACCTCCCTGTAATCAAAGGGCTGGTCGATACCGATGAGCCTGCGCCCGTCGAATACTGCCGTCGCGCCAGCTTTTTTCTTTGCATCTTTCTTGAGTTGAGGGCAATCACCGCTCTTGTTGCCGGCTTTGCAAGTGGCGCCGAGTTTTTTGAAGATGTCACAGACCATGACGCCGACCTCGCAGAAACCCTCCAGCGGCGCCCGCGCTTTGACCTCCACCACCGGCATGTCCGAGGGGCCCATCATGTTGGCGTAATCTTCACCAACGACCTCCGCCACTTCGTCATGATCAAACGGGATGTCCAGATCGATGATGTTGATGGCTTCGCGTTCTGCCTCACTCACTGGTGCCTCCTCCAACTCTCCGGAAAGGGCCAAGTCCACGGTGTCGCGGAGTTCGTCCGGTGTGAATGGCTTGGGAATGTAGTCCAACGCGCCCATGCGGATGGCCTTGATAGCGGTGTCGGTGGAGGCAAAGGCCGTCATCATCACTGCCTTGGTCAACGGCCAGTCCTTTTTGACCAGCTTGAGCAGTTCCAGACCGTTCATTCCCGGCATGACGATGTCCGATATCAAAAGCGAATAGGAGGATAGGGCCATCTTATCCAAGGCCTCCTGGGCGCTGCTGGCGGTAACGACGTCGAAACCGGTTTTGCTCAATATTTTTGATACGTTGTCACAGATTCGGGCCTCGTCATCCACCACCATTACTTTGATTCCTGTATCCATATCGTCCTCCCGGGGTGTCTCTGGTTAACAAAGTGTCATGCGTGTTTGATTTTTGTTGTCAGCAATATAAATGCCAGCAATTAAATAATTTTCTAAATATATGTAATTATGAATAAAATTTCTTTGTCCGAGACGATTGGGCAGGGAGTGTGTATATTAAATTAATACACTTTGTCGTCATGCATCCAGCGCACCGCGATGCCATCTCCGTGAATTTCAATGACGGTAAAAGCCAGGCGAATGGCTGTTCTGGTATGGTGATTCACGACAGGGGAAGGGCTTGCTCAGATGCCTGCAGGCGGGGTGACTGAATCAAAGATACACTGTATAAATATTATATATTCCAAGGTAGCGATGGTGGCCGTTCAGTTGTCGCCGCCATTGGTTGGGGGGTGTTTGGGTGAACGGATGCCGTGTTTTTTGATGAGTCCTTGAAAATTGGTGCGCTGCATGCCGACCTGGGCGGCGGCTCGGGTAACATTCCAATCGTTTCGAGACAGCGCACTGATCAGGAAATTGCGTTCAACGTGCGCCACGGCCTGCTTGCGGATTTCTTTTTTCACCTGGATCAGTTGCGCATTGTCCTGGGGAATATTGTCCATCAGCTCCCCGAGCACGTTCAGGTCGGATAGGTGAGGCAAGTCCGCCGGTGCAATGGTGTCGCCATCGCAGAGGATCACGGCCCGCTCGACGATGTTCCTCAGTTGGCGGACATTGCCCGGCCATTCGAATTCCCGCAGGCGCGCGGCGGCATTTTCATCAAAGCCCTTGATACGCTTGCCCACGGATCGATTGAACAGCTGTAGAAAGTGATAGGCGATGGGCAGGATGTCCTCTTTGCGCTCGGCCAGACGCGGCACCAATATCGGATAGACGTCTATCCGATAATAGAAGTCTTCACGGAAGGTTCCCGCGTGAACCATGTCTTCGAGGCTGCGGTTGGTGGCAAAGATCAATCGGACGTCGACCTGGTGGATCGACTCGGCGCCCACTGGCAAGAATTCCTGTGTTTCCAGAAAACGCAGCAGTTTGCCCTGAACGGCCATGCTGATGTTGCTGATTTCGTCCAAAAACACCGTGCCGCCGTCTGCCTGCTGGAAAATACCCGCCTTGTCCCGGTGAGCCCCGGTAAAGGCGCCTCGAAAATGACCGAAAAGTTCGCTCTCCAGGAGTTCGCTGGACAGCGTACCGCAATCCACGGCGAAAAACACGCGGTCGCTGCGGTTGCTGTTGGCGTGGATGGCCCGGGCGATGAGCTCTTTGCCGGTGCCGCTTTCCCCCTGGATCAGTACCGTGGCATCGGTGGGGGCCACCTTGGCAACCATGTCGACGACCTTTTGTATATTGGCGCTTTGGCCTACCAGCTGGTGGGTCATTGGGGGCACGGACAAGGCACCGTTGGACAGGCCGCGGTTTTCGATCCTCAGCCGGCGGGCATCGAGCGCCTGTTGGACCACGGCCCTGAGTTCCTGGGGTGTGAAGGGTTTGGGAAGGTAGTCGAATGCCCCGATTTTCATGACTTCGACGGCAGAGGCGACGCTGGCGTAACCGGTGATCACAACCACCAGGGTTTCCGGATGGCCTTCTTGAATGCGCTCCAGCAATTCCACACCGCCCATGCGGTGCATCTTGAGATCCGTCACGACAACGGCATAGGCGTGTTGGTCCATGAGACGCAAGGCCTCTTGACCGCTGGCGGCGCAGTCCGTGGGCAGGCCGACCTTTTCGAGAATGCGCACACAGTTTTCGCAGATGCGCCGCTCATCGTCGACAATGAGGATGTGCTGATCATCGTTTTGCATGAGGTCCGCCCGAATATGGCAGCCTGATGGTGAAAGTGGTCCCTTCTTCCGGATTGCTGCCCACGCGGATGAATCCGCCGTGTTGCTCGATGATTCCGTGGGTGATGGCCAGGCCAAGACCCGTGCCGGTTTCCTTGGTGGTAAAAAACGGATCGAAAAGCTTGTCGAGGCGGTTTTCGGGGATGCCTTCGCCGTGATCGCGGACGATGATTTCGGCCAGGCAGCCGTTGTCGGCAAGGAGGGTGTCCACGTGTACGGTCGACCCCGGGGCGCTGGCCTCGACAGCGTTGAGGATGAGGTTGATCACCGCTTGCTGGATTTGGTTCTTATCGATGTTGATGTCCGGCAGGTTTTCAGCTAACGCGTGCTGGATGTCCACGTCCTTGAAAGCGGCCTGCTTGCGGGTCAGGGTAATGCCGCCCAGAACCACATCGTTGAGGCGGTGGCGCTTTTTCTCCGGCTCGCTCTGGCGGGCGAAGTCCAGCAGGTTGGAAACAATTTTCCGGCATCGCAGCGCTTCGCTGGCGATGGTGGACATCTCCTCGTGGGCGGGATCGTCCTTATCCAAGTCTTCCTGAATCAACATGGCGCTGGTAAGAATGGTGGTCAGGGGGTTGTTGATTTCATGGGCAACACCGGCTGACAGGCGGCCGATGGAAGCCAGTTTTTCCTGCTGCATCATCATCTTTTGCACCTGTACGTCCTGGGTGATGTCGCGAGAGATCTCCACGGCCCCGACGGGCCGCCCCCCCTCCATCAGCGGATAGCAGGAGATGGAATAATGGATGAACTGGCCATCTTTATCCACGTGATTATGGGTTGCCTGGGAGGGCTTCCCGCTGGCTAAGGTCTCCGTCAGCGGGCAGGGATGCTCGTTGCCATTGCACGGGGAGTCCTGCCGGTGTGTGATCTCGTAGCAAAATTTGCCGATGGCGTCATCGCGGGACATGCCGAGTTTGGTGCAAAGGGTTTCGTTGATATCGATAACCCGGTAGTCGGCGCCGATGACCAAAACATCTTCTTGAAGCAGCTCATCGATAAACACCTTGTACAGGGCGCGGGTCTCCTGGAGCTTCTGGTCCATTTCCTGGGCCTGCTGGGCGAGATTGCCGAGCCTCCAAATGAGCATGGCGGTTTTAGCCGATACGGCACGCACCTGCATACTCTTCTTTTTGAGAATATCATAAAAAACGTCGACGTCACCGGTGAGTTCGATAATGAGATCGATGTCGTCGCGGTCGAAAAAATCATTGTAGTCATGTGTCGTAAGGATCCCGTTTTCTTTGGCGAACTGGATGCCGACGGCATCAGGTCGGATGTCGGAAACGCCAACCACACGGGTATGCTGGAGTAGATCACCGAAGTCGTTGTTGACAATCAAATCTATTAATCGGCGGCAGCGCTGTCCGCCCCCCACGATGGCGATTCGCATCCGTGTCTCCTTGGTTCCGTATTGTTGCTCCCCAGCGTCAACCCCATCCTTGCATAAACAAACTGGCATATAATGTATTATAAAATACTGATATTATTCTAAAATCAAAAAAAGTGCTGCATGTTGTCCAGACATAACCGCTTGTGAATTCAAAGGATTATGGATTTAACTGCCATTTTTGTTTACCCTCCGGCTTTTGCAACGTTGGGGTCAAGATTGTCGCAACCGCGACATGATGGAGATAGCATGAAACCGATGGCAGAAAAAGCGTCTTGTCAGTGCTTTGCCAGGTGGCTAAGATACTGCCACCGGCGTGTCGGCCGTCGACAACGTCGCCGTCATGTCGCGCGATCATATCATGTTTTCAGGGTACGCCAATGATCACTCGCGCCCGCGTAATTGTGGTTTGCGGTCCCACGGCGGTGGGCAAGACCACTGCGGCCATCCGTCTGGCCGAGCGATTCGGGGGTGAGATCGTCAACGCCGACTCCGTCCAGATCTACCGCTATATGGACATCGGTGCGGCCAAGCCCACCGGCGCAGAGAGGGCCCAGGCCCGCCATCATCTCGTGGACGTGGCCGACCCGGACGAGGTCTTTGACGCCGCCCGGTTTGCCCGATTGGGGCGGGCCGCGATCGGGGACATCGTTCGGCGCGGGAAGGTGCCCATCGTGGCCGGTGGCACGGGGCTTTACATCAAGGCCCTGCTCTGCGGTTTGGCAAAGCAAGCCCCGTCCGACCCGAGCCTTCGGCAGAAACTGCGGCAGGAAGCCCGGGAGCAGGGCAGCGCGGCCCTTCACCGGCGCCTATCCGATGTGGATCCGGGTGCAGCGGCTTGTGTTCATCCAAACGACACGGTGCGCATCGTTCGCGCCTTGGAGGTGTTCGCCCTCACCGGAAAGCCCCTGAGCGTCCATCACCGGGAGCACGGGTTCGCCGATGCCCCCTACGACAATTTTAAAATCGGTCTGGAAATGGACCGGGCGCGACTTTATCGCCGCATTGACGAGCGGGTGGATTTCATGATGACCGGTGGGCTGGAAGCAGAAGTGCGCGGCCTCCTGAACCGAGGGTATGGGGCCGGCCTCAAGTCCATGCAGTCTCTGGGATACCGCCACATGGCCGATCATATCGCCGGCCGGTTGCGTCTTGCAGCCGCCGTGGAAACCCTCAAGCGTGACACCCGTCGATTCGCCAAACGTCAGTTTACCTGGTTTCGGGCGGATCCGGATATTCGATGGGTGCGGGTGGAAGATATCGACACGTTGTTTTCCGACATTGCGGCGTTTCTTGCGTGTTGACCGTTTGCCGACACTGTCGCGGCAATCCTTCGCACCCTGTGCCGGTATTCTCGCGCGGATCAGTCGAGCTGCGCCGGACATGGGCGCAAAACGCAGAGAAGAACTAACGTCAACGGTGAATGAACAGAGATGTACAGGGTGAACAGGATTTAAAATAAGCAGAGGCAGAGGACAGCGGGCGGAAAAACCAGCAGCCCGTACCCTGCTAGGATGGGTGAGGTGCAGCGGAACCCATCGATCAGACCCAAAAAGCCAGCAATGAGCAACGCGCAACCAGCAACGCGCAACCGGCAACCAGCAACCAGAAGCCGTCATCCCGGGCGAGCGAAGCGAGACCCGGGATCCAGGTGGTTCACAGAGAAGCGGATTTTTTTTTGATTAGTAGAGCAACGCCAAACCTTACCCAGGGGGGACGCGTGTCATGAAGATCGCCATCGCTCAGATCAACCCCGTCGTTGGGGACTTTATAGGCAACTGCGCTAAAATCGTGGACCGAGCATCAGCGGCAAAATGCAGCGGCTGTGATCTCGTCGTGTTTTCAGAGTTGGTTCTCTCCGGCTACCCGCCGCGGGATCTTCTGGAGAATAAGGATTTCGTGGCGGCCAACCGTTCGGCGCTGGAATATCTGATGAGACATATTCACGGAATTGGGGTCGTCTGCGGGTATGCTGCAGAGAACCCTGCCGGGGACGGAAAAAACCTGTTCAACGCGGCGCTCCTCTTCGAAGACGGCCATGTGGTGCACAGGGCTCACAAGCGACTGTTGCCCACCTACGATGTCTTCGATGAACGCCGCTACTTCGAACCCGGACAGGACGTTTCAATCTTCGACTACAAGGGAAATCGGGTGGGGCTCACCATTTGCGAAGATGCCTGGAACGATGCTGACATCTTCCCCCGCCCCATCTATCACATGGATCCGGTGGCGCTGATGGCCGGTGCCGGTGCCGATCTGCTCATCAACATATCGGCGTCGCCCTTTCACGTGGGCAAGCGCGCCTTTCGGTGGCATATGTACGGTGCGCTGGCGCGAAAATACGGCGTCCCCATCATCTACGCCAATCAGGTGGGAGGCAACGACAGTATCCTTTTTGAG
The DNA here is from genome assembly GCA_964446485.1 of uncultured Desulfobacterales bacterium. Taxonomy (GTDB): domain Bacteria; phylum Desulfobacterota; class Desulfobacteria; order Desulfobacterales; family JBDRRP01; genus JBDRRP01. The sequence continues at coordinate 17,017 of CAYUOU010000025.1, read as the reverse complement.
GGCATCAGCACGGCCTTTGACAGCGGCGGGCAACCTGTGGCCCGGGCCGTCGATTTTGCCGAAGACATGGTGATGTATGACACGAGCGCCGCCGCCCCTGACGCCGACCAGTGCCATGCTATTTCCGAGAACGACGCCGCCTCCATGCTTGGCGCCCTCGTCATGGGAACCCGCGACTATGTCACCAAATGCGGGTTCTCAAAGACCGTGATCGGTTTGAGCGGCGGCATCGACTCGGCCCTCACCGCCTGGATTGCCGCCGCAGCGCTGGGCTCGAAAAACGTGGCCACGGTATTTATGCCGTCGCGCTACACGTCGGCCGACAACCACACCGACACCCGGCAGTTGGCTGAGCATCTCGGCGTGTCTTACGAAATCATCCCCATCGATCCCATGTTCGATGCCTTTCTTGAGCATTTGTCCCCGGCGTTCGACACCGGCGCCCCCGGCATCACGGAGCAAAACATCCAGGCCAGGATCCGCGGCACCATTCTCATGGCCATCTCCAATCGCACCGGTGCTCTGGTCCTCTCCACCGGCAATAAAAGTGAGCTGGCCGTGGGTTATTGCACCCTCTATGGTGACATGAACGGTGGCCTGGCGGTCATCAGTGACGTGCCCAAAACAAAGGTGTACGAGCTGGCCCGCACCATCAACCGAGAGCGTGAAGTCATCCCCCAGCGCATTATCGACAAGGCCCCGTCGGCGGAATTGGCCCCCGATCAAACCGATCAGGACGACCTGCCCCCCTACGATGTGCTCGACGCGATTCTAAAAGCCTATGTGGAGGAGGTCCTTAGTGAGGAAGAGATCTTGTCCATGGGTTTCGACGCGGACATGGTTAACGCCGTCATCGCCCGGGTGGACAGAAACGAGTACAAGCGGCACCAGGCCGCGCCGGGGCTGAAGGTCACCCCCAAGGCATTCGGCGAGGGGCGGCGGTACCCGTTGGCAAAGCGGATCCGGTTGAGGGTGGAAGGATTGTAGGGGCAACCCCCTGTGGTTGCCCTCGCCCCAATACAAAACCATCCTTCAGGCATGGACAGGCGCGGGCAGGCACGGGAGCCTCTGCCCCTACGTTTCGGGATTCGGCTTCGTTTCGAAGTATTTCCCCTGCCACGTATCCCTTTGCGCCAACCGCCGGTGAATCAGTCCCATTGTTTCGGCTTTTTCCCGCGCCCAGGCCGGCGCCACCAGTTCGGTCGGGTGGGGGTCGCCGGTGAGGCGCTGAATCACCATGGCCGGGGGAAGTACCTCGAGGGTGTCGCAGACCCGTTCGGCATATTCGGCCATTGTCAGGCAGGTGTGCTGCCCCGCGTCGTAGCGCGTCGCCAGGGGCGTGCCGCCGATGACATAGAGCAAATGAAGCTTGACCCCGTCTATCCCCAAATCGGCCACGAATCGTGCCGTCTGCCGCATGTCTTTCGCCGATTCTCCAGGAAGCCCCAGAATGATGTGCGCGCAGATGTGGATCCCCCGGTCGCGGGTGGCGGCCACGGCGTCGGCGAAGCAGGCGGCGTCGTGCCCTCGATTGATGCGGTCCAGGGTGGCATCGTTGGCCGACTGGAGCCCGTATTCCACCCACACGTGGGCGTTCGCCGCGTAGCCGGCAAGCAGGTCGATGATCTCCGGTGAGATACAATCCGGCCGGGTGCCGATGGACAGCCCGATGACGCCATCCACGGCCAGGGCTTCGTCATATAGTCTTTTTAACGTCTCAACCGGGGCGTAGGTGTTGGTGAAGGACTGGAAATAGGCGATGTATTTCGTGGCTTTAAACCGCTTGACGATGCGCGCACGGGCCGATTCCAACTGCTGGGTGATAGTGCGGCCAAGGGCGAACTGCCCGGTGCCGGAGCCTTTTGCATTGCAGTAGATGCACCCTTTGGTGGACAGAGTGCCGTCCCTGTTGGGGCAGGTGAATCCGGCGTCTACAGTGATCTTGTGCACCCGCTCACCGAAATGGGCACGGAAAAAGCGATTGAGATCCTGGTAGCGGTTCGGCAAGGCTTTCATAGGTCGGCAACGGGTTTTTTCCAAACGCGGCGGTCTTGCCCTCCGGGGGCGGTTGTCGTGATGCGTCGGCCTACGGCGCGCCCTTGACAGTCGCCGCAATGCATATCATGGTTTGCCCCGCAAAGGGAGCGACAGCATACCTTTTGAATGCGGATCATCTACCCGGTGAATGGGTTTAAGCTTTTCTCCAATTCATCTGGAGAAAAATCATGAAACAATACGACATCATCGTTGTGGGGGCCGGCCACGCGGGGTGCGAGGCGGCGCTGGCCGCTGCGCGGATGGGCTGCAGCGTGCTGCTCTTGGCCATTGATCTGGACAAGGTGGCGGCCATGCCCTGCTCGCCGTCCATTGGCGGCATGGCCAAGGGGCAGCTTGTCAGGGAAATCGACGCCCTGGGTGGAGAAATGGCCAAGGTCACCGACCAGACAGCCATCCAGTATCGGACCCTGAATACCAAGAAAGGCCCTGCCGTTCAGTCTACACGAACCCAGAACGACAAGAACCGATACCATAAAGCGATGAAGTCGGTGGTGGAACGCCAGGAGCGGCTCGACCTGAAGCAGGCCATGGTGGAGCGCCTGGCGGTGGCAGACGGCCGCGTCGTCGGCATCTTTGATGCCACCGGCTTCGCTTACGCCGCTCGGGCCGTCGTTCTGGCCACGGGGACGTTTTTCAGCGGACTCGTACATATCGGCTTTTCCGCCATCAAAGCCGGGCGGGCCGGCGAGTTTGCCTCCTACGGTCTGCCGCGCCACCTCAAAACGCTGGGGTTTTCCCTGGGGCGCATGAAGACCGGAACGCCGCCGCGGCTCAAGCGCGGCAGCATCGATTTTTCGCGGTTTACCACCCAGACGGCGCCGGACGTCCCGGCGCGTCCGTTTTCCCTGTTTACCAACGGTTCCTCCTTGCCACAGCGCGCCAGCTACATCGGACACACCAACTCGGAAACCCATGCACTGGTTCGCCGCAATCTCGACAAATCGGCCCTTTACGGCGGCATGATACAGGGCGTATCGGCCAGATACTGCCCGTCCTTCGAGGATAAGGTGGTGCGGTTTGCCCATCGCGACCGACACCAGGTCATCCTGGAGCCGGAAGGCCTGGATACCGAGGAGATATACGCCAGTGGCCTGGGCAACAGTCTGCCATTGGAAATTCAGAGTGCCGTGGTCCGCTCGGTGGAAGGCCTCGAAGACGCCGAGATCATGCGGCCCGCCTATGCCATCGAATACGACTATCTCAATCCCATCCAGTTGAAGCCGACACTGGAAACGAAGCGCCTCAGCGGTCTGTTCACCGCCGGGCAGATAAACGGTACATCCGGCTACGAAGAAGCCGCCGCACAGGGCATGTGGGCCGGCATCAACGCCGCCTGCCAGGTGCAGGGGCGACCGCCGTTTATCCTGGATCGATCACAGGCGTACATGGCCGTGATGGTGGACGACCTGGTGACCCGCGGCACCCGTGAGCCATACCGAATGTTCACTTCTCGCTCGGAGTATCGGTTGATGCTCCGAGAGGACAATGCGGATCTTCGCCTTATGGAGATCGGGCATGCCCTCGGCTTGGTTTCAGACGAACACGTCAAAGCGCTGAGGTCCCGGAGCAGCATGATCCGTGATGAAATTCAGCGGGTGCGCACCACCGTGATCAAACCCACAGCCGTCGTCAACGACCACTTGAACCGTTATGGACAGCCGCCGCTGACCACAGGCATCCACCTGGATCAACTGCTCAAACGCGCGGGCGTCGATTATCGCACCGTGACGGATCTTGCGCCGGCGAAATCGCCCATTCCGTCCGCTGTCGGCCGACAGGTTGAAATAGAGGTCAAGTATGAGGGCTACATTCAGCGGCAGCTTCGAGAGATTGCCAAATTTCGGGATGCAGAGAATATCCGCATCCCGGGGGATTTCGATTTCCATGCCGTGCACGGGCTTTCCAACGAACTGAAGGGAAAACTCACAGATGTCCGACCCGTGTCTCTGGGCCAGGCTTCCCGAGTGGATGGCATGACACCGGCGGCGCTGTCGGTGCTTCTCATCGCCCTGAAAGCGCATCGCCCGGCAGACATCCCGGCGTCTTGACACGATTATGGCGGCATATTATCTTCCCCCTCGAGTGGATAACTGTTTGTCATTTAAAGCATTTTTAACACATTAAATTGAGAGTGAATGAATGGGCGGAACGGATTACTACGTTACACTGGGAGTGGATAAATCCGCTTCAGAGACGGAAATCAAAAAGGCGTATCGGAAGCTGGCCATGAAGTATCACCCGGATCACACCCAGGGAGACAAGGCCGCTGAAGAAAAGTTCAAAGAGATTTCCGAGGCCTATGCGGTGCTCAGTGACGTTGAGAAAAGAAAGCAGTACGACATGTTCGGCGCCGATGGCTTCCAACAGCGCTACTCCCAGGAGGATATTTTCAAGGGATTCGATTTTTCGGATATCTTCAGGGAGTTCGGTTTCGGCGGCGGTAAAGGTTTCAAATTCAGCTTCGGTGGCGGCGGCGGCCCCTTCGGTGGTAATTTCAGCGGCGGTGGGCGCCATCAGGCGCCGCCGCGGGGCAATGATCTGGTTTATGAGCTGCCGTTGACGGTGGAAGAAGTGGTGACGGGTGTCCAGAAGACCATCGCCTACCAGCACGGAAACAAAACGGAAAAGATGTCGGTCAAAATCCCCAAGGGGATGGTTGATGGAAAGAAACTACGCATTTCCGGCAAGGGGGAGGCCAGCGCATACGGCGGCGCTACGGGCGATTTGTTCATCCAGGCCAAGATTATGCCTCACCCGCAGCTCACTGTGGAAGATCATGACATCACCATCAATCGGGAGATCCTGCTGTCGGAAGCTCTGCTGGGCACGACCGTAGACGTGTCCACCCCGGACGGCAAATCCCTCAGCCTTAAAATACCACCGGGCACCCGCCACAAAACGCGGATGCGACTTCCCGGGCGCGGCCTGCCGCTGATGAACCAGAATCGCTCCGGTGATCTATTCGTGACCATCCTCGTCAACCTTCCTAAAAAGCTTACTTCCAAACAGCGTGAAATTGTCGCGCAACTGGCGGCAGAAGGGTTGTAAGGAACTTAAATTATTGACAAGAGGTGAATTCCAGTGGTACCCCTGAACGACTGGGCGCCCGCGGCAGGGCGCCCCAACGGCGCTGAACTGAATGTCCGGCGGATACCGAATCGACAGTTGAAAGATGCCTGAACTCGTCCCCGTTCTGGATAGAGAAGACATTCGCCGGATGACCGCGGCCATGGCCGCTCGGCTATCCTCGGATTACACTGGCAAAGATGTCGTGATGGTGGGGGTTCTAAAAGGTGCATTTGTCTTTATGGCAGACCTGGTGAGGCAGTTGACAATCCCCGTCACGGTCGAATTCATCCGGGCCTCCAGCTATGGATCCGGCACCGAAACTTCAGGCTGCGTTCGACTCGAACACGATGCTCCATTGGCCTTGAAGGGGAAAAGCGTCATCGTCGTCGAGGACATTGTCGATACCGGGCTGACGTTGAAATGCATCATTGAGCACTTTCAGTTCCTCGGCGCCGACAGCGTGAAAGTCTGCACGCTCCTCGACAAACGCGCACGACGCCGTGTGTCCATCGAAGCCGATTATGCCTGCCATGTTGCAGACGATGCGTTCCTGGTGGGTTACGGGCTGGATTACGATGAGTCGTATCGGGAGTTGCCCGGTATTTATCAACTTCAATTCTAAGCCGAAGAGGGTTGGTCATGATCATTACTTGTGAGCAGTGTCAGACCAAATTCAATTTGAACGAGGATCTTCTTCAACCCGCTGGATCGAAGGTCCGCTGTTCGAAGTGCACACATGTATTCACTGCCTACCCGCCTGCTCCGGAATCGCCCGAAGAGACCCCGCGGGACGCTGCGCCGGATGTTTTAGTCGATACTGCGGCTGCCGCCGCCGGTGTGTCGGCCTGGGCGGCCGATGCGGCGGAAAAGGATCAGACCGATGCATCGGTGGCCGTCGATGATGACGAAGACCTGCTGCAGGATATCGGCGACGGCATTGCTTCTGAATCGGTGGAAGCGTTCGAAGCGGAACCTGAAGAAACGCCTTTTTTGGCCGAGGGCGGTGATGAAGAACTGGATGTGGATATCGATGATGCTGAGGCATTCGCTGATGACGACCTGGACCTGGATCTGGACCTGGGCGATGCGCCGGATGAGGCTGCCGACGGCGGCGACGAGATGGACCTGGACCTGGATCTGGATCTGGGCGATGCGTCGGATGAAGCTGCCGACGGCGGTGACGAGATGGACCTGGACCTGGACTTGGGCGATGCGCCGGATGAAGCTGCCGGTGGTGACGACGAGATGGACCTGGATCTGGATCTGGGCGATGCGCCGGATGAAGCTGCCGACGGCGGTGACGAGATGGACCTGGACCTGGATCTGGATCTGGGCGATGCGCCGGATGAGGCCGCCGGCGGTGACGACGAGATGGACCTGAACCTGGATCTGGACCTGGGCGATGCGCCGGATGAAGCTGCCGACGGCGACGACGAGATGGACCTGGACCTGGATCTGGATCTGGGCGATGCGCCGGATGAAGCTGCCGACGGCGACGACGAGATGGACCTGAACCTGGATCTGGACCTGGGCGATGCGCCGGATGAAGCTGCCGACGGTGGTGACGAGATGGACCTGGACCTGGATCTGGACTTGGGCGATGCGCCGGATGAAGCTGCCGGTGGTGACGACGAGATGGACCTGGACCTGGACCTGGATCTGGGCGATTCGCCGGATGAGGCTGCCGGCGGCGGCGACGAGATGGACCTGGGCTTTGATCTCGACCTCGATCTTGGTGGGGATACGCCGGCCGAAGCCAATGGCGGTGGTGAAGAAATGGATTTGGATCTTGATTTGGATTTGGATGATGCCCCTGGCGCTGCTGCGGCTGAGGGCGAGGAAACGGATCTGGATCTGGATCTGGATCTGGGGTCAGACGGCGACGATATGGATCTGTCCGATATCGAAGATATGGTGGCGGGGCAGGATGGCGCCGTCGTCGGCGCTGGAGAAGAACTGGACCTGACGGATCTCGAAGATATGCTGGACGCTGATCTGGACGATGGCCGGGAGGATGTCCCGGATGATGTCGAGCTGGACCTGGATCTGGACCTCGGGAGCGAATCCGACGCGCTGGACACCGTGGAAGAAATCGATGGCGGTGATCTCGATCTTTCCGATATCGAAGACATGCTTGGAGAAGAACCGGAGCCGGTCGCCGCCGATGATATCGATCTGGATGTGAGCGACATCGACGGCCTTGATGCCAGTACCGCCGATGACATGGATTTCGACTTCGGCGTGGACGACGATGAAATCGCTTCGGCAGTTGCCGATAATGATCCCGATTACGAGGCCACCGTGGAAATCTCGCCGCCCTCGGCGGATGATTTTGACGAACCTGCAGTCGGTACCGCCGCGGCTGCCGCTGCGACCTCCGCCGCGGATAGCGACGAAGACACCGGCAAGAAGAAAAAGAAGAAAGACAAGAAAGCCAAAGAGAAGAAGGCCGGCGGTAAGGGAAAGATCGGTGTGCCGGTGAAAATTCTGCTTGCGCTGCTGCTGCTCGGCGGTGCCGCCTACGGTTGCTACTTCGCGGTGACCACGATGGGCATCGAAATTCCCTTCGTGAGCGATTTTCTGAAGCCCGAACCAGACGATCCCATGGGCAATCTGAAAATGACCACCCATGGTGTGAACAGCCGGTTTGTGGAAAACGCACAGATCGGCCGCCTGTTCATCATCACCGGAAAGGTCAAGAGTGGCTACGAGGATACCCGGTTAAAAGTGCGCCTCACCGGCAAGCTATACGCCGCCGGGAAGCAGATGGTCCAGGCGCAGGCCAGCTACGCAGGCAATGTGCTCAGTGATCAAGATCTGGCGGCCATGGATTTGGCGACTATTAAAAAACGCCTCAAGAATCAGGGTAAATCACAGATCGGCTCCGGGCAGATGGTGCCATTCATGCTGGTTTTCGACAACCTGCCGGAAAACCTGGAGGAGTTCACAGTGGAGGTGACCAGTTCGACCTCTGGGCAGGGATAGCCAACATGTTTGGCCTTGACTTTGTACATCCCTATTGTTAGTAACCCTGTCTCATTTTCGCTGGCAGAAGCGCTTCTGGGAGCCGGCAATATGGCGATGTAGCTCAGCTGGTTAGAGCATACGGCTCATATCCGTAGTGTCCGGGGTTCAAGTCCCTGCATCGCCACCATACGCAATATCCAGTATCGTCCGATACTGTCTAAAAAGGCCTGAGAAATCAGGTCTTTTTTCTTATGGTCACTCCGACCGGCGGCAAGCGTTGGCGCCTCAAGTATCGTTTTGGGGGTATCGAGAAGCTGACGGTCCTGCGGAGAATCGAGGCCAAAGGGATGGAGACCGCTCAGCGGACTCAGCAGAACTGCGGACAGGTCTTTCGCTATGCCGTCACCACCGGCAGGGCCGAGCGCGACCCGACCGGCGACTTGCGAGGTGCTCTGCCCCCGGCCTCGTCCAAGCACATGGCCACCATCACCGATCCAAAGGAAATTACCGGCCTGCTGCGCTCCATTGACGATTATCGAGGCAGCATCGTCACCCGCTGCGCTCTTCAACTGGCTCCACTGGTTTTTGTCCGGCCGGGGGAGCTCCGCCACGCGGAATGGGCCGAGGTCGATTTCGAGAACGCCGAATGGCGAATCCCGGCGGAAAAGATGAAAGCGGGAACCCTGCACATCGTTCCGTTATCACTGCAGGCGTTGGATGTTTTACAGGAGCTTCATCCCTTGACCGGGCATGGCCGATATGTTTTCCCGAGTCCCCGGACCGACATAAGGCCGATGCGCAGCAACGCCGTGTTATCGGCTCTGCGGCGGATGGGGTACGCCAAGGATGAGATGAGCGGTCATGGATTCCGGAGCATGGCCGGCACCTTATTAAATGAGCAGGGCTGGAACCGGGATGCCATCGAGCGCCAGCTTGCCCATGCCGAAAGAAACTGTGTCCGGGCAGCCTACAATTACGCTGAATTCCTGCCGGAACGGAAAAAGATGATGCAGGCCTGGGCCGATTATCTGGCTGGGCTAAAAGCCGAGACCAAGATCATCCCCATCAGGGCAGCGGCGGGATAACAGCACCCCCCTTCTTATGGAGGAGCCCGAGCGGTGGGAATGCGGACCCTTAAGGCACCAGCGACTATTTCTTTTTCGGGAACTTCCCGATCTATTCCTCTTGATGGCGGGTTCTTCCCCTGCACTTGGTGCCAAGATTCATTTTTCCACCCAAATGACAATTTTTTTCCTGCGTTGTCCTAATCTGTCACACACACACGCTATCCACACCGAAACCTGAGTTCTGTCATAGGGCCTTGCTGCTTGCAGTACAGCGGGGAAGACAGCCAGTGCGGGAGGCAGCGTCTTTTGTAGGCCGGCAAAAACGGCCCGATGACCAAGCCTTCTTCTATCGCAAAACTATCGCTCAACCCGGCGTGGCGAGTGGCGAAAACACCCGTTCGGGGCGATAGCGGCGATATTCTGATGGCTGTCAGCCTTGCATTTTGATCAGAAACTCAATAATTGCATTTCAGACATCGTTCCTGGCTTCGAAGGGTAACCCACATGGAGCGGGGCGCGTCTTTCCAGCGTATTCAACACGACGATCAAGAATCCATTAAGGTGCAATGCCGAACCATCACCTTATTTCAGGACCGGTGCGATACAATTTCTATGACGCCTAACTATAACACCTACAACATGTCTTTTACGGCCGCCGCCCTGCTCCATCAGCCGTCGGTCCTTTTTGCAAGTCTTTATTCGTCGTTCGGCGACTGGCAGGCTGTCAGATCCCGGGTGCTGGCCGACAACCTGCTGCAGGCCCGCACCCGGAACACCGCCCACCGCATCTGCCGTGAGGTAGTTGCCCGCCTCGGGCCGCTGTCAGAGGACCCGTTGGCAGTTTTGGTAAAAGGCCCGGCCATGGATCAAGCTCACATCCTGTGGACTGCCATCTGCAAGCGCTACCGGTTCATCCACGATTTCGCCGTGGAGGTTATTCATGAAAAGTTCCTCGCCATGGACCTGGACCTGACCTACGCTGACTACGATGTCTTGTATAACCAAAAAGCAGAGTGGCACGAGGGCCTGGCGGGCATCCGGCCGTCAACCCGCGCCAAGCTGCGCCAGGTCCTTTTTCGGATGCTGCGCGAGGCGGGACTGCTGTCCAAACAAAATCGGATTCTGCCGGTCCTCCTGAGCCCTGCCGTGGAAAAAAGCGTCATGGAAGACCCGGAGCTGAGCTTGGCCACATTTCCGGCTCGGGAAGGAGTGAGATAGCCGTGAGTGTGTCTTCGCTCGGTATGGAAACCGCACCGGTACAGGAGCGATTCGAGCACCTGCGCCGGGTCATCACCAGTCAGCGCTTCCTCAAGATGCAGGGGATCGGCAACGAAGTGCCATTTTACATCTGCCCCTACAAGCCGGAGGAAGCGGTTGAAATGGCGCGGATGCAAAAACAGCTGTTCAATACCGTCGAAAAGGCCGGATTGCGCATCCAGGTCATCAACCTGTACGATCTGGCCATGGCGCTGTTGAAACAGCGGGGCATCTTCGAGAAGGTCTTGCAGATTGAGCCGGCCACCGAAAAGACCAAACTGCTCAAGCTGCTCTATAGCGTGCTGGACCCGGAAACCCATCTGGTTCCGGCCATCGGCGAACGCATCCAGGGGGCATCTCTGGATGTGCTGTTTTTGACCGGCGTGGGCCAGGTGTTCCCCTACATCCGGTCTCACCGCATTTTGAACAATCTGCAAGGCACGGCGACAGGGCACCCGACATTGATGTTTTTCCCGGGGGCCTACACCCACTCGATCGAGAAAGGCGCATCGCTGGACCTGTTCGGTCGCCTTCACGACGACAAGTACTACCGTGCCTTTAACATCTACCACTGCGAAGTCTGATCCGGGGGGATCCTCATGTCGCTGAAAGAGATGTTCGAAAAGCCGGTCGATCGCCTGATCGAAGGCGTGATCAAGGCCGACGACGAGCAGCACCTGAAGCTCGAAATCGATGAATACGTGCTGACCAACGAAGTGGAAAAGCGGTTGGAGTCTTTTCTGGACGCCTACAACGATTATCAGGGCGCCAACGGCGTGTGGATCTCGGGCTTTTTTGGCTCGGGCAAATCCCACCTGCTTAAGATTCTTTCCCTGCTCCTCGAAAATCGGGTCGTCGACGGCGCCGCCGCCCTGGACCTTTTCCTGCCCAAATGCAAGGACAACGCGATTTTGCGCGGCGGGCTGCAAAAGGCCGCCGGCACCCCTTCCCGCAGCATCCTGTTCAACATCGACCAGAAAGCCGACGTGATCAGCAAGACCCAGGTCGACGCCCTGCTGGCGGTTTTCATCAAGGTATTCGACGAGACGTGCGGCTACTACGGCAAGCAGGGACACATCGCCCAATTCGAAAGGGACCTGGACAGCCGCGGCCAATACGCTGCTTTCAAGTCCGCCTACCAGGAAATCGCCGGCCAGAGTTGGGCCTTCGGGCGCGAACAGGCGCTGCTTGAAGGGGCGAACATCTCGGCTGCCTGCGCACGTGTCTCCGGGCAGCCCGAAGACACGGCCATGGATATCCTCGACAAGTACCATGACACCTACAAGCTATCCATCGAGGACTTTGCCAACCAGGTGAACGCATTCATCGACAAACAGGAGTCGGGGTTCCGCCTCAATTTCTTCGTAGACGAGGTCGGCCAGTACATCGCCGGCAACACCAAGCTCATGACCAACCTGCAGACCGTCGCCGAGAGCCTTGCCACCAAATGCAGGGGGCGCGCCTGGGTCGTGGTCACGGCCCAGGAGGACATGGACACGGTCATCGGCGAGATCGACGGCCAGCAGGGAGATGATTTTTCCAAAATCCAGGATCGCTTCGCCACCCGCATGAAGCTCACAAGCGCCGACGTGGCCGAGGTGATCCAGAAGCGGCTGCTGGCGAAAAACGATGCAGGCACCTCCTTCCTGGAAGCTGTCTACCGCGATCAGTCCAACAACTTTAAAACCCTGTTCGATTTCAGCGACGGATCCCAGACCTACAAGAACTTTGCCGATGAGGCGCATTTCATCGATTGCTATCCGTTCATTCCCTACCAGTTCACCCTTTTTCAGGAGGCCATCCGCAACCTGTCCATACATAGCGCTTTCGAGGGCCGTCACAGCTCGGTTGGCGAGCGCTCCATGCTCGGCGTCTTCCAGCAGGTGGCCATCCACGTGGCCGACCGGGCGCCGGGGCGACTGGCCACCTTCGATTTGATGTTCGAGGGCATCCGCGCCGCTCTAAAGACCAATATCCAGAAAGCCGTCCTGGTGGCTGAAAAAAACCTGGATCACCCGATAGCCGTCCGGGTCCTCAAAGCCCTGTTCCTGGTCAAGTACGTCAAGGAGTTTAAAGCCACGCCGCGCAACATCGGCGTGCTGATGCTCGAACGGTTCGACCGGGACCTGCCCGCACTGTCGGATGAACTCCAGGAGGCCCTCAACCTGCTCGAACAACAGAGCTACATCCAGAGAAGCGGGGCCCTTTACGAGTTTCTTACCGACGAGGAAAAGGACGTCGAAAAGGAAATCAAGCACACCGAAGTCGAAACCGCCGATGTCGCCGAAGAGCTGTCCAAGATCGCCTTCGACCAGGTGCTTCGCAACCGCAAGATCCGCCACGACGAAACCGGCCGGGACTTTCCCTTTTCCCGGAAACTGGACGATCGGCTGATGGGCCGCGAATACGAACTGGCCATTCACGTGATCAGCCCGTTTCACGAGCTGGCCGGCCAGGAGGAGAAACTGCGCATGCAGTCCTGGGGGCGGGACGAGCTGCTGGTTTTACTGGCCCAGGACGACCGTTTGATGCAGGACCTCTTGATGTACAAACAGACCGAAAAATACGTGCGCCAGAACATCACCATCACCCAGCAGGATACGATCAAGCGGATTCTGAACGACAAGAGCCATCAGAACCGGGAGCGGCTGGCCGACGTCCAAAAACGGGTCCACGACCTTCTGGGCAAGGCCGCTCTTTACGTGTCCGGCGACCCGCTGGAGATGCGCGAAAAGGACCCGCAGCTCCGCATCGGGCAGGCTTTTTGCGCCCTGATCCTGAAGGTCTACCCGAACCTTCGCATGCTCCAGGGCATCAGTTACACGGAAAACGACATCGGCAAGTACCTCGACCCCAAACAGGACAGCCTGTTTCGCACCGACACGGTCACCCTCTCCGAGGCCGAGCAGGAAATGCTGGCCTTTGTCCAGGGCAACCGCCGAAGCGGGGTGCGCACCACGCTCAAGAGTCTCAACGAGCGCTTCGAGCGCAAACCCTACGGATGGGATTTGTGGGCTGTGATGTGCATCCTGGCCAAGCTCTGCGGCCGCGGCAAGATCGAGGCGCGCGCCAACGGAGATCTCCTCGAAAACGCCGATCTGGAAAAAGCCCTGCGCAACACCCACGGCTACGGGAACGTGGTGCTGGACCCGCTGGTCGATTTCACCGCCTCGCAGATCCGCCGCCTCAAAACATTTTACGAGGACTTTTTCGACGCCCCGCCCCAAGGCCGGGAGGCCAAGGAGCTTGGCAAGGAAACCGCCGAGGCGTTCGCTCGCCTGCTCGAAGACCTGGCCGGGTTGTCCGCCGAAGCGGGCCGGTTCCCTTTCTTGAGTGCCCTGGATGCGCCGGCCGAACAGATCCGGAAACTGACGGGGAAACCCTATTCGTTCTACCTCGCGGAGATCGACGGTTTCGAGGACAGCCTGCTGGAGACAAAAGAGAAGGTCCTGGATCCCATCCGTCGCTTCATGTCCGGGCCGAACCGGTCGCTTTACACCAGGGCGCGTCGATTCCTCCAAGACCAGGGGCCGAACATCGCCAGCGTGGGTGGTGGCGGCGGCACCCCGATACGCGCCGTCCTCGACGACCCGGCCTGCTACAAGGGTGGGGGCATGCAGGAGATCAAAACGCTCCTGGACCGGCTCGAAGCCGACATCGAAGAACAGGTCAAGGCCGAAGCCCAGGCGGCCGCCGCTGTCGTGGCAGCCCTGCGCGAGCGTCTTGTTTCCTTCGAGGGATACACCAAACTGCCTGAAAACCGGCAGGCGGAAATCTTGAGGGCCTTTGAAGCCCGGGAAAGCGAAATCCAGGATCAGCACCTGATCGCGGTGATCCGCGACAGTCTCAGGCGCTTTGAAGAAGATGATTACCCGCAGTTGCTGGCCAGCATCGAACCGGCACCGGCGCCCGAAAAAGGGCCCGTCCCCTACGGGAGCCCAACCGCTGAAACGCCTCCTATTGTGGCCGACCCTCCAGTGCGGATCGTTTCGGCCCGCAACATTCGGGTCGCTTTTGACAAACCCTGGCTGGCCGACGCCGCCGACGTGGAACGCTACCTGGAATCCATGCGCGAGGCGTTGATGTCGCAAATCCGGGGGGGCAAGAGGATTCAGGTATAGATGGACCACGAAAGGCACGAAAACCACGAAATTCAGGAAATCATCGCCCGGGGCGAAAGCTTGACAGTGGAGTTCAAGAGCGATCGAAACGGGATTCCGGATCGGGATCTCGTGGCGGCCATCGTGGCGCTGGCCAACACGGAAGGCGGTGAGTTGCTGCTCGGTGTCGAGGACGACGGCACGGTTACCGGGTTGCATGCGAACCATGCCAATCTTGCGGGGCTGCCCGCGCTGATTGCCAACAGGACAAACCCCTCCGTCCCGGTCAGGGTAGAGCAGATCCGCATTCAAGGCCACAACATCGTCCGTATCGTCGTTCCCAAATCCCGGCAACTGGTCTCGACCTCCGATGGTCTTCTGGTCCGGAGACGGCTCAAGCTGGATGGCACACCCGAAGCGGTGCCGTTCTATCCCCATGAGTTCATCCAACGCCAATCGTCATTGGGCCTTGTCGATCCCTCAGCCATGTTGCTTGAGGAAATAGGAGTCAGTCGGCTGGATTCGTTGCAACGGCAGCGAATTCGTAACGCCATCAAGAAGTACGGTGGTGAACAATCCCTGCTGGCGCTGGCGGATGACGAGCTGGATGGCGCGCTTGGACTTTGCCGGGAAATCAATGGCGTGCGCAGGCCCACCGTGGCCGGATTGCTCCTTCTTGGATCCCAAGAATTGCTCCGTGACCATCTGCCAGCTTACGAGGTCGCCTTTCAGGTCCTGCAGGGCACGGATGTCAAGGTCAACGAATTCTATCGAAAACCGCTTCTGGAAACCTTCGAAGAAATTGACCTGATGTTCAAGGCCCGCGTCGAGGAAGAAGAGATTCAGGTTGGCCTCTTCCGGGTGCCGGTTCCCAACTACGATCGCCGGGCATTCCGCGAAGCCTTCGTCAACGCTTTGGTACACCGTGACTTCAGCCGTTTGGGAGCCGTACATGTGAAGATCACAGATGAAGGGCTCTCGATCAGCAACCCTGGCGGATTCGTCGAAGGCGTCTCTTTGGATAACCTGCTTGTTGCCGACCCCCGTTCCCGTAATCCACTGCTTGCAGACGCGATCAAGCGGATCGGGCTGGCCGAGCGCACCGGGCGCGGCATTGACCGTATTTATGAAGGCATGCTGCGTTACGGTCGACCGGCACCTGATTATTCAATGTCAAATGAATTCACGGTTTCCGTTCAGATGGTCACTGCGGCTGCCGATCTCGATTTCCTCAAGATGGTGGTCGAACAAGGGGACAAGCTGGGGAACATGCCCATTGACTCACTGATCATCCTGTCCCGCCTGCGTGAAGAACGCCGCCTGACCACCGCCGACCTGGCTCCTTTGGTCCAGAAGCCGGAGGCCAGTGTACGATCTTCCCTCGAAAAACTGGTCGAAACCGGCTTTTTAGAACCCCACGGCACAGGTAGGGGCCGAACCTACACCCTCAGCGCCGCCCTGTACCGCAAGGCAGGAAAGAAATCGGAATACATCCGCCAAGCAGGGTTTGCCCCCATCCAGCAGGAACAGATGGTACTCAACTACATCGATAAGCACGGAGGAATTCGGCGAGAAGAAGCCATGGAGCTTTGCCGATTGGGCAAAGATCAGGCGTACCGATTACTCAAGAAACTCGTGAATTCCGAACAGATACAGTTTCAGGGCAAGGGAAAGGGAGGTAAATATGTTCGCCGGCCCTGAGGCTTGCCCCTCTATGCACGTGAAATACGCGCGCCGCGCGAAAACCGCGCGAAAAATACGCGCGCCGCGTGAATATATGCGCGGTGCGAATAACTTTTGCGCTCGCAGCATAAAAGCCTGTATAAAAAGCATCCATTCCGCGTATTCCGTAAGCAAACTCCATCCGTGTTTATCGGTGTTTATCTGTGGTGCAAAGGATTCTTAGATGGAAACCGCAAAACTAAAAAAATTCGCGCAGTTCGCCCGGCGCAGCCTGATGGAGCAGGTTTCCGCCAAGCTCAAGCTAGTGCTGGCGGGTGACAGCGCAGCCCGGCGCGAGAGGCCGAAGGCGGTCAAGGAACTCGACGAGGCCATTCAAAAGACGAGTAAAGCGCAGGTCATCGAGCGGGTGGCCTACATCTGGTTCAATCGTTTTTGCGCCCTGCGCTTCATGGACGTGAACCGCTATACCCGCATCGGCGTGGTGTCACCCGCCGAGGGACAGTTCCAGCCCGAAATTCTGGCCGAGGCCAAGATGGGGCACATCGATGAAGAGATGGTGCCGGAGAAGATCCGGCAGCAGATCTTCGCCCTGCTCGACGGCAAAGCGCCCAGCCGCGATCCGCAAGGCGAGGCCTACCGCCTGCTGGTGGTGGCCGCCTGCAACTTCTGGAACAAGGCCATGCCGTTCCTGTTCCAGCGCATCGACGACTACACCGAGCTGCTCATGCCCGACAACCTGCTCTCAGGCAACTCCATCCTCGCCTATACCCGCGAGGCGATGACGCCGGATGCCTGCGAGGATGTCGAGGTGATCGG
>CAYUOU010000024.1:45091-52229 GCA_964446485.1 uncultured Desulfobacterales bacterium | reverse complement strand
AAAACCTGTTTCTTCTCAGTATGGCAACGGGGGAACTGGAGGTATTACGCCCTTCCGATTCTTACGGTAAGACGGTTGAACGGGTATTGGAAGATCTCATGGGGTTGAAAACAACTCGCCCCAATGCCGTGAAAGATGCACTCAAAAATATTTACGAATTGATCGATAGCGGCCATCTCGAACGTGCAAAAGATTCAATTGGAAAACTGGAGAAACAGATCGGCGAAGACCCGGAATTGGTCAAGGCAGCCGTGCTGATTAAGCGTAGGGAGTTGATCGGAAAATGAAGTATATAACGAAACGGGATGAACCTGAGGTATTTTCCGATTGGAAGGCTCTGGCAAATGAAGACTGGCAGCCCACCTTCGGCAATTTGGCTGGAGAACCCAAAAATGCTGTCAAAAAAGCCTTGATGGCAGAGCAGGGGTATATCTGCTGCTACTGCGAGAGACAACTGACGGATGATGATTCACATATCGAGCATTTCAGGCCGCAGAGCGATCCGACGGTTGATCCGCTTGATTTCGGCAACTTACTATGTTCTTGCCAAAACCAAATTAAAAGAGGAGAGCCTCGCCACTGCGGGAACCTAAAAGACAATTGGTTTGACCCCTATTTAGTGGTGTCACCCTTAGATGCTGACTGTGAGAAGAGGTTTGCTTTTACAGGTGACGGTGTCATCAAACCAGCAACTGAAGATGATCAGGCAGCGTCCGAAACCATTACGAGATTGGGGTTGGACATTCCCAAGCTCAATGCATTGCGTGCCAAGGCTATCGAGCCGTTTCTTGATGAAGAATTAACCCCTGAAGAGATACAGTCTTTTGTTTCAGGCTACCTGGCCAGGGATGCATCGGGGCGGTTCGGCGAATTCTGGACTACGATTCGTTATTTATTCGGAGGCTTTGTTGTCGCATGAATGACCGCATAGGGCATGCCCTGGCCAGACTTTTAGAACGGCACCGGATCATTTTCTGGTACGACACCAAGCAGGAGCTGCGCCAAGAATTCGAGGCGCTGGCGCTGCCCGAGATCGAAAAAATCGAGGTGGCCAATAACGAGTTCGGGGTCAAGTACCGCATCCTGCGGGAGCAACCGGAGCAAAAATTTCTCTTGTATCGTGAAGGGCCGCAACCGCCGGATATCGACAACTGGCTGCTGGATGTTCAGTTGGCCCATGGCGAGTTTCGCACCGACCAGGCGGGCCTCTGGCTCAGCGAACTGGATATAGGCTTCGAATTCACCGCGGTTGTCCAGGCACACGCCGAATTTTTCCATGCCGCCAAGCGCCGCCAGCAGCTCAAGAGCTTGATCAAGCCGGATGACACCCCCGGCATGATCCGTCTGAAGATGCTGGCGGTCTGTGTCGGGGCCGAACCCCGGGTGGACGATATTCTGGAAAGCCTGCTTGCCGAGCTGGCCGAAGGCGGTGCGGAAAAGCTCGTCCTGATCGCTCGTTGTCATCTGGACGCCTTCTGGTGGGATCAGCTCAAGCGCCACTACGGTTATGATTCGCAGAGCCCCGGCATGCAGGATTTTGCCATTGAACTGTTCAAGTCCTGCTATGCCATGGGCACCGACGGTGAGATCCGGCTTACCGGCGATGCCCTGGTCTTTCTGAAACGGTGGAAAGACAGCATCCGCCATCACAAGGCCTTTGAGATCCTGTCCAACCAATGCGCCGATTTCTTGAAGATCGAGCAAAGTCTGCAAAAGCTGGATTACCGGATCCTGGTGGAATTGGACTATTTCCGGCTCATTGATCAAAAGATTCTCAGCGATCTGGTTCAGCACGTGGTCGAGCGCACCATCTCCGCCGGGGACTGCACCTTGGTGGTCCGTCAACGTCGGCAAACCTACTGGTACCCGGATTTCGCCCACCTGTATGAAGCGGTGGACCATGCGGCGCAGTTTCTGATGGGGTTGGATGAAATCAGCATGGAAATGGAATCGCTGGCCGAAGGCGTCCAGCGCTATGCCCAGCGATGGTATCGGCTGGATCAGCTCTACCGCAAGTACGTTTACCACGTCTTGCAGTCCGGGCAGGTCACGCCGATGCAGCAATTGTCAGAAATGATGGAAAACCGATATGCCAACAACTTTGTTTTGCCACTGAGCAACCAATGGCAGCAGGTGGTGGACGGGGTGGACAAGTGGCAGGCGCCGCCGGTGGCGGTCCAGAGCCGATTTTTCGACCAATACGTCAAGCCGTATCTCGACAAGCAGAAAAAAATCATAGTGATCGTTTCCGATGCCCTGCGTTTCGAGGCCGGCCAGGAGCTTCAAAGCCGGATCCGCCAGGAGGACCGCTACGAGGCGGACATCAAACCGTGCCTGGCCATGCTCCCCAGCTACACCCAGCTCGGCATGGCGGCCCTGCTGCCGGGACAAGCCCTGGCCATTTCGGAAAACGACGCCGGGACCGTAACGGTAGACGGGCAAAGCTCCCAGGGCACGGCCTATCGCCAAAAGATCCTCCGAGCCGCCTTGGACCGGCCGGCGGCGGTGATACGGGCGGACGACCTGATGGCCCTTCAAAAGGACGACTGCCGGGCCATGATCCGGGATCACGAGGTGGTGTACGTCTACCACAACCGCATCGATGCCACCGGAGACAAACTCCAGACTGAAGAGCGCACCTTCGAAGCCGTGGAAGAAGCCTTGCAAGAACTGATAAAGATCATCAAGAAACTCACCGGCGCCAACGCTAACAACCTCATCGTGACGGCGGATCACGGCTTTTTATATCAGCATCGCCCCCTCGAAGAGAGCGATTTCGCCGGCAGCGAACCCGAGGGCGAGGCCATCTATGTGCGTGACCGGCGGTTTGTCGTCGGCAGGCGATTGTTGGACAAAGCGGGCCTGCGAAAGTTCACCGCCGAGCAGCTCGGCTTGCAGGGGAATCTTGAGATCCAGATCCCCAAATCGATCCACCGCCTGCGGCTCAAAGGTGCCGGCAGCCGCTATGTCCACGGCGGGGCCTCGCTGCAGGAAGTGGTGGTGCCGGTGATCCAGATCAACAAGAAGCGCAAAAGCGACGTGTCCGCAGTGGGCGTCGAGATTCTCCAGGGGGCATCCTCGGTCATTACCTCGGGCCAGGTGGCCGCAATGTTATACCAGACAGAGCCGGTCACGAACAAAGTGCAGCCGCGTTTTCTGCGTGCTGGGATCTACAGCCCCGACGGCGAGCTGATTTCGGACAGCCACAAGTTGGCCTTCGACCTCACGTCGGAGAACCCGCGTAAGCGGGAGAACAAGGTCCGGTTCGTGCTGACCAAAAAGGCTGATGAGGCCAATGGCCACAACGTGACCCTGCGGCTGGATGAAAAGCTGGAAGGCACCTCCCACTACCGGGAGTACAAATCGATCCGATATCTGTTGCGGCGGTCGATTACGAGCGATTTTGATTTTTGAAAAGCAACCACGAAAGGCACGAAAAACACGAAAGAAAGCAAGAAAGATGGGTGAAATTGTTTACAAAGAGGAGTGCTACAAGATCCAGGGAGCGGTGTTCGCGGTCTATCGCGAGATGGGATGCGGTTTCCTCGAGTCTGTATATCAGGAATGTCTGGAAAAGGAATTCAACCTTCGGCAGATCCCGTATGCGGCATGGCCGGAACTGCGGCTTACATACAAAGGTCAGCCTTTGAAGCAGATGTACCGCCCTGATTTTCTCTGCTACGAAAAAATCATTATCGAACTGAAAGCTGTCAAAAGTACCGCCAAAGAACATGAGGCCCAGGTTTTGAATTACCTGAACGCCGCTGCCGTCAAAGTCGGTTTGCTGGTGAATTTCGGGTCATACCCCAAGGCTACGATCAAACGATTTGTACTATAATTTTTTCGTGATTTTCGTGCCTTTCGTGGTTCAATGGTCTCCGCTTGAGGAACGCTTATGAACACCCTTGATCAGAAAATCAACGAGCACTTCCCCGGCCTGGTGGTTCGGAAGGATCTGGTAAAGACGGTAAAGGGAAATGCCATCGTCCCGTCCTACGTCCTTGAATACCTGCTCGGGCAGTATTGCGCCACCTCAGATGAAGCCAGCATCCAGACTGGTATCGAGACGGTTAAGGAGATCCTTCGAAACCACTATGTCCATCGAAACGAGTCGGGCCTTATAAAGTCGGTGATAAAGGAAAAGGGCCGCCACAAGGTGATCGACAAAATCAGCGTGGCCCTCAACGAAAAGACCGATGCGTACGAGGCCAGCTTTGCCAACCTGGGCATCAAAAAGGTCCTGGTTGATTCGGCCACAGTCAAAAAGCACCCCAAGCTGCTAGTGAGCGGGGTTTGGTGCATCGCCGACCTGGAGTACATGTCAGCCGAAGATCGCGATGCGTCCCCTTGGATACTGAGCAGTTTGAAGCCGATTCAGCTGTCGCATTTCGATTTAGACAGCTACCTGGTGGCCCGAAAATGCTTTCAAACCGATGAGTGGATCGATTTGCTTGTCCAAAGCATCGGGTTCAACCCGGAAATGCTCGGACGACGAAGCAAGTTCCTCCAGATCCTTCGACTGGTGCCCTATTGCGAGAGAAATTACAACATCATTGAGCTTGGCCCCAAGGGAACAGGGAAATCCCATATCTATTCAGAGTTTTCACCACACGGCATCCTTATTTCAGGCGGAGAAGTGACCG
Source organism: uncultured Desulfobacterales bacterium (assembly GCA_964446485.1). Taxonomy (GTDB): domain Bacteria; phylum Desulfobacterota; class Desulfobacteria; order Desulfobacterales; family JBDRRP01; genus JBDRRP01. Next base: position 47,586 of record CAYUOU010000024.1, on the reverse strand, counting down.
TCGCCAAGTTGTTCGTAAACAATAGCTCTGGGAAAATTGGCCTTGTAGGATACTGGGATACCGTAGCTTTTGATGAGTTTGCCGGAAAGGACAAGCGGGCAAACCAGGCTCTTGTTGACATCATGAAAAATTACATGGCCAACAAGTCCTTCTCCCGCGGGGTTGAATCCATCGGCGCCGAGGCCTCCATGGTGTTCGTAGGCAACACCCAGCACACATTGCCGTACATGCTCAAGCACACCGATTTGTTCGACGAGCTGCCGGCGCAATATTACGACTCGGCGTTCCTTGACAGGCTTCACTTCTACCTGCCCGGTTGGGAGGTGGATATCATCCGGGGCGAGATGTTCAGCGATGGCTACGGCTTCGTGGTGGATTACTTGGCCGAAATCCTGAGAACCTTCCGGAACCACGATTTCTCGAACCGGTACCAGGCACACTTCGACCTGCTTAGCGACATTTCCACCCGCGACCGGGACGGCATCCACAAGACGTTCTCGGGCATGATGAAGGTGCTCTATCCTCACGGCGAAGCTACTCAATCCGAGATTGAAGAGGTTCTGCGCTTTGCCGTCGAAGGTCGAAAGCGGATCAAGATGCAGTTGATACGGATCGATCCCACCTACGCCAAGGTGCGGTTCGGGTATATCGCAGACGGCGGCGAGCGCATGGTGCGGACGCTGGAGGAAAAACAGTATCCTCAGTATTTCGACGACGAAAGCGCCAGTGAAACCGACCCCGAGAGCCCACGGGAGATGCCAGAGAAAACATCTGCCGACGAGACGAAACCACAGGCCCTCCAGGAACAGCATCTTACGTTCGAAGAGAACCAGCGAGGGGTCAGCTTCGACACGCTGATAGGACCGTATCTGAAAGGCGCATGCAAAATCACGATCACGGACCCCTACATCCGCCTGTTCTTCCAAGTCAGAAATCTGATGGAACTGCTGGAAACCATCGCCAAGCTCAAAGTCGACGGGGATGAAGTAGCGGCCCATCTGATAACGATAAAAGATGAATTCAAGGGGCAGCAGCAAGTCGACTTTTTCGAAAAAATGAAAATATCGTGCACACCGATCGGCATCGATTTTACATGGGAATTTGACGAGTCCAACGCCATCCACGCTCGCCACATCGTCACTGATCACGGCTGGAAAATCCTTCTTGACCGGGGCCTGGATATCTTCCAGCACTATGATATGAACGATGCATTCGCGGTCACGAATCGGCTTCAGCGTTATCGTAGCTGCAAGGCATTTGAAATTACATTCATGAAGATAAAATAAACTGCTTAATAGGAGAGGGAACGGATCAATCGCATCTATGAATGAACCGAAGGGATCAAAGATCGCCCAATTCAATTTTAATGTTACAGCAAGAGATCGTTTTCTTCAGGATATGCTGGTTAAATATGGACTCTCAGGTGTTTATGTTACTGATATGGCGGTGCGCGAAAATCGGTGATAAGGGAAGGAATTTTTAATGAAAATGCATCCGCTCAACAGCGACCGCAATTCTGATGAAACCGTAAAAAGCCAAAATCAGCGTTTACGTCATCCCGGACTTGATCCGGGATCCAGTGATTTCAATGACTCCTGGATGCCGGATCAAGTCCGGAATGACAACCGAAGGGTTTTTTACGGGGCCATCAATTTTATTAAATTAATCAAGATCGCTCCCGTGTTGATCATTCTGGCCATGATTACAGTCCTTCCCTTTTCAGCGATGGGCGCCGAACCGCAAATCGTTTACCAAGACAATTTTGAGGCCGGCTGGGGCTGGTGGTACCCGGACAATGGCATCTGGGACATCGGCTGGCCGTCTTCCGGGCCGAATGCGGCGTTTGGGGGCAAAAAATGTGCGGGGACGGTGTTGGCGGGCAATTATCCTTTTGGTCCGAGCAGTCGGCTGATCAGTCCGCAGATGGATCTTCCGGTGGTTGGGGGTGGAGAGGAGCTTTTATTACGTTTTAGAGAGTACTGGACGTACGCGAGTTCATCGGATCGCGGTGAGGTTCAGATATCCGTTTTTGAGGATGGGGTTTGGTCTCAATGGGAGACGATAGACACGCGGAATACATACTCACAGCTGTGGCAGCATGAGCGAGTGGCGTTGACGGCTTATGAAGGCAAGCGGGTTCGGATCGCTTTTTATCACGTGGATATCTATGAAGATCCGGATTCATTTGGTGGGACGCATCATTATGAAGGTGCTGGGTGGTACATTGATGATGTGGAGGTGGTCAAGCAGGCCATTCCGTTGTTTGACGGTTTCGAGGATTTTGAATCTGGTTGGGGAGGCTGGTTTTCTGATTTTGGAGTGTGGGAAATAGGTGAGGCAAGCAGCGGGCCTGGAAGCTGTTATGGTGGTACGGGATGTGCGGGGACAAAATTGGCGGACAATTATCCTTTTGGCCCGGACAGTCGGCTGATCAGTCCGGAGATGGATCTTCCGGTGGTTGGGGGTGGAGAGGAGCTTTTATTACGTTTTAGAGA
>CAYUOU010000024.1:0-44991 GCA_964446485.1 uncultured Desulfobacterales bacterium | reverse complement strand
GAGGCTGGTTTTCTGATTTTGGAGTGTGGGAAATAGGTGAGGCAAGCAGCGGGCCGAACGGAGCCAATGATGGTACTTTTGTGGCTGCCACCATCCTATCAGGGAATTACGCCCAACATATCTCAAGCCGGTTGATCAGCCCACAGTTGCGTCTCCCCAACACCACCGCCGAACCCATTCGTTTCAGTTTCAAACACTGGTTCTGTTTCGGATCGGGGGACAGCGGTCAGGTGGAATGGTCGATTTATGATGAAGAGACGGGAACTTGGGCCGATTGGGAAGCCATTGGGCTGCCGATTACCGGATGCGTCGGCAGCTCTTGGTCGCCGCGGGTTTCGCCGCCGCTGAACACCCATGCCGGGAAGCTGGTGCGGTTCGCGTTTCACCATATCGTCAACGGCGACTCGTCGGTGGGCGCCGGCTGGTACATCGACGACGTTGAGGTAACTGGTGGCATAGATACGGACGGCGACGGCTTGCCTGACTATCTCGAGGTTACGATCTGCACCGATCCCGATGATGCGGATACCGACGACGACGGGATCAAAGACGGCGATGAAGATCTCAATCACGACGGTGTCAAAGATCCGGGCGAGACCGATCCCTGCCTTGCCGACACCGACGGTGACGGGATCCAGGACGGCACTGAAATGGGGCTCACCACAAACGACGTGAGTCCCGATACCGACCCGGAAGTTTTTCAGCCCGACCAGGACCCCGAGACCAACACCGACCCCTTGGACGCCGACACGGACAACGATGGCTTAACCGATGGTGCTGAAGACGCCAACCACAACGGCCGAACCGATGACGGCGAATCGGATCCCAACAGGCACCCCGGCATGGATCTGACCGTAACAGGCCTCGCGCTTTCCCCCGACGTTTCCTTTGCCTTTACAGAAACGCTGATCCGCATACGGATCGAGAACCCTATCAAAAACGATGTCGTGGGCGCCTTCACTGTCCAGTTGTTCGTGGACGACGCGCTCCGGCAGGAAGAGAGCGTGCCGTCGCTGGCTGCCGAGAGCCACTACGATTGGATTGTCCCCTTTACCGCCCTGGCGGCCGGCGACCACGCTGTCAAGATCGTCGTGGACAGCGAGGAGGCCGTTGCGGAGATCGACGAAACCAACAACACGTTTACCCAGACCCGGACCTGGTTTCTGCCCTTTGCTTCTTCTTCGGCCGAGGACTTTGAGACCGGTTCTTATCGCCTCTATTTGTGGCAATTTTCAGGCGATGCAAACTGGATGCTCACCTCGGATACGGCCTACGATGGCTCTTTTGCGGCGCGCTCCGGCGACATCGGAAATGAGCAGCACAGCACGCTTGAAATCACGCTTACCGTTCTGGACGGCAATGTTTCCTTCTTCCGCAAGGTATCCAGCGAGTTCAACTTCGACTGGCTTCGATTTTATATCGACGGAGTCGAAAACGGCGCCTGGTCCGGCGACGTGGATTGGGAGCAGGTGAGCTATCCTGTGCCAAGAGGCACTCACACCTTCCGGTGGGTGTACGAAAAAGATGAAAGTGATTTTGCCGGGGCCGATGCCGCGTGGGTCGACAATGTGCAGTTTCCACTGGTGATCGACGAAGGCGAAGACAACGACACGGCGGACTACGCCCGGCCTTTCGATCTCGACAACGCGGCGGCCTGGCTCAATTTTCATGATCTCAACGATGAAGACTGGTTCGTGTTTTATGGTCTGGCCGATGAAATCTACACCCTGAAGATCACCGGTGCCGGGGCGCACAGCACCCCCCTCGTAGAACTGTACGACCCCCACCTGGTGGCTCTGCTGGCGACCCTGGATGCCCAAAATCCAGGCTATCAGGACGGTATCGCCTGGACCTGCCCGGAGAACGGCGTCTATTTCGTTCGCGTGCGCCAGGGCGAGTTTGGCGCTTTCGGCGACGACACGGAGTACGGTCTGAATATCCTCAGGGATATCCCTGAAAACGCAGGCATTCTCGAAGGGAAGGTGATCGACGCGTTTACCGAGACGCCGGTGAAAGGCGTGTTAATCAAAACCTCGGGCAACGGATCGGCCATCAGCGATGCGGACGGCAGGTACCGACTGGCACAAGACGCCGGCGACTTCACTGTCTGGGCCTCGGCCGACGCGTATCAGCCTTACAGCCAGAGCGTGTCGGTGGTGGCCGGCACGTCCACGTCCTTTTTCATCCGTCTGGAAAAAACCGCGGACACGCCTCTTGAAACCCCGGCGATTGTCTCGCCCGCCGACGGGGCCCAAATCGCCGCCAATGACGTCACGCTCCAATGGACCCCGGGCGGCGGCGACCAGTGGCCGCTGCAGGTCACGCACACGGATGCCCAGACCAATGTTTTCGTGGGCACCGTGGCCGAGGCGCCCCAAAAAACACTGAACACCCTGGCGCCCGGCGCCTACGAGTGGCGTGTGAGCGCCTGCAAGGGCGAGGATTGTGCGGGGTGGTCGGCATTCCAGCAATTCCAGATAGAGGCCCTGGATACGGATGAAGACAATCTTTCCGATTATCTCGAAAACGGGATTTGCACCGACATTGATGACGCGGACACGGACAATGACGGAATCAAAGACGGCGATGAAGACCTGAACCACAACGGCGTCAAGGACCCTGGCGAAACCGATCCGTGTCTCCCCGACACCGACGGCGACGGAATTCAGGACGGCACTGAAAAGGGGCTCACGGCAGGTGACGTCGGCCCCGATACCGACCTGGAATTTTTTCTGCCCGATCAAGACCCCGAGACCACGACCGATCCGTTGAGCGCGGACACGGACAACGACGGCATGTCCGACGGCGCTGAAGACGCCAACCACAACGGCCGGACCGACGACGGTGAAACCAGTGCGTCCGCACCAAATGGGGCCGATCTGTCCGTGCGGGTCAATGACGCGCCGGACCCGGCCGCGGTGGGAGATACGATTCTTTACTCCATCACCGTGACCAACCAGGGGCCCGAAGCAGCGACAGGCGTGTTTTTGACAGCGAATCTGCCGGGTGACGTCGCTTTTGTTTCGGCCACGCCATCGCAGGGAGACTGCTCCGAAAGTCAGGGCACCGTAACCTGCGACATCGGCGAACTGCCGGTTTCCGTCGAGGCCACAGTCGAACTGAGGGCTGAAGTCGTCAACCCCGTGCCCGCGATCCTAAGCCCGATTTCCGTGTCCATGCAGACCCGTGAGCTGATCCCTGCCAACAACAGCGTCACGGCACGAACCACCGTGCGCATCCCGAAGGTGAGCATCGCGCCGACCACCCTAACTTATGCTGCAATCAACATCGGCGAGCAGTCCCCGGCACAAAAAATAACCGTGACCAACACCGGCACCGGGGTCCTCACGCTGGGGGCCGTTTTGATCGACGGTGATGCCCCAGAGGATTTCGACATCGTTTCTGACACGTGCGGGGGGCAGTCGCTGGCGGCCTCGGCGGCTTGCGATATCGATGTTGTCTTCGCTCCCCAGTCCGAAGGAGACAAAAGCGCGGGAGTGGCATTCGGCTCGAACGATCCCGATGCACCTCTGGTCAGCATCCCCATTTCGGGTACCGCGTTTGCCGTCGGAGACCTTATAGTAACCCCTAACGAAGCATTTCGTTCAAAGGGAAGCCGGTGGCCGACCAGTCCGATCAGCAAAGTGTACGAACTGAAAAACACGGGCAACGAGACCATCGCGTGGACGGCGACGATCGATTACATGGACGCTCCTGTGGAATGGCTGATTTTATCAGCGGCCGGGGGCGATATCGGCCCCGGTGCAACGGCAACGGTGATAGTGACGGTCGGCCCCCTATCCGGGGTTTTCGAAGGTCAGGAAACCCAGGCCATCCTGAATTTCGTCAACACCACAAACGGCCTTGGCAACACGGCCCGCATCGTGACACTGGACATGGAGCTGGATGCATCGGTGATCACCACTGCGCTTTCGGCCACGGAAATCATCATCGGCGAGCCATTGCAGATTTCAGGGCAGATCCAGCCCCCACCCAATTCCGGCGGCGTGTCGGTGGACGTTGCGCTGATCCCTCCGAGCGGGCCCGCGCTCCACACCAGCGTTAATGCCGATGTTTCGGGGGTGTTCTCCTATGGCGTCGGGTGCGGCGACATTGCCCAGGACGGCGCATGGTTAGTAACGGCGAGTTGGGCCGGAGATGCGGAGTTCAAGGGCGCTGTCAGTCAAGCCCAGGCACTGAAAGTTAAAAAAGCGGAAAGCGAGCTGACGTTCAACGCTTCAACATACGTCCTCAAATTGGACGAGCCGGTCGCGCTCAGCGGCAAATTCTCGGTTACCCCTGACTGCGGCGGTAATTTGTCCGGACTGCCGCTGACCGTGATCATTTCCGGCCCGCAAAATACGCTGGCCGTCAAACCGGTTCAAACCATGGACCGCTACGGCCACTTCACGACCAGCTACGTCTTTGACAAATTGGGGACGTGGACCCTTCAGGTCAGCTTTGCCGGCAGCAGCGGCTATCAGCAGAGCGAATCGTCCCTGCACCAACTGGAAGTGGTGGAAACGGCCGGCTACGCCGTGATCGTTCAGGGGAAAATCGCCAATGAGGAAGGGCTTGCCTCACACGCCAAGACGACTCAATTCGTATACGAGAGCATGATGAAGCGCGGTTTTCTTCCTGACGACATCATGTACTTCAATTACGACCTTACCAGAAGGGGCGTGGATGCGCTGCCGACCAAGACAGCTATCCGCAACGCCATCATTTCGTGGGCCAGGGATAAGCTCAACGCCAAGCCGGCCAACCTTTACATCGTCATGGTGGATCACGGCCTCAGAGATGTTTTTTATTGCTATCCCGACGTCATCACCGCCACCGAACTGGGCGATTGGGTGAACACCTTGCAGATCGGGCTTGAGGGGCAGGCGGCCGACCAGGAGATCGTCTCCATTCTGGGGTTTTGTCGCTCCGGATCTTTCATCGACGACCTTTCCGGGTCTAACCGGGTCGTCATCACCAGCGCGGCGGAAAAAGAATCCTCTTACAAAGGACCTCTGGACACGGACGGGATCCGTGACGGCGAGTACTTCGTCTCAGAGTTTTTCAGACAGGCTTCCATCGGCAAAACGCTTTACGACTGCTTCGAGGAGGCCACGCGGCTTACCGAGATCTACACCGCACGGGGCGAGGGCCGCCCCAACGCCCCGTTCTACGACCGCTCGGCGCAGCATCCCCTGGTAGACGACTCTGGCGACGGCGTCGGCGCCAACGACTTGCCCGGCCCTGGTGGTGACGGGTTGTTGAGCCGGACGCTCAAGGTCGGCATCGATCCCGCCACCGGAAATGCGCCGGGCGACGTGTCGGTTGCGAAAGTCACTGAAACCCTGTTCCTGGGTGTCGGTGACAATGCCGCATCGCTCTGGGCCCGGGTGGATGACAACGACCGATTGTCGACCATTTGGGTGGAGATCAAGCCGCCGGCCTCCGAGGAGGTCGATCCCGGCGATACCGGACAGATCGACCCGGACCTGGAAAAGCACGTATACCAGACCTACAACGCGGAATTGGACCGCTACGAATGGGCAACCCTTGAGGCGTTCAACGAACCTGGAACCTACCAGGTCTTCTATTTCGCCAAGGATGCAGAGACGGATAACGTATCTACACTGGTCAGTTCCACGGTTTACAAGGCCAAGGAGGGCAATGACCCGCCAAGCGAATTCGCCTTGCTGGCGCCCAGCGACCAGACGACGATGACTACCCAGATGTTTCAGCTGGACTGGCAGGACAGCGTTGATCCAAACGCCGACGCGCTCACATACACGGTCCTGCTCTGCAAATGCAGCACTTCGTTCGAAGCGGCCCTGACCCTGCGCAAAGAGGGGCTCCCGAACAGCACTCATCTGATACGTGCAGAGGACGGGGTTGAGGACCTGAACACATACTACTGGAAGGTCCAGGCCATCGATCCGTATGGGGCGATTCGGGAGTCCAATGTCGGGGTGTTTGAAACCAACTATACCAACCCCGTGTGGCCGGGATGGATTTACGGTTATGTCTTTGACGCCGCGACGGGCCAGTCGGTTGAAAACGCCACTGTCAAAGCAGGAAGCCAGATTACTTTCACAAGCGACAATGGCGGGTATTATCTGGGGCAGGTCCCGGCAGGCAATTTCATGATGACCGCTGTGGCGCCGGGATATGTTTCCACCGGCGACGCGTGGATCACCATTGGCTCAGGAGGTGTGTTGCTGAAAAATTTTGGCATGCAGTCCCAGGAAAAACGGGTCGATCTAAACGGTGACCTGCAGATGGATTTGAAGGATGCAATCCTGTGCATGAAAGTACTCACCAACCAGGAGGCCGAGATCGTTTTCACGATGGAATGCGATGTAAACAGCGACTGGAGGATCGGGATAGAAGAGGCTATTTATATCCTGAGAAAAATGGCATCCGGAGATTGATGTCCTTGCAATCAGAATTAACCAGCAATGCCAGAAGGTTGGCTGGGCCAGTCTTGATAGCCCCGTAAAAAACCCTTCGGTTGTAATGCCGGACTTGATCCGGCCTATTGGTAACTATATAGGGCGACAGAACAAGGCTAATTACGCTTGACCTTGGAATGGAAAGGGTGGCACGGGAGATGGGAATAACGATAGCTCTGCGTATAGCGCCTATCATTGGGGGGTGCCCCCCGGGGGGGCCATTCGTCAAGGAATGTCTGACCCTTTCGAGCGGTGTTTGGACCACGCCCTGTTTTTAGACCGCAGTGATTTCAGCCCCTCCAAAACAAATGAGCGCTCGCCCGGGTGTTGTTTTCCGGGCGAGCGCTCATTTATGAGGCGTAGATGGAGCATTTTCGGACACCCATGGCCGCCTCCTGGAGGGCTTCGGCAAATGTGGGGTGCCCGTGAACGGTGCGAGCGATGTCTTCGCTGCTGGCCCCGAACTCCATCGCCAATACGGCTTCGGAAATCATGTCGGCGGCCCGTGGGCCGATGATGTGGACCCCCAATATCCGATCGGTTCGGCTGTGGGCGATGATTTTGACGAAACCATCGGTTTCGCCCATGCACCGGGCTCGGCCAGCGCCGGTGAAAGGGTAGCTGCCCGTGCAGTAGGGGATCTGCTTCTCCTTGACCTGCTCCTCGGTGAGTCCGACGCTGGCCACTTCCGGCCAGGTGTAGATGACCGCCGGCACCGCGTCGTAATTGACTTCGCCCGGAAGCCCGGCCATGGTCTCCACGGCGGCGATGCCTTCGGCCGAGGCCTTGTGGGCCAGCATGGGGCCGGCCACCAGATCGCCGATGGCATAGATTCCCGCTGCGGAAGTCCGGTATGTCGAATCAACGATGATCTGCCCGGTGCGTGGGTCGGTCTTCACACCCACCCCCTTCAGGCCGAGCCCTTCCGTCAGGGGGTGGCGGCCCACCGCCACCAGAAGCCGATCAAACGCTGCGGTTTCGCTGCCGTCTGACGTGTTCAGCGTGACCTGTACCTTGTTTCCCTTGACCTGGGCTTTTTCCACACGGGTGTTCATCTTGAACACCATTCCTTGAGAACGGAGCAGACGGTCCAGCGTCCGCCCCACCTGTCCGTCCATGCCGGTGGCAATTTTGGGCAGCATCTCGATGACCGTCACTTCAGAACCCAGGCGGTTCCACACCGATCCCAGTTCCAATCCGATGTAGCCGCCGCCCACCACGCCCAGCTTTTTGGGGACGGAAGTAAAGGCCAGGGCCTCTGTGGAACTGACGATGCGGTTGCCGTCAAATTCAAGGCCCGGGACAGTGACCGGTGCGCTGCCGGTGGCCAGCAAAATTTTCCCCGCCTTCAATTCTCTGCTGTCGCCCTTTCCCGAAGAAGGCGCCACCGATACGGTGCCGGCCGCCAGAACGCTGGCCGTTCCATATATGATGGCGATGCCGTTTCTCTCCAGAAGCTTCTGGACGTTTGCTGTGAGATCCGCCACCACCTGGTCTTTCCTTGCCATCATGGTCTTCAGATCCAGACGGACATCGCCTGTTTTGACGCCGTGGGCGGCCATTTGATGTTTGGCCAAGTGGTAGTATTCACTGGAATCGAGCAGCGCCTTGCTGGGGATGCAGCCGACATTGAGGCACACCCCTCCTAAACACTCGTTTTTCTCAATACAGGCCACTGACATGCCCAACTGGGCGGCGCGGACCGCGGCTACATATCCTCCCGGCCCGCTGCCGATGATTACCAGATCGTAGGTCGATTGCTCAGCCATGATGTTAAATCTCCATCAAGATTCGTTCGGGGTTTTCGATGAACTCCTTGACCCTTTTGAGGAACGTCACCGCCCCTTTGCCGTCCACGATGCGGTGGTCGTAGCTCAGCGCCACATACATCATGGGGCGGATGACGATCTGATCGTCCACCACCACCGGCCGCTTCTCGATCTTGTGCATGCCAAGGATGGCCGATTGCGGCGGGTTCAATATGGGGGTGCTCAAAAGCGAGCCATAAACGCCGCCATTGCTGATGGTGAAGGTGCCGCCTTCGAGATCCGCCAGGCTCAGCCGGTTGGCCTGTATTTTGTTCACATAAGCGACGATGGCTTTTTCGATGTCGGCAAAGCCCATGTTCTGGACATCCCGAATCACCGGCACCACCAGCCCTTTTTCGCTGCCGATAGCAATACCGATGTGCTGCCCATGGTTGTAGACGATATCGTCGCCGTCTATGAAAGCATTGATTTCAGGAATTTCCTGCAGGGCCGAGACGCAGGCTCTGGTAAAAAAACTCATGAAGCCCAAAGAGACGTCGAACTTCTTCTTGAACGCATCCTTGTACTGGCTGCGAATGCCCATGGCTCGGCCCATGTCGATTTCATTGAAGGTCGTGAGCATGGCCGTGCTCTGCTTGGCTTCCAGCAGGCGGGCGGCAATGCGCCGGCGGATGGGTGTCATGGGTTTTCGTGTGGTGTTCGCCGCTGCCGATGCGGTCGGCGCAGACGCTGGCGGGGCGGCATCGGGGGGGGCCTGCTCCCGATAAAGCAGCACATCCCCCTTGGTGATGCGACCGCCGGGGCCGGAGCCGGTGATGGCGGATACATCCAGGCCGTGCTCCGCCACCAGACGACGCACCGCCGGTGACAAGGCGGTCTCCGTGTCTGTCGGCGGCGTCTTCCCATCGCTTGTCGGGGAGGGCGTCTCGGGGGGAGGTGTCGGCGCCGCTGCTGGGGCGGCCGCTTCGGCTTTCTGCGGTGGCGGCGTTTTTTCGGCGGTGTCCGGGGCTTTGGTCTTTGCCGCGCCGGCAGAATCGATGGTGCCGACCACGGTGCCGATGGCCACCGTTTCGCCTTCGACCACCAGAATCTTCAGACGGCCGGCGGCCTCGGCCGTTACCTCCAGGGTCACCTTGTCGGTTTCAAGGACAAACAGCACGTCGTCTTTTTCAACGCTGTCACCGTCTTTCTTGAACCATTCAGCCAATATGGCTTCAGTGACGGATTCACCTACGCTGGGTACTTTGATGTCGATGGTCATTTGGGGCTCCTGGGCTTTATCCGGTGACGTGGGCATCCGGCGGAGGACCGACCGCCTCATCGATGATGGCGGTCTGCTGCTGCCGGTAGATGGCGGGAAATCCGGTTGCCGGGCTGGCCGCCGGTTGACGGCCCACGTAGCTCAGCGATTTCCCGATGGCGGACTCGATCAGGGGGCGGACAAAGCGCCATCCGCCCATGTTCTCTGGCTCTTCCTGGACCCAGTGCCATTTTTTCGCCTTGGCGTACTGCTTCGCGATCGCTCGCACGGGCGCTTCAGGAAACGGGAAGAATTGTTCAAGGCGGATGATCCGGGTGCGGGTTTTTTCCAGTGCGTCCCGGCGTGCCGCCAGCTCGTAGTAAATTTTGCCGCTGCAAAAAAGCACCGTGTCTACGGCCGCGCCGTCGACGGTATCGTCGAGGACTTCCCGGAAGCCGCCGGTGGTCAATTCGGTGAGCGTGGACACCGCACTGGGGTGGCGCAGCAGGCTTTTGGGTGTCATGACCACCAGCGGTTTGCGGACCGTTCGGCGGACCTGCCGACGGAGCAGGTGAAAATACTGCCCGGGGGTGGTCGGGTAGCAGACTTGCATGTTTTCTTCGGCGCACAGTTGCAGAAACCGCTCCAGCCGCGCGCTGGAATGCTCGGGCCCCATCCCCTCCCAGCCATGAGGGAGCAGCATGACCAGGCCGCAGCGCCGCTGCCACTTGGATTCACCCGCGGCGATGAACAGATCGATGACACTTTGGGCGTTGTTGACGAAATCACCGAACTGCGCCTCCCAGAGGGTGAGGACCTCGGGTCGGGTCACAGCGTAACCGTACTCGAAACCCAGGACGCTGTACTCGGCCAGCAGGCTGTTGTAAACGTGGTAAGCGGCCGTGGTGTCCGGCAGGGTGTTGAGGGGGATGAACGATTCGCCGGTTTTTGTATCGAATAAAATACTGTGGCGTTGGCTGAACGTGCCCCGCCCCACATCCTGTCCGCTGAGTCGGATGGGGGTTCCCTCGGCGATGAGGCTACCGAAGGCCAGTGCTTCCGCATTGGCCCAATCGATATCGCTCCCACGGGAGACGGCTTCCAATCGACGATTGAGCAGGGCGGCCAGCTTTCGGTTGAGCGCAAACCCATCGGGGACCCGGTTGATCGTCTCGGCCACGCGTTTGAGACGGGACGTCGCCACGCCGGTATCAGTCTCCGTGCCGCCAACGGTGCCGTCATAGGCGTCCCACTCCTCGAAGTAGCGGGTTTCGGGAAATGCGCAGACACTGTCGTGGATGGCGTCATATTCCTTCTCAAGGGTTTCGTTGACGCGCTGCACGACGGCCGTGACCGATTCGGGACGGATCACTGCTTCACCGATGAGGCTATCGGCATAAAGCTGGTACGCCGGGGGGCGCTCACGAATCTGTCGGTACATGAGCGGCTGAGTGAAATAAGGCTCGTCGCCTTCGTTGTGTCCGAAACGACGGTAACAGATGAAATCCACCACCACGTCTTTTCCATAGCGCGACCGGTAGTCGGCCGCCAGTCGGGATACATGGAAGAGTGCTTCGGGGTTTTCGCCATGAACGTGAAACACGGGTGCCATGATCATCTTGGCGACATCGGTGGCGTACCGAGTGCTTCTGGCTTCTTCGGGAAGGGTGGTGTAACCGATCTGATTGTTAATGACGACGTGGATGGTGCCGCCGGAGCGATACCCGGCCAATTGCGACATATTGAGCACTTCGGCGACGACGCCCTGACCGGCAAAGGCGGCGTCTCCATGGAGCAGCACCGGGGCGATGCGCCCTTCGGAGTCGGCCCCTTTGAGTTCCTGACGGGCCCGGGCGATCCCCGCCACCACCGGGTCGACAGCCTCCAGGTGACTCGGATTGTTGACGAGAAACATCCGGATGGGATGCCCGTCGGCAGTGGTGAGATCAGCGAGATAGCCGTTGTGATATTTGACATCGCCGGCGCCAACCAGCTGCGATGGGTCGTAGCAATGCTCAAATTCGCTGAAGATCTCACTGTAAGGGCGCTTGAGAATATGGGCTTGCACGTTCAACCGGCCACGATGCGCCATGCCCAGGATGATTTCTTCCGTGCCGGCGATGGCGAGCTGCCGCACGACCCCGTCAAGGAGTGGAATCAGCCCTTCGGCGCCTTCCAGTGAAAAGCGGGTTACGCCGATGTATTTCTTGTTGAGAAACTGTTCGAAAACGGCGGCGGTGGTGAGCTGCGCTAAAATGCGCTGACGGTCTTCTGAAGTCAACGGCGGCTGATTTCTCAGCGGTTCCATCTGATCCTGAAGCCACTGACGTTCTTCTGGATCCTGAAGGTGCATATACTCCACGCCGATGGCGCGGCAGTATGTTTCCCGAAGTCCGGCAACGATTTCTTTCAGCGGTGCCGTGCCTTCGCGGCCGAATCGCCGGGTGACAAACGGCCGTTCAAGATCTTCGGGGGACAGGCCGAAGGCGGCCAGTTCCAGCAGCGGATGGCTCACAGGACATGCAGAGAGGGGGTCCATGCAGGCCAGCAGGTGGCCCAAGTCACGGTAGCGGTATTTGAGCGCCTCCACGCGGGCTTGGGTCAGGGCCGCCGGCGCACCCGCGGTGCCGGGGCTGGCTGCCGGGACTTGCTGCAGGCCCATTTCGAAACCCAGAAAGAAATGGTGCCAGTCGGGGGGCACGGCCTCTGGGTGCTTCTTCCACTGGGAATATTGTGACTCGATGTACTGGAAATTCAAGGTTTCAGGAATGCTCATGTCTGGGAGTCCTCGAGGGTGGCGGTGCTTTCGCCGCTGCGCGGCATTGGCAGAAAGGCCTTCGGCCGACTGCGGCGGATCGTGCCAGGGTCACGAAAAGACCCATCACGGGTTTCGCAACCGTTGGACATTAAGTCACAGTTCACCGGGGGGGTCAACTCCGAAAGCATACTCGGAATTGGGTATTTTCCTGTAAACTTAATCGGTTATTTGTCGTGTGGGTATCAAAGTGCCACTGTCAGTGCCACTGATACGTTCGGGGAATATGGCGCTCACCGGTGGTGCTTTGCCGTCCTGCGAATATGGCGCTCACCGGTGGTGCTTTGCCGTCCTGCCAGGTATCTCGGCGGGTCATTTTTCCCCGGTTCTCGATACGCGGGGCGCCAAGAAAGACGGTTCCATAAAAAGTCCGATATCTGCGTTACGCGTCATCCTTCGTCATGGCGGCGTACTGTAAGTACGCCGCATTCCTCAGGATTCGCAAGCCGTATCTCGAACATGTTACGAAATCGTCCTTTTTGCTATTTTTTACCGTTTCATCAAGAAAAAGCCGGGTCCTTTATGGACATGGCTGCCAAACGTGTATAGTATCGTACATCTACGATACGCTTCCCCCTGGTCGATGCATCGAAGTTTCCGCCCCCTGCTATCTCGTTTGCCACCGCCGTTACCGGTTGCCTGAGCCCCCTGATCGCGAGTCCGGAGGGTATGATTTTAGGCGGCACGAAGTATTCACCCCCCAACCTTAGGAGGCGCCATGGAAGCACAACATCGATCCATCATGCGCATTGTCGAAGATCAATGCCGTGCCTGGCAGCTCGGAAAACGGGAACCGCCGCACGCGGCCGGGCCACAGGTCATCACGGTTTCCCGAGAGCCCGGCAGCGGCGGGCGCCTGGTGGCGGCAGGCATCGCCGAGGCACTCAGCTACGACATGTTTCATCAGGAAGTCCTACACGAGATGGCCAAGAGCGCCGATCTGAACCACTGCATCATGGAAACCCTTGACGAAAAGGGTTTGAGCGTCCTGGACGAGTGGATTGCCTCTCTCGTAGATTCCCGGCACCTCTGGCCCGATCGTTACCTTCAGCACCTCATGCGCGTCGTGGGCGCCATCGGCAAACATGGCCACGCCGTGCTCGTGGGGCGGGGGGCCAGTTTCATTTTGCCGCCGGAGGTGCGGTTTCGCGTCCGTATCATTGCTCCGAGAGAGGACCGCATTCGGAATGTCTCCCGAGAATTCGGTGTTTCCGAGGAACTCGCCCGGCGGCGCGTGATCAAAACCGAGTCGGACCGAAAGGCGTTTATCCGAAAATACTTTCATGCCGACATTTCGGACCCGGCCAATTACGACCTGCTGATCAATACCTCGGCCGTATCCGTTGAAGCCGCTGTCAGCGCAGTGATCTCAGCCATTGCTGCCGCAAATGATGCGGAACGCAGCGCCGCGGCCTAGCGCCGGCTGTGGAGTATTATACCGTCTCAGATTACGAGGATGCCATGGAATCACGTCGAATATTGCTACCCGTTGACGGATCCGATCACGCTACCAAGGCCGTGGACACCGCCGTGGAGATGGCGGGTCTGATGTCGGCGGTCGTCGTTTTGGTGCACTGTCGCAAAGCGCTTCCCCTTTACCTGGGGGAGCCGTATTTACAGGCGGCATACAACCAAGTAACGAGTAACACCGAAGCGCTGATGATTCCCTATCGCCAACAGTTGGAAGCCGGCGGCGTGCGCTTCACCGAGCGTGTCCTTGAGGGGCGGCCCGCTGAAGGGATCTGCCGGGCCGCCACGATCGAAAAATGCAACATGATCATCATGGGCTCCCGGGGCAGAACCCATCTGCAAGGGCTGCTGCTTGGCAGCGTCACCCATCGGGTGCTGCACTCGGCGCCCTGCCCGGTGTTGGTGGTCCCCTGACCGGTACCACCGATCATCGATCCTTCCCCCATCTCTCCATGCCGCATGGCCTCGGCGCCCGTCTTCGTGCTACCAGTGGCGCCGGACGGCTTGGCCGCGCCGCCGCAGTGCGTTCTTCAGGCTATTGAATTGACGGCTCGGGTGCCGTACACTATCGTTTCCCTGAGACACTAGGAGGCGCCATGGCCGTCAGGAAGCTGACGTTTACCAACGCTGATGGACTGCCGCTGTCGGCATTGTTGGACCTTCCCGAAAACGGGGCACCGGATTATTATGCCGTTTTTGCCCACTGCTTTACCTGCGGAAAGGACGTCAAGGCGGCGTACCATATCGGCAAGGCGCTCACTCGTCAGGGGATCGCCGTACTGCGGTTCGATTTCACCGGGCTGGGGGAGAGTGCCGGTGATTTTGCCGACACCACCTTTTCCTCCAACGTGGTCGATCTCATCACGGCGGCCCGGTTCCTGGAAGACGGCTTTGAGGGGCCCCGGCTGCTCATCGGTCACTCCCTGGGGGGCGCTGCCGTGATCCGGGCCGCCGCCGCCATCCCCTCAAGTCGAGCCGTCGTGACTATCGGCACCCCGGCCGAGCCCGCCCATGTCACCCGGCATTTGAGCGCATCCCTCAGTCAGATTCGATCGGAGGGTCATGCCAACGTGGAGATCGCCGGTAAAGCGGTCACGATCAAAAAGGGTTTTGTCGACGATGTGACAACGGTCCGAATGGGCGAAGCCCTGTCCCGCATGGACCGGGCGCTGATGATCATGCATGCCCCCGGCGACGATGTGGTGGCCATCGATAATGCTGTCCGTCTTTTCACAGCGGCCCGACACCCCAAAAGCTTCGTGTCCCTGGATACCGCTGACCATTTGCTCAGCCGCCGTGAGGACGCCCTATACGTGGGCAGCGTCATCGCCGCCTGGGCGACCCGCTTTATGGAAACGAGGTAGTGTCCATCATGCGGCAACACGCGCCAAGCTCTGAAAATGGTAGATAGTGCCCATCCATGGGAAGCCTCATGCTCCCTCTCACTTGATGGGAGATGGCTGGGGTGAAAGTGACAAGCCACCGATAAGTAAGGATAATCTTATGCCGGTTTGCCCCCGCCCCCATCCCCTTCCGTCAGGGGAGGGGCATTTATGGGTGGAGACCCGATAGCACCGAAACCAAATGACCATGGAGAAGCCCAGATGAAAGTCTATACCGGCGGTGGTGATAAGGGAAAGACCAGCCTTTTCAGCGGCGAGCGGATCGTCAAGTCCCACCGGCGGATCGCCGCCTATGGGGATATTGACGAACTGAACAGCATCCTGGGTCTGCTGGTTGCCGTTCTTCCGGAACCGCTCGCCGAGTGCCGGCGCGCTTTGATCGGCATCCAGGGCGAACTGCTTCATATCGGCGCCTGGCTGGCAACGACCCCGGGCGCTTTGGCATCCGACGGCCTGAAACCCTTCGGCGAAGACAAGGCCTTGGGGCTGGAGGCTGCCATCGATGCCCTGGATGCGGTCCTGCCGCCACTGACACAGTTCGTTCTTCCCGGCGGGCACCCCACGGCTGGATGGGCTCATGTGGCCCGGACGGTGTGTCGCCGCACCGAACGCCGCGTCGTATCCCTGATGGCCGAGGCGACGGCGGCAGACCCGGCGATGCCTCCGATCCTGGTGTATTTGAATCGGCTTTCCGACTACCTTTTCGTGCTGGCGCGCTTTTGCAATCACACTCTCGGTGTCAGCGAATCCAAATGGGAAGCCTGATCTTCTTCGGAAAATATGGACAAACGCCTGTTACAGACAACGGTGTTGGGGAACCGGCAGCTTAGCGGCAGCGTTTTCGAGCTGTGCCTTGAGCGGCCGAGCGGGTTCACGTTCGTTCCCGGCCAACGGCTGCGGGTGCATTGGGTCGACGACCCGCGGGACTACTCCATTGCCTCTTCTCCGACGGACGACCACTTAACCATCTGCGTTCGGCGCTTCCCGCAGGGGAGGGTGACACCGGGCCTGTCTTGCCTGGTGCCGGGCGAAACGCTGATGATGAGCGGGCCGCACGGGCATTTTTCCTATCAGTCGACGCAGGTGTCGGCCGTCTTCGTGGCCACCGGAACGGGCATTGCGCCGTTCCGGGCCATGGTCTTGATCCGCTGCCGCCCTTATCTGGTGCTGCACGGTGTGGGCGCTGCCGCGGATCGGTTTTACCGTGAGACTTTCCAACAGGCCCGCGTGCCGTATACGGCCTGCATCAGCGGCGGCGACGCGCCGGAAGTCACCGACTACGCCGGGCGTGTGACCCGATACCTTTCTTGCCAGCTGCCGAGTGGCAACTATGATTTTTACCTCTGCGGTCGCCAGGAGATGATCCGGGATGCCACCCACGTGATCGATGAGCGTTTCCAGGGCGCACGGATTTTCAGTGAGATGTTTTATTGAAAACCCGGCGTGCGTTCTTACCCTTTTCAATGTCTTGGTGCCCCGGCATGTTGCGCGAGGGGCGCCCGCCTGGACCCCAACCCGGAGACATGGATGATGTCACACCGAGAAGAACGTGATTCGATGGGGGTGCTGAAGGTGCCTGAAACGGCTTACTACGGCGCCCAGACCCAGCGCGCCGTGGAAAATTTCCCCATCAGCGGGTTCACGATGCCGACACCGCTGATTATCGCACTGGCGCGGATCAAGCGGTTTGCGGCAGAGACCAACCGTGATTTAGGTTTGCTCGATGCACGGCTGGCCGAGGCCGTGATGCGCGCGGCTGAAGATATCCTCGCGGGGCGGCTTGCCGATCAATTTGTTGTGGATGTGTTCCAGACCGGTTCCGGGACCTCCACCAATATGAACATGAACGAAGTCATTGCCGGCCGGGCCAATGAGATCCTCACCGGGGTGCGGGGCGGCAAGGCACCGGTTCATCCCAACGACCACGTCAATCTTGGGCAGTCCAGCAACGACGTGATTCCCACTGCCATTCACGTGGCGGCGCTGTCTGAGATCCAATTCAGTCTGCTGCCGGCCATGGAACGACTCCGCCGCACCCTCGAGGAAAAGTCCGCGGCGTTCAGCGACGTCCGAAAATTGGGGCGCACCCACCTCCAGGATGCCGTCCCCATGACCCTGGGGCAGGAGTTCTCCGGGTATGCGCGGCAGGTGGCACTGGGGCTGTCGCGCCTGGCATCCCTAACCCCGCGTCTTGCCGAGCTGGCGCTCGGAGGAACGGCCGTGGGCACCGGGCTCAACACCCACCCGGCCTTTGCCGCCGGCACCATCGAAAAACTCGCGGCTGATCTGTCGCTGCCTTTCATCGAAGCCCCCAATCATTTTGCCGCACAGGCCACGCAGGACACGGCGGTGGAGACCAGCGGCGCCCTGAAAACCGTGGCCGTCTCCATGGTGAAGATCGCCAATGATATCCGGTGGCTGGCCTCAGGCCCCCGCAGTGGGATCGGGGAGATTGTCATCCCCTCGCTGCAGCCGGGATCCTCCATCATGCCGGGCAAGGCGAACCCGGTGATTCCCGAGGCCGTCATTCAGGTGGGAGCCCAAGTGATGGGTAACGATGCCGCCATCACCCTGGGGGGGCAAAACGGTTTCTTCGAACTGAATGTGGCCCTTCCCCTCATTGCACACAACCTGCTTCAGTCCATCTCACTGTTGAGCCGGGCCGCAGACCTATTCTCTCAACGCTGCATCGCCGGCATTGAGGCCGATCGCCAAGCGTGTGCCGGCTATATTGAAAAAAGCCTGGCGCTGGTCACCGGTTTTGTGCCCCATGTGGGGTATGACCGGGCCGCCGGCATCGCCAAGACGGCACTGGCGCAAGGAAAAACCGTCCGTGAGGTGTTGACGGCCCAGGGGGAACTCTCCGAAGCGGTGATCAACGAGGTGCTGGGGCCGCCGCCGGCAGACGAAACCGCTGGTTGACCGGGACGCCTGGTTGAGAAAATACGCCGAACGCGCTAAACTACGCCTTCACAGATAGGTATCCATCGGTTTAAAAACACCCACCATAACACCTACGGAGGCTTTCAATGACCAAAAAGTATCGTGTCAAAACGGCGTGTCCACAGTGCGGCTGCAGTGCCGTGCAGCATCTTTCCGAGGAAGAGATCAAAAAACGCTTCGGCGATGCCCCCAATGTCCATTTGGAATGCGGTGAGTGCATGCTGCAATACGAAACAGAAATGGCCGATGCCTGTCCTGAGTGGGACGAGGCCTGCAAACTGAAGTCCTAAGGACCGGTTCACACCACGGGAACCATCCCCCTGTGCCGGTGCTGCAGGCCGCCGGCACAACAATTCGCACCCGTTATATCCCGCCGCCACGTCTCACTGCCGCCAGACCACCCCGAACTGTCAGCGGCTCTCGAGCTTCCCTGATAATGACAGCGCTTCAAGTCCTTCCGGGTCGATCAGGTCGATGTGGCGGCGGTCCATCCGAATGAGCCCGCCAGCGATCATGCGGGTGAGAATGCGCGACAGGGTTTCGGGGATGGTGCCCAAAAGGCTGGCCAATTGGGTTTTTGAAATGGGGAGCGTGACCCTCGTACGCCGCGTTTTTCCAGACAGGAGCAGCAGGTACGATGCCAGGCGGGCAGGGACTTCCTTGAGGGAGAGGTGCTCTACCTGTACGGTGAATTGCCTGAGCCGCCGGGAGAGCACGGCCAGCATGTTCAGGGCCAGCGTGGGATTGGCGGCGATGAGCCGCACGAAGTCGGCTTTTGGGAAATAGGCCGCCCGGCTGGCGGCCAACGTTTCGGCGCTGGCCGGGTAAGGCGTTCCCGTAAATACGGGGACCTCACCAATGGGCTCACCCGCTCCGAAAATATGGAGAATCTGCTCTTTTCCTTCCGGAGAGAGCTTGAACACTTTGACCTGCCCTTCGACCATGACGTAGAAGCCGACACCGTCATCGCCCTCCGAGAAGAGGGTTTCGCCCCTGGAGTAGCTGCGCGTGACGGCGATCTTCCCTATGGCGGCCATCTGGTCTGCCGGCAAGCCGTTGAAAAGGGGGGAAGCGGCGATAATGTCGATCATTTTTTTCATATTGCCGGCAAAATATCCTCCCCAATTGATTTAAGTCAAGGCGAGGATGAGCGGTGGGGGTTAAGTTGGCACCATCAATGGCGAGAAACGACTTGCCCGAAAAGCGGTTACGATTACCCCCATCACCACAAGGAGGCACCATATGTTTTGTTTTCAATGTGAGCAAACGGCAAAAGGGGAAGGCTGCACCAAGATCGGCGTCTGCGGCAAGCAGCCCGAGGTGGCGGCACTTCAGGATCTGCTCCTTCACACCGTCAAGGGGCTTTCCCAGTTGGCGGTGGCCGCCCGAAAGGAAGGCAAGCCGGTGGACCCCGCCGTCAATGCCTTCACCTGCGAGGCGGTGTTTTCAACCCTGACCAATGTGGACTTCGATGCGGAGCGTTTCGTCGCGCTCATTCGCCAGGCAGCCGCCCACAGGGACGCACTCAAGCGCCTCGTGGCCGCCGTGCCCGATGGTCCCGCCACCTTCGTCCCGGCCGATACGATGGCCGGGCTGGTTCAGCAGGGCGAGGGCGTCGGCATCAAGGCGGACCCTTCAATCAACGAAGATATCCTTTCTTTGAGAGAGTTGCTGACTTATGGGTTGAAGGGGCTGGCCGCCTACGCCGACCACGCCCGCATTCTGGGGCAGGAAGATGACGCGGTGTACGCATTCGTCCACGAAGCCCTGGCTGCCACCCTGGACACCGGTCTGGGCGTCGACGCATTGGTAGGGCTGAATCTGCGTTGCGGCGAAGTCAATCTGAGGGCCATGGAACTGCTGGACGCCGGCAATACCGGCACCTACGGGCATCCGGTGCCGACATCCGTGCCACTGGGTGCCAAGCAGGGCAAGGCCATCCTGGTGTCCGGCCATGATCTCAAGGACCTGGAAGAAATTCTCAAACAAAGCCAGGGCAAGGGGATCAATGTCTACACCCACGGCGAAATGCTTCCCTGCCATGGGTATCCCGAGCTCAAAAAATACGATCACTTTCATGGCCACTACGGAACGGCATGGCAGAATCAGGCCAAGGAATTCGACGCATTTCCCGGCGCCATTTTGATGACCACCAACTGCATCCAGAAGCCTCGCGAGAGTTACAAGGACAACATCTTCACGACCGGCCTGGTGGGTTGGCCGGGGGTGCAGCATATCGCTGAAAAAGACTTCACGCCCGTCATCGACAAGGCGCGCTCCCTGCCCGGTTTCGCCGACGATACGGATAAGGGCAGCGTCATGGTCGGTTTTGCCCGCAATGCCGTTCTTGGCGTCGCCGGCACCATCGTCGAAGCCGTTAAAAACAAGGCCATCCGCCATTTCTTTCTGGTGGGCGGTTGCGACGGTGCCAAACCCGGCCGTGACTACTACACCGAATTTGTCGAGAAGGTGCCCAGCGACTGTGTCGTGTTGACCCTGGCTTGCGGTAAGTTTCGCTTCTTCGACAAGCAACTTGGCGATATCGGCGGCATCCCCCGCCTGCTGGACGTGGGGCAGTGCAACGATGCCTACTCGGCCATCAAGATCGCCGTGGCACTTGCCGAAGCCTTCGACTGCGGCGTCAACGATCTGCCCCTGTCCATGGTGCTGTCATGGTATGAGCAGAAAGCCTGTGTCATTCTGCTGACACTGCTCCACCTGGGCATCAAAGACATCCGTCTGGGGCCGTCCCTGCCGGCATTTGTTTCGGGCAATGTGCTCGATGTGCTGGTGAAGAACTTCAATATCATGCCCATCGGAACGCCGGACGAGGACCTGAAGGCGATTCTCGGATAACACGTCGGATCGTTGCGGGGCGTCGCTGCTGCGAGGCCCCGACAACGACCTTTCCCGGAGGTGAGCCCATGAAATGCCCCGGTCAAGACACCCAATACTGGAAGGCCGGCGCCATTTTCGAAGCGCCGTGCCCCGAATGCAAGCGCCGTGTGGAATTCTTTAAAGACGACACCACACGGAAATGCGGCAACTGCGGTCATCGCTTTCTCAATCCCAAAATGGATTTCGGCTGTGCATCGTATTGCCAGTATGCAGAGCAGTGCATCGGAGACCTTCCCCCAGAGCTTCTGGCTCAGAAAGAAGATCTTCTAAAGGATCGGGTCGCGATCGAAGTCAAGCGCCATTTCAAGACCAATTTCAGAAAGATTGGACATGCCACGCGAGTGGCGCGATATGCGGAGCGCATCGGCAGGGATCTGGGAGGCAACCTGGCCGTCATTATCCCTGCGGCATACCTGCTTCATGTCGGAGACACCGATGTCGAGACGCCTGTGGCGGGTGCCACGGTCGCTGATGATTCGGCTGCCCGCGACATCCTCGTTCGGCTGGGTGCGCCCGAAACGATGATCGATGCCGTTTGCGACATCGTTCGCGCCTACCGCATCTCCGGGAATGGCAATGGAGAAAAAGCTGACAGCGATTATCTGGCGGTTCATGATGCCGAGCAAATTGCCGTTTTGGAAGACCGCATCAAGGACAGTGTCGGAGCGACGCAACCCCCAACGACCGCAATCGATGACATGCTGCTCACCGACAGGGGCCGCAGGGAAGCCCGATCCGTGCTCCCGTCGTAACGATCCAGCGAATCGAAGCATAGCACCGCCGGCAGGCATTGTGTGTTGGCTGTTGAGAATGCTTCAGTTGACGTCAACCGTTTCAGGGCGGGCAGGCGATGCCTGTTCAGAGGAGACCCCAATGAAAGTAATGCGAAAGATCATTCAGATAGACGAAGAGAAATGCGACGGTTGCGGTCAGTGTGTGCCCGCGTGTGCCGAAGGGTCGTTGGAGATCGTCGACGGCAAGGCCAGGGTGATTGCCGATCGTCTCTGTGACGGGCTTGGCGCGTGCCTGGGAGAATGTCCCAACGGGGCCTTAACCGTCATCGAGCGTGAGGCAGACGACTTTGACGAAGCCGCCGTCGAGGTACACCTCGCCGCACGGCCAAACGCCCCGGCCGCCGAGAAGCCGGTTCACCGTCCGGGCCAGCCCGGTGGCGGATGTCCGTCGGCTGGGCTGCAGTTATTTCAAATGGACAAGCGCGAACACAGCGATGCGCCGGCACCGAAAGGCGGCAGCGGAGGCTCCGCTCTGAGACACTGGCCGGTGCAGATTTGTCTCATTCCTCCGACAGCGCCTTTTCTGAAGGGGGCCGACCTGCTGGTGGCGGCGGATTGCGTTCCATTTGCCTTTCCACACCTTCACCAGACCTATCTCAAAGGAAAAGTTTTGATGGTGGGCTGTCCCAAGTTGGACGATGCCGACCAGTACGTCGAAAAATTCACCGAGATTTTTGCGACTGCGGGCCTCGAACGCATCACGACCCTGATGATGGAGGTTCCATGTTGTTCGGGGCTGTCCGCGATCATCCGAAAGGCCCTGGAACGTTCGGGGCAATCCGTGCCGCTGGAAGCGGTGACCATCAGCACCCGGGGCGACGTCCTGCGTCATGAGATCTGCAACTGAGCACCCGCCCCGGTCAGAGGCGAGGGGCGGCGCATCAGCCGCTTTTGACACAGCACCGGGGGGTACGCTATAACCCAGCCACCGGGTGCCCTGAGGGCATTCGCTGTGCGCCGAGCGTCCGCCGGCTGCCACCGCAGGGGGTAGCCCGATGCAGGCGATACCGCGGAAGCCTTTTGCGCGCCGTTTTCCCTGCCTTCGTAGGAACGGCGAATTGAAAAAACTCACCGAAAAACAGTTCAAGACATTTTGCGAGTTGGTCTACCGGGAAGCGGGGATCAATCTCACGCCGGAAAAGCGGGAACTGCTCAATGCCCGTCTCGCCAAGCGCCTGCGCGTGCTTGGGGATCTTCCTGCTGCCGAGTACTTGGCTCTGGTGCAGCGCGATGGGGACGAGTTGCTGCGGTTTCTCGACGCGATTTCGACCAACCACACCTATTTTTTCAGGGAATCAAGAAGCTTCAAGTACCTCGACGCCAGTAGGCCTGGCATATGGTGCGCGGCGTCTTCCAGCGGTGAAGAGCCCTACTCATTGGCAACATATTGCCTGGCCCAGGGGTTCGCCCCGAACATCCTCGCCACGGATATTTCGCAGACATGCCTGGATAAAGGCCGCCGGGCTATTTATCCCTACCAGGCTGTGGCCAACATCCCCAAACCCATGCTGAAATCCTATTTTCAGAAGGGCAGAAACCAGTGGGCGGACTATATCCGGGTCAAGGACGGCGTCCGCAGACTCGTCTCTTTTGATCATTTCAACCTGTTGAAGGATCAGCCGCCCGCCCGGCAGTTTGACATGGTTTTCTGCCGAAACGTGATGATCTATTTTGACAATCCCACCAAAGAACTCGTCGTGAAGAAACTGAGCCAGGCGCTGCAATCCGGGGGATATTTTATCATCGGCGGCGCCGAAAGCCTTAGCGGCCTGACCCATCCGCTTAAATACGTTGAGCCGAGCGTTTATCAGAAGCGGTAAAGGGCTGGAGGTAAGGATTTACTGCCGGCTGTTGTCGGTCCTGGCGCACAGATGCGCCAGATCATCTGAATTAAGAAGTTCGCCGAAGCGCTGCCCGCCTTGACTTCTTTCCTTGTGGAGCGCGATGCTGGCGCGGACAATGTCCACGACCTGGTCGGCCGCAAAAATACCGGGCAGCGGCACCGCCAACTGCGGGTGCCGTCCCAGCTTGCCACCCACAAGAACCCGGTAGCCAGCCTCGCCAACGACCAGCGTGCCGGTGGGGCACACCGCCATGCAGCGGCCGCAGGCCAGGCAACGCTGGCTGTCGATGGTGGGCATCAGCGGGTCGCCATCCAATGACACAGCACCTTCCCTGCAGGAAGAGACGCAAGCCTCGCAGGCATTGCAGGGGTCCTGGGTGGCGCGCGTGGGAACGCCGCTCCGATGATGCCGATATCCTTGATTTGCGGCTGGGAGCAGGCATTGGGGCAGTCGGCAAGGGTGATCCGGAATTCATGATGAAATTTGAGCGGTCCGGCAACGGTCCTTTTTAAAAACCTCAGCAGATCCGCATCCCGGCAAACGGGTTCAATAGCTGCACTTAAGGCCTCGCTGTCGTGCACGGCGCGGTTGGGGCACCCGGCAGGTCCAAAGCAGCTTTCCACTTGAAAACCCCGCACCTCTTTTTCCATGGATGTGAGATAGCGCTGTTGAGTGGCCGTCACCTCGGTCACGGTGATGACCTGTTTTCCTTCCTTTTCGGCTTCTGCTTCCACGCGCGACCGGACGCGCTTGCGAACAAAAAACGGCACTTTCTTAACAGCGGCTTCTGCTTCTTTCGTCCACTTCATTTTTGGCCTCGCTCGTTTCGCGCTCGATATGGTTTTTATCCGGATACCTTTTGTCGGGGGCGGCGTCTTTGACCCATGTCAAAAAAGAAAGCGGCAACGGGGCGTACCCGTTGCCGCTTTCTGTAATCTTTTCATCGCATACGGTAGGGGGAAAGGCCCGCGCCTACGGTACGCCGCCGAATGACCTCAACCAGAGTATCTTCACCGAAGCCCGGCAATGCGTTATCCGGGGTATCGGTCGGAGCCGCCGAGAAAACTGATTAGATGGCGTCTCTGAGTTTTTTGCCCGGTCGGAACTTAACCACGTTGGATGCCTTGATTTTGATGCTTTCACCGGTTTGTGGATTGCGCCCCTTGCGGGCTTTGCGGCGCATTTTCTGGAATGTGCCGAAACCGACGAGGGTGACCTTGCCGTCTTTTTTCTTCAGCGCCTTGGTGACATTGGCGATGAAGGAATCGAGGGCCGCCTGGGCGGCGACTTTGGTGATACTGGCATCCTTGGCCATTTGTTCAATCAACTCTGCTTTTGTCATCTGTTCCTCCTAATTGATGGGTTCGCGTCCGCCTTGACCTCCGTAAACACCGAGTATTCTAAAGAATCGCGGATGAATGTCAATAGAGAATCCCCATTAATCGCAGTCCTGTGGCAATATCGGCTTCGAAAGTGACGCCCAGTCAGCGTTTTTGGTCCTTTCTGGATCTCAAACGGGCATTTAACGCGAGAATTGTGTGGCATCACTGCCCACCGGCCCTGAATCGCCTATCCCAGCAACAGCCGCGCCTGATCGGTGGCAGCGAGCAAGATCGCATACCGAAGCGCCTTGCCCAACCCCATCCAGAAGAAAAACCGCCAGAACGGCATACCGGCGATGCCGGCCAGCACCGTCAGTGGATCGCCGATGATCGGTGCCCAGGCAAGAATCATGGCCGGCGCCCCCCATCGATGGATGATTTTGCGGGCATTGTTCAGCGCAGGCAAATCGGATGGTTTAAAGCGGCGACTGAGGGCGCGCTCCCCCAATCGCCCGGCGCCGAAGTTGACGACCGCGCCCAACGTGTTGCCAACGGTCGCGACGGCAAAGAGCCCCATCGGTGGAAAGCCCATCGTTGCCATGGCGACCACCATGGCTTCAGAGCCCAGCGGCAATATCGTCGCCGCAAGAAAACTCGTCAAAAAAAGGCTTGCGTACGCAGCAGCCGATCCGAGGTCGATCATGACGGTACAGGATGGCGTTTGCCGGGCGGGCGCCCCATGAGATGCTGGATCCAGCGGGCCATGTTCACTCCAAAGCACGGTTGTCCAAGAAGGCGTGATGGCGCTCTATTTCGCCGTCTGAAGGCTTGGCTCGCATCATCCAGCGGCGCCTTTTTTAACGGCTTTCAACAAAATTGGCAATGACGGTGCCGCTGTCGACTACACCTGTGAAAAAGGAACACACGCTATCCTAACCCTGCCCTAATCGGCGAATCATCGATTGATGCCATTATCATCAAGAATCCGGAAGATGCCACTATATGGGGTATTCAGGTGTTGACAGCCACTATATATCGTGCAACTGTGACGATACGTTTCACTTTGCAGTCGCCTGCGTACACTGTGCGGCTGTGGCGGTCGGAGAACGACGCATACCGTTGATCGATTATGACCGGTTTCTTTAACTTGCCAATTGACGCTTCTTCGAATGAACCCCATGGGCCGCTTCGCCACCGTGGGGTTTTCTGTTTGGTGGCAACGGTCATCCGGTCACGAACCAAGACTTTTCAAACGCCAACAGCCAAAAGGTGAACAAATATATGGCACAGCACAAGACTTTCATCCTGGATACCAACGTCATTCTCCACGACAGCACCTGTATCAACCACTTTGCAGAACACGACGTCGTCATACCCATTGTCGTCATTGAAGAACTGGACCAATTCAAGCGCGGCAAAGCCTCTTTGAATGTTCACGCCAGAGAATTCCTTCGAACGCTCGACAGTCTGAGCTCGGACCGCATCTTCAACGGCGGCATCCCCATCGGCATCGGAAAGGGAAGCATCAGCGTTCAGCTTGAAAGCGAATTTCACCCCACCCTGAAACCCAATTTCTCTCCTGCAAAACCCGATCACCACATCCTCAATACCGGATTCGTTCTGGCAGAGCAGAACCCGAAGAAAGAGGTCATCCTCGTTACCAAAGACGTCAATTTGAGAATGAAGGCGAAATCCATCGGTTTGATGGCTCAGGACTACACCACCGATCATGTGAAAAACCTCTCCGACCTATACAAGGGGGCGCGAATCGAAGAGGGCATGCCGGAAACGGTGATCGATCAGTTATATGCCTACCCCTACGAAATCGATTCATCCATCATGGGCGACAGCGAAGCGCCCCTGCCCAACGAGTACATGATCTTGCGAAACGGGAAAAAGTCTGTACTGGCGCATTTCAACGGCATCTCACGGATGATCCGAAAAGTTGATAAGTACCCTTGCTATGGGATCACCCCCAGGAATGCCGAGCAGGCCTTCGCCCTTGACGCCCTGACCAACCCGGACATCCCTCTGGTGACCCTTTCCGGAAAGGCAGGCACCGGGAAAACGCTGCTGGCCCTTGCCGCCGCACTGGAGAAAAAGCGGCATTATCGTCAGCTCTTCATTGCCCGTCCCACCGTGCCGCTCAGCAACAAGGATACGGGATTCCTGCCGGGGGATATCCAGTCCAAGCTCGATCCCTACATGCAGCCGCTCTACGACAACCTTGCCGTAATTCAGGAGCAATTGCCGAGCAAGGGAAACGGGCGCAGCCGCATCAGCGAGATGCTCGAAGAGGAGAAGATTGTGATCACGCCGCTCTCTTACATCCGGGGGCGCAGTCTGGTGAAGATTTTCTTCATTATCGACGAGGCGCAGAACCTCACCCCGCATGAGGTGAAGACGATCATCACGAGGGCCGGTGAAGGGACCAAAATGGTCTTCACCGGCGATATCTTCCAGATCGACCATCCCTATCTCGACACCCAATCCAACGGCCTCAGCCATCTCATCGAAAAGATGAAAGACCAGCGGCTATGCGCCCATGTCAACCTTGAAAAAGGGGAGAGAAGCGAACTTTCCGAGCTGGCGATCAATCTGCTCTGACAATCAGGGATGGACGATGCACGGGGGAGTGAAAAACCATCAGACCTCGGCGGCTGTCTGCCTTGCCAGCAGCCCTTCGGCCTCTTCCTTCGGCAGTGGCATGCGGTATAGGGCGCCCTGGCCAAGTTCGCAGCGAAGGTGTTTCAAAACGTCGCGCTCCACTTTCGTCTCGATCCCTTCCGCGATGACTTCCATTCCAAGGCGGCGCGCCAGGAGCAGAATGCTCTCGACAATGCTTTGGTTTCGTTCGTCTTCGTGAATGCCTCTGACGAAAGACTGGTCTATTTTAATGGTTTGAAAGGGGAACCGGTGGAGGTAGCGCAGTGAGCAGTAACCGGTGCCGAAATCGTCCAGCGCCGCTGTGATACCAAGGCGGCGGACTTTTTTCAGAATGTCTTCCACCTGATCAGGGTTGTCGATGATTTCGGTCTCGGTCAGTTCTATCTTGAGATAATTGCCGGGCAGTCCTGCAGTGGACAGCGCGTTTTCCAGAACGGATAGAAACGACGCATCGCTGAACTGGCTGGCTGAGACGTTAATGCTCAGCTTGAGATCGTCCCTGTCCGCAAAGGCCTCTCGCCATTGTCGCAGCTGGCGGCAGCCTTCTTCCATCACCCAGCCGCCAATGGGGATGATCAGCCCGGTTTCTTCAGCCAGGGAAATAAAATCGTCCGGGGGAATCATTCCCCTTTCCGGGTGGCGCCAGCGCACCAGCCCTTCGAAGGCGATAATCCTTTCGGTGGCCATGTTGACAATGGGCTGGTAGTAAAGTCGGAGCTGGTTGTCCGCCACCGCGCGCCGCAACTCCGGTTCCAGCGTCAGACGGCGCATGGCGTCCTGATGCATTTTTTGGTCGAATACCTGATAGCCGGATGCCATGCCGGTGGTGTTGGCCGCCAGCCCCGCATCCCGAACCATCTCCTGGGCGTGCTGGTACTCGCTGGAGCTGAAAGCGAGACCGATGTGAATCCGGCCGGTGATGTCGTGTGTTCCAATACGGACCGGATCGTTGAGGGCTTCCAGCAACGCAGTGGCCAGCGTGGTGGCGGCCGCCGGGTGGTGAACATGGTAGAGCAGAATGCCAAATTCATTCTGCCCCAGTCGCGACAAAAGGGCGCCGGGGGGCAGCGCCTTTTCGAGCTTGGCGGCCTGATTGACGGTATAGGCTTCCGCCTCCTTCTGGCCCAGGCTCTCCACCAGCATCTGATGCCGCGCCATCCTTAGAAAAAGCAGTCCAAACAGGTGGTGGTGATATTGCCAACGTTCGATTTCGTCAGTCAGTCGGCTGAGAAAGAGCGTTGCATTGGGCAGTCCGGTCCCGGCATCGTAATGCCTCAGGTACTCCCGTTCAACATCCCGCAATCGCTTCTTCTCGAGGCTCGCCGACACGCGGGCGGTCAGCAGCGTTGGGTTGAACGGCTTCGGGAGGTAATCTTCGGCACCGTACTCGATGCACCGCACCGTGCTCTCCATTTCGTCCACGGCGGTAATCATGATGACGGGGATGTCCCGCAGTACAGTTTGCGATTTCATTTGCTGGAGGACTTCATATCCGTCGACTTCAGGCATCATCACATCCAGCAGAACCAAGTCGATGCTCTCACGGGCCATGATGTCGAGGGCCTGCCGGCCGTTCTCTGCTTGGAGAATGTTCTGAAGCCCCTGTTTTTCGAGGTGCTTGACGAGAAAGTAGCGGTTGCTGCGGACATCGTCGACAACCAGGATCGTTGCATCGGTAATCATTTTGTCTTGTCTTCCATGTGGATGTTCACTTTTTGCAACAGTATCTTTTTCCGTCACCGGGAAATCAAGGACTTTATTGGCCTCGCATGATCACGGCTGTTTTTTACGTCCGGCACGGCCGGACGCGTTCGGTTACTTGCCCTTGCGTTCGGGTTTCAGCGGACAACAGTTGACCCCAACGTCACGAAAAAACGATCCTTCCGGTTTCCCGCTTGGCGGCCCATGGTGCTTGATTATTGTATCCGTTCACCTTTCCCGGTATGGTGATGTCGAGGGGGCCGCGCAGTATCAGCGAGCGCCCCGTACCTGCGCAAATAATGGGTATGGTTGGCCATGCTGGATATTGATATCCTGATCCTTTTGGGTGTTGCCTACGCCTTCATCGAGGTGATGGCCATCGCCGCTGCGATGGACGCCATCATGAAAGGGCGCACCGCCCAGGGTACGATTGCCTGGGCGCTCGGGCTGATTGCCTTTCCCGTTGTGACCCTCCCCCTATATCTCAGTTTCGGGCACAGCCGCTTTCGCGGCTACGTTTCCGCCAGGCGCGCCGGCAACCTCGAGATCAACCATATCGCTGCAGCCCTGGCGAATTGCGCGCCAGACATTCGGGCCAGTTTCGCCGGCCAGCAGAGCGAGATCAAGCTGCTGGAAAAACTGGCGGCCATGCCGTTCACCCGCTACAACCGTGCTGATCTGCTGGTGAATGGGGCGGCAACCTTTGGTGCCATTTTTCAAGGCATTGAAGCGGCGCAGGATTATATTCTAGTTCAATTTTTCATTGTCTACAACGATGAACTGGGGCGGGCGCTTCAGGAGCGCCTGGTAAAACGGGCCGCTGCCGGCGTGAGGGTCTATTTTCTATACGACGAGATGGGGAGTCGAAAACTGCCCAAGGCCTACCTATCCGTCCTCCGGTCCGCCGGCGTGCATACCAGCAGTTTTAACACCACCCGGGGCTGGCTCAACCGCTTTCGAATCAATTTTCGCAACCATCGAAAGATCGTCGTGGTGGACGGGCGCGTGGCCTTTGTCGGCGGCTTGAATGTTGGCGATAACTACATGGGCCGAAGCCGGCGGTTTGGTCCATGGCGCGACACCCATGTTCGGGTCGAGGGGCCGGCCGTCCAGTGCATTCAACTGTCCTTTCTCGAGGACTGGCACTGGGCCACCCACACCTTGCCGACCCTTGACTGGACCCCCCGGCGCGCCCCCACCGGAGACATGCCGGTCCTGGTATTGCCTACGGGGCCGGCCGACGAAGTGGAGACCTGCACGTTGTTTTTCCTGCTGGCCCTTAATTCTGCCCGGCATCGCATCTGGATTGCCAGCCCGTATTTCGTCCCGGACCGGCAGGTCATTTCCGCGCTTCAGCTCGCGGCCATGCGGGGAGTGGACGTGCGGGTGATACTGCCGCAAAAACCGGACCATTTGCTGGTTTGGCTTTCATCGTTTTCATACGTCGAGGAGACCGAGCCCTTCGGCGTGAAATTCTACCGCTATGAGCCCGGGTTCATGCACCAGAAGGTCATGATCGTCGACAACGCCGTGGCCACCATCGGAACGGCCAACTTCGACAACCGATCCTTTCGAATCAATTTCGAAATCACACTGCTTTTCGGCGACGATGCCTTTGCCACCGAAGTGCGCCGGATGCTGGTGGAAGACATGCGATACTGTCGGGAAGTCACTTCCCGGGAACTCACGGAAAGACCGCTGTGGTTCAAAATGGCGGTGAAGATCGCCCGGCTCATGGCGCCGGTCCAGTGAACCCCCTGCTTTCCATCCAGTCGGTGAAAAATTGTCTGAGGACGGGGGTGGACTGTCATCGCTTGGGCGGCAGTGTCGACCGACCCGTGTCTTGACCGGCCGCTTTCAATGGCGTAGGCTCCCTTTCCGTGTTTGGCCGCCATTGCCACGGCTCCGGCGACCCACCGGGCATGTACCCATCACGTAAGCAAGAGAAGGCGATGACGACCGAAAACCCCGTATCCGCCCCGCTCGTTTGGAATGACGACCATTATCGCGCCGTGTTTGAAAATACCGGCACGGCCACCGTCATCCTGGAGGCTGACACCACCATATCCAAGGTCAACCGTGAGTTTGAACGGCTGAGCGGCTATTCCAAGAAGGCCATCGAAGGGAAAATGAGATGGCCCCGTTTTGTCCACCCCGACGACGTGGATCGCATGAAGGCCTACCACTACCGCCGGCGCAGCGTCCCGGATGATCCGCCCAAGGTGTACGAATTTACCTTTATCGACCGATCCGGCGAGCGGAAAAACATCCTGCTTCGGGTGGGATCGATTCCGGGGACAGGCCAAAGTGTGGGGTCATTGACGGACATCACGGCGCGGCGACAGGCGGAAGCCGCTGTGGAAAGTGAAAAGGTCACCTTTCATGACATTCTCGAACGCATCGAAGAGGGGTACTACGAAGTCGACCTGCAGGGCCGGTTTACCTATGTCAGCAGTCCGCTTTGCCGCATGGTGGGTCTCAGCAGAGAGCGGCTGCTCACCATGGACAATCGCGATTACACCTCCAAAGAAATGGCCCGACGGATGTTCGCGGTGTTCAACCGGGTGTTTTCAAGCGGTCACCCCTCCAAAATACGGCAATTCGAAGTCGACCTGGAGCACCGCACCATGGTGGTGGAACTAACTGCATCACTGATTCTGAATGCGGACGAGCAACCGACAGGGTTTCGAGGTCTCATCCGCGACGTGACCGAACGCATTCGCGACGAGGAACGGCGGCGCGAAAATGAGCGGCTTCAGGGCGTCCTGGAAACCGCCGGTGCCGTGTGCCACGAACTCAATCAACCTCTTCAGAGCATCATGGGCTATTCACAGTTGTTGCAGATGGATCTGCCCGGCGATCACCCCCTCCTGCCGAAATTGGAAAACGTGCTGGACGCCGTTGAGAAATTGCGCCAAATTACCAGCAGACTGATGAACATCACGCGGTATCGAACATTGGCGTATCGGGGCGGCAGCCGGATCATCGACATCGAGAAATCTTCGGCCGACACCGAGCCGTAACCGGTATTCTCGCATCAGGACCGCGGTTTGCGGACGATCAGACCGCGCGGCGAAGATGCCGATCGGTCATTGCGCCGGCGGCGGTCGATCATTTCGTATCCCCCGCCCGAAGCGTAGGAGCATCCGGTGGACCATTTTGGTTGGGCTGGCGCTGTTCTTCATATTGATCTCACCCGGCGAACGACCGCACCGCTGAGCATTCCAGAGGCGGTCTACCGGCAGTCCGTGGGGGGGCGCGGCGTGGCAGGCCATTTTCTCGCCCCCCACGCCGCGCGCTCCTGGGACGATCCCCGGATGCCGCTGCTCTTGTTCACCGGGCCTTTGGTGAATACCCCGTCCCCCACCTCCGGCAGAATGTGCATCATGTCGCGCTCGCCCCTCACCGGCACCGTTGGTCACACGTCGGTGGGGGGGCGCCTGGCGACCCAGCTCAAGCGCGCCGGTTGGGATGGCATCGTGGTCACCGGAAAGTGCGACCGGCTCACCGGCATCGAGATTGCCGACGGCCGATGCCGGCTCGTCGATGCCCACGCGCTGGCAGGCCGAAGTGTGCCTGCCACCATGGCGGCCCTCGGCCCAGGGGGCAGCCGGCTGGTAGTGGGCCCGGCGGCGGAAAACGGCGTGCGATTTGCCAGCCTCATGGTCGATGCGCACTACGCTGCCGGCCGAAACGGCCTGGGGCTGGCCTTTGCGGTCAAGAACCTCAAATATCTCAAGGTTGCCGGCACCGGTAAGACCGCCGTCGCTGATACGGGTGAACTTGCCGCGGCATGTGCCGATGTGAACCGCCTCATTGCTGCGTCCCCCATTCTCATGGGTGAACTGGGCATTGCCCGTTTCGGCACCGGAGCGCTTTACGATCTCATGGACAACCGTAAAATGATGCCCACGGCGAATTTCAGGGCGACCCGGTTCGAGGCTGCCGGCCGAATGAATGCCTGGTCGTACCGGCAGGCCTGCACCCCCGCTCACACGGGCTGCAGCGGCTGCCACATACGGTGCAAGCAGGTGACCCCGGCGGGGCAGGCCATTCCCGAATTCGAGACCATGTCCCATTTTAGCGCACTCGTGGAGAATACCAACCTGGACGCTGTCATTCAGGCCAATGACGTTTGCAACGCATTGGGAATGGATACCATCTCTGCCGCCGCCGCCCTATCGGCATATGCCGAGCACCGGGGGCGGCCCTTCAACCCCGGCGAACTGCTTGCCGCTCTCACCGATATGGCTCATGGCCGGGGCACTGCCGGCGAAATCGGGCGCTATGACGCCGCAGCCGATGATCGGTCCGCGGAATACCCTCTGATGGACGTGAAGGGGCTGGCGCTGCCGGCCTACGATCCGCGGGGGGCCTATGGCATGGCCCTGGCCTACGCCACCAGTACACGTGGCGGCTGCCACCTCCAGGCCTATCCCATCGTTCATGAAATCCTGCGCAAACCGGTGGCCACCGATCGTTTTTCTTTTGACGGCAAAGCCCGCATCATTAAAATCGCCGAAGACGCCAATGCCATGGCAGACTCCCTGACGACATGCAAATTTGTTTTCCTGGCCGCCTCTCTGGAAGAATACGCCCGGGTGTATGCCGCCGTCACCGGTGAGGCCACCACGGGTCAGGATCTGCTGGCCGCCGGGGAACGGGTGGTCTATCGGGAGCGGATGATGAATGCGCGGAACGGTTTCGATGCCCGCCACGACGACTTGCCGGAGCGGTTTTTCGAAGAATGCGGGAGTTCAGGGGAGGGGCTCCACATCCCCCCCATCGACCGCGGTGAATTCCTGAAAGCACGGGAGAAGTACTACCGCATCCGTGGGTTGACGCCGGAGGGGCGACCCACCCTGGAAAAGGCTTCCGCCTTGGGGCTTCAATGGCGCGATTGATTGACAAATATGCGGAGAAACTGGTGGCCGCCGGTCTGGCGGATGCGGGGGCGCCGTTGGTGGGGATGGTGGATGACCAACCGGCATGGAGCCGGGACGATCCGTTGGTTTTGATGTTGAATCGGGTTTTCGATCGGCTCAGCATCACTTCGCTGCTGTACTGCCGGCCGGCGGCCCCTTACGGTGACATCATCGATGACCTCGCACGGGAAGCGGTGGACGGGGTGATCCGCCCCCGGGATACCGAGACACGAACCTTCCTACATGATTTGCCCATTGCCGAGACCCTTTCCGAATCGACCATCGTATCGGCCTTGCGCCGCCGCAAAAGCCTCATCGTTCCCGGGCACGGGGTGGTGACTTGCGGCACCGTCACCCCGGAGCAGGCCTATATTGTTTTCAGCTCCGTGTGCTTTGCCGCCTTTGTGAAATACTTTGTCGATGCGCTGTCAGCAGTGCGGGCGGGGACCCTTGATGCCCGCCGGCGTGATCGGGTGGCCCAGGTCATAGGGTCGCTGCCTCCCGTTCAGGACAAACCGCCCAGCGACTGGATCGCCGGCCCTCTGACATCGACCGAGTCGGTATACCGCGCCATGGCGCAGGCCGGTCGCCGCACCGTTTCCCATGGTTTGGTGGATTCTTTCTTCGGCAACATCTCCTACCGGTTGGGCGAGATCCTGTACATTTCACAAACGGCCAGTTCCTTGGATGCGCTGGCAGGGTGCATCGATCCGTGCCCCCTGGACGGCTCCTCCTGCGCGGCGGTGACCGCCTCGAGTGAGCTCACGGCCCACCGGGGGATTCTTTCGCGCACCCGGCAGCGGGCCATTCTCCATGGGCATCCCCGATTCGCCGTGATCATGAGCATGGACTGCGGTGAAACGGCCTGTCCGGAAAAAGGGAACTGCCATCGGCGGTGCCCCAGGGCGCGCGAGGTGGCCGGTGTTCCCATCGTGCCAGGGGAAGTCGGCACCGGACGCTACGGGTTGTGCCAAACGGTGCCGCAGGCGCTTGAAAAGGCCACGGGCGCCGTGGTTTACGGCCACGGTGTGTTCACAACCGGCGCCGTCGATTTCCGGGACGCCTTCCGAACGCTTATGGCCATTGAGCACCGCTGCCGGGAAATCACCCTCGACCGTCTCTCTGTCAACTGAACCAACATTCTTTCGTCAAGAGATGACAGCGCCGGTCATGCAGGTGATTGCCTTTCAAACGCGGCGCTTTGCACAGGGATCCAGGCGAGACGCCATCGGCTTTGCCGGTTGTCGTATAATGGTCTACGATTTGTCCAGTACGCTGCGAATGAGGCGGGCGATGTCTTTGAAGATGATGGGTTTCAGGGCGAAGCCCTTGATGCCCATGGCGGCCGCTTTCTCTGCGTCGATGCGGTCGCTGTAGCCGGTGCAGAGAATGATGGGTGTCTCTGGGCGGGCGGCGAGGATGCTGAGGGCCAGCTGGTCGCCGGTCATGCGGGGCATTGTCATATCGGTGATGACAATGTCATGGGCCTCGGGTGTCGATAAAAAGTGCTGCAGGGCCTCACGGCTGTCGGTGAAGGTTGTTACCGTGTACCCCAGGCGTCCCAAGAGTTGTCGGCCTATATCCACCTGAAATTGCTCATCATCTACCAGGAGCACACGTTCGGTGCCAAGCGGCAGCGGGTTTTCCTGGCTTAAAGGGCGAGGTTCATCGGCATCGATGACGGGCAGATAGACATGAAAAACGGTGCCCGCACCTTCCTTGCTCGCCACCGTCACCATCCCGCCGTGAGACGCGACGATGCCATGGACCACCGACAGCCCAAGGCCGGTGCCTTCCCCCGTGGCCTTTGTCGTGAAAAAGGGGTCGAACACCCGCCCTATAATTCCCTCGGGGATGCCGGGCCCCGTGTCTTCGACGCTGAGGCGCAGATACCTGCCGTGGCTCACGTCCGGATGCTGCGAGACGAAATCGAATCCCAAATCCACCGCTTCCAATGTCAGCGTCAGTTTGCCGCCGCCCTGCTGCATGGCCTGGGCGGCGTTGGTACACAGGTTGATCACCACCTGATGAATCTGGGTGGGATCGGCCATAACGGTTGCATTGGATTTTAACTGCCGGTGGATGTCAATGGTGGCGGGCAGCGTGGCCCGAAGCAGCTTCAGCGCCTCCATCACGATGAGCCGGATTTGGACCGGTTTGGGTTCGGTACCCCCCTGGCGGCTGAACGTCAGAATTTGTTCCACTAGGTGCCTGGCACGATCGCCGGCCTGAAGCACTTTGCTCAGATGCTTCTTCAGGGGGGAGCGTTCCTGGGCGTCCATGATGGCAATCTCGGTGTAGCCGATGATGGCCGACAGGATGTTGTTGAAGTCGTGGGCGATGCCGCCGGCCAGTGTGCCGATGGCTTCCAGGCGTTGGGAGCGTTCCATGCGCTCTTTCATGACCACGCGGCGGGTGATGTCACGCAGAAAATTGAGCGATGCGGGCCTGCCTTCCCATTGAATCGTGACGGCTTTGGGCTCCACCCACACGATTTGACCGTCTTTTCGGATCACTCGGTAGGGTTTTGGCTGTCCTGGCACTTTGCCGTTCATTCGCATCAAGTGGCGCCTGACGACATCCTCCCGGTCTTCAGGATGGATCAGTTCGGTCAATTTGAGGTGGGCCAGTTCATCGGCGCTGTAGCCAATGGCCTGTAAGGTGGCCTTGTTGGGAAATTTGATGTCGTCATCTTGGGCGATGAATATGGCGTCGCTGGCATTATCGAAGATCAGCCGATACTTTTCTTCGCTCTCCCCGAGAGCCGTCTGTGCGCGGCTGCGGAACACCCCCAGGGCTATTTCATCGGCGACCGCGGAAAGGGCATCAACGGTGCTTGCCGTAATGGGGTGTTTAAAAAAGATGCCGATGACACCAACGACGGCATCATCCACCACCATCGGATATCCGGCAAACGCCGTCAGCCCTTTCCGCGTTGCCCATTCATGATCTTCAATTTGCGCATCGGTCCGCACATGGTTGGTAACGATCGCTCGCCTTTCCCTGGCGATGACACCGATCTTGAACGGGTAGCTCTCTACGGCGATGCGTGCATGGGCGCCGTCAAGGCGGGTGACTATGCCGGCGCTGGCCGCCAGCACGAGCGTAACGCCCTTTCCGTTCATTATCCAGATGCGCGCAAACGCGGCGTCGAGGTGAGCCACCAGGTGTTCGGTACAGGCCTGCAGGGTCGCTTCGATGATGCCGGTTCGGGTCAGGGCTTTTCCGATATCGGCGCTGAGTGCCAGGAGGGCCACTTTCTCTGTGTAGGCGGCGGTGTTTTTTTGGGACGCCGACACATCCCGGATGATGGCGAGGCGGCAATCCCGCCCTCTCAAATCAATCCGGCTGCCGGATACCGAGACGTCGATGCGCGTGCCGTCTTTTCGGATATCGACCGTTTTCCCGTGAAACTGCAGACCCTGGCGGGTCTTTTCTATAAACCGCTGGAGCTGGTGGTGTGAGTCCGGGTGGACCAACGTGGCGGCATTCATGCCCACCATTTCATCGGCGTCGTATCCATAGATCCGGCAGGCCGCCGGATTGGCCTGGAGAATGACGCCTTCGGGGTCGGATACTATCAGACCGTCATTCACGGTGTTGAAGATATTCCGGTACTGCTGTTCCTGCTCGCGGAGCTGTCCCTCAGCCGCTTTCTGAAGAGAGATGTCGCGGCCGACACCGATAATGGCTGTCACTTCGGCCTCGTCGTTCAATATCGCCGTGCCCACCCAGGCCAGCCATCGCCACCCGTTGCGGGTCAGCGTCCGCTGCTCCACATAGGCCGTGTATGGGGGCTGGTGGAGGCCCCTCATGGTCTTGGCCGCCGCTTCGCGGTCCTCTTCGTGAACCAGTGGCATGAAGGTGCTGCCAATGAGCTCCGCTTCGGTTTTCCCGAACATCCGGCAATAGGAGGGACTGACGAAGAGAAACCGTCCTTCGGTGTCCACTTTGATCATCAGGTCGCTTTGATTCTCCACCAGCAGGCGGTAGTTCTCCTCGCCGGCTTTCAAGGCGCCTTTTTTACGCTCATTTCCGATTTTTTGGTGGTTTTGCGACATCGATCACTCCGAACAACTCATGGTAGTGCGACCCCTGGCGGCGCCGGCCGCCTCAGGCAACGGCACGCTGCGGCCATCGCCGGCAATGGGTGGCGCTGATGCTCATGGCACTCTTAACCCCAATCGCGTTTTTTTGGAAGACGCTGGGCAGGGGTGCTGCGGCGGTTTTTCGGCCTGCGCCGAAAGCCGGGTTGCCGGGGCCTTCGGGATGCTTAGGTTATTTGCAACCCACATCGAGGGTGTCTGGACGCGATACACGGAGTACACTGATGATCCTTTATGACCCCGATCTACACATCAGTCTGGCCGATTTCGGCATTACCATCCCGGTTTACGACACGCGAGCCAGTAATGCCTTCGCCCACTTGATGGCCCACACTACCCTGGGGCCCAAGGCAAATCGCTGGCTTCGGCGTCCGGGCCCCTTGCGCTTGACCCGGGAGGACCTCTTGCGGGTGCATGAGGCCGCGTATGTGGACCGCCTGCTTTCCCCCGCGGTGGCCGGAGAACTCATGAAAACCTTCGAATTGGTGGATGCCTCGGGAAAATACCACCGGTACGACCCCCGATCCGCGGTGCGACCGCTGCCCGAACTTTTCGAATGGATTCTCACCAAGGCCTCAGGGAGCCTCCAATGCGCGCGACTGGCGCTGATCCACGGGTTTTGTTTTCACTTCGGTGGCGGGATGCACCACGCGCAGTACGCCCATGGCAAGGGATTTTGTCCCATCAACGATATCGTCATCGCCATTCGCCGGCTTCAGACAGACGGGCGCATTCGCCGGGCGTGGGTCATCGATGTGGATGCCCACAAAGGCGACGGCACTGCTGCCCTGACCCAAGGTGATGACTCCATTGCAACGCTCAGCGTCCACATGGGTGCCGGCTGGCCCATGGACGAGCCTGCCGTCTGGCCTGGCGGCACCCCCAACCCCTCACATATTCCCAGCGACATCGACGTACCCATTTTCCCTGGAGAGGAACCTCACTACATCCCGCGCCTGAGCGCCGCACTCGACGACCTCTCTGGCGGTGGGCTGCCGGACGTGGCCGTGGTGGTGTCCGGGGCCGATCCCTACGAAAAGGACGCCCTGCCGTCCACCGCCGGACTTCGCCTCACATTGGACCAAATGATGGAAAGAGACCGCCGGGTTTATACATTTCTTCGGGAGCGGCGCATCTCTTCCGCCTACCTGATGGCCGGTGGTTACGGCCACGATGTGTGGGAGGTGTACGCACAGTTTCTGGAGTGGGTAATGATGGATATCTACTAGTTGGAATAGGTCTGCAAAAACCCGGTCA
The DNA here is from genome assembly GCA_964446485.1 of uncultured Desulfobacterales bacterium. GTDB lineage: Bacteria > Desulfobacterota > Desulfobacteria > Desulfobacterales > JBDRRP01 > JBDRRP01. Next base: position 5,391 of record CAYUOU010000024.1, on the reverse strand, counting down.
ACGTCTTTTCCACCTGTTCGAGGGCTTCGGCATCATTGCTGCTGGAAAACCCGGCCTGATTGAAATACTCCACGGCTTTGGAAAGACTGGGGGCGAGGAGCCCCTCGCGGCATTCTATGCGCCGTTTTTTGTAAAGGGCCATACCGGTGGCCTGGACGCGTTTGAGGTCCATTTTCTTCTTCGCTTTTCCAGGTTGCAGCCCCTTCACGTATACCAATGCCACCCAGTAGGATTCCAGAAAGGGTCGGATCAAGCCGGCGAACAGGGCCAGCTTGCGGTAGCCGGCGGCGGTGAGGCGGTGGGTGTCCGGCAGGGTGGGGTGCGGCATGAGGATGGCATCGTCGATGAAGGCCTTGACCGTCTTTCGCACGGTGAAGGCGTGGGGGTGATCTGGCGAGTAAGTGAACTCGCCGGCAAACATATCGGCCAAAAAACCGTATCCTTCGTGGAGGGCTTCGGTGGAAAACTGGAAACTTTCCTTGCGCAGAATCAGCAACGACGTGAATGCGGCCGGGACGAAACGATTGATACAGTTGTTTTTATAGTACGCCAGGCCGGCGCGCCTGGCGGTGGGGATGCGATAGGCGCTTGCGTTCTCAGGGTTTTCAGCAGCCAATGCCGTGGCCTCGATGAATTTTCGACTCATGTAGTCCGACAGGGCGCTGTTAATGGCGCGGGCGGGGTCCATTTGCAGGGTGTCTGCCAGTTCTGTATCGCGACTGGTCAGATGTGCCAAAAACGTGTCCATGGCAAAGGATAGCTGTTTTCGTGACACGGCGGGCCGTGCAGTCGCCAGGAGTGCACCTGCGGTCAGGGCGTGGGGGGTGACCATCGATTCACTGTCAATGGCATACATCACGCGCGCGCCCATGGTGTGGCAGAAGCGGTTGACGTCTTTGCTGGTCATGTCCGCGATGGGGGTCCCCTCCGCCGCCAGCATGTCGCTGAGGGCCAGCGGCTGCGAGAAGCGGACATAGATGCGACCGTAGCGGCGTTTGAGAAGTTTTCTGGCACCGATCAACTGCCGAAAGCTCTCAGGTTTCTTTTTCCCGCCCTCGGCTTCGTCGAGATAGGCCGTTTCCTCCGGCACCTGATCATAACCGATGGACACGGGAACGAGGTTGATGTCCTGGCAGGCCCCTGCTTTCACGGCATGAAGCAGCATGGCCAGCATACCGGCCTGGGGAGGCATGAGCTTGCCCGAGCGGCTGCGCGTACCCTCGATGAAGACCAGCACGTGGTGGCCTTCCTTGAGGATCCAGTGGATGTATTCCGTGAGCACCATGGCATAAAAAAAGGCTCCCTTGAAGGAACGGCGGACGAAAAACGCACCGAGCCGACGGAAAAGGATGCCCATGGGCCAGAACGCCATATTCTTTCCGGCGAAAATCAGCGGTGTTGAAAAATGGTTATCGTACAGGGTTGCCGACACCAACAGGGAATCCAGGTGGCTCCGGTGGCAGGGCAGGATGATCAGGGGGCCATTCAGAGATGCTTCCTTGAGGGCCGCCATGCATGCGGTGTTCACCGAGAGACCGTCAAAAAGCTGGTTCTGGAGCCAGCTCACCAGCCTTCGGCCGAATTCGACAACCACGGGCGTGGGCCGTGCGGCCAGCTCGTCCAGGTAGTTCATGGCCTCCCGGCGCGCCTTGTGGAGCGAGATATCTCTGCGCCGGGCATACCGGGCCATGAACTGTTGCAGCCGCGCCCCGGTGAGGATGTCCTGCCTGAGTTCCATGTGGGTTTTTTTGATGGGGCCGGTGATGCTGCGACGCTGCTGGTTGGTCTGATGGAGGATGTCCCGGCGAAGCGTCAGCGCCTGAATGGCCGTATTCCGTCCCTTGTATCCGGGCTGAGCGAGGATATCTTTGAGCCATATTGGCTTGGATATCTCGACAAACGTCTTCTCCGGTTTCCGTATCAGGGTGTTCAATCGCCGAAGCAATCCGGGCCGTTGCTCCGGTCCGAAGATCAGGTCCACGAGGGTGGGTTGCGAGGGCAGCGGGGCCCGTCCGTAAAACATGATCATGGGGATGATGACCACCGGACGGTCGGTCTGCTGCTGGAGTTCGATTAAAAATTGCAGAGGGTCAGGCCCAAGCTTGACAAACCGCCTGATGAACTCCCGCTTTTGAACTAATGAGATGAACGCGCCGGACCCGTTCAGGAGCCGTTCGGCATAATATCCGTTGGTGTATGGGTCACAGCCACGACGGTAATGCCAGAAGTGGATGATGTGGGCCGCCAGAATCCGCAGATTCTGGATCAGCGGTTGCAGCAGGAACACGCGGTAGTTGAATCCAATGGATGGAAACGGCAGGCCGGCGCCAGACAGCCGGGAGTGGTACAGGAGGTATTCGGTTCGGCTGCGGTGCTTGCTCACAAACGCCACCACCGCATCCGAGGGCAGGCTGCCCAGCATGTGTGCTTGGTGGGCATCGATCTCAACGCCGGCATAGAGTCGGCGCAGCATAAATCCGGTGATCCCGCCGATGCGCGAGGGCAGGCAGGTGCTGTAGTGATCGAAGGACCCCCGCAGGAAGCGATCGAGCCACTGCCGGGATCCCGGGTGTTTCATTTTTGGGAGCATGCCCATAGTGGTGGTGGATCTCCAAAGACCGTGTGATGGGTAACATGACGACGCGACCTGACACCGCAAGCGGCCGGCCGGCGGGCTGACCGTGGCTATTAGCCGAAACCGCCCGGAGGTGCAACACGCGATAAACGACGCCGTAGACGGCCTTTCCCCTTTCTTGACAGATGATGATTCATCTAGGATGGTGCGACGCAATTGCACCACCCCTTACGACGAGCGCGCCATGCAAAGCCGGGATTACATGATCAACGTCCAGGTGTTTTATGAAGACACCGATCACTCGGGCGTGGTCTACCACGCCAACTACCTGAAATTTTTTGAAAGAGCACGGGAGCAGGTCATCGGCGCCGAGACCCTGGTGCGCCTGTGGAAGGAAGAAGGAATCGGTTTTGCCGTCTACCGGGCCGAGGTGTCTTACCATGACGGGGCCGAATTCGGTGATCTGTTGGAGGTCCGTTCCCGGTTTCGCCAAGACAGCGACTACCGGCAGGTGTGGCATCAAGAGGCCTGGCGCCCCGGCGGCCAAAAGCCGGCGGTTTCCGCCGACATCCACATGGTCTGCCTCGGCCGCAATCGCAAGCTCGTCCCCATCCCGCCCCTCGTCTACCCATAACCGCTCACATCGGCGGGCCCCCTCGCCACCGTCTTGCCCGTACGATGCTGTCCCGTCACGGTGCCGGGTAAGCTGCATCGAAAAGGGGGATGCTTGCCTCGGGCAGGCCGGGATGACGAAGGGGGGGCGGCCCGGGATGACGCCTTATCGTTGCGGGTTTCTGGTTGCGGGTTGGCGCCTGCGGCGCGTTCAAAGTTCCAGGCTCCACGTTCAAAGTTGGCGCGAAGCGCTTAAAACCTGCTTTTCTCTGCGTCCCTGCGCCTCCGCGCGAGACTGGGTTTGCCGTTGCTGTTGCCCTTGCGTCGCCGCAGTTATTGAGTTTAAGGAGTTCGTTGAGTCCGTTGACGTCTAATTCGGAATTTTCTTTTGTGAAACTTCATGTTTTCTATGGCCTGATCGATGGGATCCGCTGCGCTCCTCCCATCCTACGCGCTGCGTTCGCAGGCATCCAGGGGATGGGGATTTCTGGATCCCGGGTCTCGCTGCACTCGCCCGGGCACGGCGCGGAACATATCGCGCCTTGCGCATGCTGCGTATCGTGACTAGAGTAGCCTCGGTTTGGGCTGTAGGACGCGAATTCAGACAAAACGAGAAAATAGATGGACCAAGCGAAGTGCTTCAAGGAATGCCCGATTTGCAACAGCTGCTGGTTGTCCCGAAAAGACTTTCTCTCGGATGCTGGTATTCAGTTCATCGGATACCAGGCGCATTTCAAGGCGCTCACCACAGGGCTTTTCTTCTTCAACCACCACTGCAAGGGCACGCTTGCAATGCCGGTGTCGGCCTTTCAAGACCTCTACGAGGGTCCGATCTTCGAGGAACGGATGACCGGCAGCGACGACTGCCCGGGCCATTGCTTCAAGCGAACCAGCATGGAGCCCTGCCCCAACGCATGCGAGTGTGCATTTGTTCGGGAGTTGATTCAGATCTTCAATTCGTGGCCCAAGCGCATCGATTCCAGCGCGAAATTAACCCCGCCAATGGGGTAAATCCTTGCCGCCATGACGGCCACGCAACGATGGGGATAACTTTCGTGTAAACGACTACGGGATGGCCCGCTGGTGAGGGTCCATGGCCGGGTCTCCGGTTTCTGTTTTCAGCGCGCGCGTCATGGCCTCGTCGGTGACGTGCTCCAGCTTGTGGGCGGCGCGGTGCACGTCCGTTTCACAAAAGCCCATCCGGTCGCACAGGTAGGTCTCCCAAAGGCGGTGGGCGCGCACCAGTTTTTTGCCGGCATCCATCCCGCTGGGTGTGAGGGCCAGGCCGCCATTCGCTTGGCGCACCAATCCTTTGCGGCGAAGGGTTCCGATCACCCAATGGACGGCCCGGGTTTCCTTGAGCGCCGATCTCACATCGGCCACCGCCACGGGTGCGGCCCCTTCAGCGGCCAGTTCCTGGTAGCGGAAGAGAAACCCCAGCACATCGTCACCGATGATCTTCATACCGAGCTGCAGCTGCCGGAGCAAACGGCTGATGATGCCGTAGCGGGGGGCGAAGAAGAGTACCAGCAGGAAGAGCACGCCGGCCGCCACCGCCATCATGCCGGCGGTGCTCGTGTCCTGAAAGCCGAACCACCGGGGCACGGTGATGGCCCCGATATGCCCCAAGATTGCCGAGAGGGCGGCGAAAACCAAACTGATGGCCAGCATGCGGCCCATTCGATCGGTGAGCAGATGGGCCGCCGCACCGGGTACAATGAGCATGGCGATGACCAAAATGCTTCCCACGCTTTCGAAAGCCGCGATGGTGGTGGCGGCCACCAGGGTCATCAGCAGATAATGCATCAGACTGGCGTTGATGCCGATGGTGGTGGCCAGCGCAGGATCGAACGAAGTGATCTTCAGCTCTTTGTAGAAAAGCACCACAAAGGCCAGATTGGCAATCAGCATGGCCCCGTTGGTCACCACGGCATTGGGGATCTCGTGGCCGAAGATCGTCGCCGTATCCAGGGGCGTCAGTTCGATGGCCCCATAGAGCACGCACCCCGGATCGAGATCCACCTGATCAGCGGCCTGCCGGATGAGGATCAGGCCGATGGCGAAGAGGGTGGTGAACACCACGCCCATGGATGCGCCGCGATCCAGGCCGCTGATTTTGTCGATGGCCTGAATTAGCAGGGTCGTGACGATCGATGACATAGAGCTTGAGGCCCTGCCGCACGATGTCTTCCTGGATTTCCAGG